>JAEZFD010000065.1 GCA_023417655.1 Planctomycetota bacterium | reverse complement strand
TACTGCCATCCATGGCTTGGCTCCTCGAAAGGGAAGTGGTGGTACACCTCCCCAACGTAGACCAAGCCTGTTTTTGTTCCTACACCAATCGAAAACGACACTCCGGAAACGATGTGGAGCTATTTAGTTGATCAAGTCAATACATTCCGGCACATCATTGCGGGCATTGTTTACGACGTTCGACACTTCAACGCATTCTATTCCGCTCCACTCGTGCGGTTCGATCAGTGACTGCAGAAACTCCGGCGTCGCACGATTGTCCAGCCACTCTGAATACAGCTCAGGCGCGATGATCACCGGCATCCGATCGTGAATCGGACTCATCACCCGGTTCGCGGCCGTCGTGATCACCGCGAACGTATTGACGTCATGCCAGCTCTCCCAGATGCCTGCAACAGCGAATGGGGCATCATCGTGCCGGTGAATGTGAAAAGGCTGTTTTGTTTTTCCCGATCGAAGCCATTCATAAAATCCCGACATGGGCACGAGGCACCGCCGCCGTTTGAATGCTGTCAGAAATGACGGTTTCTCGGCCACGGTCTCCGCACGGGCATTGATCAACGATGCCGCGATTTTCTTGTCCTTCGACCAAGCGGGAATGAGGCCCCAAAGCATGGGCACAATTTCTCGCGATCCGGTCTCATTCTGAACGCAGACGGCCGTCGCCTGGGTCGGAGCGATGTTGAAGCGAACTGGCGGTTCATAGTTCATTGCCGCCTGGAACATCGCGGTCAGTTCTGCCGCTGTCGTTCTGAGATTGAAGCGTCCGCACATCTCGTCACCCGCTCTCTGCTTGATACTGTATTCCCGTTCAGAATATCTGTTCGGGAATGAAGTGACTGTAGGCAGGCTGCTGCCTGCCGGGATCAGTGAAATGCCGGGCGCCCGTTCATTAGCTAAGAAAGTCAGGCGGGGGCCTGGCCGATATCTTCTCCGTCGGTTCCTGCTGAAGAGCCGGGGCCTTGGAAGAAGTTCGACAGGTCGATGCCTCCGCGCTGTTCCTGTTCCACCAGTCCGAGTCTCGCTTCGATGCGCTGGAAGCGCATTTCGACCTGTGGCGGGATTATCGGCCCACTGGCTGCTGCAGCCTGTCGCGGCACTGCCGGATACCCCAGCTGTCGCTGCAGGGCGGCGAACATATAGAGTGGGTCTTTGCCCAGATTTGCGCGGGCGATGCGACCGGCTTGGGCGTCGAACAGAATTTTCGCTGTGATCTGCGGGTCTTGCCCGCGAAGTTCCCGTCGACGATCTTCGACATATTGCTGTGACTGCGAGTAAATCAGATCTGCGAACTCGCGGGTTCCCAGTTCCATTCGAATTCGCGTGATCCAAGCTCTCCAGTCCGACGAGTAATTCGGGTCAGCCGCGATCGCCTTGATTCCGGCGTCATAACCGAGTCGGTTCCGGGCCAGACATTCAAAGTGATAGATGAACAGTGCTGCAGGTTCGACGGGGAGTCGTGACAGGTAATCGGCTTCCTTCTCGAGGTTCTGCAAAGCAATTGAGAAATCGAGCCGCGCAGAGTCTTCCTCTGCCCGAGACATGATAAACGACTGAAACGGCGTGAAATAATGTTTCAGGTGATCCATGCCGCGCCCGAGTCGACCGTGATGCTGAATTTCTCCGCTGAGAAAATCGATTGCCATCGGCAGTCGGGTTGTTGCCAGGACTTCTTCGCGGATCGAGAGCAGGACTTCCTGCACTGGAACGTGATCTTTCAGTCGCTCGCGCAGGACGCGAAAGAAGTAGGCTTGTTCGACATGCTCTTCCCGACTCAATCCGGGCGATGACATAGACTCACTCCGACGGCAAATGGATCTGAGGCGAAGGCGGCCGACCGCAGATGTGATATCCATCGGGAGATGAATGTCGACAAGTTACCGGTTAACTGACCGCTAAAAAACGCACAGGAACGACCTTCCGGAGAAAGTCGTTCCTGAGTTGTTTGGATTTCTTTTTCCGTTGATGTCAGACCAGTGGAACTGGATCCGGGATCAACAGGAATGGGAAGACACGCAAAGGACGCCCTGCCTCCAGAGCTGTCGGATACGCCAGCTGCGCGGCGCGGTCAGCCGCAAACTGCAGCAGCGTGAAGCTCAAGCCGCAGAAGCGATCCTGATCGGATTCAGCGGCGACATCGGCGAAGACTTCGCCTGCCGATGCGGCGTGACGACGAACACCGTGGATGCTCTCTTCGCGGACTTTGATTCCCGCAGCGGCCATCTTCACGAGGCCTTTAACGAACAAGCCGCAAAGCGTATCAGCGCCGGTCGCTCGCAGCAGGCGTTCCCACTCATCGTGAGCTTCCCAGTAGAAGCCCAGATTGAAGTAGTCGAGCGCCATCAGATAGCTACGGTTCTCGGCCCATTGAGCTTCTTTCAGACCCTTTGGGCTTTGCGGCCGTTTGTTGTAGCTATGGCCTCGTGGATCGCGGTACGGGTGCGGTGTGCCTGATCCGGGGATGTGGGTGTAGCGCGGTACTTCAGCGGCGGGGAGGAGGCGTACAAAGCGAACCCCGGGCTGCAGGTCCGGCAGGACAAGTTTATCGTTAGCAGGTTTGGCAGAGCGGTTGTTGGTTTCTTTTTCAACTTCCGCTTTTTTGCTGGCCATGTGGCACTTCCACTCTCTACGAAATGCGGTCAGTCAACAGGAGATGGTGACCTTGGCGGGACATATCTGGTGCTGGATGCCTGTCCTTTTCTGCATTGTGTCAAACGCAAAACTCAGGCAACGATCAATCTGATCCCAGCTTGCAATTCTTAGGAATTCTCTGGAAAACCTGTTTCCTCTGTTCGAGGGCAATCAGTTTCCAGATCTGTTGCGAGATTGCCTGCAGCAACTGGTCTGCTGGCAACTCTTCCTGACGCGATTCATTTCCATTCGTCAGGCGGATCGCACCGAATTCATTGTCAATCACACTCTGTAAGCTAAGGCCGAGCTAAGTCTTCATCTGAGTGATCGTGCGGCGATCAAATCAGAGGCAGGAAGACCTTGAAAGCCCGCAATGAGATCGTCACAAAGGGCCTCGCTTCACAGTTCTGCAACCTCTCACAGGCGGCACATCCTCGCGGTTCAACCCGGGCAGCGCTCTCATGTGAAATGCAATTAGCGTGACCGGACGGAACCTGCGCGCAGGGCGCGCCAGTTCTTCACACCACAATCCCTGTGAGCGACCGAACTGGAGGAGAAAGCTCTCTGCAGGCTTTCAAAACCGGTCAGGTTCCTGAATCCTTCAAGTGGTCTCGCGATGGGCATGCGACCCGCGGATACAGCCGGAGCTGTCCCGAGACCATCTCTGTGCTGTTTTCAATTAGATCACACACGTCTGCCTGTGGGTAGATCGATTTTCTTGTTTTCTGCATGGAAAATTCGTACCGGGTCGGCCTTCCCGGTCATTCCGACCGAGAAACGTTTTCGAGTCGTGATGAATGCACTGAGAGGCGGCACTCGGCGTCGATGGATTCCTGCTCTCCCCTCATGGAAGAAGCTCTCCAGGAAACCACAATCACAGCTCGAACCCAGCAAATCATCACGCGAAAGGCATTCTCGGCGCAAGCCCGATGCACCGAATCAAAGGGTGATGGCCGGTGGATCAGCCGAGCTTGATTTGTCAATCATTCGAAAATGGGGCGGCCGACAGGACGATCGAAAGGTCGGAGCTAGCCCCTTAAAAGAAGCTCGACACTTTGGCGCATGACAGATTGAATTCGGCTGATCGGTTCCAGTTGAGTCGATGCTCTCTTACCGGATGTTCAGCTTACTAATCGTCCAGTTCGAGTGCGTCCGGCGTTGCTGGCCGAGTTCGCAGAAACTCTTCTGCGGGGACGAGAATTCGTTTACCGTTGGAGCGGTCGACGAGGCCAAGCAGATTCGCCGAGGGTTCGTCCCATCGGTCCAGTGCCTGACGGCCAGTCAGGCCCTGCAGATAGATCTCTGCAGAGACGATTTTACAGTCCGGTGCGGCTTCAAACCGCCGTCGTAATTCCGATAAAGTCAGCATCCCTAAAATCCAGTTCGACCAGAGACGTTGCGGTCATCCGAGATGCAAGCGTCGATGTTGGTCTTGGAGCATGAATCCATTTACTCCCAGCGTGGCAGTGTCGTGTTCGGCAGATTCGTGGATCTCGTCCCGTTTGAAACGAGAAGATCCTCGCATCTGAAGTGAACCCTGCCTCTCGTGCCCTTCTGAACTGAACAGACCGGAAATTCAGCCTGAAACAGAGTTCCGCCCGACCCGGAATCCTGGTGGTGAATCCTCAAAACCATTAAAGGGAATTGAGTTGAGATTCAACAGAGTCCGCGAGGGGCGACACCAGAACTGTCAGCTGGAGCTTGGGGCTCACTTTAAGAAATGATAAATTCCGGAACCTGTGTTTCCAAGCAGGGAATTCATGGAATCCAGATTCATTGATCCGTGCGGGCTCTGAAAATTCATCAGGAATCGCGGATCTGTTTGTAAGTGTCGAAGAGAACGTTGCTTGGAATTCGTTTGTGACGCATGGGATTGTGCTCATGCGTTGCAGGCGCTCAATCAAATTTCCTCTGGTTCCCGATTGGACCGCTCCTCTATGGCATCCTCATCCCCGGTCCAGTATCTCATTTTCGACGTCGAGGCCGTGGGTGATGGCGACCTCATCTCCCGGGTGAAGTACCCGAAGGATGACCTCTCGCCGGCGGATGCACTCGCGCGATACCGGGCGGAATTGATTGAACAGACGGGACGGGATGTCCTGCCGGCCACGTTCGTGCTGCCGATTTCCGTAGCGATCGCGAAGGTCTCAGCGGATTTCCGACTTCTTGATGTTCCGGTGCTGGATGAACCCCGTTTCCGTCCGCATGTGATCACTCAACACTTCTGGCAGGGATGGCGGCATTACGGAAAGCCGACGCTGGTGACGTTCAACGGACGCGGATACGACCTGCCGGTTCTCGAACTCGCGGCATTCCGTTATGGGATTTCGCTACCGGACTGGTTCAACAGCCAGGCGCCCGCCTATGAACAGGCCCGCAACCGCTATAACCGCACATCACACATCGACCTGATGGACCTGTTCAGCAACTTTGGCGCGACGCGGATGGTAGGCGGGTTGAACCTGCTTGCAAATCTGATGGGTAAACCGGGCAAGACCAGTATCGACGGATCACAGGTTCAAGGGCTTTATGATGCTGGTCAGGCAGGGGCCATTAATGACTATTGTCGCTGCGATGTTCTTGACACTTACTTTGTCTTTTTGAGAACTCGTGTTCTTCAGGGATTGATCACCCTGGAGCGGGAGCAGGAACTCGTGGAGCTCGCCCGGCAATGGCTCTCGGAAAGACGGGCCTCGATCTCTGCATTTGATCATTACCTCAGGGAATGGGGTGACTGGACTCCTCCACAAGAGGGGGATCGCATTGCACCTGGCGTCGAAATTCCAGAAGTGCAGTCCTGAATTCATTTGCGAATTCCGGCGACCTGTCGACAATGGCAGTCACCTGTCTTGCAGCAGGAGAAGCATTCTTCGGGAAAGCGAAATGAACTGTGATCGCTTGATGGCACTGTTCCCGGTTTAAGCGGGGAACGGGACTCAGCGTTCCTCCCTGATTTACAATGTTCCATTCCATTCGTTTCTGACTGGACCGGCTTGCCGGACCCCCTCACCGTGGCAACTTATTTCCGCCGTCGCAGTTCGATTCATCTGCCGATCACGTTGAGCGTCAGTCTCATGGCGCTCAACGTGACGCTCATGATCTGCTGGATTGTGATTCTGGCGAAAGGCTCCTGGTGGACAACCCTGGCGATCGGGGTAGTCGCCTTTACGATGATTCTGGCCGGACTGTCTGTCTGGCTGGTGCTGACGTTGAAAGAGATTGCTTTAAATAACCGTCAGGCAAACTTCGTCGACAGTGTGACACATGAGTTGAAGTCGCCGATCGCCGCCCTGCAGCTCTATCTGGAAACACTTTCCCTGCGGCATCTCAGCGACGAGAAGCGGGCGGAGTTTCACGGGGTGATGGCAGGCGAGTTAAAACGTCTCGACAAGCTGATCAATCAGTTGCTTGAGGTCGGTCGTTTGGACGCGATCGGGGAAAACGAAGATCCCCAGGACCTGCCATTGCAGCCGATGATCGAACAATTCGTTGATCAGGCCTGCATGCAGTGGAATGTCAGCCGAGATAAGACATTTCTTCTCGATATGCAGCCACTGGTCATTCGCGGACGGAAAATCGTGATCGACCTGATTCTCTCGAATCTCGTTGAAAACACAGTGAAATACGCCGGAGATCCCCCGGAAGTCAAAATTCAATTACGCCGACATGGAAAAAATCGCGTTTTATTGCGATTCACAAACAATGGGGACGGTGTTCCAAGAGAAGATCGAAAGAAGATCTTCCAGATCTTTTATCGAGGAGGGAGTGAGCTGGAGCGGCGGCGGAAAGGGACTGGGCTTGGTCTCTACATCGTTCATACGCTGGTTCGGCGATTGAAAGGCCGTGTGACCGTCCATGATCGTATCGATGGGGGACAGGGATGCACATTTGAGCTGGAGCTCCCGGATCGGGTGGACTTACCGATCCCGGAGAGCGTCGCCAGTTCATCCGACTTCACGATGTCTCCATCGAAGTGACTCGCGGAATTGATTGCGTCGCTGCTGATCATAAAGGGCCAGAATTCGATGTTCAGACTTTTGACTCTGATGATGGGCGCAATCGTTGCGATTTCGTTGTTGGTCATGTCACTGATCGACGTCCCGGTCTTTAGCAATACGATCGAAAACGTTCCCGCCACGCGCCGACCGGCCTTGGTTTTGCTGTGTGCAGCAAGTAACCGTCAGGTAATGGAGACGGTTGTCGAGAACTATATGAACCAGTGCGACGGCCGAATCGAACTTCAGTTTGGGCCTTCGCAGGCACTCATTTCGGGGCTGGAGGTCACCGGTGAAGGAGACCTGCTGCTGCCAGCTGACCAGAGCTATCTCGAGATGGCGGAGCAAAATGGACTGACGGGAAGATCCTTTCATGTGGCAAGCATGAATGTTGTGCTCGCTGTAAGAAGAGGCAACCCCTTGAGCATCCATTCACTGCGTGACCTCGAACGGAGTGATGTGCGTCTCGTGCAGGCGAATCCGGAACTCGCAGCGATTGGTAAGCTCACAAAAGAGCGACTCGAGCAGTTCAACGCCTGGAGGCGTTTGGAGCGTGTGACCGACGGATTCGTTTCCACGGTGACCGAAGCGGCGAACAGTGTCTCTGCCGGTGCTGGAGATGCGGCAATCGTTTACGATGTCGTGGTGATGGGAAATCAGGATCTGGAGATTGTCACCTTTGAGGAATTGAGTGACTTAAGGGCGGAAGTGAATGTCGCCATTACGTCTGGCTGTAAGGATCGTCGCAGGGCGCGGCACTTTATCAACTTTCTGACGAATGATGCTCTTGGTCGACAGATCTATCAGAGCTATGGATTCACGGTTCCGCCGCATGACGAGCCGGAGTGAACTCGTTCTCCTCTCCATCGCGGAGTCGAGATCGAATCAATCAATGTCGCGATTGGGACAGGAAGGCGAGAAACTGAAGTGTGTTCAGGCACAGCAGTACATCGAACAGCAGTACATCGAATAGTGATGTAACGAACAAAGGGGCACGAGACAGTTCAATGGAGCCCCAGAATGAACTTGCGACGCTTGGGAAGTCGCTAAGCCGGGCGTCACCTGAGAGAGTTCCCTCTCCCTGGCATCGGCAGGACCTTCCCTTCTGGATCACGCTCTGGGGACTTGGTGGCAGCTATATTCTGTTCATTCTTCTGCTGCTGATCGCGGATTGCCTGTCGACCACTCCCCGGCATCTCTGGGAAGCGATTCAGAAACCGGAAATACAGGCATCCATCCAGCTCACCTTCCTGACCTGCACACTTTCTTCGGTGTTGGCAGTGGCCGTGGCGACTCCCCTGTCCTATGTGTTATCGCGCCATCGATTTTGCGGGCATCTGATCATCGACACGATTGTCGATGTCCCGCTCGTCTTGCCGCCGCTGGTGCTGGGAATCAGCCTGCTGGTGCTTTTTCATTTTCCAATTCATGGTTGGAAACTTGAAAACTGGCTCCGCTCTACGGTTGGAATTCCTGTCACGTATCATGTCCCTGCAATTGTGCTGGCGCAGGCAACTCTGTCGACGGCCTTTGCGGTGCGGACACTGAGAGCCACCTTCAATGGAATCGATCCACGACCTGAAGCGATCGCATTAACGCTGGGATGCTCACGTGCTCAGGCATTTTCACTTGTCTGCCTTCCGCAGGCGGCCTCGGGCATGATGGCCGCATTCATTGTCTCGTGGGCGCGGGCGATGGGGGAATTCGGACCCATTCTGGTCTTTGCCGGATCCACCCGAATGAAGACTGAGGTTCTCTCCACGTCTGTGTACCTCGAATTGGGGATGGGGAGTCTGCAATCTGCGGTTGCGATCTCATTACTGATGGTGACGTTGGCAGTCTCGATTCTCATCCTTCTCCGACTGCTGGGCGGCTGGAGGGCGGCATGATTCAGCTGATCGATGTCGCCGTGCAGTCGGGAAAATTCGCTTTGCATCGTTTGAACTGGGAGGTTCCCACCGGGAAGTATGCGGTGCTGATGGGGGCATCCGGCACCGGGAAAACGACGATTCTGGAGGCGATCTGCGGGCTCTCCGCCGTGAAGTCAGGCGAAATTCGAATTCATGGGCGCAATGTGACCCATGCCCCGCCGGGACAGCGACAAATTGGTTATGTCCCGCAGGATCTGGCGCTGTTTCCCTCGATGACGGTACAGCAGCAGATCGAGTTCGCGCTAAAGCTGCGTGGCTGGTCGAAGTCGGCGCGAAGTGAGCGGCTTGAGGAACTCGCCGAACTTCTTCAGATCGGACCGCTGCTCAATCGGCCTATCCAAAATCTCAGTGGAGGGGAGGCGCAGCGAGTTGCACTGGGGCGAGCTCTCTCATTTCGACCGGACGTGGTTCTTTTGGATGAACCACTGAGTGCCCTGGACGAATCATCCCGGCTGCGACTCCAGGTCTTGCTGAAGCAGACCCAGCAGGCGACGCGAGTCACATTCCTTCATGTGACGCATCAGCTTTCTGAAGCCCGGGCTCTGGCGGATCGAATCACCGTGCTCCGCGACAATCACCTCGTTGGACTCAGTCCCCTGCACCAGTGATCGCCGACGACGCTGAGTCAGTCTTTCGATTTCTGGAGCGCGCATGAAAAACCCCGGAGGGTCACTCCGGGGTCGAACGGATCGGCTCTACAGAATCGCATGAGCTGCGAAAGCCGTGGAAGTTATGCCTTTGGCTTTGCCGCTTCCGGAGTCTTCTCTGCATTGCTCTCGGCAGCTGGTTCGCCGTCTTTGCCTGGAGCTGGCTTCGCAGCGTTCGGCTTAGCTGTTGCTTTGCCGCTCGGCATCAGCAACATGGACATTGCCTTGGTGCCTTCCATGCGCGGTGGCTGTTCGACAATGGCCGCCTCCCCGAGCATATTGATGATTTCCTGCAGAAGGTCCCGACCGCGGTCATGGTGCGCGTTTTCGCGACCACGAAACACGATGTTCACCTTCACTTTGTCTTTACGTGCGAGGAATTCGCGGGCCTTGTCCACTTTGACCTGAATGTCGTGCAGACCGGTCTTTGGCCCCATTCGGATCTGCTTCAGCTGGCTCTGGTGCTGCTTCGGGCCGGCTGACTTCCGCTGTTTCTCGTACTGGGCCTTGCCGAAATCCATGATTCGGCAAACCGGTGGCTTCGAATCCGGGCTGACCTCAACCAGGTCCAGCCCCACGTCCTGCGCCATCTGAAGCGCGGCCGGGGTCTCCATCACACCCAGCATCTCTCCGTCCGCAGTGACGACGCGGACCGGCGAAATTCGGATGCGCTCATTCATCCGGGGCAGGTTCGATTGGTTGCGAGTGGGAGGCTGTTGCGGTGGACGAGAAATGACGGTACTCCAAATGGACGATAAACGGGGTAAAGTGTTGTATCCGGACAATGCCGAACGATGCCGGGATGAAACTCTTTGGTCCAATTCTCCCGGATGTGCCCTAATATAGTTGACAGCCAGTGGAGAAGTGTACTCCGAGTCTGGCAAATTTTTTCAGAAGGTCCAGTCCTGAATCGGCCTAATTCGATCTGACTCCTGACGGACCGGGGAGAGCCCCCCTTTTCTTCCGCTCACGACGCATTGGAACGCTGCAATCCGATACGGGTTCGCTCGCCACCGCTTCTCATGCGGTTGCGCATTCCTCAGTTGCTGTTTCTAAGAGGGAAACAAGATGGAAGACAGTTCCTCGGTGCCCATTTCCCCGGTGCCCATTTGCAGATGCCTGATCGACGCTTCTTGCCATTCTTTCCCCAGTTCGGTTCCCCGGCCGAACCTGAAGGAAATCTGACTCTTCGAGTCCACATTCCGGACACTTGCTCGCTGGTCAGGCACTTCCTGCCGATGGCGCATTTGAGATCGTCCAAATTCGATCTTCGAGCGAGTTCGCCCTAACAGATTCGGAAAACTTCATCCATTATTCCGCGCGCCCCAGAAATTTGGTGAAAAAGTGGGGTTAACCAGTCTGTGACGTTCTTACTCCCTCCGAATGCGGACAGTTTTCTATGCAAGCACCCCGGTTGAAGAGACTCGGCCGGCTCCTGTCGTCGATGGCAGTAGTCCCTCTGCTGGTTCCAGGGGCGCACTCCGCCTTTGCTGACGGTCCTTCAACGAAGGCCCCTCGTTCAGCAGCAACCGCCTCTGCCAAGCCAGGGACGGCTCGCGGGGAAGGTCGCTGCCGTCTCGGTTTTCTCCGGAAGCCCTGGGACGAAGTGCTGCAGCAGGTTGCCGATGAAACCGGATCGAATCTGGTGATGCCTGAGGTGCCTCCAGGGAAATTCAGCCGAACAGATTTTGAAAAGCACACTCGGGAACACGCCGTTCGCATCCTGAACCGCGATCTGGAGAAGGTCGGGTATCGGCTGGTCGCAAGGGCCGACACGCTTGAAGTCATTTCCACCAAGCGGGAGAAGCCGGAATACACTCGACCCGAGGTCAGGAAAGAGGCCGCTGTCCCCGCTGAATTGCCGTTGAACGCGATGACTCCGATGCCAGCTCGCGAGTCACTCACTGAGACCGTGAACCGAATTCAACGGGTTAATCATGAGGCGCCCGCGGCGGGTCCGAAATCAGCGGACGTCGTTCCGGCGAAGACCTCTCCTGTCGTCAGTTCCACGATTCGTCCGGAGAAGCGTTCCGCTCTGGATCTCGCCAAGCAGCTGCACGTGGCATTCAAACAGCGGTCCAAGCTCGAAAACAACGGGCCGAGTGGATTGCCAGCGTTTGTGGTCGAACACTTTGATGAAGCCCAGATCGCCGCGAACCAGCCTTTGTTTGTGCTGGAAATCGACACTGCGAATAATCAGCTGATCCTGACCGCCCCGGAACACGTCCAGCCGGGCCTGAAGCAGCTGATCTCCCGAATCGATTCCAATCCCTTGGAAGAAGGAACCCCCACCACTCTGATGATTGGTGACGGCAAGACTGCCGAGGCAGGATCCCGATTGAGTCAGCCGCTCTCTTTGATCGCACAGGCCCGGACGGCACCGCCAGCCGCTGGTGCCGCGAGTGGTTCGGTTCCACCTGAAGGACTGAATCCTCCTGATTCAATTCCAATGCCTCCCGGGGCGGGATCAACTCCCCCGACAGCCGGGACAGCGATGCCCTTGCCTGCTTTACTGGGGAACCTGAAAGGCGATGTCTCGATTGAGGCCCTGAACGATCTCGACCTGCTCATTCTGCGAGGAAATGAGAAGGACGTTGAAGCCGTGATGCAGGTGATTCGCGAAATCGAAAAGATGGCGATCGGGAGCGTCCCGGAAATCCATCTGCTGCGGCTGCAGTTCGTCGATTCGCAGTCACTGTCCCAGTTGCTGAACGACGTCTATACCCGCATGACCGAACTCCGGGCGAACAATGCCCAGCAGAGCCAGGTCTCGGTCAGAGTGGTTCCTGTCGTCGTCCCGAATGCGGTACTGGTTCTGGCTCCGACGAACGCGATTCAGGCGGTTCTCGATCTGGCCGACGAGCTGGACCGACCGATCGATCCCAGCCACGAAGTCCACATTTTCCGGCTGAAGCATGCCATCTCAACCTCGGTGGCCGAGATGCTGACTTCGTTCTACACGCAGCCACCGACTGGATTGGGCACCCGGCTGAAGGTCGCATCTGATGCACGGACCAACAGTATTATCGTTCAGGCGAATCCTCGCGATCTGACCGAGATCACGGAGTTCATTAAGGGAGTCGATACTGAGCAGGCCAGCTCAGTCAGCCAGATGCGTCTCTTCCCATTGAAGAGTGCAACAGCAGAAGAACTTGCGACCTTCCTGAACAACGCGATCCAGGGCGTGTTGAACCCTGCTCGCATGACTGCGACTCAAGGTCAGGGAGGCCAGGTCCAGCAAGGGACAGCCAATCAGCAGGCCCGCGCAACGGTGCTGGAGTTCCTTCGAGATGGCGGAACCGAACTCGTTCGCTCTGGGCTGCTGAACGATATTCGCTTCTCGGCCGATCCTCGCACGAACAACCTGCTGGTGACCGCTCCTGAACAGAGCATGCCGCTCGTCGAAGAACTGATCCGGATGCTGGATCGTCCCAGCTCGGCTGTCTCTGAGATCAAGATTTTTTCTCTGAGGAATGCCGATGCGAATGCGGCGGCCGCTCTTCTTCAGGAACTCTTCAACGGAACACAGTCCCAGAACGGGAATCAGGCGAATCAGGGAGCTCGCGCTCTTGGGATCGAACTGGTCGGAACCCAGGGATCCGGCAGCAATCTGATTCCGATGCGGTTTTCTGTCGATGCCCGAACGAATAGCGTGGTCGCTGTCGGGGGTGCGGAAGCACTGCGAATCGTGGAAGCCGTGCTTTATAAGCTCGACACCAACGACTCCCGCAATCGCCAGACGACGGTCATCAAACTGCGGAATAACTCAGCGGCCGACGTTGCACTCGCAATCAATGAATTTCTGCAGGCTCAGCGGGAACTCGCGACACTTGACCCTGATCGCATCAGCACCAGTCAGCTGTTGGAACAGGAAATCATCGTCACCGCAGAACCGGTCACGAACAGCCTGCTGATCAGTGCCACGCCGACTTACTTCAAGCAGCTCGAAGAGATTGCCAAACGACTGGATGCAGAGCCGCCGCAGGTGGTGATTCAAGCAATGCTGGTTGAAGTGACACTGACGAACGCCGACGAGTTCGGAGTCGAGCTCGGGATTCAGGATCCTGTGCTGTTTGCCCGCAGTGCGATCACCGATCTGGTGACGACGACCACCCAGACCAACGTGCCAGGCGTCGGAACGACCCAGACGACGAATGTGATTTCCCAGTCTGCTGTTCCTGGGTTCAACTTTAATAACCAGCCGCTCGGGAACAACAACCGCAACACCGCGACAAATGGCATCGTGGGCGGTCAGGGATTGTCGAATTTCAACGTCGGCCGGACCAGTAATGACCTGGGCTATGGCGGGATGGTGCTTTCCGCAAGCTCTGACTCTGTCAGCGTACTGATTCGAGCTCTCGCGGCACGGCGGAGCGTGCGAGTGCTTAGCCGTCCGCAGGTGATCGCTCTCGATAATCAGATTGCTGAAATTCAGGTCGGTCAGATCGTGCCTGTTCCCGATGGAGTCGTCACAACCGGCAACGGCCTGGCGCAGACGGAAGTTATCCGCGATCCAGCAGGGATTATCCTCACTGTCAGCCCACGAATCAGTCCGGAAGGACAGATCGTGATGGAAGTGGCCGCCGAAAAGAGTGCTTACCCTGACCTGAGCAGCGGGGTCCCCATCTTCGTCGATTCGAATGGTCAGGTTGTAACCTCTCCGGTGAAGGACATCACGACAGCCCGAACGACAGTGAAGGTTCCAGATGGTCAGACAGTCGTTGTCGGGGGAATGATCACCTCCAGCGATCAGACAGAAGAACGCAAGATTCCCTGGCTGGGAGACCTGCCAATCATCGGGAAGGCCTTCCGCTATGACGCTTTCAACAATCGACGAACCGAACTGCTCATCTTCCTGACGCCACGCATCATCCATAACGACGGTGATATGGAGCTGATCAAGCAGGTCGAAACTGGTCGAATGCACTTCTTCCAGGATGACGTAGAGGCGATGCACGGTCCGATCTTCGGAAACCCACCGAACTATCAGATGCACATCGAAACGAGTCCTGCACTGGACATGATGCCTGCCGAGCCTGTTCAGATCCGGGAGATTCCACACGCTCCGGGTGTTCCCCAAGCTCCAGGTACTCCACAGATCCCAGTGATTCCGCCACCGGCCGTCACTCCGGATTTAATCAATCCGACAGGAGCCCGATCAATCCAGGATTCAAAGACGCGGCGAGCCTCCCGGATAAATGACTAGTGAAGCGTGCTACTTCCCGCCCGGCCTCCGCTTCGATCCGTAATGTGCCTTTGATTCAGTTTTGAACGGATTTCGTCTGTCCGCCCCTTTGATTGTCCCCTGTTGAACGCATCAACATGTTCCGCACATCATCAAAATTCAGCATTCGCCTGGTCCTTTTAGCGGCCAGCCTGATGATTTGCCCCGGCTGTCATCCATGGGCGCTCTGGAAACATAAAGGTCTCCAGCAGCTGCCGGTTGCGTCGGCGGAACATCCTGTTTATGAAGTGATCTGTCTGTGGGAACCGGGTGAAGGGACAGGTCTTGATGGACTTCCTGCACGGGGATTCATCGGGCAGATTATGTTCTTTGCACAGGGGATCTCGCCCCCGGTACGCACTAAAGGGGATGTGCGGATTTATGTCTTCGATGATCAGGGAACGCTCGAGGAGCAACAGCACCCGATTCATCAGTTTGATTTCAGTGAAGAGGCATTCGATACCTTCCTGACTGAAGCCAATCTGGGAGCGACCTACCGACTCTTTATTCCGTACACCCGAAAAGGGACTCATCGGGCGAATTGCTCCTTGCGAGTCCGTCTGACCCCAAAAGAAGGTCAGCCCGTCTATTCGAAAATGGGATCACTGATTCTGCCTGGTCCGATTAAGAAACCTGTCAATCGGTCGATCAACGAGGAAATCGCCCACTCCCTCACAAAGGGGGATGTGCAACAGGCGAGCCACGAGGTTCCCGCCAAAGAAGACCCCCTCCGAGTTCATACTTCCCCTGTCCCGATGCCACATTCTCAGACCGATGTGGATGCGGATCGAGCGCGACTCTTCTCGGTGTTGAGCGAGGTGACGGGCCTCCCGACTCCTGGGAAGCCGCAATCGATCAAACAGGAAGCCAAAGCGGAACCTGAAAAGCCGACGGAGGAGAGTCCACAGAAATCCTCGAGCCACTCGCCTTCGAGTAACTCACCCGCAAGTAACCCGCTCAGCGAAGAGGCGCCGCCATCGATAGGGAGACTAAAACTCGCTCCCGCCGCGTCGCACCCGTTGTCTGGGGAAAAGGAGACTGCGCTGGAAAAGAAATCCTCTGGGGGAAATCCTCCTGAGAAGGAAAGTGTCTCTCAAAAGGCCGCGGCCCCGGTCACCGCCGCAGAATTGCTGGAATCATCATCGGAAGCTCCGGGAAGTGACGCCGGTTCTGCCACAAAGGGGGCATCCCCGTCCCAGCCTGAGTCTGCGCCTGCGATACCTGCTGCCAGCCCCCACCCGCTGTCGGATCTCGAGTAGAATCCTCCGAATGGGTTCGCTGAAACCTATTTTGTGGCAAAGTCTTAGGTTGTGTTTCAGTTGTCTGTCACGCCTCGTCACTCGGTTTAACGTGTGCGTGCTGGCGAAAACCTCCTGCGTGAAGCCTTGATCAAGCAATCTGATCAAGCAATCTGACCGAGCGATTGATGTCGTCTTAAGGGAAACGACTTACGGAACCGATGGTCCGACGTTTCCGGCGATTCAGAAAAAATTCGCGGAACTCCTTCTTGGAGACAGGGTTCAAATCAGTGACAATATTGCGTATGACCGATGAACTGGTCATACGACGACGTTTCTGAACACTGACAGGATTGTTCCCGTGAAAATCCTTTGTGGCGCAGTCATTCTGACGCTCAGTCTCTCTCAGGGAGTCTGTCACGCCCAATCACTCTTTGGCGGCTCAGGTGCACTGGGGCAAACCGCGACTTCGAATGGACGCTCGTCCGGCAGCTCCAGCGGACTCATGTCTGGGACGGGTGGCGGTTCAGGATCAGCCTCCCGTGGAGGAGCGAGCAGTGGAGCTGGCTCTCAGGCTGGCAGGTCCGGGAGTTCAGCAAATCGGAACAACGCCTCCACAGCTGGGACAGGCTCTCTCGGAGAGACCCGATTCAACGCCGGGGACGGAAGTCTCGGAGCGACGATCGGGACGAGCGGCTTCATTGGCCGTGGGGATAACGCTGGGCGATTCATCGGCAGCCAGCAAAGCTCTGCGACAAATCGGCGAAATTCATCTGCGGCGCAGTTCTCGATGCTGCAGTCGCTGGTCTCCGGGAACAGCTTTAACCAGAACAACAACGCGAATAGCACCCCCGCTCTGTCGATCACTCCGCAGGTGCAGTTAGGCTTCGCCGCTCCCACGCGCGTTGCTTCGGAACTACAGACGACCGTTCAAACCCGCCTGATTACCTTGCCTGCCCTGGAGCAACGTGCCACGGGCGTAAAGGCAATCGCGGACGAACAGGGACTTGTCACTTTGACAGGGAATGTCCGTTCCGAGGACGACAGACGGATGATGGAGATTCTCGTCCGGATGGAACCCGGCGTGCGCGAGGTTCGCAATGAACTGGCGATCGATCTGACTCCGTAGGTCGAGTTTCCCGTAGTTCGTTTGTGGGGCTTATCGAATCGCAGCGGCAACCAGATTCGACAGCTTGGAAATCGGGGAGTCCTGATCTCCGACGGGTTGTGAGGAGAGAATCGTCAGCCCGATCCCGCTCTTCCGATCGAACCAGAACAAGCAGCCCGTTGCTCCCCAGTGCCCGCAGATTTCGGCGGGAAGGGTTTCGCTCAGACTGTGTCGGTGGTCTTTCCAGTTCAGACGCCAGCCCAGACCCCAGCCCCGGGTCCGCCGTTCCTGTTCAGTGATCTGAGGAAGCTCGGTTAGCCGGTTTGTCGTGGCATCTTCAATCGTCGCGGGTGAAAAGAGCGGCACGGTTCCCAGCATCGCTGCCAGAAACTTGCTGACATCTCCCGTCGTGGAAACAACTCCTCCCCAGGGAGCCCCGAGTTCCCGCCAATAGAAACTGTTCCAGTTCCAGTTTGGACCTGCCTTCTGGTCCTCTGGGACGCGAATTTGAGCGATGTTCGTCTCGTTTCGCATTTCCCGCGGCATCCCAAGCCATGAGCGATTCATCCCCAGTGGTTCGAAGATTTCATGCTGCAGCGCACGGCCACAGGACTCGCCGGTCACCTGTTCGATAATTGCCCCTAAAAGGGCATATCCCATGCTCTGATACTGAGCAGCTCTGCCGACCGGCTGATTCAACTCAACTTGCAGAGTCCCTTCGACAAAAGCTGAAAGTCCTGACTGTGCTTCCCGTAATTCTCGGTTGTTGGGAAGCATGTCCGGCAGCCCGGACGTATGCGTCAGCAAGTGTCGAATCGTCATGGAACGCTTCCCGCTTCCGTGCATCTTTGGGAAGAAGTCAATGACACGCTGGTTCAGCCCCAGACGGCCTTGCTCGACAAGTTTGAGGGTCAGCATCGCCACCATTGGCTTCGTCAAAGAAGCGATGAGAAACAGGGTTTCTGCATTCACTGGCTGTGGCTCAATCAGACGCCGGGAGCCAAAGCTGTGAACGCCCGTCGTTCCCCCATGTCGCTGCACCTGTAATGAGACTGCTGGCAGAAGCCCCTGCTCGCAGAAATGCGCGGCTGTCTGCAAGACACGTGACCACCGGTGAGGGCAAAGATTCAGATCTTCGGGTTCGGCCAGGGTCAAAGCAGACTCGATCACATTAAGATCCTTCGAAAAGAACGTCGCGGACTTGAGAATTCTCACGGGAGGACGATGATGTCGCAATCTTCCCGTGTCGACCAGATCTGTCAGGAAATGGTGGCCGGGAGACCTTCGAGCGATCACTTATCTGGTGGATTTCAGTCGTTCGATTTCTTCTCCGTCACGCGGAACTATTCAGGAATCACCCATGCTGCAAACAGCACTTCACGACTGGCATCCCCAGCACAATGGCCGGATGGTCGAATTCGCCGGCTGGCACATGCCAATTCAATACGGGTCGATTGTTGAAGAACATCATGCCGTCCGTCAACACGTCGGGTTATTTGATATCGCCCACATGGGACGGATCTGGTTTCGTGGACCGGACCACGTTCGTTTGCTGGACCGGTTTCTGACGAATCACGTCGCAAAACTGAAGCCGGGACAGGTTCGCTATTCATTGGTCTGTCGGGAAGATGGCGGCATTCTGGATGACGTTCTGATCTACCGGTTCGAAGACGAGTGTCTGCTGGTGGTGAACGGTGCCAACCGCGAGAAAATTGTCGCCTGGCTCAACGACCAACCGGGCGAAGAAGATGCGACTTTCGAAGATACAACGCTCGACACCTTCATGCTCGCACTGCAAGGTCCTGCATCACAGGCGGTGCTGCAGCCACTGGTGACTGATGACCTGTCGACTCTGAAGTATTACACCGCGTTCCATACAACTTTCCGTACGACAGACGTCGATGTTCCCGCCATTGTGAGTCGGACCGGATACACCGGCGAAGATGGTTTTGAAGTGATTGTCGACAATGCTCATGCCGTCGATGTCTGGACGAAGATTGTCGCTACTGGAGCCGATTCCCAACTGCGTCTTTGTGGGCTCGGGTGCCGGGACACGCTGCGGCTCGAAGCCGGAATGCCACTTTACGGCCATGAAATGGACGAGTCGGTCGACCCGTACTCAGCTGATTTGGCCTTCGGCGTTCGTTTGAACAAAGATGATTTCATCGGGAAAGCGGCTCTCGAAAAGCTTTCTCAGCGAGATGATCTGCCCCGTCGGATCGGGTTGCAGCTGAACGGCAAGCGAATTGCCCGTCAGGGCTCCGAAGTCTACTTTGAATCTCAGAAGGTCGGGATCGTGACCTCAGGGACATTCTCTCCAACACTGGAAATGTCACTTTCGATGGCAACCGTTGCTCCGCATGTCGCAGAGCCCGGGAGCATCGTGGAGGTCGATATTCGTGGAAAGCGCGAACCTGCCCGTGTCGTAGCGCTTCCTTTCTATAAACGACAGAAATAGTCGCCGCAGTTCGTGCTGATTCCCCGCTTTGTCCTTTTCGCAGATCAGTGAGTTCTCTTCATGGCACGACTCGGCGTCAACATTGATCACGTTGCCACGATCCGTCAGGCGCGACGAACCATCGAACCGGACCCAGTCTGGGCCGCCGCGCTCGCGGAACTCGGCGGCGCTGACTGCATTACCGTTCACCTGCGTGAAGACCGTCGACATATTCAGGATCGCGACTTGCGTGTCCTGAAAGAGACGGTTCAGGTGAAGCTGAATCTCGAGATGGCCGCTGAGGACGCCATCACGAAGATTGCTTTGGAGATCCGCCCCGAACAATGCACCCTGGTGCCGGAGAAGCGTCAGGAGATCACGACTGAAGGGGGACTTGATGTCATCGGCAGCCGCGATCGAGTGCAACGCTGTATCGATCAGTTAATGGGAGCCGGGGTTGAGGTCAGCCTGTTCATCGATCCTGACCCGGCACAGATCGAAATCTCGAAAGCACTCGGCGTACAGGCGGTTGAGTTACATACTGGGGCTTATGCCGACGCAGAGACTCCTGAGCTACAGCAGCGGGAGCTGGAAAAGATTCGCGAAGCCGGAAAGCTCGCAATCGACTGTGGCCTGCAACTGCATATGGGACACGGTCTGACCTATCGGAATGTCATTCCGATCGCCCGCATTCCCGGCGTCGGTGAGCTCAACATTGGACACAGCATCGTCGCCCGCGCAGTAATGGTCGGGTTCCAGAAAGCCGTTCAGGAGATGAAGGCGCTGGTAACAGGCTGATGTCGGCAGAAGGAAGCACGTTCCAGATCACGGCCGTGCAAAGAAATGAACCAGCACGGAAGTGACTGATTGATGACGGATGAGATTCAGGCAACGCTGCAGGATCTGGAAGCTGCAATCGCCCGAACGATGCTGACGGACCGGTTTCGTCTCCATCGTTCGCTGGAGAGTGTTCAGCATCTGCAGCGACAGAAGAAGCCGTTCGATCGCAGCCTGGACAAGCTCCGGCAGGATCTTGAACGCTCTCAGCTACGATATGCGCAACGGGCGAATCAGCGCCCGAAACTTGAATACGATCCGCAGCTCCCCATCACCGGGAAGAAAGACGAAATCATCGCGGCACTCAAGTCGCATCAGGTGATTGTCGTCTGTGGGGAAACCGGCTCGGGAAAATCGACGCAGCTCCCGAAAATCTGTCTGGAAGCTGGATATGGCCTCGCCGGTGTGATTGGTCATACACAGCCTCGTCGAATCGCTGCCCGATCTGTGGCGGCCCGGGTGGCTGAGGAACTGGGATCACGCGTCGGTGACCTGGTCGGGTTCAAGATCCGATTCACCGATACGACCTCGCCGAAGACGCTGATCAAGTTGATGACCGACGGCGTGATGCTGGCGGAAACCCAGTCCGACCGGTTTCTGAACCAGTACGAAGTGATCATCATCGATGAAGCTCATGAGCGGTCGCTGAACATCGACTTCCTGCTGGGCTATCTAAAACGACTCTTGCCGGACCGCCCCGAACTCCGGGTGATCATCACGTCGGCCACGATCGACGCAGGTCGGTTTGCGACTTATTTCGGCAGCAGCGAAAAACCGGTTCCGGTCGTCGAGGTGTCAGGCAGAACCTATCCGGTCGAAGTCCGTTATCGGCCTCCGGAAGGGGAAGAAGACGATGACGTCGACTATCAGCGCCTCGCCGCAGATGCCTGCGAAGAACTGATGCTGGAAGGTCATGGAGACATCCTCGTCTTCATGCCGACGGAACGCGACATCCGGGAAGCCGCCCGTGTTCTGCAGGGACGCAAATTTCCGGACAGTGGCCGAGTCGAGATTCTTCCGCTCTTCGGACGACTTTCCGAACAGGAACAGAATCGAGTTTTCGCGAAGCATTCCGGCCGACGCATCGTGATTGCCACGAACGTCGCGGAATCGTCGCTAACAGTTCCCGGGATTCACTATGTCGTCGACCCGGGGACAGCGAGAATCAGTCGCTTCTCGGCGACCTCGCAGGTGCAGCGACTTCCGATCGAGGCTGTCTCCCAAGCTTCGGCGAATCAACGTGCCGGACGCTGCGGTCGTATCGCGCCGGGAATCTGTATCCGACTTTATTCGGAAGCCGATTTTCAGGGCCGCGATCCCTACACAGCACCCGAGATCCTGCGAACGAATCTCGCCTCCGTCCTGTTGCAGATGAAGGCGCTGCATCTCGGGCGGATCGAAGACTTCCCGTTTCTCGATCCCCCCACGCCGACTGCGATCCGCTCGGGGTTGAAGCTGCTGTTTGAACTGAATGCGATTGACGACCAAGAGCAGCTGACAGCGAACGGGAAGGCGATGGCCCGCCTGCCGGTTGACCCGCGAATCGGACGGATGATTCTCGCGGCCGCCGATGAGCACTGTCTGGAAGAGGTGCTGATCATTGCGTCGGCACTGGAGCAACGAGATCCTCGGGAACGTCCGCTCGACAAACAGCAGGCCGCCGATCAGGCCCACAAACTGTTCAAGCATGAACGTTCTGATTTCCTCTCGCTGCTGAAGCTCTGGGACTTCTTCACCGAGCAGGATGAAAAGCTGTCGAACAGCAAGATTCGGAAAGCCTGCCAGCAGAACTTTCTTTCGTTCAACCGGATGCGGGAGTGGAAAGACCTGCACCGTCAGCTGCGGGAAATCGTCATCGATCACGGCATCAAACCGACTGACCGACGCAATGACGAGGATGCGATTCATCGCGCAATTCTGACCGGCACACTTTCGAACATCGCCCAAAAAAGTGAAAGCAACGAATACACCGGCTCCGGGGGGCAGAAGGTCTTTCTCTGGCCGGGGTCATCGGCGTTTGACAGTAAGCCGAAATGGGTCACCGGGGCGGAGCTCGTTGAAACCACGCGGCGCTTCTTGCGGATGGTCGGGCCGATTCAGCCGCAATGGGTCGAACGTGCGGCAGAGCATCTGATCAAGAAGACCTACAGTGAGCCGCACTGGAGTTCCAAGCATTCAGCAGCCGTCGCGTTTGAAAAGGTGACGCTGTTCGGACTGGTGATTGTCCCGCGGCGCGAAGTCAGGTACGGCCATATTGATCCGGTCAAGAGTCGCGAGTTGTTCATCCAGCACGCACTGGTTGAAGGGGACTATCAGACCAAAGGTGAATTCTTCCGGCATAACTCGGCTTTGAAGTCCGAGTTGGAAGACTGGCAGGCCAAGCTGCGTCAGGGAATGCAGTTTCTGGGCGAAGAAGCCGAGTTCGACTTCTACGATCAGCGCATTCCGGCGGACGTCTTTGACGGTCCACGTTTCGAGCAATGGCGGAAGCAGATCGAATTACAGCATCCTCGCCTGCTGTTTCTTTCGAAGACAGATCTCGTTGAGGACAGCGAGGCGGCTCCGCGTGCGGCTGCGTTTCCGGACGAACTGAAGATCGGCACGATGCAGATTCCGGTCGAGTATCATCTCGAACCCGGGTCAGCCGAAGACGGCGTGACGCTGATCGTTCCGCCGGAAGGACTGAATCAGCTGTCGGATGAGAACCTTGCCTGGCTTGTGCCGGGGCTGCTTGAAGAGAAGGTCGCTGCACTCATCAAGACGCTTCCCAAGTCACTGCGGACTCTTTTTGTCCCGGTGCCTGAGACGGCGGCGCAGGTCGCTCGGAAGCTCGTGTACGGCAAAGGCGATCTGCTCTCGCAGCTCTCCGACGTGCTGCGTCAGCATTCCGGGGAGTACGTTCCGACGAGTGCCTACGAACTCGACCGTCTCCCGGATCACCTGAAGTTCAACGTTCGAGTTGTTGATCAGAAAGGCAAGACGCTTGCGACGAGTCGGAACATCAATGAACTGAAGCAGCAATCCCAGGAGCAGAATTCCAAGGCGATTCAGCAGGTCACCGACCAGCAGTGGCACAAAGACGGCTTAACCAGTTGGAATTTCGGAGCATTGCCCGAGCAGCTTCAATTGAATCGCGGTGGAGTCACCGTCGTCGCGTTTCCCATGCTGATTGACCAGGGAAGCACCGTATCATTGCGGCTCAGTGATTCTCGTTCCATCGCCGAAAATGTCACCCGACAGGGACTGCTTCGTCTCTTTCTTTTAAGTGATGAGAAGAAGCTCACTGACCAGATCAAGCATTTTCCGCGACTTGATACGTTGAGTGTGCAGGCGATCCCCCTGCCCGACGGAAAGCAGTTCCGGTCACAGCTGGTGCGAGCACTCGCCGGGGGCGTGCTGTTTCGGGACAACAGCATCCCGCGTTCTGAAGCCGAATGGAATCTGCGTCTAAAGCAGGCCCGCGGGCTGATGGGAATCGTCGTGCAGGATCTCGCCGGAATTATCGGTCCGCTGCTGACGGAAGCGAACGCGGTGCGGCGACAGATTGATGCAAAGCATCCCCCTGCTCTGACCCCGCTCTACCAGGATCTTCGTGAACAGTATCTCGAACTGGTCTCACCGGGCTTCCTCGGCGAGACACCACTTGGCTGGCTGCAGTATTACGTGCGCTACCTGCAGGCGATGCAGCAGCGGATTGCGAAAGCGACGTCGGGAGGCTTCCAGAAGGACCGCAAAGCGCAGGAGCAATTCGCCCCTCACTGGAAACGCTTCCTCCAACTGAAGGAGCAACGCGGACCTGAGTGGCGATGGTCTTCCCTCAATGTGCTGTATCGGCACCTGCTCGAAGAGTATCGAGTGTCATTGTTCGCCCAGCAGTTGAGGACGGCAGTTCCAGTCTCTGAAAAGCGACTCAACGAAGTCTGGAAGGAAATCACGTCCCGGTAATAGGCCCGGGTTTTGTGACTATTCCGCGAGCCGGGCCTGGCGGACCTTGAAGTTCGCGCGGCTACCGGGTTCGACTTCCAGTTCGACCAGTTTTTTCGCCTGCATGTCCTTCAGAATGTCTGAGAAGCCTTTGTATCCGTAGTAGCTCTCATTAAAGCCGGGATGGACGCGGCGGATGGCGTTCTTGAGCATCGACCCCCAAACGTGGTCATAGTCCTGTTCAATTGAGTTCAACACTTCGAGAACCAGATCGAAGGCTTCCTGTTTCTTGTCGCGTTGCGACTTCGGCTTTCGGGCGGGCTTCTTCTCTTCCTGTCGAATCAGATCATCGTAATAGATGAATTCATCGCAGTTGAAAATCAGCAGGTCACTCGTCGAGCTTTTCACTCCGCAACCGATCACCCGCTTGTTGTTCTCTTTCAGTTTGGAGACCAGCGGAGAGAAATCGCTATCACCCGAGATCAGTGCGAAAATGTCGATGTGCTGCTTTGAATAGCAAAGGTCCAGTGCATCGACCACCATCCGAATATCTGCGCTGTTCTTGCCGCTGATCCGGGTCTGCGGGATGTCGATCATCTCGATGCCATGATTGTGGAATTCGCGCATCTCATCCTGGTATCGGGTCCAGTCACAATACGCCCGCTTGAAGACAATGCGTCCTTTCTCGAGCAGTCGCTTCAGCACGAGTTTGATCTGGAACTTTCCTGCCTGCATGTCTTTGACGCCGAGTGCCAGATTCTCGAAGTCAATAAAGACGGCAATCAGCGGTTCGATGGACATCGTCAAAAGAATCTTTCAGTTGAAATCGCGTTTGATACGAAGAAGTGGCCCGGGATTGGAGGCTTAGAATAGAAATCAGGCGATCTGTCGCCAGCAGGACAAAGTGAGCGAACGGTGGTTCGCCGAACATCCTGAAGTCGTCAGGGGCTGAGCTGTGGAATTCCGATTGAACGTCCAAAGAGAACGACCAACTCCTGAGGCGTAATCCCATAAGCCCGCTGCAGGCTTGCTTCCCATTGATGCCCTTCTTTAATGCCATCAATGAATGTCTTGAACTGGTCAGGTCCTTGTCGGACGAGAAATGCGACCATCATCGCGGCTGTGCCGTATTGCCACCCATCGATCTGATCCGAGGTGAGAAACCCCGCCCCCAGACTTCCCTGCTGTTTGAGGATCGCCTGCGCCTCAGCCTGACGCTGACGGAGTGACTCATTTCGAGGGACAACAAGTTGAGCGGCCCAGTCAGACATACCCTCATTCAGCCAGGAAGGAATCCGTATGCTGGAGTAGTAACGGTGGACATAACCGTGTGTCGTTTCGTGAACCAGTACGATCCCGAAATAGCTGGGATCGTCACCGCGATAACAGCCGACCACAACACGGCCGTCTGAAAAACTATGGCAGAGCGCCTGAACATCGGGACCGGGAATGTGGGACATGAATTCCCGCTCGAATGCCTCGAACGCCAGTCGCTCTGTGAAAACAATCACGACTGCCTTGCCTCGCCAGATGTTGTAGCCAGCCGGAAAGCCGAACGCGGTTCCGAGGGTCTCATTCATCTTGTCGAGTTGGACGATGTACGGGGCAACCTGAGCGGGTGGCATATCGGTCAGGAAGAGAAAGTACTTCGTCTCGGTCAGCCGCATGGGAGTCTTACTGAAGTAAGCCGTCACCTTCTGCAGGAACTCTTTGTCATCGGCCACGGCTTCGGCGTGTTCTTCGTCGGTCATCTCTTCCCAGATATTTCCTTTGCCGAGAAGTTGAGTTTCAACGGCTCCTTTCCGCCGCGCCTGGTCCTGAATCACGCTTGCCTTCTGGGAGGGCAGGAAGTTCACCAGGTATGCGTTCTCGTCAATTTTCAGCTGATGAATCTGATTTGCAATCAGTCGTTTCGGGCGTGGTTCGCCTTCGGGCTTCGCGACGATCAGTTTCACTTTTGGCGTCTGCCCAACAGTGACGATCTCCTCGATCGTGGCGTTCTTGAGATCCGACCCTTTCAGCAGTCGAATATCGGCCTGCTTACCGGTCAGAGCCTGGAGTTCATCGAGACTCAGAGTGTGCTCAGAGCGGACCGCCTCGATGGGAGGCAGCGGGCGGTTCCCCACTTGCGCCGTTGCCGTGAGCGTCAGGAGCAACACGAGCCCGATGGACCGAACAGAGTCGAAGGAAAGTATCTTCATCGGTGCCGCCTGTTGAACTCAGGGTGATCTCTAGACACAGTTTACTTGATCATCTTTGCTTGAGGAAATTTGCAATCGCCTCGTGTCCTTCTTCGTGGTGACCGACAACCAGTAACGGCCCGACCGGAGCAACGAGGAGTTCAACTTGACGCTGAGTCCGTTGGATTTCCAACTCCTGAAGACGCTGGGCGACCATGGCTGAATTCACCGCGGATGAAAGCTTCCTGCGAATGTCGTAAACGCGGTAGGAGAATAAGTTTTCAACCATCGACTGATGACGGATCGTCAGGCTTTCGTTTTCGATCCAGAACCCTCCATTGAACGGTTGCAGCATTGATCGCAGCTTTGCAAAAAGCGTCGCTTTCTTCGGGTCGACGGAAATCGACGAATCAAGATGGAATCGAGTGGATTCAAACTGAAACGTCTCTTCATCAATCATCCACGAGATCTTTTCCTTCTCGAGAGTCTTGGAGAGGAAGTCTCGAACCGTCTGAATCTCCGAGGAGGTGGAAACCATTTTGAACAGGGACTTACGAATGCGTTCGCGAGTCCGATCAATGTCTGTCAGCGGAATGGGGCGTTTCAGGAAAGATGACTGGATCTTCTGAAGGACGTCGGCGATTTTCTGATGGGTGCTTCGGCACTGCACGATTGTCAGTCCGTTTGCGTTCATCGCTGTGACCTGACCGCCATCCGGGTCTCTCGGCTTCCAGCTGAGAAACTGAATGAGAGTCAGGGCCTGGGCGATTTCTGCGTAGTTCTGAGCCAAGGGGCCCAGTGAAGCGAGTGGATACGTTACCTCAATCCGATCTTTCGATTCAATTTCGTAATCGTGAAACGCAATGTGACCTTGCTCATCAATTAAAAAATGATTCTCAACGAAAATGCAGGTCCTCAATAGATTCAGCAACGAATTGAGATCGATGTCATGCACGTTTAACGTGATCGTGATGTTCTTGTAGACAGAACCTTTACTGGTGCGCAACGAGACTGGAACCTGTTCCTTATCGACGAGCTGCTGAATGACATCAGTAAGTGGCATCCTTTCGACATGCAGGCTGTATTTCCGCTGGAAGTGCTTCTCAGAAGAGGGTGCGGCTCTGAGGAGTTGTCTCTTCCGGTCAGGTGTGGCGAACAGACCGATGCTGCCGAGTCCAGCTGCAAGAAATTGGCGCCGCGCGATCGTCATTTGTTTCACTCCCAACAAGTGGCCCGGGGAAGAAGAACTCAGAATAACCCGACCGCCCCCCCGTTCACAATCACTGGATGCAGGGGATGGGGATGAAACATCAATTCGGGGCATGACCCTAATAACGAAAGTGGGCCCGTGAAGTTTTGTCTTCGCGGACCCACTGGTTCATTCAATCGTTGAGATGACTCGCCGGAGTTTCAGGAACTCAACGCCGAGCGGTTCAATGGCATCCGGCTGCGGACCTGAATGTGAATCTTCTTCAGGGCGTCAGCATCTGACAGAATCATGCGACGTACATCGCGGGGAACGGCGGAAGGCCCTTCCCGTGCGATCAATTCCTGAGCGGCGAGAATCTGGTCCGATGGAGCCGGCACGTTGGATTCAGTCGCCTGCAGGATATTGCGATGCAATGCGTGGAATGACGGATCCATCAGCACCGTATCAAAGAGCTTCTCACGGTCCACCTGCTCGCCAGCACGCTGACGTGCCAGCAACGCCTGCTTCTGCAGATGCAGAATGCGTGGAGTTGAGATCTCTTCTGGGATGAGGAGCAGACCCTGTTTTGCGAGCCGCTGTCCCAGTCGAACGCTCCCCAGAGTCATTGCCAGCGGAATTGCCAGAATGAGACCGAAGACCACTGGAAGGAACCACGCCAGCAGAGCGGGCGACACCTGAGCGATCCCGATTGTTGCCAGAATTCCGAAGACCATATGTGGACCGTAGACCAGAATGGCTTCGCCGAAGGTGATGTCTTCTTCCCCACGGTTCTGAGCGTTCCAAGTCACTTTCTGACCCAGCAATGTCGAGACGACGAAGCGGGTGTGGAACACCATCATGATTGGAGCCACGGCGATGGAAATCAGAGTTTCCAGAACCGCGCTGCCGACGACGTTATCCCAGCCCCCGAACTCCTGAAGTCGCTTCGGTTGCCAGATCAAGGCGATGACGCTGAAGAATTTAGGGAGCAGCAACAAGGCCATTGTGATGGCGAAGACGGTGGAGGCCCCAGCGATCCATGATGGACTCTCAGGAACCGCAGGCCCATCAAAGGCCGTGGCCAGTGCACTGAGGGTCATGAATGCCAGCCACAGCGGAGCCGAAACATAGGCCATCGCTCCCATCGCCAAATGCAGGCGACTGATTGGGCGGAAGCCTTCACTGAAGATCAGGCGAATATGCTGCATGTTCCCCTGACACCACCGCTGATCGCGCTTGGCGAAATCCAGCAGTGTCGTAGGGCATTCTTCATAGCTTCCACCGAGGTCATGAGCGAGGGAGACCTTCCAGCCTGCCCGCGCCATGAGTGCGGCTTCCACGAAGTCGTGACTGAGGATCTCGCCTCCTAGGGGGGCTTTGCCAGGGAGGATTGGGAGTCCGCAATGCTGGGTAAACGGTTCAACGCGGATAATGGCGTTGTGGCCCCAATAGTTGCTATCGAATCGCGCCCAGCTGCAGAAGCCTTGAATCAGGATGTCGCTGTATAAACGCGAAGCGAACTGCTGAAGTCGGGCGAAAACTGACAGGCGGTTAACCGGAGTCGGAGGAACTTGCAGGATCCCGAGTTCACTGTCAGCATCCATCCGGCGAACCATCTCGACGAGGGTTTCGCCTTCCATCACGCTGTCGGCATCCAGCACGATCATGTATTCGTACTGCGATCCCCAACGGCGGCAGAAGTCTGCGATATTGCCTGCCTTGCGACTCTCATTGCGGGGGCGGCGGCGATAGAAGACGCGAGGATGAGAAGCGTGTTCTGCAACAAGTCGCGCCCAGGCGCGTTCTTCTTCCAGCCAGATGTCCGGGTCGGTCGTGTCACTGAGAACGAAGAAATCGAAGTGACGTGCTTTCCCTGTCGCGATCAATGACAGCAGCATCGCCTGCACGCCGGCAAAGACGTCAGTCGGCGACTCGTTATAGATTGGCATCAGCACCGCTGTTCGCGAGAGCGGTTCGTCGCTGCCGCTTTGAAGTGTTGAGGCCTGTCTTTCTTTTTTCAGATCATCCTCTTCCAGCGGGCTCTTTCCAGCGAGCACGAGGACCAGTCCCCAGGTCGCCGTCCAGAAGGAGAAGGCAATCCATGAAAAGAGGAGAGTGAACAGCGGCAGCAGCAGATACTCTGCCACATTCATTCCGTTCACCGCGAGAACCTTCGCGAACAACCCAAGGACAGCGGCGGTGCTGACAATCGTCAGCACAAGCAGCATCCAGCGAGTTTTTCGGTAACGGGGAGTCCCCGGGATATTGCTCAAGGCTCGGGGCATGTCAAACATTTAACTCACTCCAACACTGCGAAAAACCCAGGTCTGGAAGCGTCCATACAGCTCCAGCCAGTAGCATCCGCGAAACAGCGAGCACAATCTTGTACTCGGCTGAGCAGGCATCTCACGGTGATGAGAGCGTGGAATAATGGGGGCCACTGATCGTTCCAGCACTTGCAACAGACGTGCCGGGGGACGATCGCGATGACGAATCGCATCCGGGAATTCCAAAAGAACTCCGGCCATGCGAGGAACAATAGAATTACTGGTCGGGATGCCGAGAAGCGGTTCGCGAATTGACGATGCCGCCATTGCGGCGATCGATGACTCGACCTCTTCCATGGCGATTTCCAGCGAACGAGTCGCGAGATCCCGATCAAGGATTTCGGCAGAGACCGGTGTCACAGACCGGATCAATGTTTCCGCGTGATCGACAATGCGTCGGCTTTCATCTGCGATGATATCAGGATCCCGAAGGCCCCAGTCATGCAGATACTCCGCGACAAGATACCGAGCCTGATCACGGCCCGACGTCGTTGATGCTCGCGGTTCACGATGCGAGGATTTTCGAACAGGCATCGTATCAATCATGGCGCCGACTCCTTCTCGCCTGCCTTGACTTTCCAAGGAGGCAACGAGACTGCCGGGGGATTTAATGGGCAAAGGTATGCCCAGGTTTCAGTCAGCTCTTCATCCCCGTATTTGAGCATAACTGTCAGTTCGACCGGCCCTTCGCCAGTCGGTTTTACATCAAGATGCGCGGTCCAAAAATCGTCCGCCTGCTGCGTGCACGTCACTTTGGGGACGGCTCCGCGAATGGAGACAACCTGCGGCACTGGAGGTGCTTCCGCAGATCTCTTTGCAAGAATTGGACCACTGAAATCAATTTCTACCTGAATCAGTCCGTCGGCCGACCGCTTCACGCGGTGCGCAACAGCTTTTCCAGCTTCATGATCAGGGCGGTCTCCGTGAAAATATGTCAGTCGGTAACTGAAATTGACTGGCTCGCCAATGACGACGGCCTTCTCCGGAACCCACCAGGCGGCGATGTTATCGATCCCCTCGTGTGGAGCATCCAGTTCCAGCAGTTCGATGCGGCCGGGTCCCCAGTCAGACTTCGGTTCAATCCACAGACCGGGGCGGGCATCGTATTGAGCTTCAGCGTCGAGATAATGATTCGGATTCGTGTCTCTCTGAATTAACCCAAATCCGCGGATCCGGTCCTGTTTAAACTGGACGAGTGACGGATAAGACTGCTGTCCGAGCGCGCGCCAGATCCAGCGGCCGTCGGCGGTATGAATCTGGAGCCCGTCTGCGTCGTGGACTTCTGGACGATGATCTCCCTTTGGTCCCGGCAAGGCATCGCCCCAAAGCCACATGCTGCTCATGGGAGCGATCCCGACCTTCTCGGGAACTTGTCGGAAGTACAACGTCTGTTCGACATCGATGTACGTTTTTTCAAACGCGGGGGTCATCGTGAACTGATAAGCGCCGGTGACACTCGGGCTTTCCAGCAGAGCCAGCGCCGTCAGCGATTTGTCGCCGGGATTCGGTTTACGGATCCAGTATTCACGGAAGACAGGGAATTCCTCAGGTTTCGGAAGTCCGCAGTTGATTGCCAGTCCACGGGCCGAGGTTCCCAGAACCGTATTTGACGCGCGGGCGCGAAAGTAACTCGCCCCGACGAATGTGAAGATCTCTTGAAACTGCTCATCGCCTGGGAATCGGCCCTGCACCCGATAGCCGGCATAGCCAACGTCGTCAGGAATGTTCCACTTCGCAGCATCACGTAAGTAATGAAAATAGCTTTTTGAGAAGGGAACCGGGACCTGTTTCCCGTCCTCGAGCAGATTGATCGAGACGTCGTCTACAGCGACATAGCCTTTATGGTAGAAGCCAAGACGAAAGGGAGACTTGGATTCCTTCCAGAGTTCTTTCCCATCGATAAAGCCGATCTGCCTGAATTCATCGTAGGTGATGTCTTTCAGATCAGCAGGGAGCTCTGGCTGTGGTCGATAAGGCTTACGCGAGAGCTCGAGTGCAGCCTGCTGCAACTGCTCATAAGAGGTCACCGGTTGGGGGATCAGATGATCGGCCAGTCCCGTTGTTGATGCGGCCACTGCGGCGCCCACGGTCGTCATCGCCGTCAAAAACCAGTTGCGCATCAATGAAGATCCCTTGCTCGGAAGTGGCGATCGTGCCCCTGCCCCGGACGATTTCGACGAAGTTCTCTCACAACCACTGTGCAAGCGCAGGGCGTGTCTAGAAGTTGAGCGCAGAAAAGTCGTAATAGGCATAGGAGAGGAAAGAACTCGATAACGTATCAACTTCAACAGATAGGCGTTGTCGCCGTTTCTGAAGACGTCAGTGACTTTGAAGTCGCTTGGACACGCAGGCAGCTTTCATGCCACGAGAGAATTGTCGCGGAGCCGTTTCCGGAACGATGACCTCAACGCTCACGCACTGCAATCTAGATTACTGTGACTCTGACACCCGTCAAGCATCAGTTCTGGTTCTTCATCACGAATCGTTTGATTCTTAAGATTCGAAATGAAGTCTGTCATCTTTAACGTCCGAAGCACTCTCGACATATCGGTGTCCTTTCATCCGTGACGGGGGAATCGCGGTGTGAAGGCCCAAGATGATCACTGCAGTCGAGCGCTGAAGTGATCATGCGAACGAGGATCGGAGCGCACCCAGTTCGTTGGTCCCACTTCACCGATTAAGAAACTGGTGAACGTGGACGATCCGATTGAGTTGAGGTTCCGACCGTGGAAGAGCCTGAACTAGCTGGAATTCCGGTTGGGAACCGGGTTGTTCCAGCAATGTTCATCCTGCCGTAAGCCTGTCGATAATTCCAGACACGTTTGTTCCAAAATGGAACACAACTGTCAGATGCCGTCCCCGGACCGGGAACTCCCCGATCAGTACGGGGAGTGGTTGCTAGTCGAAGGTCCTTCCATTTTAAACACACAGCCTTTGGAACCGAGCACATCCTGCAGTTCCCGCTTCAAATCGCCACGTGCCGCCACTCGGAAGGGCGTGGAGAGAAAGGCTCTGATCTTCCGCGGAGACGTCCGCACCGGCGCGGCCGGTTCCAGGGGACCGGGCTTCGGAGGATTTTCTTCAATTGTTTCCACGACCACTTGAACCTGCACCTTGCCGGGGTAGCGATTCAAAATGTCGCGGACCCGCTTCATGTCGTCTGCCGTGTGCAAGCCCTTTCGAATCAGCAAGGAGACAAGCGTCGTGAACTCCTTCTCGGCATCCGCCATCGTGAGGAGCCGGTTCACGATAATGTTGGGTTCCCGCCCCCGTGAATCGACCCGTCCTTTGACGAGGACGACATTGTCGGAAACAACTTTCTCCCCGACGTTGGCATAGTCATCCGGCCACAGAATGCACCGGACAACTCCGGTGGAGTCCTCCAGATCGAAATTTACGTACTTGCTGTTCCCGTTGCGTGAAGGGTTCTTCGTGGTCGCTTTTTTGATGGAGGAGATCATTCCCCCAAGGAGAACCTCTTTTCCGTCACCGAGGTCTCGCAGGTCCTTCACTCGCTGATTCGTGAATGAATTGATCTGATCTGCGAATTCCGTGAGGGGATGCGACGTCAGATAGAAACCGAAAACTTCCTTTTCATAGGCGAGCTGCTGGCTGTGAGTCCACGGATCGGCCGGCGGGATGACGGCCCCGGCGTTGGGATCTTCCTGCGGGGAACTCGGTGCGTCCTCGCCGAAGAGAGAGCGTTGGCCTCGTACTTTGTCGCGTTGGCGTGATGCCGCCGCCTGAACGGCCCGGTCAATGACCAGCATGTGCTGAGCCCGCGTCGGTCCAAAGCTGTCGAGAGCGCCTGCTTTGACCAGAGTTTCGACTGTCCCTTTTGTCAGAACCTTGGGGTCGATGCGTTCGCAGAGATTGAAAATGTCCTTAAATGGTCCATTGGCGTTGCGCTCATCAACGATCGCCTGAACTGCTTGCAAACCGACCCCTTTGATCGCTCCCATGCCGAAGGAGACGCGTCGTTTGACCTCTTCGTCGCCTTTTTTATCGATAATCAGGCTGAATTCGACGTCACTGATATTCACGTCAGGGGGGACAATTTCGATTCCCATTCGACGTGCATCGTCGGTGTGCTCAAAGATTCGCTCGCTCGACTCCATCCCGCAGGAGAGGAGTGCGGCCATGAACTCTTCGGGATAGTGAGCCTTCAAATAAGCCGTCTGGTATGCGATCGCTCCATAGGCGGTCGAGTGTGACTTGTTGAAGCCGTACCCGGCGAACTTTTCGATCAGATCCCAAATGCCTTGAGCCTGATCCTTGGGCATGTTCTGTTTCTGGGCTCCCTCGATGAACTGCTCGTGGTAACCCTTCATGATCTCGTGATTCTTCTTCGAGATCGCCTTAATACATTTATAGGAACTGGCGAGCTCGATCCCGCCGAGGCGGTTCAGAATTCGCATCACCTGTTCCTGGTAGACCATCACGCCGTACGTCTCATCCAGTACGCCGTCGACAATGGGGTGAACTTTTGGAATCGGTTCGCGACCATGTTTGACGTTCACGTACGTCATCACCATCCCCCCTTCGAGAGGACCCGGCCGGTAGAGCGCGGAGGTGGCGATGATGTCGGCGAATTTGTCCGGCTTCATCTTGGTCAGCAGGTCCCGCATCCCGCCAGATTCCAGCTGGAAGATCCCCTTCGTTTCGCCCCGCTGCAGCAGCGCGAAGGTTTCCTGATCATCCAGCGGCAGGTCCTTGGGGACGATATCGATGCCGCGGTGTTTGCGGACGTTGATCACCGCCTTGTCGAGGATCGACAGGTTGCGGAGCCCGAGGAAGTCCATCTTCAGCAGACCGGCCTTTTCGACCTCGGTCCACTGAGTCAGCACGTCCTCTTTCCCGGAGATCCGCTGTAGCGGGATATATTCCTGCAGCGGACGGTCGGCGATCACGACCCCGGCGGCATGGGTTCCGGCGGACTTCGCGAGTCCTTCCAGAGACATCGCGAAAGTAATGAGTTCCTTGACCTGAGGGTCACTCTCATAGGCCTCGGTTAGTTCCGGGCTTTCCTTCAATGCGTCCTTGAGTTTGATATTGAGCGTCTCAGGAACCATCTTCGCGATCTCGTCCGCTCGTTTCAGCGGAATCGAGAGCGCCCGGGCGACGTCGCGAATGGCGGCTTTCGCCTTCAATGTGCCGAAGGTTCCAATCTGGGCGACGTTCTCGTGCCCATATTTCTCCTTCACATAATTGATGACCCACTCCCGCCGGTCACGGCAGAAGTCCATATCGATATCCGGCGCCTCGGATCGGCTCGGGTCGAGGAATCGCTCAAACAGCAGGTCGTACTGAATCGGACAAATGTCCGAAATCCCGAGCAGGTACGCGACGATGGCTCCGCATGCGGAACCTCTTGCCGTACAAGGAATTCCCTTGGCTCGGGCGAACTGAGCGAAGTCCCACACAATCAGGAAGTAACTGGCGAACCCCATGCGGGTGATGACGCCGAGTTCAAATTCCAGCCGGTCAATGTATTTCTGTTCTGGGTTGTCCCCGTACCGCCATTTCAGACCGTTGTAAGCGACTTCCCGGAGGTATTCGGCGTCCGTCTTCGGTGGGGGCGGCTGAAACACCGGGAAGTGACGAGTCTTCAGATCGAGTTCGATGTCGCAGCGATCCGCAATTTCCTGAGACCGGGCCACCGCCTCGGCCTGTTTCGGAAATGCCGCGTACATCTGCTCCGGGGAACGGATGAAGAGCTGATCGGTTCCGATCTTCATCCGCTTTTCATCGCTGCGGAAGGATTTGGTGTTCACGCACAACAAAACGTCGTGCATGTCCGCATCATCCTGGCAGAGATAGTGAGCGTCATTCGTCGCAACCAGCGGGAGGCCCATCCGGTTCGCGATGTCGATTGTCGCTTCCGCGCACGACTGCTGGATCTCGACTCCCCCGTCCTGAATCTCGAGGTAGAAACGGTCGCCGAAGACCCGCATGTACCAGTCGATCAGCTGTCGGGCTTTGTCGTTCTCGTCGGCCAGCAACGCACGGGACAACTCGCTCGAGGCACACCCTGAAAGGCAGATGATCCCCTCGTTGTGCTGTTCAAGGATCTCCTTGTCAATTCGGGGCTTATAGTAAAACCCTTCCAGATATGCCTTGGAGGAAAGCTTTGTCAGGTTCTGGAACCCAGTGCGGTTCATTGCCAGCAGCGTCAGGTGGAACGCCGCTTCTTTCAACCGGCTGGCACTCCGGTCGGTTCGGTGTCCGGGGGCGATGTACGCCTCATACCCGAGGATCGGATTGACGTTCTCTTTCTTGCAGACCTGATAGAACTCGAGCGCACCATAGAGATTGCCGTGATCCGTGATGGCGCAGGCGTTCATCCCCAGGTTCTTGACCTGCTTGATCAAATCCGGAACCCGGTTGGCACCATCGAGTAACGAATAATGAGTGTGGCAGTGCAAATGCGCGAAGGGTCGAGTGCTCATGGAACTCCGTGAGAAATCGCCGGAGCACCTGATCAGCACTCACGGCCTCTCCAGCAATGAGGGGCAGGAAGATGTCGCTGAGGAATATAGCAGATTTCTGCGTCGGATTCCGGCATGTCCTGAATGAAACAAAGCGGTGCGCCCCACCGGTCGACTTGACCTTTGGAACGCACCGCTTCCCTCGGCAGAATCCTTCCGGATTTCCTACGTCCTCGAATTTAATGCACCTTATCCCTTGCCGTATGGCATCAGGATTTGCACGGTTCGCAGCCCGGCGATTGGAGCGAATTCCCCATCGGCGATCTTTGATCCGAGGCCAGTGACCGCCCGCAGTTCGGCATCTGTGTAACGCTGGCCGTCCAGTTTGTGACGGAGATGAGTGCAGGCGACGTTGGCGGCGGCCCGGGTCAACGCATCCTGCTGACGGAGACCGTACAAAGAGGTACACAGCATCACGACCGCAGACTGAATCCGACCTGAGAGTTCGGCCATTCGGCACTGTCGGTCAGGCAGCTTCAGCTGATAGGTCCGCATGATGCCAGAGATTTCCAGCCGCGACTTCCTCAGGAAGGAAGACGCGTATCGCAGGTGCTGATCGAGGCTCTGAATGACGTTCTGTTCCCCTTTGTTGGCACCCCGGGCGCGTTTCACACCGGAGACATCGACCGATGCTGAATTCACCCGGGCGGCTTCTCTGACGAACCACTTCGAATAGTTCATCAACGGCCCACGCAATGCCCAGGCATGAGCCGGGTTGGCGAGGTTCGGGTTCTTGATCCCTTTCTCATGGAGCGTGCGGCCGATTGGTTCAAAGTATTCCCGGCCATGCTCCTTCACGAGGGATTTGAAGAACGCCATTCCCAGCATCTCCCCTTCCCCTTCGTAGATACACGGGGCAAGCAGGTCATGGACGTTGTCCCCGAACCAGTGACCATGCAGGAATGAACGGCCTCCATGCGTCTTCATGGAGAGTTCGATCGTCGCTTCCTTCTGGGCTTCACTTCCGAAGATTTTAGCGATGATACATTCCATCTCACCGCGGAATCCCAGATCGAGCAGTGCCGCCGTCCATTCAGTCAAAGCGTCACAAGCAACGACCAATCCGGCGAGGTGCCCAATGCGGCGCCGCACCAGTTCCCGCTTGACGATCGCCTCTCCATAGGTTTCGCGGAAGCGAGCCCAAGGCAGCAGGTTTGCCAGCATCATCCGCATGGTTCCGGCTGCGTTGGCACAGAGTGCAACTCGTCCCCGATTCAATCCATGGTAAGCAATCGTCAGTCCATCGCCCCGCCCCGGATCAAGCAGATTTGCGGCCGGGACACGAAGGCCATTGAAGATGATTCCCTGATTGTAGGCATGTTTCAGGGCATAAAGACCGTACTTCCTGAGCTGGAACTCAGGTGTTTCCTCATTCGGAAGGTCCACAATGAGCACGGCCGGTTTGTCGTCGATCAGACAGACCACCCCCACAGTGCGACCGGGCCGAACGTTCGTGATGAACAGCTTCTCTCCGTAAAGAACGAAGTCATCACCATCGCGTACCGCGCGAGTTTTAAGTGCGGTCAGATCGGATCCGGCTCCAGGCTCGGTTAACGCGAATGCCGACAGGGCTTCACCACTCGCGAGCTTCGGGAGGAACTTTCGCTTTTGTTCCTCGTTGCCGAATGCCTGGACTGGGTCCACCGCCCCGATGCACGCGTGGACAGAGGCCAGCCCGGCAATGGTCGGATCGAGTGTTGCCATTCGTGTGAGGAACGGAGCGAACTGCGAAAACGGAGCCCCCTGCCCTCCATACTTCTCATCGACGAGAAGTCCCCAGTATCCGACGGATGCCAGTTCGTTGAGAACCACATCCGGGATCTTTCCGGATTCTCGATCGATCATGGTCCCGGCTTCGACGTGCCGCCGTACCACTTCAATCGACCGGTCCATGACCTCGCCGGCTGCGGCAGAGGGAATCTGCGGAGGATCAGGAAACGTAAAGAGCTTCAGCGGTAAGTCGGCGTCCCAGACCGCACGGTGTACCGGGCTGGAGGCGGTCTGATACTTCCGATCGAACATCTCTTCGACACGTTCGTCGGCCGCATCGACCGCCCCCATTCGCCGGGCCTCTTCCTCCGATTTTCCTCCGAGACGCATGGCGGTTTCGGCGAATGACGGCGCCGGGTTCTGCGGAGTCGTTGAATCACGATTCAGAGATTCGGGGTGATTTGATTTGGGGAGTTTTTCAGCTTCCAGATTGTTGTCGACTGTGGATCGCATTGCTTTGTCCTTTTCTTCAGAGACAGCCGCGGATGCCGCTGTCTGATTTGCAGGACCGGGGGAAATTAAACTTCAGTCATCCTCAACAGTTGAGGTCCTCACTCAACGCTGAGGTTTTACGGCGGTCTTCTCTAAGTGCGGAGTGGCTGTCACCCGCTGATCTCGAACCCGGTCACTAAGGGGATCTGCCGAGATTGCAGGTTCGAACCGGGGGCCGCAAATTCGTGAGAGCATCTGAAGTCTCTCGCGGACGTGTTCAGGACCCCAGTCCTGGATGCAACTCATCGGTCCTCCGCGGAATGGAGCGAAGCCAGTCCCGAGGACCATTCCCAGATCGATCATCCATGGCTCTGCAACGACCTTCTCGTTAAGACACTTCTGAGCTTCGTTGAGAAGCGCCAGAACCAGACGTTGCTGAATCGCATTGAGTTCTTCGCCCTTCGTCGTCCAGCACGCGAGAACTTTCTTCCCGCTTGAAGGATGTGGCAAAGGGACTTCCGCCGCTGCCTGTTTTTTTCCCTCTTTCCAGTGATAGAAGCCACGCCCGCTTTTCTGACCTTTATGGCCGGCTTTCACCATTGAGGCAAAAAGCTCTGGGCTTGGCGATGGTTCAGTGGCCATGTGCAGAAGGGTCTGTGAAACGTCCGCGGCGATGTCGATTCCAATCACATCGAGGAGTTCCAGCGGTCCCATTGGCATTCCAAATGCCACTGCTGCATCATCAATTTCTTTCGGTGTATACCCTTCGATCACCAGCCGGGCGGCCTCGTCGAGATACGGAAAGAGAATCCGGTTGACGAGAAAGCCTGGCGACTGCTTGACCACAACGGGAACCTTGCCGAGCTTCTTCGCAACCCCGACCAGCGTTGCCAAGGTCTCATCCGAAGTTCGTTGGGCTTTGACAACTTCAACCAGCGGCATCTTGTGCACCGGATTGAAGAAGTGGAGCCCTGCGACTTTCTCCGGACGATTCGTTGCCTTGGCCATACCGTCAATTGACAGCGCTGACGTGTTGGAAGCAAGAACTGCATTTGCCGGGAGGAGATTGTCTGCGGTTCGGAACAACTCTTCTTTCACATCGAGGCGTTCGATGATGGCCTCGATCATCAGATCGATTTGGTCATCGTTCTTAAATTCTGTCGCCGTCTCAATGTTCTTGAGTGATGCCTCCGATTCAGCTGCACTCAGAACATGCTTGTCGACGGCCTTCTTGAAGAGATCGCGAATGGTCGTCATTCCCTTCTCGACATACTCCGCCTTGATGTCCTGCAATCGGACCTGATAGCCCCGACTGGCCGCCAACTGCGCAATTCCGGCTCCCATCGTGCCGGCGCCGATGACAGCAATCTTCTTGACCGGAAGTGGCTCTGCTGTATCTGTCCAGGTGGACGCCTTCTTCGCCTGCTCCTGATTGAGAAACAAATCAATCAGATGTGGAGCGACGGAACCCAGAATCAGATCGCAGAAGGCCGAACGTTCGGCGCGGAGACCTTCTTCTGAGACCCGGCTTGATGCGAGGCCAACTTCCGTGGCTTCAAGAATTCTCTGCAATGCCGGATAGTGGCGCCCCGGCTTTTCAATCTGCCTTCGTGCCTGACTGAGTGCGATCGATCGACCAATCGGATTCCCGTCGATCAACCACTGAGACATTGTTCGTGAGGGCTTCCGAACGGGAACATCATCCAGTCGTCGGGTAATGAAGCTGTCGAGCTCTGCATCAATCTGATCGGGTTCGATCGCCCGATTCACGAGTCCGGCCTTCGCGGCCTGCTTCGCGGTCAACAGTTTCCCTTGCAATAACATGGGCAAGGCCGTTGAAAGACCTACTTTCCGCGGAAGGCGTTGAGTTCCGCCCCACCCTGGGATCAGGCCGAGTTTCACTTCGGGAAGTCCGAGTCGGGTCGAAGGAAGATTGACGGCGAGTCGATATTTGCACGCGAGCGCGAACTCCAGTCCACCGCCGACACAGGGACCATGAATCAATGCGAGCGTGGGGATCGGGAGCGCTTCGAGTCGATTAAACAGGAATTGCCCCTGCTCAAGAATCCACTGGCATTCCTCGCGCGTCTGGATGGATTTCAATCGATGAATATCGGCACCGGCGAGAAACCCTGCTGGCTTTCCGCTACGGAAAACGAGCATTTTTAAGGGGATCCCTGAGGGTTTCCGCACATATTCCACAATCTGATCCAGTTCCCGAAGGACGGACTCATCGAACACATTCATCGGGCGTTCCGGGACGTTCAGCGTCGCCGTCAAGACATCCCGGCCGTCGATATGCACTTTGAAATTTGTGAGCTTCAGCATGAGTCTGCTCCTCGTTTTTGACCGTTGAGCGATCGCTGGTGTCCGTGCTCCTGACGACTCCCTGTTGCCTGTTTCTTTAAGTGGGGCTGACAACTTTCAGGAGAACCGGGTGTGAATCGGTCGTTGTCGTTCCATGTATTGGGGGAGTAAAAATCGTGTTGGGAGTGAAAATCAGGGACGTTCTACCCACATCGCCATTCCCTGACCGCCTCCAATACAGAGTGCGGCCAGACCACGTTTAAGTCCGCGTTCCTTGAGGGATCGCAACAGGGTCAGAACGAGTCGGTTCCCGCTCGCCCCCAAGGGGTGACCCAGTGCGATCGCTCCACCATTCACATTCAGTCGATCTCGTGGAATGCTGCCGAGAGGGGACGAGCGTCCCAGTTTCTCTCGACAGAATTCCGGTGATTCCATCGCCTTCAAACAGGATAGGACCTGCGCGGCGAAAGCTTCATTGATCTCAAACAGGTCAAAGTCCTGCAGCTCCATTCCGGTCTGACTTAACAGTTGATGAATGGCATAAACTGGACCTAAGCCCATCCGAGCGGGATCGAGTCCCGCCACTGAATAGGCATGAATCGTGCCGAGCGGTTCAACTCCCAGTCGGGCAGCCGCTTCAGGTGCTGCAACTACCATCGCTGATCCCCCATCGGTCAACTGGGAACTGTTACCGGCTGTCACGGAACCACCCTTTTTGAAGACCGGTTTGAGTTTCGCCAGTGCTTCAAGGGTCTGTTGAGGACGTACACCGTTGTCTTTGGAAAAGGTTCCATGTGGGGTCACGACCGACGTTGTTTCGCCTCCGAGGAAACAGCGTTCCCAGGCGGCTGCCGTTCGCTGATGGCTTTCGAGTGCAAATTGATCTTGCGCTTCCCGGGGAATCTGGAATTCTTCTGCCAGAATTTCAGCAGTCTCTCCCATGTTCAGACCACAGATCGGGTCAGTCAGTCCCACCTGCAGGGCGACGATGGGAGTCAACATTGACGGCCGGAACTTTGTGAGATGCGTGAACTGACTGAACCCTTTTTTCTTCCGCCAGTCCATCATCCAGTTGCGGTATTCCCTATTGAAGACGAGCGGAATGTTAGACATCGACTCCACTCCGCCAGCTACGATGACCTCAGCTCGCCCTTCATGAATGGCATGCCAAGCTTCGACAATCGACTCCATTCCCGACGCACAGTTTCTGGAGACCGAATGCGCTGGTTTGTCCTGTCCGATCCCTGACGCCATTGAGATGACTCGCGCGATATTGGCGGCGTGAGTGGGAGTTGAAACGTTTCCGAAGACCACTTCGTCGATTGCATCCGCAGGGACGTTTGATCGTTCCAGAGCCGCCTTAGTTGCCGCGACTCCCAGAGCGTCCGCTTCGATATCCGCGAACTGCCCGAACGCTTTCACGAACGGAGTGCGGGCACCTCCAAGGACGACAATCGGCTGCAGTGAGTGAGTATTAGACATGATTTTCTCCTGATGAAACTTCGGAGATCACTGAACTTCGTCAAGACTTATGCCTGATCAGAGTCCAGCTGTGTTCCCTCATCATTCCGCAGTTCCCGGCGAAGAACTTTCCCAAGGAAGTTTCGGGGAAGGTCTTCTGTGCGATGATCAACCACGCGCGGCCGTTTGTGAGCCGCCAGGTGCTGATGACAGAAAGCCTGGAAGTCTCGTCGATTGAACTGCTGTCCGGGCTTCGTGACGACGATTGCTTTGACCACCTCACCTTTGTTGTCATCGGGGATGCCGACGACTGCCACATCCTGCAATCCGGGATACCGTCTCAGGACATCTTCGACGTCACCTGGGTAAACGTTGAATCCAGAGGTAATGATCAAATCTTTCTTGCGATCGACGATCCGGAAGAAGCCTTTGGAGTCGCAAGTCGCCAGATCACCGGTGAAAAGCCAGCCGTCCCGAATCGCTTTGCTCGTCGCTTCGGGAGCGTTCCAATAGCCTTCCATTACCTGCGGTCCGCGAACCACGAGTTCTCCCACTTCGCCGAGTGGAAGTTCTTCCGTGCCGGTTGCGGAATCGACAATTCGTGCGTCCGTATCAGGCAATGGCAACCCGATCGTGCCAGGCACTGAAGTTCCATCGAGAGGTCCAGCATGGGTCACGGGACTCGCTTCAGAGAGTCCGTATCCTTCGACCACATCGGCGCCCGTCGCGGTTGCAAATCGTTCAGCGACTTTCGCGGCAAGCGGAGCTCCTCCGGAGATGACCGCCTTCAGTGACGTTCCGACTTTCTTTGTTGATTTCTCCAGCAGCGGATTCAATGCCGCAAGCATCGCCGGGACCGCAGGAAACAGCGTGGGATGATGAATGTCCATCAAGCGGATCGCAGAAGCGGTGCGGAATCGGTGATGCAGAATCAGCGTGGCTCCCAAAGCCATACCGTTTGTCAGACAGGTCGACAGGCCATAGCTGTGGAAGAATGGAAGCATGGCCAGAACGACCTCTTCACCCGCACGGTTCCCGGCCCAATGACTGATCTGCCAGGCATTGGCGAGGAGATTTCCATGGGTTAAGACGACCGCTTTGGGAGCGGATGTCGTTCCGCCTGTGGGCAGAATGTACGCACGGTCACTACCTTGTGTTGGCACCGGATCGAAGCCGTCTTCGTACTTGCGACCTTCCCGAAGAATCTGGCGAAGTTCGATGCTTTTGCAGCGGGACGGAACTCCTTTGAGACCAAGTCGCATGAGTTTCACCCATGCATAGCCCAAGCGTTCCAGACGCCCAATCCGATGACTGAGCGTCGTGTGAATCACGACATCCGGCGCGAATTCCCCGTGAGAGAGTAAAGGCGAAAGGACATCCAGTGTGACAGCCATGCGACACTGGGTTGCCGATGCGAACGCGGTCGCTTCTTCTGGAACAAACAGGGGACTCAATGCGACCGCGACGCCGCCTGCCATCCAGATTCCATTAAGAACCGCAGGGTATTCTGGAGTGTTCGGAAGCAGGACTCCGACTCGTTCCCCCGGCTGTAACCCTTTGTGTTTCAGCCAATGCGCGATTCGTCGTGCGCGAGAGAGCATCCGACCGTATGTGACATGCTCGTCGTAATAAATACATGCGTCACGGTCGGGCCAGAGCTTCGCAGCCCGTTCGAGAAGCCAAGGCATCCCATAGGGCGGGAAGTGGAGATGCTTTTCTACATCCACCGGATAAGAGGCCAGCCAAGGACGTGAAATCCCGGGATCCGTTGCTGAGAGAGTTTGGGCTACGTGGTTCATACGACTCTCCTCGTGACTGACGGACACAACCGCAGGAGACGTCTCCGACGGCATCCGGACAAATCCGAGACCGAGCCTGAACCCTTGTTTCAGCAGCGCGCGTGAGCGAACAAAATCCTTAAACCCTTATCGCAGTAGTGAAATATTGAAAAAACAGTGGTTGCAGAAACGTGCAGGAGGCTCGGCGATTGTTTCTGTCCAGTTCATTTTTCGGTGTGTGAGTGATTCCGTCAAATCGCATACCGCAGATGAGTTTCTGAACCATTGCCTGTGGAGGTTCCTGGATCAGAATTGAATCAAGGGAATGACATGCAAGCCTGATGCCAGAGGAGGTCGGCATCGTGCGTCTTGGGAAAGAATTCGACGATTTGCCGTTCTGGAGCATGGGAAATCGGCCACAATTTCAGAAATGGCGAGCAGAATTGAGGCGTGAGTTGATCGATGGCGAATCTCTCTGAATCGTTTTCTTTCTTCTCTCGCCAGGACCGGGCGAAGCCCAATCGGTGTCCTCATTCTGAACAGCGCCTGTCCCCTTAGCGGCATCCCTGATTCAGATGGCCCTATCGGATGGGACGCCGGCGCTCAGCTCGCAAATCGGATTCAGACCGTCCAACCGGCCTGATAAACTTTTCAACTTCCAACGTCCGGATCGCCTGACACCGCGGTCCGTCCATGATTGCCTCTCCTGAGAGTCAGGAATCGAGGGCAACCTGGCTTTTACCGTGTAGAGTTTTTCTCGACGGCCTCTCATGGGGATGGACCGTTCGAGGGAAATGAACTGGAGGACGATCAACTTTTGGAGATCGGTCTTCAACGATGGTTGCGAAAAGTCTGGGGGACGGAAGTGCGTATTTTACTGGCAGCGATCTTTGTGACGCTTTTGATTGGGGGACATCAGAAGATTCTGGCTCAGGAGCCCGTTGTTGAGACGGAGAATGCACCTGTCGCTTCGATCACTGCTCCCCTGTTGAACGGTGAATGGTCCGGCCAATGGTTCAGCTGCGACAATGGACACCGCGGGCCACTGCATGCGAGCCTCTGCCAGATTGATGCCTGTCGGTATGAAGTCCGGTTTCGGGGCCGATTCTGCAAAGTCATTCCGTTCTTCTATCGAACTGAACTGAACGTCACTGGTGTCACACCTGATGGTCGGGTGACACTCTCTGCCAGCAAACGCCTCGGTCCGCTGCTGGGTGTCTTCGCCATCTCTGCCTGGGCGAACTCAAATCAGTTTGTGGCGGCATATTCCTCGAAGGATGATCGCGGTCAGTTTGTTCTGACACGCACACGCTAACCGATATCGACGAGTCCGATCATGGGAGAGCGTCAATTGATCGTTGAAGGCGACCTGCTGAACCAAGATGTCGAGGTCATCGTCAACGCGTGGAACCGGAACATTATCCCGTGGTGGCTGCTGCTGCCTCAGGGAGTGTCGGGAGCAATCAAGAAGTCAGGTGGGACGCAACCGTTCAGGGAGGTCGCTCATTCGGGGCCGATTCCGTTGGGCGGAGCTGTGCTCACTTCTGCTGGGAGGCTCCGCTTCAAAGGCATCATCCACGTCGCAGGTATTAACCTGCTTTGGCGCGCCTCTGAACGATCGATCCGCAATTCTGTCCGGAACGCTCTTGCGATTGCCGAGCAGCATCAATTTTCGTCCATCGCTTTCCCGCTGATCGGAGCCGGTTCAGGTGGCTTCAATCAGGAGAAAGTGAAAGTCCTCATGCTGGATGAGTTTCAGAAGTGGGAGAATCTGGCGAGCAATGAAAAACTTGCCGTAAAACTTGTCGTCTTCCGAAAGAAATAGCGTTCCTGATGGGCGGATAAGTTGGCCCTTGTCACGAACAGACCGAACAGAGAATTGCTGCGTCGGGTTGCTACTTGCGTGAGATCGTACTCGCCAGCGGACGGAGAATCTGATTCACGACGTATTCGTTGATCAGACGTTCGGCGTCAAATCGCAACTCCTGGAGCGTCCCTTTCAGTGAACCGACGTTCTTCACGTTTCGATATTGCCGCACTGAGAAGTAGACGCTGATCACATCATCAGGGTAATGATTCCGTCGGACCTGATATGCCGTCGTACGGGTTTCAATGAACAGGCGGCATTGCCGGCGGCCCTCAGCATCCAATAACAACGTCAGCGACGGTTCAAATTTGATTGGTCGCGCACCGGGGATACCCATCAGGCCTTCGAGAGCTGGCGTGATTCCCAGTGCTTCCGCGACGAGTTCATCGTGGTTGCCGCGATAGTTGAAATCAAACCCGACGACGAAGTCGATGGCTTCGCTGTCAAGTGGAGTCACAGACAGCATGTACGGAGCCAGCTCCAGACAAAGCAGGTGCTGCTCCATCGCCGCATCAAGCGATGGCGGATTTACCACTCCACTTGCGAGACGCTTGGACTCCAGTCGCATCCAGCGATAGCCCTGCGGGTCCTTCTCTTCTTCGAGGACGAAGTCCTGTGGCCCGCGCTGGAAGAAATTGCACATCGTCGGATAGCTGCGCTGGACTCGCCCGAAGAAATCAAGAACAGTTTCCCGCTGCGACGGGAGCTGCATCTCGGTATTGAGAGTCATATTCACAAACTGGTCATCCGAGAGCGCGCCAAATTCCTGCATGATTTTCCTGCCTTCGAATCAATTTCTGAGCACGCGTTCGCGATGCCTGACTCCTTCTGATTATACTCATGTTCAGCAGAACCTGAATGCATCTTTGACGACATCGTTCTCGGCGGTCTGCTTGACGGCCGCTTGATCGAAATGAACCGGTTCAATCCCCTCGATTGTCACAGCACATCCGGCTCAGACGCCGGGTTGGAGATCCGCGATGTCCGATCCTCAAACTCCGGTCGCGACCAGTGTTTTTCCTTCCGCCCTGGGATGGTTTGCCATTCAGGGGACTGAGCGAGGACTGACTTTTCTGACATTCGGGCATCCCACCGAGGAGGCCGCGCGAGCAACACTTCCAACGACCTCTCCACCGACAGCAAAATCCATTGCTCCGCCGGACTGGATGAAGGCTGCGGAAACTTCTCTTCAGGACTATGCGAGAGGCCTGCCTGTCAATCCGGGTGAGATCATCCCGCTTGATATTCGTCATCGCACTCCTTTTGAAGCACGGGTACGCGAAAAGCTCCTTCGACTGGGTTACGGTCAGACGATGTCTTATGGAGAATTAGCGGAAGCCGCTGGAAAGCCGCGCGCAGCTCGAGCTGTCGGTTCGATTATGGCCAAGAACCCAATTCCGCTGGTCATTCCCTGCCATCGGGTCCTCGGTGCCGGAGGACGACTGGGAGGCTACTCCGCTCCTTCCGGTCTTGCGATGAAAACCCGTCTGCTCCAACTGGAATCGACTTCAGGAGATTTGCCGCAACAACTCTTTTCTAAACGGGCCAAGCGGAGCGGGAAACGATCTCCGCTCCGGGCGTAACAAGCCGAGTATGAGCAGACGCCGACGAGTTGACGATCCGCGCGACCTCCTGCGGGAAGCGCTGGAACGCGTCCTCCTTTCTGTGCAGGCCGCGGATGACCGCGAGAAGGGGCAACGTCTTCAAGGGATTAAAGAGGAGCCGATCCGGGAGGCATGTCTCACCACCCTGCTCCGGATGACATTCCTCTGCTTCGCGGCAATCAGAGAATTGGCTGACGCGGACGAATCCCGGGCCGATTGCCCGCCGTTCCTCGACATCTTACACCAGCTCGACCGTGCGATCCGTGAGGACCATGTTCTCGCTGGACGCGATCAGGCAGAGCACCTCCTGAATGCGCAATTCTCCTCTTACCTCGGGGCGGAGAAGACGGCGTTTTCAGCGACCCGCTTCCCCTTTCTGCAGGGAGGACTGGATGACCTGACGCTTCGCTTTGTGCTGCAGGCGATCTTCAGTTGGGGACCTTGCGGACAACGTCAAACTGACGATCTAGTCCCGTCCTTTGAGAATTGGAGGACGACCGCCGCCGAAGAGTTTGGCCGAATCTATGAATCCCTGCTGGACCTTTCTGTCGTCCGACTCGAAGAACCACACATTCGGGTTCGCCTTGGTTTCTGGGAGACCGCTCTTGTTCCCCTGTCGGCTCTGCAGTTCTCCTCGCCGACTGGTAAAGAAAGGAATGCCGCGAGGGTCACCGCAAAGCTGGGAGAATTTCAGGAGCGGCCGGTTCGCATTGCAAAGCGGCCTCGCGATCAGCAGTTTGTTGATCGACTTCGCAATGAGTGTGCAGGGGATGCCGACTTATGGGCTCGGATTGAGCCATTGCAACAGCTCATCGAAGACAGGCCGAATCTCCCAGGGATCATCCCAGCAGGTCGGCTGAGTGTTTGCCGAGGTCATGAGCGCGCGGCGCATGGGATTCACTATACGCCTCGAGACTTTTCAGCCCCGCTGGTTCGTCACAGTTTGGAGGCGGTGCGAGCAAGCAAAAGCACGGAGCTCTTACGCCTGAAGGTTTGTGATCAGGCGTGCGGATCCGGAGCATTTCTGATGCAGGCGTGCAGAGAAATCGCGGGCGAGACACGCTCACTTTCTTTAGAACAGTCCAGTGCTGATGAGCGTATTGTGCTGCAGGCTGTTGCGACATCCTGCGTTTATGGTGTGGATCGCGATCCGTTGGCAATCGAAATCGCACGTCTCTCGCTATGGCTGCTCGCTGCAGATCAGGGGCTGCCGTTGACGATGTTCAATTCTCAATTGCGAGTTGGAAACGTCAGCCCGGTGGAGGTGCTGCAATCACGGGAGTCTGACTCTGAGGAGATGCGAGTTAACCTGCCAGACGACTTTGCCTTTGATTGGTCGGCAGCGTTTCCTGACGTTTTCATGGAACGAGGTGGCTTCGATTTGATTCTTTCAAACCCGCCGTTTCGGAACGTCATCAATCATCCCCTCACGCCTCACAACCATCATGGGAATCGTCCGACGGTCCGGTTGTTAGACGGAACTGCCGATCTCAGCTTTCACTTTCTGGAACTCGCCCACCAGATCTGTCGTCCTGCGGGAGTCATCGGAATTCTCCTTCCCCGACCATATTTGAATACCAGGTCGGCGACGTTGCTGAGACAGGAACTGCTGCGGAATCGCCCTCCGCTGCGGATCGAGATCGGCGAGGCATCGAGTGCCTTTACCGAAGCAAATGTCCGACTGGTCGCAATTGTGTTCGGTCAGTCAGACCGCCAACAGACGGTGATCAGGTATCAAGGGAGGGAGCGGACTGTCGAGATTCGGACGGACAACTGGTGGACCGCCATTACGCACAATGGTGGAGATGAGAATCCCTCTCAGCACCGAGTTTTGGCTCGCGAGTTTGAGATTGCGGCCAGCATGACGACGCGGATGGCCTATGAGATCCAGTCGGCAATCAGCGATGATAAGGATGCACCCGGGCTGCGACTGGTGACGACCGGATTGATTAATCCTCACGTCTGCCTGTGGGGAAAAGTTCGCTGTCGGTATCTGAAGAGAGATTATGCCTTCCCTGTCATTGATTCCTCGCGAGTGAAGAACCCGAAAATTCTTCGAAGGCTCGACGAAGCGCGGCGTCCGAAAGTTCTCGTGGCAGGCGTCGCCGGGCCGGACGGTCGACTCGAAGCATGGTTCGATGAGACCGGGATGACCTGCGGGACGGTGTCGACTTACACCGTCACCCATCCGCAAGACTCAGTTCCCGAGCTGCAGAAGCTAAGCTCTTATCTGAACAGCCCATCTGTTGCGGAACGGGTTTTTGCCGAACTGCATGCGTCTTCGATGGGATGCGGTCTGCTGACTATCCGGAAGTCGTTCTTGCAGAGTCTCCCCTGCCCTGAATGAATATCTACGAGGGGGACTCTGTGCCGAACGTCGCTGAGACCGAAGGCAGTCAGCGGCGATCAGCACAGCAGCTCGTTCAGTTCTGCAAAGGGGGCTTCCCGGTTAGCCGATCACGCAGCAATGTCGCTCGCACTGCATTGCGTTCGGAGGACTCCAGTGACTCGCCGCGAATCTTCTGCAGGTGGGCCGGTTGCGTTTGAATGCACAACTCATTGACGGTGGCGATGGCAATGTCATCGACCAGTCCGAGATTGATTCCCATCCGGACGCTGGAAAGGAGTTCCATCGTCTCTTCTGTGGAGATCTGGCGGGCACTGCTGAGAATTCCCATCGCCCGGGAGACCTGATCATGCAACCGTTGGCGGTCGTCCTTGATCAGGGCCTGTCGTGCTTTCCGTTCGTAGGTGAGCACTTCAGGAATGACCCGTTTTACGTTCTGAATGATTGTCTCTTCTGATCGGCCGAGAGTCACCTGATTGGAGATCTGATAGAAATCTCCCATGGCCTGGCTGCCTTCGCCGTACAGTCCGCGCACCGCCAGGCTCATCTTGTGCATTGCCTGAAAGACCTTCTGAATCTCCTTGGTCATCACCAGCGCGGGGAGGTGCAGCATCACGCTGACCCGCATCCCGGTGCCGACGTTCGTTGGACAGGAGGTCAGATAGCCGAATTCGTCGTTAAAGGCGAACGACATCTGCTGTTCGAGTTCGTCGTCGATCCGGTTGATCTCGGCCCAACAGTCTTCCAGCGCATAACCACTGCGGAGGACCTGCATCCGTAGATGATCCTCCTCATTGATCATCAGGCTGACAGTTTCCTGCCGCCCGATGCAGGCTCCGCGAGGCCCCTGCGATTCCGCGTGTTCACGGCTGATGAGCTGCCGTTCGACCAGAAACTGTCGGTCCACTTTGACGAGATCATCGACGGCGACATAACTCAGCGCCGGAACTCCGGACAGTTTGCTGATCTGCTCACGGAGAATGGAGTTGATCTCGTTGCGGACACTTTCTTCCGCACGAGGAGGGAACGGGTATCCCGCAACATTTCGCGCCAGTCGAATGCGACTGGAAACGACAACGTCAGATTCCGGGCCGGTTCCCCGCAGCCACTCGCCACTCGTTGTAATTAATTGGTCCAGTTCCAAGTGTCACCTCCGCAGGAATCTGCGCAACTGAGAGTTCGATTGATCTTTGCGCAAACCCTGCATCCTATTCTCACGGATGCCTGCGATTTGGAAAAGGGGAAGCCGCTGGAATCCTGTTCCGGGCGGACACAAGTGGCTTAACAGGGAGAGTTTCAGTTTGACTGTCCCGCAGCTGCCGGTTCCTCGACTCATCTCGCGACCGGCATTCTGTCGACCGGACGGAAGTTGAGCTGGATGATTGCACTTTCAGGAATCACGTGGACCGGAACGCCCGCTGCAGTTCCTCAAGGGAAGTATTCCCTTCCACCACAACCCGCAAACCATCCGAATGGAATGACTGCTGTTTGTCGGCCCGGGCCTGAGCACGGATGGCTTTGACGTCTCCGCCTTTCAGAATGACCTGTTTGATGCCATCGGTCATTTCGATCACTTCAATCAGGGCAATTTTTCCCTTATAGCCAATTCCGTTGCAGTCGCTGCAAATTTCTTCTTCGGCGTTCTTGTCGTTTTCTTCCGCCTGAGTCACGCCTGCGATGGTCGGCCGGTACAACACCCGGGTTTCCGGGGGGAGACCAATTTTTCCGAGCAACGCGGGATTCGGACGGTAAGCCCGCCGACAGGTTTTGCACAGCGCTCGAATGAACATCTGGCTGACGACCATCTTGAGTTGATCGGTGACCAACTGGGGTCCTGCAGCTTTGACGAGTCGCAGAATTGCCTCGGGAGAATCCTTGGCATACATGTCGGTGACGATGGAGCACTCTTTTGAGAACTCCAGGGCGGTCTTCGCATCGGTTGGATTATCGATCGGATCGAGAACCAGAATGTCAGCGTCTTCCCGTCGGGCACGCTGCATTGTCCTTGCGAGGTCGTCCCCTTCGTTGGCCGGGAACATTTTCACATAGGAAATCTCACGACCGACATCCGCGAGGAAGTAGATCGAGTACATGTAGGCGTCAGAGCATCTCATCAACGCCATTTTCAGGGTTGTGACCCCGGAGAATGGAGGACCGGCCGCCAGAATCAGCCCATTTCTGCTTGAAGAGAGCTCACGAACCCGATTGATCAGAGGTTCACTGAAGCCGACGTCGCGGGGCTTTTCGAGTTTGATCGCCGGATCCAGAGCACGAACGACCAGACGCTCCAGTCCCCCTTCCAAGGGCTGGCTGTTAATGCGAAGTTCGTACGTCTTGCCGTCGTACTCCGCCTTGATTCCCCCGGCGAGCGGTTTGCCCTTCGATTTGATATCGAGTCCGGCCAGAAGCTTGAGCATCTGGATAATGGCCTGACCTTGCAGGGCAGGCATCTTCGTCGGGGCAGCGGCGACGGAGTCAATGATGACCGTTGAGATCGCGACCTGCCCTTTTTGCTCCAGTCGAATCATCTCCCCGCGAACTGCGAGAGCGTCGCTGATCAGCTTTTTGGCAGGCAAAAGTCCGGCCTGAACAAGACGCCCGTGGGCCGTCAGGTCAGGATTGTTCCCATTGACGGCTCCCTGAAACAGGACAAATTCTTCTTCCTGTTCTTCGTCAGACTCTTCTTTGACCGATTTCTTCTTGTTGCTTCCGAATCCAAAGATCACAGATTTGTTCCTGCAGGGAGAAAGGGCAACTTCGGCGGATCAACCTGATTTCCGTTTCGACTGATTTCGACCTTTCGAGATCGCGATTGAAATTCAGTCCACGGTCGCAAAAGCGAAAAGTGCGGCAGGCCCGCTGCACCTGTGACCCGATTCACGGGGCGATATCCCGCATCATTCAGTTCCAAGGAACCGTTTCGTTCAGTTACTTCTTCGAGTTTTTCCCGGCTTTCTTCGGGAAGATGTCGTCGAACATCAGCTGCATAATCGACCATGACATTTTGTCAGCCGCGGCGTCATATGCCAACGCATCGACTCCATATCGTCCGGCATCCGGGTTCGTGAAGCCGTGTTTCGCCCCGCTGAAGATGGCAATCACATAGTTTGCTTTTGCCTGATCCATTCCGAACGCAAAGGCGTCAACAGTTGCGGACGGGACGAAGGAATCGGCCCCCCCCTGACAGATCAGCACCTTGGGGCCGACCTTAGCATCGGCTGGCGGCGGTGTCAGTGCCCCGTGGAAGCTGACGACTCCTTTGAGACCGGAATCGATATAGGCCAGGTGCAGCACGGTTGAACCGCCGAAGCAATAACCGATCGCAGCCAGGTTTTCCTTGTCGACACCGGGCTGCTGTTTCAGAACATTCAGACCGGCGAGGGCTCGATCTCTCCACTTCTGAATGTTGGAGCGGACAGTTCCACTCATTTCCGCGGCTTGTGTTGGGTGTTCGGTGACGCGGCCTTCTCCATACATATCGAGAGCGAAAGCGACATAACCGAGCGAGGCGAGTTGGCGTGCCCGGGACTTGGCATAATCATTCAGTCCCCACCATTCATGGACGAGCAGTACACCCGGTCTCGGTTCGGTGATGGCATCATCCCAGGCGAGATAACCTTTCATCGGAAGGCCATCATGATTGTAGTCGATCACTTTGGTCTGAACTTCCGCCTGAGCGGTCAGTCCCCAACCCCATGCCATTAACCCCGTGAACAGAACTTTCGAAAGCCGTGCAGCCATGCCTACGTCCTTAGTTCACAACAGGAGATTCAGAGGTGCTGTCAGTGAGTGTACCGACGGGCATCCTACTCGATTGTTTCAATAATGGTGATCGCACGAAGAAATTCCGAACACGTGGAGACTACCAGTCTTCCGTCTTCCGTCAACCAAGTGCCGGTGCGGTTCGGCGGTCAGTTGCGCAGACATTTCGCTGGGGGAGTCTCGTCGTCATGCAGGTGGTCGACCGGACGTCCTGAGCGAGTCAGGAACGGAGGTTCTGCCATGTTCCCCTCCATGTGACATCCAGCATTGAATTCGCGGAGGGATCGTTTGTAAATCGTTCGGCCTGCGGATCCCATTTCAACAGGTGCCCGGGGCCGGACTCGGGAAACTGTCGGATCGCGACATTTGCCAGGTGGCACAACGTGGCGGAAGCGTGACCGATTTCGATCTTTCCACGGGGATCCCGTCCCGCTTTCACCGACTCAATGAAATCCTTGATGTGGCGGGAGTGAGGATCCATGCCGTCCTCGCCGTTCTTCTTGGGGAGCCCTTTGAGCAGTTCCGGGTCAGACGCAGTTGTCCCTTTATAGCCAGTCTGCAGCCAGCCGTCGGTCCCTTCGAATCTCACCTGCACCATTTCTGGGCCGCTCTCGCACAGAAGTTCGACGCCATTGGCGTAACGACAGCGGAAACGTGTTTCGGTCGCAGTATTGAACAGACTTCCTTGAGGCAGGAACTTCGCGTCGAGGCATTCCACCTCGACAGGCCCTGATTCGTCCAGACCCAGCCCCCAGTGCGCCATGTCGTTACTGTGCGCCCCGAAATTGGTGATCTGGCCGCCGGAGTAGTCATAGTTGAAGCGGAACCGGTACAAGCAGCGGTCGTGGTGATAAGGGGCATCCGGTGCCGGACCGAGCCAGTACTCATAGTCGAACGTCGCAGGAACCGGTTCTGGCTTCCACCCCGGGCCGGGGCCGACCTTGTTGTTGTAACCGACCTTGGTGATCACCCGTTTGATTTCACCAATCTTTCCGGAACGTGCCGCGGAACAGATGAACTGGCTGACAGGGTTGGAACGTTCATGTGATCCGGTCTGGAAGATGATCTTTTGCTTCCGCACAGCGTTGACCATCTCCCGACCCTCGGCGACATGCAGTGAGGCCGGTTTCTCGCAATAGATGTGCTTGCCGGCCTGTGCGGCCAGCAGTGTCATAGCGGCATGCCAGTGATCCGGCACAACCACAAAAACTGCATCCACGTTCTTCAGGTCCAGCACCTTGCGGAAGTCAGCGAACGCCTGACACTCGGTCCACTCTCCTTTCTTCCGCGTGCCGGAGTAATGATCGTTCACCAGCTTGCGGGCGGGTCCGCGTCCGTAGAAGTGAGATTCTTCCTTGTAGCCAAAGCTCCCTTCGTTGACGTCACAGACGGCCACGACGTCCGCCAGATCGAACTTCAGGACGTTCCGGAGCAACAGCATTCCCTGATTGCCCGTGCCGATGAACGCGACGCGCACTCGCTCATTCGGACCCTGATTCTGCGCAAAGGCATGACGGACGTTGATGAAGGGGGCGCAACCGGCAGCAGCTGCCGCACGGGTGAGCCACTGCCTGCGCGAGAGTCGGATGTGGGTTGCTGCTGTCATCGTGAGTCCTGTGCGCGTCAATAACCGTAGCTGGGACAGATCGAAGTTTGCTGAATTGTCGGCAATTCAGTTCGGGATCACAAGTGCGTCGGTCGATGCTGGAGTGATACGATGAGCAAAGAAATGACAGCGTGTCGATGAGGAGCCCAGCGGTGGAAATTTCGATTCTGTACGTGACTGCGCCCACCCGGGAGGTGGCGCTCTCACTGGCGAAGACCTTGGTATCAGAACATCTGATCGCGTGCGGAAACATTCTGGACCAGGTGACATCTGTCTATCGCTGGCAGAACGAGATCCAGACGGAGTCCGAGGCCGTTCTGATTCTCAAAACCCGACCTGAGCTGATCGATACCGTGACGGAGCGCATCAAGTCGCTGCATCCCTATGAGTGCCCATGCGTCGTTGCATTGAAATCACAGCAGGGAAATTCCGCCTTCTTCGACTGGGTGAACGCGGAGACACAACCTGAATGAACGTCAGTGCAACCGATGAGACGGACCGGCTTTATGCCGGAATTCGACGTTCTTGGGCTCTCTGAAGTGTTCCGCTGCGAACCTCTTCGGAGTGGCCGGCTCTGGCTTCCCACGAGCCTCTTGTCGGGTTGTCTGAAAAATCGGGCGTATCAGAATCTCGTCAATGTTCCGAATTGTCGATAAAATCCCCCAGGAACGCGTGCGAGGAAAGAAGCGCATCGTTCACCCATTTAATACATCTTGGTGCAAGAATGCGCAGTGAAAACGAAGTTCCGTTTGCAGACAACCCATTTCTCGTTCCAGTCGCTGACCGTCTGAAACGGCTCCCGCCTTATCTGTTCGGGAAGATCAATAAACTCAAATATCAGAAGCGTGTGGCCGGGATCGATGTGATCGATCTGGGGATGGGAAACCCGACCGACCCGCCGCATCAGATGATTCAGGACAAGCTCGCGGAAGCCCTGAAGGATCCGAAGAACCACCGCTACTCGGTCGCCAACGGCATCGGCAACCTGCGCAAAGAAGTCGCCAAACGGTATGAAACCCGGTACGGCGCGAAGCTGAACTACGACGATGAAGTCATCGCCTGTATCGGTTCAAAAGAAGGCTTCAGTCACATGTGTCTGGCCCTGATGGGACCCGGCGACACGGCGATTGTTCCGTCACCGACGTTCCCGATTCATATGTATTCGGTCGTGCTGGCGTCAGGGAACGTCATCGCTCTGGATGTCCGCGACCCGGCCGACTTCCTGCGAAACGTTGCTTACACCTGCGAGCATCTGTATCCGAAGCCGAAGGTCGTGATCGTCAACTTCCCGCACAATCCGTCATCGACGGTGATCGAGCCGGACTTCTATGTGGAGCTGGTCAAGCTCGCGAAGAAGCATGGCTTTCTCGTGATCAGCGACTTCGCCTATGCCGACATCTGCTATGACGGCTACAAGGCTCCGAGTTTCCTCGCGACGCCTGGCGCTCTCGACGTTGGCATCGAACTGACGACCATGAGCAAGAGCTACAGCATGGCCGGCTGGCGAATCGGTTTCTGCTGCGGGAACCGGGAAATGGTTCGCGCACTGGCGACCATCAAAGGGTACTATGACTACGGCATCTTTCAGGCGATCCAGATCGCTGCCATCGTCGCGATGCGGCACTGTGACAGCATGATCGACGAACTCTGCGAGGAGTATCAGGGCCGTCGCGATGTCCTGTGTGACGGCCTCAGCCGACTGGGCTGGGAAGTCGAAAAGCCGAAGGCCGGCATGTTCGTCTGGGCGAAGATTCCTGAGCCGTATGCGTCCATGGGATCGATCGACTTCTCGATGAAGCTCCTCGAAGAAGGGGGCGTGGCCGTCAGTCCGGGGCGTGGCTTCGGGGAAGACGGTGAAGGCTACCTGCGACTGGCCATCGTCGAGAACAGCCAGCGCCTGCGGCAGGCTGTCCGCGAAATCGGACGCTGCACGAAAGTCGAAGCCATTAAGGCATCCTGATGTGATGTTTTGACGCCAGACATTTGATATGAAGGAGGCCTTGTTCGTTGGAACGGGGCCTCCTTTTGTTTTGAGTGTCACTGCGATTCTTATCAGGGCGGGACGATGGCGGCGTTTCTGACGATGGCGGCCTATCTGGGAGGAATCCTGCTGGTCCTCACTCGGGTTCCCGTTTCATGGCGGCTGCCCGCCGTCGGGACTCTTCCGATCGTCTGGATCAGTCTGTGCTCGCTGGCGGGAGCTCTGGAGACTTTTTCCGGAATCCATCCGGCATGGTCTCTCGGACCAATGATCGCTCTGCTCTGGCTGGCCGTCTTAGTGACTGTGATCCGCCGACGGTCAGGGAAATTGCGCCCGGTCACTGTGGAATCGGATTCTTCCGCCCGCTGGATCACATTGCCATCAGCATCCGGTCTGCTGATTTCGTTGATCATTTCAGCGTTTGTTATGGCCGAAGCGGTTCGGCTCGAACCCTGGGGAAGCTGGGATTCGATATTCACGTGGGTCATTCGAGCTCGCTTCTTCGTCTTCGGCGGAGATGAATGGAGCAATACCTTCTCGCATGATCTCGCCTTACTGCATCCCGACTATCCTCCCCTGCTCGGCTGGGCTCTCGCGGCGTTATGGCAACTGGATGGAGTCGCCTCTCCGGGGGCGGTCAGCTGGTTGATGCTGCCTGTCTGGCCCGGTTTTGTATGCATTGTGCTGAGCTGGGGGCTCATGACTGATCACCAGAGACCGGTGCGTCTCTCAATCGCTCTCGCGGCGCTACTTGTAACGCCGCTGATCTGGAAACTGGCTGCCTCCCGGCTGGCCGACTTCCTGCTCGCAGACGCCATTCTGATTTCGGCGTTCTGGTGGGAACGAGGCACGAGATCGCGACTGCTGTCGCTCTTGGTGATTGCCGGTTTCGTCTGTGGATTTGCCGGGTTGATCAAGAACGAGGGACTGTTGTGGATTGCCGGATTCACGGTCTCTGTCACAGCGTCAGCGGTGCTTGACCTTCTTTCGCGAAAACCGCAGGCAGGGAACATTCCCGTGAGAAGACTGATCTGCTTTCTCGCAGGTTTAGCCCTTCCTCTGCTGGCGATCGCGGTGTTCAAAATGACGGTGGCTCCGCCCAGTGACCTTGTCGAAGCGAAGCGAAACTTTGAGATCAGCGAGATCGTGCAGCCGGGGGTGATGATCGATTCCTCGACCCTGCTCTACCGTCTCAGTCAGTCCTTCGAAGTCTTCTGGCACCAGCAGATCTGGGAGCATCTGAAGAAGCTGGTCCTCAATTTTCAGGACTGGGGAATCACGCTGTGGCTGCTGCCGGTTCTGCTGGTCACCCGTCAATGGAAGGCGGTCATCGGCTCTCCTGTTTTCTTCGCCATCTGCATTCAGTTGCTCGGGTACTACTTCGTCTATCTGATTACTCCGTACCATCCCTACTGGCACCTTTCGACTTCCATGAGTCGCATTGCCGCTCACATTGTGCCCGTGCTTGTCTGCTTTCTGGTCGCGTTACCGATTCGAGAACGCCCTCGGTTTCTCAAGAGCTTTGATTGCAGGCCGGCTCTGGCTCGCGGCAGGGAAATCATTGCCATCTGCCTGCTGATCGGTTTGTCGGTCGGGAACGTGATCGCGCTTCAGAGAGGAGCCTGGCGGCTAGGTGATCTGCCGGAACTTCGGACGGACGGACGAGACCGCATTGGTTTTCCGCAGGTTCCGGTGGCGAGCTACGTCTCAGACGAACTCGGTATCCGTGATCTCTATGCGACGCAGTTTGACTTCGTCCCTACCGTCCTCGTGGTTGATCGGCGTGAAGAAGTGCTGCTCGCCCGATTCCGGGATGAACAGTCATTGAAGGCCTATTGCGACCGTTATGGGTGGAGGTTGCAGAACCATGACGGCGGATTGGGTTGGGCCAGAAATCAGGCCGGGAAGGAACTTGTGCAACCGGTCAGTGTTGCCCCACTTCGCTGAGCCCGGGGGAGATTGCACCTGTCACTGTGTTGAAGGGACTAGCTACAGCAATTGCAATACAATCTGCGGCGTGGCTACTCGCCCTGGAACTGGCGCGCATAGAACACGCACAACACTTCCGCCGGAGCTTCGTACGGGTTCACCAGACAGTGCTTGGTGCTGCCGTCGAAGTACATGCTGTCTCCGGCGGAGAGCGAATAAACTTCTTCGCCAAATTTCAGATCGACACGTCCGGAAATGACCATGAGGAACTCTTCCCCCTCATGTGTCAGCGGCTCCCGGCTGACATCCATGCCCTGAATGGTGAGCAGGAAAGGGTCCATCGCCCGATTCACCCGCTTGTGAGCGAGTGACTCATACTTGATGTTGGAGCGATCACCGTCACGGTCGATGACCACACGATCATTGCGACGCACGACGACCATCTGTGGCTTTGCGTCAAGCCCTTCCACCAGCTGTGAGATGGGGACACCGAGTGCGACCGCGATTTCGCCCAGCGCTGTCAAAGACGGAGTAACGCGGAAGTTTTCGACTTTAGAAAGCCAGCTGCGCGTCAAACCAGTCTGCGATGCGACCTGTTCGAGTGTCAGTCGGCGATCCAGTCGCAGCTTTCGGATCCGCTGGGCTAGTTCAACAAGGTTCATTCCCTCACTATATGGGGGCTAATTCGTCCAAACAACTCAGCGGCGAATGAACAGAGCCGAAATGGCGCTTGCCAGGCAAGCAGCCGAGACAACGGCAAAAATCAGCTCGGTCCGGTTGTCGTTGTGTTCGATCATCCAGCCGATGAGTGGTTCACCCAGGCCTGCAAACGCATAAGCGAAGGTGTTCATCACGCCGGTTCCGGTCCCAGCCCTGCGAGTTCCCAGCAGATCCGGGCAGAGTGCCCAATAGGCGGCCTGCGGTCCATAGGCAAAGAAACCGCAAAGAAACAGCAAAGCGATACTTGTCCACGAATGCGGCGGCATGACATACATCGCCAGCGATGAGATCGCCGCCAGCGACATGAAGGTGAAGATTGGAATCGACCGGTTGGAGTTGAACAGTTTGTCAGACATCCAGCCGCTGGCGAGTGCTCCCAGCGCCATTCCGACGGGCAGAGCGACGCTGATCCAGCTGCTCTCCGGATTCGATTTCCAGGTCGAGCCGAGAAAGTGGACGGGCACCCAGATCAACAACCCGTAACGGGCCATGCTCTGGAAACCAATTGAAAAGCTGGCGATGAGAAAGCGGCCGTTTCGCAGTACGTATCGATAGCGCTCGCCGACGGTTTCTACGATCAGTGGCTCAGGGGACTCGTCTTGAGACTCGGAGATATCCGTTCTCGGGGTCGCGTCATCTTCGTCGTGCAGAGGAGGAAATCCGAGTTCCTCAGGGGTATTGCGAACCAGCAGGAAGTAGGCGGTCCCGCCGACGAGGAGCAGGAGGACCGGTAAACGGAAGATCCATCGCCAGTCGAGACCCCATTGAAGAATCAGATTGGAAGTCACGTACGTCACTACCGACGCTGACCCTGCAGCAAAAACATATGCGCCATAAACGCGGCCGCGTTCCGTGTGACTCCACCAGTTGGAGAGCACCCTGCTGCCGGGAGCCCAGCCCATGGATTGAGCGAACCCGTTGGCAGCCCATGGGACGGCAATGGATAACACCCCCGTTCCGAAGCTCACGAGCCAGTTGAGCCCGCAAGAGAGCCAGGCCCCGAGGCTCATCATGATCCGGCCACCGTACTGGTCACCCAGATTGCCATTCACCGCCTGACCGATCGCGTAGGACCAGAGCATCGCGGTGCTGATCCAGCCGAGTGTGGATTTACTGAGATGCAGTTCGTTCTGAATCCCCGGAATGGCAAAACCGAAGGCCTGTCGACCCGTGTAGAAGAACAGATAGCAGAACATCGTCACCAGGAGGATTCGCCACTGAGCTCGGCGGAATCTCCGCGCGGTCACCTCATCTTGCTGCCCAACAATCTCAGTCATGCGATTCGATCCATTCGCTTCAAAGGGGGAATCTGCAGAGACACCGTGCAGATGAAGTTGATTCAAGATCAACATTGTAGATTGACAATAACAACTTCGACCGTAGAATCGAGCCTACACATCCACGATTGCAGTTTTGTTGATTGGGCGGATGGCGGTCGCACAATCAGCACGAGAAGTGAGTAAAGCCCTGCAACAACAGGATTTCAATCTCAACGCCTCTTCTCAATAAACAATTCACATTGAGTTCACTTCAACTTCATTGAGTTAGAGTCAACTTTCCACTGAAAAGACACTGACACTTGAAGGCCGAAGATTCCGCGTGTATTCGAACGCCTTCTCCTGCTTATTCACATCGGAGGTTAATGATGCCAAGTATGCAATCTCGGTATCAGAGAGCGAAATCTGCCTTCACGCTCATCGAGTTGCTCGTTGTGATCGCGATCATCGCTGTGCTGGTGGCGCTCTTGCTGCCCGCCGTTCAGCAGGCGAGAGAAGCTGCAAGACGCAGTCAGTGCAAGAACAACCTGAAACAGTACGGGCTCGCACTTCACAACTATCACGACAATGCCGACATGTTTCCGATCGGGGGAGCAGGTGCTCGTGATTCCGCCCCTCGGGTCAGCTGGCAAGTCAGAGTCCTGCCGTTTCTGGATCAGGCCGCTCTGTACAATCAGATCGATATGTCTGGTAACACAGCTATCGCTGTCGCCGCGACGCTACCGAACGGCAAGCTGGTCCGCGAGGTCGCAATCCCCGGGGCGACCTGCCCCAGTGATCCGGATACAGGCATTCGCGGCGGATATGCACAAGGAAGCTACTCAGGTTCGATGGGATCGCAAGGATCTCCGAGCGATGCGAGTAACGATGCCAGCTGCAATCCCTATCAGGTGTATGCTCTGAAACTGAAACCGGATTACGGGAGGACTCTGATCCGGGCGACACTGTCAGGAATGTTCTCTCGCGACGGGGCCTCGATCAGACTGGGCGACGTGAAAGACGGAGCCTCCAACACGATCTTCGTCGGGGAAGTCATGCCTGGGTGTCTGGATGCCAGTCGCGCCAGCTGGTCATATGCCATCTCAGTCTGCAATGCCGAGGGGATGACCCTCGCTCCGATTAACGATTACACGACGTGTGAATTGCTCGGCTCAGGCCGCCGCATCGCTAACAGTCTATGCACTGCACATAACGCCTGGAACTTTTCGTTCGGATTTCGATCCCCACACTCTGGAGGAGCTCACTTCCTCATGGCGGATGGATCTGTTCGTTTCATTAGTGAAAACATCGATCACGCAGGAACGTATCAGTCACTCGGCGGGCGTTCAGACGGTCGGACGATTGGCGATTTTTAATAGCCGCAATGATTCGCGTTTGAAGCTCCTGAAGATCCAAGACGATCAATGGAATTAGGGTTCCATTGACTCTCCCGGGCAGGGAATCCATCAGGATCAGTCCACAATTCTGACGGCAGCCACGACAGAATCGGTCGCAGCAAGTCTTCCGCTATGTCGTGATTTTCTTGCACGCATTTCATTTCTATCCGCCTTCGGCCTGACAACTCTGTCAGTGAAGGCGATCGCTCTCATCGAGTCAAAAGGAATGCTTCCATGTCTCTCGGGTACAAAACAAATCAACGTGTTCAATTCGCGTCCCGATTCGCATTCACACTCATTGAACTTCTGGTGGTCATTGCCATCATCGCTGTGCTGATTGCATTGTTACTTCCGGCCGTCCAGCAGGCGCGTGAGGCCGCGCGGCGCAGTCAGTGCAAGAATAATCTGAAACAGTACGGACTGGCTCTTCAGAATTATCACGACACATTTAACATGTTTCCTATTGGTGGTGCGGGACTTCGCAATAACTTGCCTCGAATCAGCTGGCAGGTGCGATTACTTCCATATCTGGAACAGGCGCCGCTTTATAACGAGCTTGACCTGTCTGGAAAGCTGCCGGCAACCTCTTATAACGGAACAAATGCCGGCATTGTTGCTTATCAAATTCTGAATAGCGGATTGCAGTTCCGGCAGATCAATCTCCCCTTCACTCTTTGTCCGAGTGACAGCAATACCGAAGCCCGCAGTAGTTGGGCACAGGGAAGTTATGGGGGTTCCATGGGCTCTCAGTGGACCACATCGGACAATGAAGGTGGGCTGGGTTCGAAGTGTTCTCCGTATAACATCTATGCAGAGAAGACCCGGAATTATGGGGAATCACGTAATCGGGATGAGATCTCGGGGATGATCTCCCGAGATGGAGCGGTCATCCGGATCGCCGATGTTTCGGATGGGCTTTCCAATACTATTCAGATAGGAGAATTAATCCCTGGGTGTCTGGACGCAAGTCGTGCCAGCTGGTCATATGCTATCTCTGTCTGTAATGCGGAGGGAATGACGCTCACACCGATTAATGATTACACCACTTGTACATTAATAGATACTCGTCGAATTACTGACCCGGATTGCACCGGCGGCAATCGCTGGAATTATTCGTTTGGATTCCGGTCGATGCATACTGGCGGCGCCCATTTTCTGTTTGGAGACGGCTCCGTTCATTTTCTCAGCGAGAATATCGATCACGCCAACACTTATCAGCGTCTTGGTGGTCGCGCCGACGGAAAGACGATCGGCGAATTCTGAGTTTCTGTCGAGTTGCACTGTCTCACAACGATCCCGACGTGCATACGGTCAAGCCGTTTACGATTTGAGGAAACCGGGGCAGTGGGGAACGACACGTGAGTTCATCGCCTGAGTGACTTCTCTGAGATCAGGCGACATATCAAGAAATTCGTGGAGACAAATGAGTATGACTCGCAAAGGTTATCTCGCGATTGTGGCGCTCTCGATTCTCGCTGTCGGATGCGGTGGTGCCAGTGACGCTCCTCAGCTCGCGGTCGTCGACGGATCGATCCAGTTTGAAGGCAAGCCACTCGCAGGGGCGAGTGTGGTCTTTACGCCTGAGAAGGGGCCCGTTGCCATCGGAAGAAGCGATGAGGCAGGGCGTTTCACGCTTTCGACTCAAGGTCGGCCGGGCGCTGCCGTGGGAAGTCATCGCGTGACCGTGCAGGCGTTTCAAGCGCCCTCTCCTAATGCGAAAGTTGGATCTGACGGCGAGAGCCTTGAGCCGGCCGTCTCCAAGATTCCCATGAAATACACTGAGTTAGCGAAGAGCGGCCTGACTGCCACAGTCGCTCCGTCAGCAGACGCCAACAAAATCACTCTCGAGCTGAAGTAAGCCGCATCCGCCGCGCTGCATCGTCGCGTTCTGCGGAATTCGAACGAAGCCTTGAGAAACCCCAACAGTTGCTTCCAGAGCCCCCGAAGCATCAAAGTTGACTAGCAGTCAACTTTGATGCTTGTTAATGTAGTCGGTTTCATCATGTGAACAGACCATGTCGCCGTCTTCCACTCCACTTTAAGGTGAGAATTCATGAGAAGAAGAACCTGCTTCGCGTTCACCGGACTGGTCGTTGCGGCCTGCTGGACACTGCTCTCCACCGTGAGTCTGGCGGCGGGGCCAAAGACTGGACGCGTGCTGATCATCGGGATGGATGGCACCCGGCCTGATGCACTGGCGAAAGCGAAGACGCCTCACATCGATCAGTTGATCACGAAGGGGGCATTCACAGATACCGCTCAGATTCTTGGAGAGAGGTATGACAAGAACAACACGATCAGTGGACCGGGCTGGTCGAGTATTCTGACCGGCGTCTGGGCTGACAAGCACGGTGTGCATGACAACAGTTTCAAAGGCCGAAACTATGAACAGTTCCCGCACTTCTTCAAGAATTTGAAACGCCTCAAGCCAGACGCCTATACCGTCTCCCTGGTGGCCTGGTCGCCCATCAAAGAGTTCATTGTTGAAGAAGCTGATGTCGATGAATACTTCACCATTAATCGAGGCCCCAACCAACTCGTCGATCTGAAGGCGTCTGGAGACAAGGTCCAGGCGAACACCCGGGACGGCAAATGGCATCACTTGCTTGCGACTCGGAAAGATGGGGTTGTTTCGCTCTATCTCGATGGTCAACTCGCTGCAAAAGTGGAGGCATTCAACGATCAATTCGATCTGGAAGGAAAGTCCTATTTCCTTGGTCGAGACACTCGTTCTGGAGCGACCGCCTTCGATGGGAATCTGGCCGATATCCGGCTTTGGCAGCGAGCTCTCTCCGCTGACGAGGTCCGTTCCCTCGCCAGTCAATCAGGAAAAGCCGAGACCTCCCGGGAGGGGTTGCTCGCTGAGATTCTCTGCTCATCAGAAGGAAAAAACGGAAATGGACGCATTCTCGCGAACAGTGTGGGGCCAGCCAGCGGTGTCGGAAACGCGACTGCTGTGTCCAAGACCGCAGGACTCGAATTCGCAGCAGCGGACGATTCCAACGGACCGAAAGCCGGCTCGCTGAAACTGGCTGGCAAAGAGAACAAGGACTCGGGGGCACGGCTTCCGCTTGAGGAGCCTTTGAAGAAAATCACTCGAGGTGATTTCACGATCGAAACCCGATTCCGCACGACGGATGAAGGCCGAAACATTCTGATGGGGAATTATGGGAAAGGCGCGGCCTGTCTGAACCTCGAACTGCATGACAAGAATCAGGTCCGTTTGTATCTGCAGCCCCCTGCCCCTGCTGCCAAGAAGGATCCGGCCGACAACAAGACAGAAGCCCCTAATGGCGAACAGGCACGCGATTCAAAGATTGCTGAGAGCGCTGCGAAGATCCTGGGCGAAGCCGATCCGACTGCCATGTTCGTCTACTTTCATCAGGTCGACGCCGCCGGGCACGGTAAGGGGTTCAGCCCGGATGTTCCTGAATATGTGAAAGCGATTGAAAACGTCGACGGAAACATCGGGACCGTTCTGAAGGCATTGCACGCCCGTCCGAAGTACGCGGAAGAGAACTGGATTGTCATCGTCTGCACGGATCATGGCGGCTATCTGAAAGGTCATGGCGATGGACACGACAAGCCGGAAATTCGGCAGGTGTTCTTGATCGTCAGTGGACCTGCCGCGAAAGTGGGGCGGATCGAAGAACAGGCGTATCTTGTCGATGTCCCTGCCACGGCCCTGATGCATTTGACGGGGCAGCTCGATCGGCAATGGGAACTCGATGGCAAGCCGGTCGGTCTCAAATCGTCTCATCAATGAACCGTTGGCAGAAAGCCGTCGGCAGTCGATGGTCTGCGGCAGTAGATCATCGGCTCAGCCCAAGCCAGTGCAATCACCGGGCCGGTCCCTTCTCCTCGATTCTCATTTTTCCTTCTCCATAAGTGACTTGATTCCAGATGTCCTCAACTGCTTTCTCTGCAAACGGTCGTAACTACTCTCCTCCATCACGGCCCATCGTGGTGGTCTGCATCGACGGCAGCGCGGACGAGTATCTCGACGTGACGGCTGCGCACGGCCGCATGCCTCATCTTCAGAAGATGACGGTGAATGGATATCGCGGTTTCGCGCGGGCCGCTCTGCCGACATTCACCAATGTCAACAACGCTGCCATCGTGACGGGGCGACCGCCTGAAGTGACGGGAATCTCCGGAAACTACTTTCTCGATCCCGAAACGGGCGAGGAAGTGATGATGAATTCGTCTCGCTTTCTGCGTTGCGAGACGATTCTGGCCGGGGCCTCTGCAGCAGGTCGCAAGGTCGCCATGGTGACCGCGAAAGACAAGCTTCGTGAGATTCTGTCACATGGATTAAAGGGAATCGCTTTCTCCGCAGAGAAAGCTGACCAGACGACTCAGGAAGTTCACGGGATCACCGGGGTGCCTGCCCTCGTCGGCCGCCCTGCTCCGAAGATCTATAGCGCGGATGCGAGTCTGTTTGTACTCGATGCCGGCGTCGCCTTGCTGGAGAGTGGTCAGGCCGACTTCCTTTATCTGTCTCTGACAGATTACATGCAGCACAAGTACGCTCCCGAGGCACCAGAGTCGATGGACTTCTATGCCGCAATGGACGAGCGATTTGGAAAGCTGCTGGAACTCGGAGCCATTCTCGGACTGACTGCCGATCATGGGATGAACGGAAAGAATCAGGAGAACGGCGAACCCAACGTGATCTACGTTGAGTCTCTGCTGACCGAGAAGTTCGGCGAGGGAATCAAGGTCATCTGCCCGATCACCGATCCATATGTTCTTCACCATGGAGCACTGGGATCGTTCGTCACCGTTCATCTGCCGGAGAACTGCAATGTAGGAGAAGTGGCCGCATGGCTGCAGAGTCACCCAGGCATTACAGAAGTTTATCAGCGAACGGAAGCCGCGCGACTGTTGGAGCTGCCAGAAGATCGGATCGGGGATCTCTGCGTGCTGTCCGCCCGGGATGTTGTCGTCGGTCGGACTCCGGCACAACACGATCTTGCCGCGCTTGATGGCGGGCTGCGTTCACATGGGGGCCGCTATGAAGAAATGGTGCCTCTGATTATTTCCCACCCATTGACTGGGGGAGCTCGACGCCAGGTCGGCGGCGACGTGCGGAACTTCGATATCTTTGACCTTGTCTGCAATGGAACTGCTCGCTGATGAATGTCATCCCCATGCCGACTGGAATTGAACTTCCTGCGCTGATCGCAGGGGAAGCCATTACTTCCGGTTCTCGACTTGAAGTCAAGCACCCTTTCAATGGAGATCGGGTCGGTTCGGCCGTTTCGATCAGTCTTGATCAGGCGGAACGGGCCATCGAGGCGGCGCTTGCTCCCCGTCCGGCATTGAGTAACTATCAGCGATTCGAGATTCTCGATCGCGCCCGGGAGCTGCTCAGTGCGCGACGTGAAGAGTTCGCGCATCTGATCACGGCTGAATCAGGACTCTGCCTGAAGGAGACCTTCTATGAAGTCGGGCGCGCGCTGGATGTCCTGCGGTTCGCCAGCCTGGAATGTCTGAAGGTCGAAGGTCAGTCGTTCTCCGGGGACGTGTCTCCTCAGGGACAGAGCCGCAAGATCTTCACAGTGCGAGAACCCCTGCGTCTCGCTCTGGCGATTACTCCATTCAATCATCCGTTGAATCAGGTCGCCCATAAGGTTGCCCCCGCGATTGCTGCGGGGACGCCATTGATTCTGAAGCCGTCGGAACGAACTCCACTGACGGCGATCCGGTTTACGGAACTGCTGTACGAAGCGGGGCTCCCGCCTGCGATGCTGAGTACGTTTCTGGGACCGGTTGATACGGTGCTCGAACCGTTGATTCAGGATCCTCGCATCGAGCTGGTGACGTTTACCGGAAGCGTGAGCATCGGAAAGCGAATCAGCCATATCGCAGGATACAAAAAAGTCTGCCTGGAACTGGGCGGAAATTCTCCTCTGATCGTGCTCGAGGATGCCGACATGGATCAGGCCGTCACTCTCGCGGCAGAGGGATGCTATCGGAATTCCGGGCAGCGCTGCACTGCCGTGAAGCGGTTATTGATTCAGCGATCCATCCTTAATGAGTTCACCGAGCGTTTCGTTGCGAAAACCCGTGAGTACATTTGCGGGAATCCGTTTGATCCTCAGACTCGCGTCGGGACTGTGATCACCGAGCAGTCAGCGAAACACCTCTTGGGAGTTGCTGAAGCCGCTGTCGAGCAAGGGGCCAAGATTCTGTGTGGCGGTCGCCGATCCGGAGCATTGCTCGAGCCGACAGTCATTGCTGACGTTCCCCGAACGGCAGAAATGGTTGTTCAGGAATCATTTGGACCGCTGGCACCGATTCTGGTGATCGAGGACGTTGACGATGCGATTCAGCTGGCCAATGGGACGGCGTTCGGCCTGTCAACGGGGGTTGTCACGAACAATCTCGCGAATGCTTTGAAGATCGTCAAAGGGGTTCGGACGGGAACCGTGAACATCAATCAGGTTCCCGGGTATCGAATCGAGTCGACTCCATTCGGCGGCGTCAAAGATTCCGGATTGGGTATTAAAGAAGGAATTGTCGAGGCGATGAAGTTCATGTCCTATACAAAGACTTGGTCAATTCCCTGGTAAAACGTGCGTCGATTGCTCCCTGGGGAGAACGCATTGCAGGAATTTTCGCCACGTCATTTGCAGACTCTGTTTCGCTCATTCAGGGTCGCTGGTTCTGGCCGACTTATTTTGGCCTACTCATGTCCGTCCGACGGAGACACAATTGAAGACACTCAAATCCAGCGCCTCTCATCCGTCGCCTGCCGTCACCTCATCCCGGCAAGTCCCTTCGCCTCCGTCTGCTGTCATGACAGATGATCGATGTCTGTCGAAAGTGGATGATGTTGCAGACTTGTTGAACCGTCTGCAGGCGAAGTCGGTGTTTCTGGTTATCGACGAGATTGCCTATGACCATTCCGGGGCGAAACGTGAAATCGAACCAATCCTTCGAAATTACGAGGTTACCTCGTTCAGTAACTTCGAACCGAATCCCAAGTTCGAAGATGTCCTCAGCGGAATGAAGCTGTTTCAGGAGGCGCGGCCTGATGTCGTGCTCTGCATTGGGGGCGGAACCGCAATTGATATTTCGAAGTTGATCGTCACTCTTTCGAACAGCCCGGTGGATCCCCACACGCTGGTGACAAAGTCCAGTCTGCTGACGGAACCCCGGTGCCCGTTGATCGTGGTTCCGACGACATCAGGAACCGGCAGCGAGGCCACGCAGTTCGCTGTCGTCTATCTCGACGGTGTGAAGCACTCGGTTGATCATCCCGCACTCATGCCAGCTTATTGCGTGCTGGATGCCGCATTGACGGCGAATCTTCCGGCTCCGATCACTGCCCAGACCGGTCTTGATGCGTTCTCTCAGGCGATTGAATCGATGTGGAGTGTGCGTTCGAACGACCAGTCATTCAGTAACGCACAGGAAGCCGCGGAGCTAGCGTTCCTGCACCTCGAACGGGCGGTTCGATCTCAGGATCATGAGTCGCGTCTGGCGATGTGTCGTGCGGCTCATCTGGCTGGCCGGGCAATTAACCAGACCCGGACGACTGCTCCTCATGCCATCTCCTATGCGTTCACTTCAGACTATGGGGTGCCACATGGTCAGGCTGTTGCGCTGACTCTCGGCCCCATGCTCGTACACAATGCCGGAGTCACAGAGAACGATGTGAATGATCCTCGGGGAGTGGCCTTCGTCCAGCAGCGGATCAAGCGGATCCTGAGTGTTCTGAACTGCGAAACACCGCAACAGGGATGTCAGGTGATTCAGGATTTCGTGCAGCGCGTCGGCTGCCAGATTCGGCTTTCCCCATTTGGAGTTCACGGAGGGGATGAAGAGTTGCTCGGCATCTCGCGGAAAGTGAATCTCGAACGGCTCAGCAACAATCCTCGAAAGCTGACGACTGAACAACTTGTCGAGTTGCTGCGATCAATCACGTGACCCTTCCTATCTCGCTGGATTCCAGTGGCGAATCCCGGAGATGTAAACGACGGGGATGAAATCGACAGGGGCAGTGCTGTCTCGAGAAGACGGCGCTGCCCCTGCTCTTTTGTGTCTGGCGGAAGCGAAGTTATTTCGACACGGTCTCTTTTGAGTCCGTGGATTTCAGATCGGTCCCTGTGATCTGTTGAACTTCGCTCCATGACAGTTCATGTGGCATCACAGACTTCTTGAGGGATGCCACGCAGGTCAGTCCGGCTGCCTCACCCATCGGGACGGAGTTCCCCGTCACGCGATAGCTGGAGTGGGCGAGGAAATCGCCGCTGATACAGCGTCCGGCCATCATCAGGCCGTCGACATCCTTCGCGATCAATGATGGCAATGGAATGTCGTATGGCTTGGGGCGATTCTTAATTGCCTCGCGAATCGCAGGAGGGTTCGAACCGTCTTCCAGAATGTTATGGACATCGAATCCAAATCGCGCCTTGCAGATCCCGTCGGGATGCTTCATCCCGTTCACGAGGTCTTGAGCAGTGATGGTGTACCGCCCGTGAATTCGGCGTCCTTCGCGGATTCCGATTTGCTCCGCCGTGGCGACGACAGCCAGGTTCGACCACGGCCCACCCAGGTTCCGCAGTGCATCAACAATGGCATGAATTTCGGCGCGAGCCCTGATCGTGGCGTCAGAAATCTGTGCGGCATCGAACGCCGGCACAGCGTATTCATGATTCGTCATGATGGAGTAAATCCCGCTGTGCAGGTGCCGCAGCGTGGGAGCCCGGTAGGACGGGTTGATGCCGGACGCGTTCATGAATTTCAGGAATCGGGATTTGGCTTCTGCCCCACGTTCGCGGATGAATTCAGAAACTTCTTCTTCCTTGATCCCAGTCAGCAGCGCCATCAGCGTCATCGGCTGACATTCGCAGTTCGAGGTCATGCCGACGTCGAACCCGCATCCCGCCTGAGCGGCGAGATCGCCGTCCCCTGAACAGTCGATGAAGCGTTCGGCTGTCCAGACCTGGCGACCTGATTTCGATTCGGTGATGACGGCGACCACGCGGTTGTGCTGGTCCTTGATTGCACCGACCAGCTGAGTGTGCAGTTGAACCTTGATGCCGGCCTGTCCGAATTTCTCTTCAAGAATGAGCTTACAGAGTTCGGGATCATAGACCTCGCCACGCGTCTGTTTAGCGACGTTCGATCCCCTGACAACCAGGTCGTTCATGATCTCCTTCATGACTCCGGACTTATTTCCGGCATCGATAATTTTAGTCAGCATGCCTGCCGTCCAGACACCGCCGACACAGCCTGCGCACTCGATGACTCGAACACTGGCGCCAGCGCGGGCAGCGGCGAGTGCGGCGCCGACACCAGCGGGCCCCGCTCCCGCGATCAGGATATCGCTATGCCCTGCGACGGGGATCTCACGAGGAGCTTCGATGAATCGCTTCTGTCCCTCAAGGAGCTGACCTGAGGTTGGAATGACCTCACCCTTGAGGAGGTTGGGCGGCGTGAAAGGCTTCGTCCCTTCGCTTGCGGCCGCGGTGTTGCCGCGTGTGAACATCAGCGAGGTGGGGGCAATGACCGCCCCCGCTCCGAGCGTCTGTAAGAATGATCGGCGGTTGGTTGAGGGATGTGATTCGGCCATGAGTAAAACTCCAGTGCAGGTTAAGTCCAGTATTCTCGCCGCTCAGCAGCGTCGCAGCTTCCAGGCAGGAATGATTTCAAGGCAGACGGCTATTTGCCGGAGGTCAGATCGAAGTTGATGACCTTGTTTTCCTTGCTGACATCGGCGGTCAGCTCGGTCTGGTCGTGATAACGGGGTGGCAGAAACTCCTTTGTCACTTCACGGCCAGACTCATCTTCCGCGCGAGTGCGGATGTTTACAATATGCTTTCCGGGAATCGCGCCAGGGACCGAGCGGGTATAGAGAAGCTGATACCGTCCAGACTGGTCGGTTGTCGCCAGAGAGGGGCGGCCTGATTCAGGTTGAAACATGACTGTCGCATTCGGCAGCGGTTTTCCGTCGAGTGACACGACCCCTGACACAGCGATCAGTTGAGGAGCTGTCGACTGACTGCAGCCTGCGATCAGGCAGATTGCGAGTGCAGTACTTACGAATCTAAACATTCAGAATTCCCTGAAAGCAGCATGAAGTGATTACGGTGTGAGGCAGCAGTGTGAGGTTGCTTCCGGCGGGCACCCGGTCTCGCGAATGGCTCTCAACATAATGACGAACTGTGACAAGCGACGATCGCGGGCTTAGTATTCGCCGACTGGCTGTCCATCTGCGCGGTTCAGCAGGAACTCATAGGTGCTGTCCGCTGCGGATTCGTTGTCTGCCGCGTTAGCGGTGAAGTCGATGTTTTCGGAGAGGAATCGGACGGAACCGTCTGCGAAGACGAATTGGGCCCCGCCTACGTGATGGCTGCTGAACGGCTCGACGATCTGATTGAAGTTTCCAATCGTGTTGTTGATTGGACCACGACCTGTGCCGAAGACATCCTTCGCTGAGTTACCGCCGAGCCCGCGCTTTGCTCCGGCCCAGACCGCTGCGGTCGAGTTGCTGCTGCCGCTCAGCTCGTAACGGGCTTCGCCGACGAGGATGGTGTTACTGGCACCATCAGTCACATCGCGGATCCGGCGGACAATGTCACGGAAGAACATCCCTGTGGCTTTGGCTTCCACCTTGGTCGAGACTACGTTTGCCCCCTGTGTCGGGTTGATGTCTGCAAACTGTGGCCCGATGCGGTGTCCCATGTTCGCCTTATAGTTCGACGTGGCCCACGTGGCAAACTGAGAGGGAGTCCGGGTCGCTGGAGCGTAATCCGATGGACACCGGTAGACGGTAATTGGAGTCATGGCGACAGTAGTCAGCACATTCTCCAGCGGAGAACCGTTGCCGACTCCGCCCTGGTTATACAGAGCGGTCTGTTCCAGGTAAGGCAGCAGAAACGCTCCCCAGCCCCAGCACTCTACGTTCGCGTCCACTGTCGACGATGTCACTCCGGCATACTGAGCGTCAGCAATCTGGCTGATCAAGCCTGGTGGAAATGCGTTGTAGACATCCAGATAGTTGTGCATCGCCAGCCCAATCTGCTTCAGATTGTTCTTGCACTGCGAGCGACGTGCTGCTTCCCGCGCCTGCTGCACGGCAGGCAACAGCAGGGCGATCAGAACCGCGATAATCGCGATCACGACTAACAATTCAATCAGAGTAAATCCTTGAACTCGACGGGGACGCCGGATCATTGACGCTTGCGGGGAAATCATGGGAGTCCTCTTGCTCTGGAAACGGGAAGACATAAACGATTGATGTCAATTTCTGGATAAATTCAATTGCGGGCAAAGTCCTTAACATCGAACAAAATGGGCTGCCAATGACGACTGACTGAGAGCGTGATCACTGGTTCTGGAATGACAATTGGGGACGATTCGGTTCGGTTGAGACCTGGGCGTTTCGTCTGGCGACGACAATGCCGTACATCGATCCGGCTGCGGCAACTTCGGAGCTGAGGAGTTCGTCTGATCGGTCGCCGTTCGGCCCCAGTGTGACGTGCTGCGGACCAAAGATTTCCCGCTTCCAGACGACGAACGGGATGTCCACCGATTGCCCCGGACCGACTCCGAGAAAGCGTGTTGCCGTGATACCCGGTGGTGGCGCAGGTCGGCCGAATGGTCCCTTGGTGCGACCCAGATCCAGCCCCAGCTGAATTTCCGTCCGCTCGAAATCTTTCTCCAGCCAATTCGGAACGTGGTGGCGTGGATCGAACAGTACATAGATGACACAGGGCTCACTGAGTGTCAGCTCAATCGCTAGCGGCGATGCAAACTTGGTGTCGTTGAAAGTGCGGATATAGTCGGCGCCAATCAGCTCCTGCGGAAATGGGTGACCCGGCAGACTGTTCCATTCATAGGTGCGATCGACATAAGCCAGTGCATCTTCCCCGAAGCCGCCGGGGACGATGCCGTAGTATTTCGTGCAGGTTCCGTCTTCACGGTTATCCGAAACGGCAAGAATCGGCGTCTTGACGTTGAGCAGCCGCTCCAGCGACCAGTCCCGTCCTGTTGGGGTCTGCCAGATTTTCTGCAGAGAAGTCTTGCGGCCGGTGGAACTGACTTTCATCCCCTCGCCCCGAAACAGGTCAGCTTCAGGGTGCGTCTCTTTTTCCAGTCGGATTTGACCGCTGAAGACGACGACGTTCGTTTCGTTCGAATCGGGAACCGAGACACCGAATTCCGTCCCGAGATCAACGACTTTTGTGGAGGGAGTTTGAACGGTGAATCCGTTCCCTTCGGGACCGACGTCGACACCAACCTGACCTGAATGCAGATAGACGTTCTTGTCATCAATGAGTTCGAGTTCGCCAGCACCAGAAAGCGTGAGGCTGACTCCATTGCGGAAAACGATCGTTGTCGTGCCATCAGAGCGACGAATGCGGTCACCGGCAAACAGGGAACTCCTTCCGAGGTCGGCATCGCGTGATTCCAGCCAGGCGAGAATGCTGGGGCGTGTCGGTCGTTCCGGGAGGGCGGTGAACAGGAAAACGGACAGGCCACAGATCAGAAGCAGAGCGAGGGCAGCACCGACCGTCGCGAGTGAACTGCGTTTCTTTTCCCGCTGAACTGTCTGGGGTGGTCGCACAACTGCGATGGCCGGATTCTCATCTGCAACGAGTGACATCCCGGCATGGATCCAATGCAGCGACACGAAGAAATCAGCCGCCCGGGGATCGGCTACCATTAGGTGTTCCAGTCGGCGGAGTTCGGTCTCTGTCGCAGTCCCCTGCAGACGTGCTTCCGCCAGCCCCCGCAGTTCTTCTTTCCAGTTCTCATTTTCGAATGATGCATCAGGGGGAGGAGTGGTCATGTCGCTTCCTCCGCACGCAGTGAGTCTTCGACGCAATCATGCAGGACCTGCCGGAGCCGTTTCAGCTGCTGATAAAGTGCGTTCGCAGTGAGACGCATCTCCAAGGCAACCTGCTGAAGGGAATCCTTCGCTCGTCCGACGTAGCAGACCTCAAGCAGTTTTCTCTGTTTAACGGGGAGCTTCTTCATGCAGTTCTTCAGGGCGTTCAGACGATCATCGACGCGTGACTCACTGCGGGCCATGGCCTCTTCAATCGCCATGGCGGCCTGATCACCGAGGATCTCTCGGGCCCGACCCCGACTGCTGAGGTGATTGCGGACCTGAATTCGGGCAACACCGAATGCCCAAGTCAGGAAGTCTTTGCTTTGGTCATAGTCCTGCCAGCGCTGCCACAACACGAGAGACGTCTTCTGAAAGACCTCTTCCGCATCACTGATCTGCGGCGTCAGCGAGACGACGTACGCATAGAGGCTGCGGTGAACAGCCAGAAACGCTGTCACGAACTCCTGCTGCTCTGGGACATCGATGCTCGTCATATTTCCATCTTGAAACTGCGGAACGGGGGGGCGGCAGACGGTCTTGGGGGTGTCGTATGTTTCACTGCCGATCTGTTCCACCTGCTATTGGGCTGGAATCTCGAAATCTGTCGAAAAAATTTCGAGAATCTTATCGTTTTTTAAGTGTCCGTTGTGATTCAAGACATTTGTTATAAAGAAGTTATGGTGATTTCACCTTTCTTTGATTGGCATCACCATGACGTGTCACCCGTGTGGGAGAAGCGGCCCGTGAATCTGTTCTGAACCGCCTCTCTTCCGAACCAGCGGTAATCCGCGAGTGTCGGGCCGACGCATTGCGAAACGAATTCAGGAAGCGTTTTGATATTCAACAAAAGGAAACGGGATGAGCGGCAGACTGACCGGGAGAAAAGCAGTGATCACTGGGGGAAGTGACGGCATTGGGCTCGCCATTGCTGTCGCGTTCGCTGAAGAGGGGGCCGACCTCTGGATCGTCAGCCGCTCCGATCAGAAGCTTCAGCAGGCCGCTGCCCTGCTCTCTCAAAGCGCAGTCACGGTCCGGACGACGGCAGCTGACCTCACGAAGCCGGATGAGATTGCTGGACTCGGTCAAGAAATCAGTCAGAGCTGGCCCGAAGTTGACGTGCTGGTTAATAACGCTGGCATGGCCCGGTTTACCAACTTTGCTGATGTGTCCCCTGCTGAGGTTCAGGCTCAGGTGCAGTTGAATCTGCTGACGCCGTTCCAGCTGACACAGGCACTTCTTCCTGCTTTGGTCGCCGCGAAAGGGAATGTGATCCAGATTTCATCGACCTCCGCGCATCGTCTGATTCCCGGTCGTCCTGCGTCCGTCTATGCCATGACCAAAGGGGGACTGAATTCCTTGACCAAGGCACTTGCACTCGAACTGGGGCCTCAGGGAGTCAGAGTGAACGCGATTGCGCCGGGGACAATCAAAACCGAGCTGACCCGAAACCTCATCGCCAGCTTTTCCGAGCAACGCAAGGCGGAATACGATGAGTTTGTGAAGAGCGCGTTCGCTCTGGGACGACTCGGAGATCCGGAAGATGTGGCTCGACTGGCGGTTCATCTCGCATCAGAAGATGCGAAATGGATCACAGGGTCAGTTTTCATTGTCGATGGCGGACTGAGCACGAACTGAGTGGTGAAACGACCGGAAACGACGAGATAGAGGATCGAATGAACGAGATTTCATGGAGTGACTTTGAACGTGTGGAACTTCGTGTCGGAACGGTCATCGCCGTCGACGATTTCCCGAAGGCACGGAAGCCTGCTTACCGGCTGCGCGTGGACTTCGGATCTGAAATTGGAATCCGGCAATCGAGCGCGCAGATCACTGTGCACTACTCCAAGGAAGACCTGCTGGGAAAACAGGTGGTCGGCGTTGTGAACTTTCCGCCTAAGCAGATTGGCCCGTTCGTTTCGGAATGCCTGGTCACCGGCTTCTATCGGGAAGACGGCTCCGTGGTCCTCGCGGTGCCTGAAAGAGAGGTTCCCAACGGAGCGAAGCTGGCCTGACTGGTCGCGCACGTGAGAGCTTCCTCCAGTTTCCTGTCATCGTCGGTTCTGCGATACTTCAGTTCACCCCGCCCTGCAACACGACGGGCCAGTCAGCTCATCGCTCTGCGGAACGAGCCGTTGCAGGCCAGATCGGGGCGGATGGAATCGCAGAGTTATTCTCCGGGCTCGACGAGCTTGTGACGGGAGATTGGCGAAGATGCCCAGACAACGGGTCTTTCTTGGATGGTCGAAACCGGCTCTGCAGTCGGCGGTTCCCTTGTTGCTGGAACGCAGTCGCAGTCAGCGATTCTGTGATCTGGGACATGTGATTACGGTTGTGCCCGGGCGTGAAGCGGGCCGTCGACTGCTGGAACTTCTCACAGATGCGGCCGATGGAGAGTTGATTCCTCCCCGGATCCTGACCCAGGGAACGCTGCCAGAGGAACTCTATTTTCCTCAGCGACAGTTTGCTTCAGAACTTGTGCAGCAGATGGTGTGGGCGCAGGCGCTGCAGGCCGTCAGTGCAAATGTCTTGTCGGCCATCGTGCGACATCCTCCGGCGAGAGAGGACTGGCAGGCGTGGATTCGGCTGGGCAACCTGATGCGCCGCCAGCATGAAGAATTGGCAGCCGACCTGCTGAACTTCGCAGACGTCGCGCGCCTGGGTGCTCGCCTTGAAGGATTTGACGAAACCGAACGCTGGCAGGCGTTGTCGCAGGTGCAGCAGAAGTATTGGGAACTTCTCGATTCCCATGAACTCTGGGACCGACAGACAGCGCGGCTGGTGGCAATCGAGCGACGGGAATGCAATACGGATCGCGACATCATCACGATCGGGACCGTCGATCTGAACCGGACGCTGCGGGCGATGCTGGATCTTGTCGCTGATCGAGTGACGGCATTCGTCGATGCCCCTGAAAGCTGGGGCGATCGATTTGATGATTTCGGCTGCCTGATTCCGGATCAGTGGACTGAGCTGGAAGTCGACATCGATCCGAATCAGTTGATCGTCGCGGATGACGCGCCCGGACAGGTCGATGCTGTTCTGAAGACACTGGAGTCACTCGACGGTCAGTACGCGATCGAAGAAGTGGCCATCGGTGTCCCTGACCCGCGACTGGTACCACAGCTACAGCGAATGCTCACAGCAGAGGGGATCCCGACGTTCTGGCCGGTCGATCGGGACCTCTCCGAGACCGCGCCCTATTTGTTGCTGCAGGCGGCCGCGGCCTATCTGGAAGATCGTCGGACTCAGCACTTCTCCTCGCTGATTCGCCACCCCGACGTGACGGAATGGATACAGTACCGTCTGAAGAATACCGACTGGCTGACCGGTTGGGATCTGTTTGTCGGGCAGTCGCTGACAACCCGGGTCGGCTGGATGCCTGAAGATGCTGACGACTGGCCGACCCGTACTGCACGGAAGCTGGTTGCCACGGTCCATCAGATGCTCGCTCCGCTCGAAGGGGGCAAGCGAAAGCTCTCGGCGTCGTCGGCTGCCATTCGTGCGTTTCTTCAGGGGATCTATGGCCATCGTGTGCTGGACCTCAACAAGCATGAAGACCTGCGGCTCCATCAGTCGCTGAAGGCGATTCAGGAAGCATTCGATTCACACCGTCAGCTGCCGGCGGCACTGGATCAGGAGTTCTCTCTGATCGAAGCGATTCAGCTCACGCTCTCAGTGACCGGCGGTGAGTTGTACCGTCCATCAACCGAGCCGGCGGTGCGAATTGCAGGCTGGCTGGAGATGCCGTTGGACGATGCGCCTGTCACCATTGTCACGACATTCAACGAAGGCGTGATCCCTGCCTCGGTCAACCATGATCTGTTCCTGCCGAACCGTTTGCGTTCCCATCTAGGCATCGAAGACAACACACGACGTTATGCACGTGACCTTTACAATCTCATCTGCATGATTCACTCGCGACCTGTGTTGAGACTCATCGTGGCGCGGCGCGATGTTAAGAATGAGCCGCTTTCCCCGAGCCGACTGCTGTTCGCGACGTCTGAAGAAAAGATTCCGCATCGGGTCATTCAGTTCTACTCGCATGGGGCGTCACACAAGCGCCGCAAGGTCGCAACAGCGGCGACGAGTCAGTTCAAAATTCCGCGACCAGAGCCCCGACCGTCACTGCCGGAGGCATTTCGGGTGACTGAGTTCCGCGATTATCTGGCTTCGCCTTACAGGTACTACCTGCGCCACGTCTTGAAGCTCACCGAAGTTTCGGATGACGTCAATGAGCTCGATGGCCGGGCGTTTGGTGTGCTGGTTCATGATGTGTTGAAGGCCTTCGGACAGAGCTCAGTGAAACATTCCACGCAGGAGGCCGAGATTGCCGGGTTTCTGCATGCCGAGCTGACCAATCTCATCACAACGCTGTATGGCCCGGAACCGTTACCGGCAGTGCTCGTGCAGGTTGAACAGGCAAAGCGTCGGTTGAATGCGTTCGCGGAATGGCAGGCGGAATGGCGACAGGCAGGCTGGATGATTCACTCGGTCGAACGTGCATCGGAATCCCCAGTTGGGTTCGATATCGGACAGGGGCAGACGGCCTTCTTGAAAGGGCGAATCGATCGGGTCGACTACCATGGACGCCAAAAGCAATTCGCCTTGTTCGACTATAAGACCGGCGACGCCGGGACATCGCCTGATAAAACACATCGCGTGCAAGGAGAGTGGGTCGATCTCCAGTTGCCGCTCTATCGGCATCTTGCTCGTCAGTTTGATGTGACGGGAGACGTCAGGCTGGGTTACATCCTGCTTCCGCGAGATACGAATGCGGTTCGCGAATGTTTTGGCGACTGGACCTCTGAGGAACTGGCAGAAGCGGATGACGTTGCCCGACAGGTGATCCGAGACATTCTTGAAGAGAAGTTCTGGAAGCCGTTGTCGGCCGCTCCGGCGACGCTTCTGGAATTCGATGCGATCTGTCAGGCGGGCGTCTTCGGACAGGAGGTGCTGGTATGAACCGCAAAGACACCACTTCTTCAACGGAATCTCCTGCCCAGCGTTTGCTCATCCGTGCGTCTGCAGGAACCGGGAAGACCTTTCAGCTTTCCTCGCGGTACATCGCGATTCTGCGGCATTCATCCCCTGAGCGAATTCTTGCGTCGACGTTCACAAGAAAGGCCGCCGGGGAAATTCTGGAACGCGTGCTGCTGCGACTGGCGCATGCGATCGTCGATGATAAATCACTCCAAGTCCTCGCTACTTCGGTCGGACCGCCGGAGCTGACTCGGCTGGAATGCCAGCAACTGCTGGCGAAACTCGTGCGGCAACTGCATCGGGTGCGGATCAGTACGCTCGATTCCTTCTTCTCGCAGCTGGCGGGGAGCTATGCGCTCGAACTCGGACTGCCGCCAGGTTGGCGGATCCTTGATCCTCTCGAAATTGCGCAGATCAGGACCTCTGCAATCGAGGACATGCTGAGCACCGGAGCGCCGCAGGATCTCGTGCAGCTCATGCACCTGCTGGATAAAGGACAGTCTTCTCGCAGTATCTCGCGGCTCATCACGGACACGATCAGCCATCTTTATCAGGTGTTTCTCACAGCGCCGGATGAAAGTTGGGAGCGGTTTCCGGCGCATGTGTTTCTCTCGCGCGAGCATCGCGAGACGTTGCGGCTGCTGATTGAAAGTGTGCCGCTCGACAAGAAGTCGTTGATCGATGCCCGGGCTGAAGACCTCGTGGCAATCGAGTCGGAAAACTGGGATCGATTTGTGAAATCAGGGCTGATGCCCAAAGTGATTTCAGGCGAGATGACCTACCGCAGGGTTGCTATCCCGGAAGGACTGCGTGGACCTTATCTGGAACTGTATGAGCACGTCCTCGCCAACCTGTCCGAGCCATGGAAGAACCAGACGCTCGCCGCCAGACAGCTGCTTCGGGATTTTCACAACAGCTTTGAACGGCTCAAACTCTCCGCCGGCGGACTCGAGTTCGGTGACATCACGCGTCAGCTGGCCGATGCCCAGCGAAGTTCCCGGCTGATCAATGCCTCGTTCCGGCTCGATATGTCAGTCGACCACCTGCTGCTGGATGAGTTTCAGGATACCTCGCCCGACCAGTGGCTCGTCATTCGAGGCTTTGCCGAAGAAGCGTGTCGCCGTCCGGGACGGTCGTTCTTCTGCGTCGGCGATACCAAGCAGGCGATTTATGGCTGGCGCGGAGGCGAAGCCGCGCTGTTCGACATGATCAATGAGGAACTCCCCGGCAGTGACTCTGGCACCATGGAACTCAACCAGAGTTACCGGTCGTCGCCCGTCATTATGGAGACCGTCAATCAGGCCATGACGGGGCTGCACAAACATGGCAACCTCGAGGATCACAACGAAATTCTTTACCAATGGGCAAAACGCTTCCCTCCGCATGAAACTGCACGGAAGGAGCTGACTGGATACGCTTGCCTGCGTACCCTGTCTGAACGCAACTCGAAAGCTCCGAAATGGAGCGAAGAAGAGGACGCAGCGGAACCGGTCGAGTTCTGGGCCGAGGTTGCTGAGTATGTGCAGGAACGCCGACGGGAAGCACCGGGGGCGTCGATCGGGATCCTGACTCGCAAGAATGAGTCCGTCGGACGAGTCATCTTTGAACTGAGCCGACTGGGAATCGAAGCGAGCGAAGAAGCCGGGAACCCGTTGACCGACTCGGCGGCGGTGCAGCTGATCCTCTCTCTGATGACGCTGGCAGACCACCCCGGGCATACGATCGCCGCTTTCCATGTTGCGAAGTCTCCACTGGGAGAGATTCTGCGTTGGACGGATCCGGCGAACCCGGAATCCCGTGTCGCCTTTGCGGCGTTCTTGCGGCGAAAGATCGTCAATCAGGGATACGGCGGTGTGATCCATGAGTTATTGCCGCACCTGTTTCCGTTCTGCAATCGCCGGGAAGCGCAGCGGCTGACACAGCTTTCGGAACTTGCGGATCGATACGATACGCTGATGGCCGACCTGCGACCGGGGGGATTCGTCGACTTCATCGAGCAGCAGAAACGTGACGAACCAACCTCCGCGGCTGTCCGCGTGATGACGATTCACCAGTCCAAGGGACTCGAGTTTGACATCGTCATTCTTGCTGAGCTGGACGCCGCGCTTTATCTGCCGCCTAAATATGTTTCTCACAGTCCCAAGCCCGGGGCTCCACCAGATCTGGTGGCGCTGTATCGCAGTACTCAGCACTTCGAAAACCTGGGAGGTGCCCTTCTCGAAGCGCGGCAGGCAACCCGCGACCGCCTTTGTCGGGAGGCACTCTGTCTGCTCTACGTGGCAATGACTCGTGCTGTTCGCAGTCTGCATCTGCTCATCAGCCCGAAGGTTTCGAAGAGCTTGCCCAAGACATTCGCAGGACTCCTTCGGGCAGGTCTGGCGCCTGATGTTCCGATCGCTCCTTTGAAAGTTCTGTGGGAACACGGTGATCCGGAATGGTTCCGGGATGATCCGAAGATGCTGGTTTCCAACGAAGCGGCCGAAGAAGCAGAAGCCAGCGCCCTAAAGCCGATCCGGTTTGCCAGTCGGACAACGCAACGCCACTGGAAACGGCAGACACCGACTGGCCGGAAGGACTCTGCCATGATTTCACTGTCAGGGCAGTTCGCCCCGGTGAATCATCAGGCGCTGACTCGAGGAACGTTATTTCACCGCTGGGCAGAAGAGATCATCTGGCTCGAATCTGGATTGCCAGAGGCCACGCGTCTTGAACGCCTCGCAAGGCAACTTGGGGTGGAAGACGCCGTCAGCGAGAAATGGATTCGGGAATTTATGGCACTGCTACAGCAGGATTGGTTGAGTGGCCTGCTGTCTCGGCGGCACTATCAGGAAGCGGGCTCGGTGTTCGACCCGGCGATTCAGTCAGATCTCAAGTCAGGAACTGCGCAGCTTCAGGTACGGCGGGAGTGTGATTTCGCGGTACAGACGCCGGACTCGGCACTGCTGACCGGCTGCATCGACCGGCTGGTGCTGGTCGAACGTCATGGACAGCCGGTCGCGGCCGAAATCATCGACTTCAAAACCGATGATCTCGGTACAGCAAGTGAAAGTCTCGCGGAAAAAGTCGAGAGCTATCGCATGCAGATGGAATCTTACCGGCAGGCGGTTTCCCAGTTGTTCGGCATTCCGATGACTCAGGTCTCGGCGCGACTCTGCTTCCTCTCAACCGGAGCGATTGTCGCTTGCTGAGCGTCAGGCTGAAGAATTCTCTGATGAACGGCTATTGTGACCATCGAAAGCCGACAAAAATGGACCGAGTCGTTTGCGAGTGCCGACGCCAGACGGACTTGGAACGCTGGAATCGGATTCCGTCGCAGGATCATTTCGCCTCGACAGGGGCTGGTTCCGACTTCAGGCCGCCAGTGTTGATCGCGATGATTCGATAAGTGTGTTTGCTGTCCGGCTGAGCGGTGAGGTCTTCGAACTGCATCAGAACGAGCGGTTGAGTCGGCGTGTCGCTGTATTGAAGCTTCTGAAAGATTGGGCGGCCGAACGGGTTTGCCGGTTTCTCAGGCAGCGTCGCAATGACCTCTCCATCACGTTGAATGATGAATCCCGCCAGCCCGCTTTCGAGGTCTGCCTCTGATTCCCAGTGGAGTTCGCGGCCGTTGATGGTGCAGTTGAATGGAGCAGGCGGCGGAGACGTGTCCTCGACCTGAGTGTCTTTCACATACTGCAGCCACTTCTTCGCGATTACTTCGTCAGGGAGCCAGCACATTTCCAGCGGCTTCATGTCTGACGAAGCTGCGTTGGCAGGAGACACCACCGCTGTTCCCGCGAGATCACCGAGCCAGCAGTTCCGTGAATGAAGCTGCCGGAGCGGTTCGCCGGCGGTTTCAGGAAGCCGAAGACTCAGGCAGGCATCGAACCATGGAATTGCCAAGTAACGCTGGTTACCACATTCATGAGCCGTCAATGGATCGACTGCGACGCCGATCAGCCCGCCTTGTGATCGAATCGCTTTGAAGAACACTTCATTTGACGGCCAGACCGAAGCGAACCGTCCATCTTTCACGGTGACACCTTCTTTCGTGCCGAGATTGCACATCATCGGCACCTGCAGCGATCCCTGATTCAGTGTGTGGGCTTTGATTCCCGGGCGACTTAGATTTGGTTCCAGCATCGGGACCCCGGATCGCAACCAGGCAGCCGCGACTCGTTCGGGATAAAGCAGCACCATCCCGCCCGCCCAGTGGCCGCCTCCGCTGTGTCCCCACAACGCCCATGGAAGCTGAGACAGTTCCGGATGTCCGGACTGTGTTCCAAGATCGACAAGGCCCTTCTGAAATGCGGCAGCGGATCCGTTGCGCGGATCACACCACATCTGACAGTCGGCACCTTCAGGCTGCTCGTAGGCAGGAGACAGCAGCGCGCAGTCATGTTTTCTGGCAAGCGCCTGCCAATGCAGGTCGTAGGCCCCGGTGAGTCCCGACTTGCAGGATCCTTCCCCACAGCCGTGCTGGTGAACGATCACGCCACGAAGTGTGTTGACTCCCGGCGGAATCCAGACCGTGTAATTCACTGGAAAGATGAGCCGACCAGGCTCGGTCGAAGCGGCATAGCGGACGCGGTAATAAGGCGGTTCCGCAGCCGGAAAAACGTCGTATGGCCCCTGCTCCGCACTGGCACTGGTTCCTGACAGGCAAATGCATGCGAGCATCAGGACTCGCCAGCTCAGGAATGTGCGAAGTGAGATTTGCAGGGGGCCCGTCGTCATATCATTTCCCGATGTCGAAAGTAACGTCTGTAATTCGCAACGAAATAAGCGAGCCCATCAACGGATGGCGCCAAGCGGTCAAGCTGGTGACTTGGGCTCCGCAGGGGCCGCTATCTGAAAGTGCTGGCTGGTTCCCGTAACGAGAATCTCGTCTCCTCGTTCCCAGTCGTTGAATGCATTGAGCAACGGAGCAAGGCGCAGTTTCGAGAGGTGGTCTCCGAACAGAAACTGCAGGATTCGCATCCGGTTCTCGGTCGAATCAGGGAACCGGAGTTCGTATTCAACCGGCGACTTCTGGTACTTCACCGACTGTCGTGTGAAAGCTGCTTCGACATCGTCAGCCGCGTAATACGGTACACGCAATCCCCGCGAAGCGAATCCGGTCTGCCAGAGCTGCATCAGAGGATTGTCCCACCCGGCAATCGCCAGCAGGAATTGTCCCCCTGCGCGAAGCGATGTATGCAGCCGATCCAGTGTCGCGTTCAGATCGTCGACGTAATACAGAACGTGATTAGCCAGGATCAGGTCATACGACTCCCCGGGAGCACGTTCTACAGAGTCGAGGAATTCAATCGGATGATCCGTGAGCGATTGAAATCGAGGGGCGGCGGTTTCACGCTGCTCCTTTACCGGTTCCAGCAGAGTGAACTGAACGGTCTGACGCGGCCAGTTCAATAAGGTAAAAAGCGGGACAGAGAAATCTCCGGTCCCGCAGCCGAAGTCCAGAACCCGGATGGATTCCCGGCCGTCTGGGAAATTTGTCAGTGCCTGCTGATAGGCGTGCCGGTCCCGTTCGGCTTCCGTCGACTGCGTCATGAAAAACGCATAATCATCCGCGATCGCGCCGAAATCCTTTGTTGCCATGAACCCGTCCTGCAGAGTGAGGTTTCGCGATCCACTAGTTCAGGAGTGTTTCCGGACGATCGATGCGGACCCCGTCCTTCAGCCATAGCAGCTTACGCTGTTTACGAATTGAGCAGAGGCATCTGCTCTAATCGACAAACAGGAACTCGTTTGTCATCAGCAACGCCTGAGCCAGCTGCTCGAGCGGGTGCTTCTCGAGGTAGCTCGACAGCAGACGGATTTCCTCTGGTCGAGCCGGCCGGGCGAGAACACTCTCCAGCATGGCTTTTGCCTGCTGATCCGGATCGGACCACTGACTGCGGACTTTCTCTGACAGCTGCTTCGATGCAGACTGGACGAAATCAGAGTTCATCATGAACAGCGCCTGCTGCGGCACGGTTGTCAGTGGCCGTCCCGGGCTCGAAGCGTCAGGCGACGGATAGTCAAATGTCCGGAACAAACCGGGGAGGTTGTTCCGGTCGATCAGTGCATAGATGGTTCGACGCTTGGCAAGATCAGGGCTGTCGATCGCACTGGGCCGTCCGCCTTGTCGTGATTCGAGCTGACCAGATACCGCCAGCATGGAATCACGAATCGCTTCGAAGCTCATCCGCTGACGATTCTGTCTCCAGAGGAGCGTGTTCTGTGAATCGATCTTCACGGCCGCAGGGTTGTCGTTGCTGGCCTGCAGATAGGCGTGTGATCGCATGATGCGGCGATGCAGCGATTTCAGAGACCACTTGTCCTCGTGCATGAAGGTCCACGCCAGATAGTCCAGCAGTTCCGGATGAGATGGATCGGCCGCTCGGGACCCGAAGTCGCTGGTCGATTCGACCAGCGGAACACCAAAATGCAGACCCCAGACCCGGTTCACAATCACGCGGGCCGTGAGTGGGTTCTTCTCGGAAATGATGGCTTTCGCCAGATCCAGACGTCCGCTGGCCTTGGCGTCATAGGGAACTTCGGCTTCTGGCTCGAGGAGGCGTGGGGAATGGCGCTTCACGACTGCGCCGCGGCGATTCACATCACCTCGGATGAAGATGACGCCGTCAGAGGGTTTCTCCTTGTCGAGCATGACCATGGCTCGCGCAGGTGCTCCACTCGACTTGGCGTACCATCCATTGATTTCAGCACGCAAGGTGCGGATCCGGTCGACCTGATCCCGTTCAAACAGAAATGATTTCTCTCCACCTGGAATGTCCGAGACGGAGCCAGGGCCGAAGAGCGTCTTCCGCAGACGTTCCTGTTCCGCATCCGCAAGGGCTTCCAGCGGTGGCGTTGCGGCTTTTGCCTTTTTCCACTCCTCGACGATCGGAGTCAGGCACTTTCCATAGGCCTGTGCCACTTCCAGATGAGATTTCGGAGGCGCCTCTTCAAGGATCTTCTTGAGAGCCGCGGGAATCTCTTTGTCTTCGAGAACCGGTTTCAGCTTTTCAGCGGGAGCGGCGGCGAGGTCCTTATCCGGAATCGCCATCAGAATCTTCCAGGCGCGCCAGACCGGATCAACAGGGTTGGCTTTCGTGCGTTCTGAGATGTAGTTCTTCCAGCGTTCCTGCTGTTTCAGACGAGGCTCTTTCCCCTCGAAAGGAACGTTGTCCTTCGGGATCAGATCAAGCAGACGGGCGGCCCCGAGGAGTGAGTTCGCCGTGCTGTCCGTTAAACCGGTCAGAAGCGTCTCATGGCTTGAACTGATGAAGTCATCCAGCTTCTTCTGACGTTCGTCGAGACCAGCTTTAAAGGCCTTGTACTCGTCGGTGGTTTCGTCTGGTGTTCCCAGCACCGGACCGAGTTCCGGTTCGTAACTGCTGTTGAAGACTCCGTAGAGTGAGTAATAGTCGGCCGTGGGAATCGCGTCATACTTGTGGTCATGACAGCGGGCACAGGCAACAGTCATTCCCAGGATGCCGCGGGTGACGACATCAATGCGGTCGTCAATGATGTCCGGCATTCGATTCAGGAACCGGTTTCCGACTGTCAGAAATCCAAGTGCCGCCAGCCGGGGATCATTCTCGGCGAGCTTCAACTGGTCGGCTGCGAGCTGCTCGAGAATGAACTGGTTGTACGGAACGTCCTGATTCAGCGACTGAACGACATAGTCGCGATAGGTATACGAGAACGGATAGAACCGGTTCTCCGTAAAGACATAGCCCTTGGTGTCCGCATATCGGGCGACATCGAGCCAGTGACGGCCCCAGCGTTCGCCATAGCGGGGATCCGCGAGGTATTGATCGATGAGCAGGTTCAGTGCATCTGGACGCTTGTCCTGAACGAACTGCTGCACTTCCTCCATCGTCGGGGGAACGCCGACGAGGTCCATCGCGATCCGGCGAATCAGCGTCTCTCGACTGGCCATCGGGGAGAACTTCAGATTCTTCTCGTCCTGCTTTGCGGCAATGAACCGGTCAATCGGAGTGAGACAGGTCGCGGCCTGCTTTGTCTCCGGGACTGGAACATTCTTGACCGGCTGATAGGCCCAGTGTTGTTTGACGGCTTCTACGAAGTCGAAAGATCCATCGGCCTTCCGCGGTTGAGATCCGAGAGCGTTTAAGGATTTGCCGTCATCCGGCCAGTAGGCACCCCGTTCGATCCATGTTTTGATGACGGCCAGTTCTTCCGGCGGCATCTTTGCGTCCGGCGGCATCTGCACATCGCTATCGCTGTGCTGCAGCACCTGCCAGAGACGGCTTTCTGCGACCTTTCCCGGCGTGACGAGTGGGCCAGCTGTGCCTCCCCCGATCACGGCCGCTTTGACATCCATCCGGACTTCGGATTCCTGTTTCTTCTCTCCGTGACAGTCGAAGCAGCGCTTCGCCAGCAATGGGCGAACATTGACTTCGAAATACTCTTCTTCCGGCCCGGCGAATGCAGGTTGAGCGCAACACAGCAGTCCGGTGAACAGCAGAGCTTTCGTGATGGCAGGACCAACTCGATACATGGCGAAGCCGATTTCAGGAAGGATGCGAAGGCGGGGTTGTGGAACAATTTGTTCCACTCAACATTCTAACCAGATTTGTGCGCAGACCCAACAATCCTGGAGTTGGGCGCCTAAAGAAATCAGACATTTCCAGCGCCGTTCGCTCTAATTGCATTCCCGGGAGACGTGCCGCATAATTTCCAACTCACTGGCCGCTCGAGAATCTCCAAGGAAATTCTCAGTTGGCTCGCACGACCTGACCCGGGGTTTCTGCCATTTTGCTGGGTGCGGATTCGGTATTTCCGTTGAAATCCGATACCAGTCGAGCCGGAGAATCGCGAATCAGGCAGACTAACGTCGGTCCTCCGAGGACCGACCCAGCCGGAGGGGATGACTTTGTCGCTGGTCCGATCGCTGACGCTGTTGCCGCTTGTTCTCTTGGCATTGAATTTTTCGACAGTGAACGGGGCTCCTCCAGATGCCCTTGATGAATCTGTGACTTCGTTGACTCCTGACGCCTGGGAACACGCCCGAAAAATCTGGGAATGGGCCGAGCCTGGCTATCAGGAAGTCAAATCGTCCGCACTTCTGTCGAAGTGGTTGGAAGATGCCGGCTTCAAGGTGACACGCGGAATCGGAGGGATGCCAACGGCCTTCACTGCGGAATATGGAAGCGGCTCGCCAGTGATTGCGATTCTCGGCGAATATGACGCCCTGCCCGGACTGTCTCAGGCAGATGTTCCATATCGTGAGCCTCGATCTGAAACCAACTGGGGACAAGGTTGCGGGCATCACCTCTTCGGAGTTGCCAGCGCTCAAGCTGCGATCGCTCTGGCCCGTGAGATGAAAGAGAAAAAACTGCCCGGCACGATCCGGTACTACGGGTGTCCCGCCGAAGAAGGGGGATCGGCGAAAGCGTTCCTCACGCGAGATGGTCACTTCAATGGTGTTGATGCCGCACTGCATTGGCATCCAGGGAGTGCAAATTCAGCGGCCGCAAAGACGTCACTCGCCCGGATTGCCTTGCGTTTCCGTTTTCATGGAGTCAGTGCTCACGCGGCTGGCTCTCCAGAACAGGGACGTTCGGCACTGGATGCTGTCGAAGTGACAAACTTTGCAGCGAATCTCATGCGAGAACACATGCCTTCTGCCGCGCGAATGCACTATGTCATCACGAACGGAGGAAACGCTCCGAACGTCGTGCCGAATGAGGCCGAGGTCTATTACTACATCCGGCACCCGAATTCCAATGTTGTTCGTGACCTGCACAAACGTCTTGTGAAGTGCGCAGAGGCCGGAGCACTGGCGACCGAGACACGCCTTGAGAGAATTGAGGAAGGTGGCATTCTCGAATTGCTCCCTAACAAACCGCTCAACGACCGCATTGCGATTCACATGAAGAATCGGATGAATCTCCAGCTGACGCCTGAAGACCTTGAGTTTGCACAACGCCTGCAGGAGTCCTTCGTGGCGCCCAAGCCATTGACTGACATTCAAAAGATTTCAACCGGCGCGACTGAAGTGAGTGGGGGATCGACTGACGTGGGAGATGTCTCGTGGGTCGTGCCGACAGGAGGCTTTTCTGTCGCCTGCTGGCCACCGGGGACGCCGGGGCATTCGTGGCAGGCCGTCGCAGCAGGAAGAACTGACCTCGCCCGACAAGGGATGGAGTTGGCGGCAAAAGTTCTCGCAGCGACCGCTCGGGACCTGCTGACAGATGAAGAACTCCTCGACCAGTCGCGACAGGACTTCCAGAAGAGACTTGGGGTCCGCCAGTTCGCCCCTTTAATTCCAGCAGATTTACCGCCTCCGTTGAACTATCGGGACTCAGCAATCAAGGGCGCAAAGAGTTCGGAATAGAGCCCACCTTGGCTCTGCCAGTCCGGGGAGGCGAGCGGGATTTCCCCTGTACGATTCCCTGGAGTTGGTTGACCCTGTTCCATCAAGGAACAATGATATGGTGGTGAGAGTGGTCTTCGACCGTCTCCTCCTTATTGAATGAGAGTCGTGATGCTGCGCAAGTTCCTGACGTGTTTCTGCTTCGTTCTGATCGCTCAAGGTGCAGTGAGCGCCGAAGAAAAACAGGGTCAGGGATCGGCCGAGAGTCTTGCCTTCTTTACTCAGAAGGTGGAGCCGATTCTTCAGGAACATTGCTATTCCTGCCACGGAAACGGAAAGTCGAAGGGGGGGCTCTCCTTCTATACCCGCGAGAACCTGATCAAAGGAGGCGACTCCGGGTCAGGGATCGATTCTGACGACCTGAATGCCAGTCTGATTCTGGAAGCGGTCCGGTACTCATCATTCGAGATGCCGCCGTCGGGGAAGCTGCCGCAGGACAAGATTGATCTGATTGAACAATGGGTGAAATTGGGCGCTCCGATTCCGGTGCGAACTGACGCCATTCAGATTCATCATGGTGTCCCCGAGGTCAACGAAGAAAATCGTCGCCACTGGGCATTTCAACCTGTTCCAAAGGTTGCCGTTCCCGATGTGAAATCAGACTGGGTCCGAACCCCGATCGACGCCTTCATCCTGAAGACGCTGCAAGAGAATCAGCTTTCACCGAATCCGCCCGCCGATCCGCGAGCGCTGATTCGCAGGGTGACATATGACCTGACCGGCTTGCCACCGACTCTGGAAGAAGTGGAAGCATTCGCCGCGGATCCGAGTCCTGCGGCTTATGAAAAGCTGGTGGATCGCCTGCTGGCTTCGCCCCACTACGGCGAACATTGGGCACGGTACTGGCTCGATTTGGTTCGGTACGCGGAATCCAATAGCTTCGAACGCGACAATCCGAAGCCGTTCGTCTGGAAGTATCGAGACTTTGTCATCAACGCGTTCAACAACGACGTGCCATATGACCGGTTTCTGCTGCAGCAACTCGCTGGGGATGAACTGCCGTCACCGACTCCAGAGGACATCATTGCGACCGGGTTCTATCGACTCGGGACCTGGGATGATGAACCTGCCGATCCTCAACTCGCTCGGTATGATGAGCTGGATGACATCGTCAGTACCGTCGGCCAAGGGTTCCTGGGACTGACATTAAACTGTGCACGGTGCCACGATCACAAACTCGATCCCCTGCCGATCTCTGACTACTACAGCTTCGTCGCGTTCTTCCAGAACACGCAGCGATACGGGATCCGGAATGATCAGTCCGTTTATCAGAGGTCCGTCCGAGACGTCAGTACACCTGAAGAGAAGGCCCTGCATGCCGAAGAACTGAAGAAGTATGAGGATCGGGTCAAACTGCTGCGGACGAAGCTCGATGAGCTCGAGCAGCGGGTTCAACCGCTCCTGCCAGGGGGCGAGCGGGATGACTTCACGGCTGATTCGGTCCGTCAGCGGATTCTGAAGAAGTATGTCGGTCAGCATCTGACTCAGCAGGAGTTCGATCAGTATGCCAAACGCCGTGGAGAATGGAACAAGCTGAGAAACAACCCTCCGAAGAGTGCGCAGCAGGTGCTTTGCATCACCGAGAGCGGGCCAGAACCTCCTGCGACTTTTGTGTTGATCCGCGGGAACCCAGGTGCCGAAGGGGCGGAGGTTCAACCCGCCTTCCCGCAGATCCTCTCGCCACCAGTTCCCCAGATTGAACCCCCGGAAGGGAAACAATCTTCAGGTCGGCGGTTGGCGCTGGCCCGCTGGATTACGTCTCCGGAAAATCCGCTGACCGCACGTGTCATGGTGAACCGCATCTGGCAATGGCATTTCGACGATGCGATCGTCCGGTCTCCGAACAACTTTGGGCTAACTGCCGACGCTCCGACGCATCCAGAACTGCTCGACTGGCTGGCGAATGAATTTGTGGCCAGTGGCTGGAAAATGAAACAGCTGCACCGCCAGATTCTGCTGTCGAATACCTATCAGATGTCGTCCGCATCCAACCCAGTGGCTCTGGAGAAAGATCCTCAGAACTCACTCCGGTGGCGATTCAATGTTCGGCGACTGAGAGCGGAAGAAATTCGGGATTCGATTCTGGCTGCCAACCGAACATTGAAAGTTCAGGAGATGTTCGGGCCGAGTATCTATCCTCAACTCCCCGCGGCGGTCCTCGCCGGTCAGTCCATGCCGGGGCATAACTGGCCGACCTCAACGCCTGACGCCAGTGCCCGACGCAGTCTCTATATCCACGTCAAACGCTCGGTGCAGGTTCCACTGCTGGCCTCATTCGACGTCGCGGATACCGACTTCACCTGCCCTGTCCGATTTGCGACAACGCAGCCGACGCAGGCGCTGGGAATGATGAACAGTGAGTTCATCAATGAGCAGGCGACGGTCTTCGCGCGGGACCTGCAGAAGCAGGCCGGGAACGATCTGACCGCTCAGATTAAACTGGGTTTGTCGCGGGTGCTGCAGCGTGTGCCGACCGATGCCGAAATAGCACGTGGAAAGGCTCTCGTCGAGAAACTGCAGACAAGCGATGGCCAGTCAGCAGAAACCGCTTTGAAGAGCCTGTGCGTCGTCATGCTCAATCTGAACGAGGCCATTTACCTGGATTAGACGGTTGCTCAACCGAGTGTCCACGACGGGAATATCAGGGCGACGACTTTTGCCGTGCCTCATTTGTCGTTGGGGGGATTCAGCCGTTGCCGGATCTCTTCTGCAGAAAGACCGGTCACGAGCACTGTCTTCCGTGGCGACGTGCTTCCAGCAGTCAGCCGCAACTGAGAGACCGGGATCCCCAATGCCTCCGCCAGCAGTTTGAGAAGGAACTGATTGGCCTTTCCCTTCTCGGCAACTTGCGTCATGGCGACTTTCAGTCGGCCGTCATGAACGCCGGTGACTCCGTTTCTGCGAGATCCGGGTTGCGCGTGGATCGGCAACTGCACGCCGTTAGCGACTGTTCGCAGTTCGAGAGTCATTCGTGACCTTCGATCCCGGCAACCAATGCACTTCCGACGCGGACAATCGTCGCCCCTTCCTCGATGGCGACCTCAAAGTCGCCGCTCATTCCCATGGAGAGTTCACGCAGCGGACGGTTTGACGTCGCGAGCGAATCGCGGAGCTCGCGCAGTCGAGAGAATGTCTGCCGGATGACTGCTTCGTCTTCAATGAGAGGAGCCATCGTCATCAGGCCCTGAATACTGACCGCCGGGAGATCCTCCCATTGTTCGAGGCATTCGCGGACGCCGTCGGGTGTGAACCCCGACTTTGAGTCTTCGCCGCTCGTGTTGACCTGCAGCAGAACGTGCGCAGTCTGCCCGGTTTCGTCGGCGATCTGAGCGATGCGTTCGAGTAGCTTTTCGGAATCAACCGAATGAATGAGGGCGGCTTCCGGCAGAACCGCCCGGACTTTATTCCGTTGCAGTTGTCCGATCTGATGCCAGCGCGGCTGGGGGGAGTCGATCTCGCTCCGCAATTGGGCGGCGCGTTCGATCAACTGCTGAGGACGGTTCTCGCCGAAGTCCTGCTGACCAATTTCCAAAAGGGCCCGAACGATGGGCCATTCGAAATATTTGGTGACAGCAACGAGGGTGATGCCGTCGCCCGAGCGGCCCGAATGTTGGGCAGAGCGGGTGATCCGTTCCCGGACACCGTTCAAGTTCCGGGTGAGCTGTTCATGCAGTAAATGAGAAGCTGACAAATCTCTGTTCCATTGAAAACCTGAGTAGCCAGAAATAGTCCGGGCGACTCAGGAAATCAAGGAGGTGCGACTGTTCAACTGTGCCAAAGCGGATCGGCAGGATCACCAACGGTCCGGGGTTAATCCTGCATAAGTGGCTCGCTTTCTCAGGCACCGGGTCTCATCTTGTGATACTCGGTGAGCACTTCGTACAGATCCTCTGGAATCTGCACGCCATCGTTCGAGAAGTCACGGAGCCAGGTCCGATGTCTTCGCGATGCTTCATCAATGATTTCCATCAGTTCCCCGAAGGTGATGGTCATCGTCGATGACAGGGTCGCCGTATTCTCGTCGCCATTAAAGATTCGCAGTCGTGGTCGCATGGAATCGTCCTTGATTCTCAATTTGGCGTAGCAGCCCGCTTGCCCTGAAAACCGGCACAGAGTGCCAGTGGAAGTATCGGCCGTTCTGTGCGCGTTCCTTGAAGTCCTCAAAGGTGATTCACAAATCCTTGCCGGAATCCTCGACATTGACCCATCTTTTCAGAAACATTCAAGGTCCCGGCTGAGAAATCGAACGTGCTGTGAACTGCCCAGCTTCTCCGTCGTGGCAAAACATGGCAGTCTTTGCAAACACCAGCGCAAGGCGTTCAAAATGAAAGCACGCCGAAAAGTGCTTCGGCGTGCTGCAAAACGCTTCAGAATCGCATGGGATCGATGACTTCCTCGACGTGTGGAGATTCGAAAATTCGACTTCGCACACGTCGAGGCGATGAGCCGACAGATTAAATGCTGTCGAGAGCGTTTTTCAGGTCTTCGATCAGATCTTCCTTGTTCTCAGTCCCAATCGAAAGTCGCACGAATCCTGGTGAAACGCCTGCCGACTGCTGCTGAGCGACGGTCAACTGCTGGTGAGTCGTGCTGGCCGGATGAATGATCAGCGACTTGCTGTCTCCGACGTTGGCGAGGTGTGAAAAGAGCTTCACCTGATCAATCAGACGAATTCCTTTTTCACGCTGCTCTTCGCCGTTGGCACCCTTTAGAACGAAGCCGAAGACGGCGCCGGCACCATCCGGGAGATACTTCTTCGCCAGATTGTAATTCGGATGGCTTTCGAGTGATGCGTAGCTGACTGACTCGACCTTTGGATGACTTTCAAGGAACTGAGCTACAGCCAGCGCATTCTCACAATGTCGGGGCATCCGCAGGTGCAGAGTCTCAAGACCCTGCAGCAGCAGGAAGGAGTTAAATGGACTGAGGGCGGGTCCGAGATCCCGCAGCAGCTGCGTCCGCGTCTTGAGAATATAGGCGAGGTTCATCCCGCCGAAGGTCTCGTAGAAATTCAGGCCGTGGTACGACGGATCCGGTTCGGTCAGCTCCGGGAACTTGCCATTATTCCAAGGGAAATCGCCCTTTTCGACAATGATCCCGCCGATCGAGGTGCCGTGCCCGCCAATGAACTTGGTGCAGGAATGGATGACGATGTCGGCCCCATGCTCGAAAGGTCGGCACAGGTACGGAGAAGCGAAGGTGTTATCCACGATGACGGGGATCCCTGCTTCGTGAGCGATCTGGGAAATCGCCTCGAAGTCGGGGATGTCGCAGCGGGGGTTTCCGACCGTCTCGATAAAGATCGCTCGAGTCTGATCGTTGATGGCCTTCCGGAAGTTCTCTGGGTCAGACTGATTGACGAATGTCGTTTCCAGCCCGAACTTTGGAAGGGTGTAATGGAACAGGTTATATGTTCCACCATAGAGAGTGCTGGAGGCGACGATGTTCTGCCCTGCTCCAGCAATCGTCAGGATGGCGAGCGTCTCGGCGGCCTGACCTGAGGAAACGGCCAAAGCACCTGATCCCCCTTCCAGCAAAGCGACCCGCTTTTCAAAGACGTCAGTGGTCGGGTTCATGATTCGGGTGTAGATGTTCCCGAACTCCTGAAGGCCGAACAGGCGACCCGCGTGACCTGCGTCATTAAAGACATATGACGTCGTCTGATAGATGGGGACCGCACGGGAATTCGTCGCGGGGTCAGGAACCTGGCCTCCGTGGAGACAGAGAGTGTCACGCCTCATTTGAGAACTTCCTCTTCGGAGTGGGGGCTTTCCGGTCGTTCCTCAGAGAATCTCCGGGAAAAGCCGACCGGGCACCGCGGATGATGAACGGGATTCAGTTCGGTTCGGGAACCGATGCGGGCCGCGCGAAGTTGCTCGCTGATTGCGAGCCGGACTCACACGCCCGACATGCTATCGATGGAATAAGGCCTTCACAATTGAACCGGCCGACGTGTCGTTCATTGTGCTCGCTCGCATGACCTGTGAGATGCAATTTCTGCCTGAGAGGTGACTCTCCCACGCCGTAAAGTTTTCGTAATCCAAATCTTCGACCTTGGAGGCCGGGGAATTTCTTAATCCACAAGCAATGATTCAAGTTTTAACCACAGATTGATTACGAATTCGACACTCTCGGATTGTTTCACAGAGTCGGTCTCACTTCTCGGACGATCACTCCCACAGTGACACGACGTCGAGGCGGCGCGCGATCGAGATCAGGGACGACTGGCATCAGGTGAGATGATGAGACGACTGAGCTGGCAGGGATGCCTTTATTTCATTGCAATGTTCTTCCCGCTTGCAGTGGCGGAGGCGCAGAATGGATTCGGTCTGCCATCCCCATTTCAGGGTGATGAGAAGTCGACGATTCTCTTCAACAATGAAGTGACTGTCCGCTTTCAAAGCGAAGATGATCGGTTTGACGACTTCAGTCGCGTCACGTCGCGTACGATTGAACCCGTTCCTGTAGAACCTGCGGTCACGACGCCGCCGGAGCCGACTGATACCACAGAAGGATCCATCCCGGTTGAGCCGCCTCAGACCTATATGATTGCGCTCCAGCCTCTCACGGTCGGAGGGGTCCCAAACGGCATCTCATTAACCCCAACTTCTCCGGCCGGAGCTCCCAAGAAGTATCCGACGATTGATGTGACCGGCTTTGCCCAAATTGACGCTGTCTTCTTCGATCAAGACCCTGCCAGTCGGCTGGCGAACGGAGACATTCAGGACTACGCCGGTTTCCGGCGTGCACGACTCGCGACGAAAGGTCAGCTGACCCCGAACACGGGCTACTTCTTTGAAATGGATTTCGCGTTTCCGGGGCGGCCGAGCTTCATGGATGTCTGGGTGGAGCAGCAGAAAATCCCGATCCTGGGCAACATCCGAATTGGTCAGTTTCGTCAGCCATTGTCGCTGGACGCAATGACAGGAGTGCGGGATCTGATGTTTCTTGAGCGAGCGTTACCCTTTGCCTTTGATCCGTTTCGACAGATCGGAGTGATGGCTTGGGACACCGCATTGGAGGAGCGAATGACCTGGGCTGCTTCAGTCTACCGGTTCCCGACAGATGTCTGGGGGAACTCATTCGGCGATGGCGGCTACGGAATGAGTACTCGTGTGACGGCCATACCTCGCTATGACGAGACCTGTAACGAAGTGCTGCACTTGGGGTTTGGTTACAGTCTTAACAACCCCGGTGATGCTGGAGACATCAATATTAATAACCAGCTGCGATACCAGGCGACACCAGAAACAGGATTTACAAACGGCCAGCAGTTTAATAATCAGGCAATCTCCAATCTCGGACTGACGGGACCATTCCTCGCCAATACCGGGCCGATCTCGGACGTCCGGCACAACAACATCTTTAATCTCGAGTTTGCATATGCTTATCAGTCGTTTTTATGGCAGGCCGAATTCTTCAATGTGACTGTTGACCGCACTGCAACGGACTTCAATTACACCGGTGCTTACAGTGAGATGTCCTATGTGCTTACAGGGGAACGACACAAATACAACAAGAAGGCCGCAGCCTTTGGACGCGTCGTTCCGGATCGACCGTTAGGTCAGACAGGGATGGGAGCATGGGAGGTCGCAGGCCGGTGGTCCTATATCGACCTTCGCGACAGCACGAGACCTTATACACCGGGTCAGGTGGCATTCCTGCCGGCGTATCTGACGGACCTCACACTGGGAGTCAACTGGTACTGGAATGCGTACTCCAAAATGCAGTTCAACTATATTCATGCATTCCAGGAAATTCATGGGGGGCCTGATACGAATACCAACATGATTGCCCTTCGTACGCAGTTCGACTTCTAAACCAGTTGCTGTTGCGTGGCAAAAACTCGCCGATCGCAGGTGTGGATCTGTCTGTTACGGAGGGTCATAGCCACCCTGGCAGAACGGCTGGCAGCGGCAGATCCGCCAGATCCCCTTTGCCGCGCCGAGAAACGGTCCGTATTTCTGCACGGCGAGAATGAAATACTGACTGCAAGAAGGCTCGAAGCGGCAGTGGCCTCCGAGAAATGCCCGAAACGTCACCTGATAGACTCGAACCAAACCTATCAGAATGGCACTGAGGAGGTACAAAAGTCCGGGCCGGGGCGGCAGTTCGACCGGTTCAGTAGTCGGTTCGGAGGCCAGCTCAGAGGCCGGTTTGGTGGGATTTGATTCGTCACCCGCCGCATGCTCTGAGATGTGGGAAGGAGTGTCAGATCGTTGCGGATGTTCAGGCCGTTCAATGGCAGCCACAGGAGCCACAGCCTCCCCCGGATTTGGCCGCCGGGGTCTGCGCGAGTCCTTCTGCTGTTACCGGCTGGACATCGATTACCCCGAGGCCTGCTGCGGCCGCCTGAAGTGCGAGCTTCGTACACTCCGGGCCGCGTTCGTTCAGCACATAAAGAATCAGACGCTGCTTATCGAGTGTCCATTCCAGATCGATGAGTTGCAGGTCCAGATTCCATTCGACGATACGCTGTGTCCAACGGGAAAACTGCTCGCGCGCCTGTGCTTTCAGCTGCTCAGCCTTGGCGAGGTCGTTGTCAGTTGCGATCCGCAAGATCGGCGCGAGTTCCCCAGGGTCTCCCTGATCCTTGCCGGGGGGGACATCTTTGAGGACCTGTCCGATCTCCTCCCCTCGATTTGTCTGCACGACGATCCGGGTCCCTCTCGTTAGGGGCTCGGGTTCTGACCAGGCGGCTGGCAGGACTTCGGAGAGAACTCCGTAGCGGATGAGGTGAATCGTTGTCACAATTTGCGAAGAGATCATGCTTTTATATTACCGCGTTTCTGGATGCGTGTCAGCCGCCTGCAGGCGACAAAACGAGGGAGAGAAATTGTGTCAGGAATTGCTCACCCACCCGTGGCTGCCCTGAACGGGGAACTCATCCCGTTTGCGGATGCAAAACTTCCAGTTTTCGACCTCGGAGCGATGCAGGGAGCGACTGTCACCGAGCGGATGCGGACGATGCGGCATCAGCCATATCAGGTCGCCGAGCATCTGGCTCGACTCCGGGACTCGTTGAATGCGGTCGGTTGGCACCTTCCTGAGGATGCAGGACCGACAGAGGACGTCATCGCCGATGTCGTCCGGATCAATACGACTCCGCTGTCAAAGGAGGAGGATCTGGCGATTGTGCTGTTCGTCACCGCCGGGCAGTCACTCGGGGACTCGAATGGATTGATTGAATGCAGTCGTTCGACCGTCTGCATCTATACGGCTCCGCTTCCATGGGCAATGTGGAGACGGTGGCAGACGGAAGGAGTGCATCTGGAGATTTCTGAAATCAGACAGCTTCCGGCAGATGTCGTCTCTCCACAGATAAAGCATCGCAGTCGCCTGCACTGGTTTCTGGCGGATCAGGCCGCACGACGAACGGATCCGCACGCACAGGCGCTGGTGTTAGACGAAGACGGCTTCCTCACAGAGACAAGTTCAGGGAATCTGTTTCTCGTCCGGGACGGCCGGTTGCTGACGCCGCGACAGGAGACCACACTGCCCGGAATTGCGCAGGCGCAAGTGATTCGATTGGCAGAACGACAGGGGTGGACGGTTGAACGCGCGAACCTCACTGCAGAAGATCTGATTTCCGCCGAAGAAGCATTTCTGACCTCATCGACATATTGCCTGATGCCTGTTTCAAAAGTTGCGGGCCGGCCGATTGGGAAATCGGTTGCCGGCCCGATTACAAAAATGCTGATTGACCTCTGGTCGGCAGAAGTGGGGTTCTCCCTTCCTGCCCAGATTGAATCCGTCAGCGCACGTCTGGCGTCGCAGTCGTGATCACTTCTTCGAGGTCTTCGTCTGGATCCGGCAGATGTACATGTCAGCCGTGATGTAGAGAATCGACTTGTCTGGACCGCCGAAGGTGCAGTTCGAGGTCGCTTCACCCGTGCTGATCCGCCCGAGGAGTTTCCCCTCGGAATTCAGGACGGTCACGCCACCAGGACCGGTGCAGAAGATGTTACCTTTGCTGTCGACATCCATTCCGTCGGGCAGGCCGGGAAGTTCCTTCGATACGTTCGCCGTGAAGTCGTACAGGACTTTACCTGGCCCGATGTTGCCGTCGTCGAGAACCGGGAAGGCCATCAGCACAGCCTTCTTCGCATCAGACTGCGGAACATACAGCGTCTTCTCGTCGGGTGAGAATGCGATGCCGTTGGGCCGGGACAGTTCTTTGGTCAGCAGTGTGAGTTTGCCGTCCGTGGACAGGCGATAGACCCCGCAGAAGTCGAGTTCGGCTTTCGGATCATTCAGCTGCTTTGCCAGTCCATATGGAGGATCGGTGAAATAAATGTCGCCGTTGGATTTCACCACGGCATCATTGGGACTGTTCAGCCGCTTTCCCTGATAGTTGTCGACCAGGGTTCGCTTGCCGCCCCCGTGAGTCAGGACAGAGACGCGTCGATCGCCATGTTCGCAGCTGATGAGCTGCCCCTTGGCATCGAGAGTCAGGCCATTGGAACCCGGCTCCCGCCCATAGTCCGCAACGCCGGTATAGCCTGCTGGATCGAGATAAATCGAAACCCCTTTGCCTTCGACCCATTTCCGAACGGTGTTGCTGGGAATTTCAGAGAACAGCAGATAGCCCGGCCCGTCTTTCTCTGGAACCCACAGGGGACCTTCCACCCAGTCAAATCCTGAAGCGATGACTTCGATCTTTGCTTTCGGATCAATGAGTTCGTTGAATGCCGGATCATTGACGATGATTTCGCCAAGCACAGGGAAGTTTCGTGTGTCCTGTGCAATTCCTGTTGCAGCCCAAGAGAGGACTGCCATCACTGCCAGAGTCCATTTCGCCATCGTGAGCACTTTCCGATGTTGACCGTGCGTGTAGGTGAGGACCCGTTCGTCAGCACGTCTGAAGTAGTGACAAACGGAACGATGATTCCTTTCAACTCCGCTGCGTGGTACACAACTGGAATCGAAGTGATCAGCCGATACGCATAAGGTCTAACCGGAAGCGCAAGGAACTTCCAGTGATACAACAGAGTGATACTGCCGAGAGATGTCACTGCGATAAGAAGGACAACAGCGGAGAGGAGGCGGAGAGAAAGTGGAGTTCTCAGACAGGCATCGCTCATGAGACCGCAGGCGGAGCCGGAACCAGTTCTAACTGGTCGTGGAAACGTTTCCCTGACGCAGGCGTTCACGGGCTCGGTGGAGCGTGGGACCGATTGAATTCTCGTTGATTTTCAATCGAGTGCTAATGTCGTGATAGCTCAGCCCATCAATGTAGAAAAGCTTCAGGATCTGAGCTTCTTGAGGGGGCAGCTGATTCATCAACTGGCGGACTTCATCGAGATCGATGCTCGCATGCTCCAGCTCAATTCCAGACTTCCGTGCTTCGCTGGCCTGTGAGGCCGCTTGAATTGCGGTTTCACCCTTTCGACGCTGAATGAGTGACTTCACCGTGACGCGACGGGCAACAACCGCGAGATAAGTTGCCAGCGACGACTTCCCTTTGAAGTGCCTGAGAACGGCGAAATCATTTTTGAGGAGCGTCAGGAAGATCTCGGAGCAGAGATCTTCGATGTCGGCTGGAGTGAGGTCGACACTGCGGTTATGGGCCGTTTGTCGAATGACGTGAATGAACACGCCGATGAACCGGTCGACAAATTCCTCCCATGCACCTGCTTGACGCTGCAGGCAACGGTCGAGAATCCGGCGATCGACCTCGATAAACGGCACAGTCCGACCTTCATCAAATGCTGGAAGTCATTTCCGAGAGAGACATTCGTTCCTCTCGCATCCCCGGAATCCGGTCCACGCGTCGTTCCGTCTCATAGTCTCTTCTACAGTGTATGACGCATGAATGAGTCAAACAACGGGGAAGTTTTTCCGTAGGATCAGCGAATTTCAAAAAACTGCTGCTCAGTTCCTATGTTTTCGCCTGATCGTCAGCATTGACTCAGCCGTTCA
>JAEZFD010000016.1 GCA_023417655.1 Planctomycetota bacterium | reverse complement strand
CCCGCATCCTCCCTGTCACCTCCCGGCAACCCGCCTTGGTCACCTCGCAGGCAATCAACCCCGATTTTCCTAGAAAAACACGGCTTTCCCAACAGAATTCCGAAGATTTGTGGGTAAGACTAAGCTCGCAGAGCAGTGACACCTCATGCAAGTGTAACCGATCCGCCTCCGAGAGCAGTCCGCAACGGATTCATACGGTTTTCCCGTCAATGGAACTTCAGTGAAGGCACAAACGGTCCGAGGAAGACTCATTCAGAGGCCGCATTCAGTGATTTCCGGATATCCGCTCTTTTCAGGCGATCATTTCGCACCTGCGCGGAAGTGAAACGGCTCAACATTGCCGGTCGGGGCTCGGATGCAGATGAGCAAAAGCAACTCGCATAAAAAAACGGGCGTCCCGAAGCCTTTGGGACACCCGTTTCATCCTGACTGGTTCAACCAAAGTGGAGACAGATCGAGTCGCGGTCGATTTGGTCCCCCTCAGGCGGAATCAGGCAAAGATCTCCCACGCCACATTTCCAGCGACGTCTGTCAGCCGGAACTCGCGACCTGCGTACGGATACGTCAGCTGCTCATGATCCAGCCCCATCAGGGCGAGCAGCGTTGCATGCAGGTCGGTGGTGTGCATCCGTCCGTCGATGGCATTGATGCCGAATTCGTCGGTGCTTCCAAATGAGAAGCCGGTCTTCACACCTGCTCCGGCAAGCCACATCGGATAGCCAGTAATGTTATGGTCACGACCATCCTGCCCTTGTGAGGTTGGGAGTCGACCGAACTCACTTCCGAAGAGGACCAGCGTTTCGTCCAGCAGGCCTCGTTGTTCAAGATCGGTCAGCAGCGCGGACGTCGCCTGGTCGACCATCGCTGACTGGTTGATCAGGCCTTTGTGAAGGTTGTTATGGTGGTCCCAACCGGGCTGGCAGATCTCCACGAATCGCACGCCGGCCTCGCTGAGACGACGAGCCATTAAGCACTGACGAGCGAAGCTGCCAGCGGGTCCGTCTTTGATTCCATAGAGATTCTGGAGGTGCTCTGGTTCAGATGAGATGTCCAGAATCTCCGGAACGTTCCCCTGCATCCGATAAGCGAGTTCATAGGACTCGATGATTCCGTCGAGTTGGCTCGGAGCTTCAGGGCGTGCTTTGAGGTCATGGTTCATCGCCTGAATCAGATCGATCTGCTTGCGCTGAACCGATGAATTGACTCCCGGCTTCAGATTCGGAATGAACCCTGTGTCACTGATTCGGGTGCCTTGATAGTGAGCCGGAAGAAATGCCGAACCATAATTGGCCGCCCCCCCGAAATTTGGCGGTGGATTGATGGTGACATACCCCGGCAGATCCTGATTTTCCGTTCCCAGTCCATAGGTGAGCCATGACCCCATCGACGGTCGCGTCTGTGAGACAAGAGCTGTTCCGGTATGCAACTGCATCACCGCCTGCGGGTGTGCCGGCGTGTCAGTGTGCAGACCTCGCAGAAAGCAGAACTTGTCAACGTGCTGCGCGGTGTGTGGAAAGAGTTCCGAGACCCAGGTTCCGGTTTCCCCGTACTGCGAGAACTTGAACTTGGACGCAGTCAGCCTGCCTCCACCAGGACCTGACTTGCCGTCGTTATCCTGCAGCTCTGACTTATATTCCCAGGTATCCATCTGCGAAATGGATCCCTGCATGAACAGGAAAATGATCCTTTTGGCCTTCGGGACGAAGTGCGGCTTCCGTGGTGCCAACGGGCTCTCTTTCGGTGCGGCCTTGGCACGGGCTTCCGCCAGCATCCCACTTAGGGCGAGATAACCGAACCCTGCTCCCGCTGAGCGCAGCAGGTCTCGACGGGATGGCAAGACTGCAAATGATTCTGAAGAAAACATCGGGCATCCTTGTCGAAATCGAAAGTCAAGAATAGGCGAGGTCAGAGACCGTTTTGTTCAGCGTGAAAGAAGTTGAAGTGCTTATTTCAGGTAACGGAATTCGGCAGAGCCGTAGATCGCCTGAATCACTGAGGCCCACGCTTTAGTTTCAGGATCAACATCCGCCAGGACTTTCTCGGCGACTGGAGCATCTGGTTCGATGATCTGGTCAGGATCGATGATCTCAGCCGCCGTTCCTCCGTTCGCGTTGTTACTTGCCGCTCCCTTCGTCGTGCCCGACTGTGCGATTGATGCTGATTCCTGAACGCTGGCGACTTGAGAACCCTGAGTCTGGTCTTGGGCCGAGTTCTCCAGCATCTCTACTGTCTCCGCGATGTACTGTGCAACTCGGGCTGCTTCGTGATCTTCCGGCAGTCGTCCCAGCAATGTGCGATACACAGCATGGACCCGAGCGGGAGAGGTCGAATGCTCCCGAACAATGGCGACCGCCAGTTCCTGCGATTGCTCACGGACAAATGGATCGTTCAGCAGATACAAGGCCTGTGGAGCGACTGTTGTTTCATCACGATGTCCTGTGACCATCCCCTGCTCTGCGAAGTCGAAGACATGTAGAGAAGTTGGAACCAGTCCTCGTACCAGTGGGAGATACAGACTGCGTCTTCGGCTGTCGCGAGCTTGGACTTCAATGTTCCTCGCCTCGGCTCCATTGTTACGGAGCTCGATCACTTTCAGCTGAGCTGCTGGCGATGCGGTTGGACGTTCTCGCTCCAGCTGATGACTGGCTTGCAGCATCGTGTCCCGAATCTCTTCGGCCGTGAGCCGTCGAGGTGTCTGGCGCCAGAGCCATCGATTTCGAGGGTCAATAGCCATGGCCTGCTCGTTGCTGGCGGTGCCCATCTGATAGGCATTGGTCAGCATCAATTCACGGATCATCGCCTTGAAGGACCAGTTCTGTTCCACGAATCTCAAAGCAAGGGCGTCCAGCAACTCTGGGTGGCTGGGGTGATCGCCATTGATTCCGAAGTTATCAACTGTGGTGACCAGCCCGTTCCCGAATAGGTGGCTCCAGATGCGATTGACGATGACTCGTATGGCGAGGGGGTTATGAGGATGTGTCAGCCATTGAGCCAGTTCGAGTCGTCCGCTCTGGTTGGCGGGAACTGAAGGGACCCCATCGAGCTTTACAAGGCTTAAGAAACCGCGTGGGACGAGAGGACCGTACTGTTCAGGTTCACCGCGAAGCCGAATCTCGGCATCGCTAATGAGCTGAGCATCGCGAACTCCATAAGCGACGGGGCCTCGTACTGCGGGATCCGTCAGGGCTGCGAGTTCCTGTTGAATTCGGTTGACCTTCTGTCGAGCGATCTGGCGTTTGGGTCGTCCGTTCGGGCCCTTCTCTGCTCCAGCGGGATCCTGCTGAAGTCGACGGAATTCTGCCTGTGCCTCTTCGAGACGTGCTTTTACTTCCTCAATGTGAGCCTCTGGCTGTGATCCATCTGTCACTCTGGATCCCAAGGGAAGAAGCATGCTCGTGTCGTAATAGTCGAGTCCGCCGCCTCCCATCTTGTTGCGGACTCCGGCACAGAGATCGGTGCTCTGAAAGATACCGACCAGTGCGTAATAGTCAGTCGTGGGAATTGGATCGAACTTGTGGTCGTGGCAGCGAGCGCAGCTGACGGTGAGCCCGAGAATCGCCTGCGAGACGGTGTCGATCTGCTCATCAATGTTGTCGAGGATGAAACGGTTCTTAAATCGCTGGTTGACGTCTTTCACGCCCAACGCGAGAAAGCCGGTTGCAGTCACTTGCTCGTCACGCTGCGCTTGCGTGCCGAATGGAAGCAGGTCGCCCGCAATCTGCTCTTGAATGAAAACGTCGTATGGCTTGTCACGCTGAAACGAGTCAATGACATAATCACGGTATCGCCATGCGTGAGGGTATGGCAGATTGCGGGAAGAGCCGGTCGACTCCCCATAACGAGCCACGTCCAGCCAGTGACGTCCCCAATGTTCTCCAAATGCAGGCGTGTCGAGGAGTCTGTCGACGAGATTCGCAAACGCTTCCGGAGACTGATCCGCCAGGAACCGGTCGATCTCCCCCGGTGTCGGTGGAAGTCCTGTCAGGTCGTAAGTCGCTCGCCGGATCAACGCCTCCTTCTCTGCTTGAGCGGCGGGAGTGAGTCCCTTGGCTTCCAGCTTGGCAAGGATAAAGCGATCAACGGGAGTCTTTGCCCAGTTAATCCCTTTCACTTCGGGTACAGTCGGGCGAGACAATGGCTGCCATGCCCAATGATCTTCGAGAAGTGATTGGTAGTGCGACTGATCTTCACGTATCTCGGCCAATGCGGGGGTTTCAACTGGCCAGACCGCTCCGTCGGTGATCCATTTCTCAAGATCTGCGATCTGGCTGTCATCGAGCCGACCATCCGGTGGCATCGCTGGAGCCCCCTTCTGCTGACGAACAGCTTTGAGCAACAGACTCGCGTCTGGTTCATGTGGGACGACGCCGCGACCACGGTTACCGCCAGCGAGGATGCCACGTCGTTCATCAACGCGCAGACCGCCTTTTGCATTCGTGAATGCGGAGTGACACGTATAACAGTGCCCTGCGAGGAGCGGACGGATCTTCTTCTCGAAGAAGGTGATCTTCTCGGCATCGACTCCGGCCTCGGCAGCCGGAGAGGGTGCAACGTCGCTGGCCTGTACCTGTGCCTGACCGAACAGGAATCCGACACCTGCCATAACAAATGACCATCGGGACATGACGACTCCACTGATCAAACTGAAGGGAAACTGAATCATCGGACTGCGTCACTATTGAAGGAGTTCGAACTATCGTCGGGCTGTTTTTCGGGCGTTGCCGACCTTGACCGGATCAGAAACCAAAGCCAATTCCACGTGGTTCTTTCCTTTGACGACCTCGTGCCTAAGTTCAGTTGCTTCGTTGTAACGCTTTGGGATTTTGACTTTCGGCTGAGGAGTCTCTGCGTCAGGGTCTCGCTCATAGCTGACCATCACCCGATGCTCTCCTGGCATTGCTCCCCAGCGGGACTTCGTGAACTGGAGCTTGAAGCGGCCCTGCTGATCGGTGTACGCCATGGAAGGGCGGCCGTTCTGAATCGGCTGGAATTCCACTAGCAGACCTGCGACCGGATTTCCGTCGAGTAAGACCGTCCCGGTGACAGGGGCAAGCGGCGGTCCGGACGAACCGCACCCTGGACACATCACGAACGCGAGGCACAGCATTCCCGAGAGCGAAAGCGAGAATCGTCGATCAAGCCACGTCAACATGATGTGTCTTCCCTTTCCTGCTTGTCTGATGTTCCTGTGTGGAACTTCCTGCTGTCTGGTCTGCCCGACTTTTCCGTGAGGTTGCGAGTGAATGGTCAGTCAGCGATTGCTCTGCGGAGACACGAATGCGGCACTTGTTTTTAGAAATCGCCGATCACATTGCCGTCGTTTCGCATTCCTAACCGCTGGAATGTGCCGCGCCGTGTTTTGGGCTTCTTATCGACTTCCATTGAGTCATCGAAGTGGACGGTCTCGCTGACGAATCGAACGCTTCCATCCGCGAATAGGAAGTGGCTGCCACCTGTGTGCTCACTGCTGAAGGATCGGTTCGCTTCCTTCACGAATGAGTTGATAGGGAAGCGTGTGATCCCCTGTGTGGTAGAAATCCCGTACACTCCCACTCCCTGGTAGTTCCTGACGCCGACCCAAACTGCTGCGGCATTCGCATAAGCCCGCTCACCAACTAGAAACGTATTGGTCGTTCCATCGGTGATGTCATTGATTCGGACGCGGCTGCCGGTCCAGAAGATGCCAAGTGGATCAGCACGGTTTTTGATAATTCGCCATGCTTCTTTCTGACGCTGGCCATGGACGCCGACATAGCTTGAGGCTCCAACGTTGGTCTGGCCGTTGGCTGCAGGATTGAAGCGACGTTCGAAGTTCAGTTCCGGCAGATCATCCGTGGGGCAACGATAAACAGAGAGCGAGGTCTGCGTCAGTGGTCGCTTCGCTGGCGTTCTCATCAGCTGTGCGAGTCCCGGTCCATTCACATCGAGTTGCTGGAACAGGGCGCCCTGATCAAGGTACGGCAGAATGAATGCCGACCATGCGAAGCCGAGAGTTGCACCTGTTTCCAGCGATGAATCCTCTGCGTCGCTGTCGTCGTCTTCTCCCGAAGCGCCGGTATAATTGCTCGAGGGCTCCAGCGAAGAGAACGCGTTGCCCGGGGGGAACGTGCCGAAAGTCTCGTGATAATTATGCAGCGCGAGCCCGATCTGCTTCAGGTTGTTACGACACTGACTGCGTCGGGCAGCTTCGCGGGCCTGCTGAACCGCTGGCAGAAGCAATGCCACCAGTACCGCGATAATTGCAATGACGACTAGCAGTTCAATGAGAGTGAAAGCGGTATATCGCCGAGAGACAACTTGAGGCATCGTGACCACTCCTGAAGGGCAAACACATCGTGTGTTGAGTCAGGCTGGCGGTCTGAGGCTTCCATGGACGTCACGGTTCGTGACGCGTCATGACAGATCGTTCAGCAAAAGAAATCTGAGGAACTCAAGTTCAAGCTGCCGCGACAACAGCTTTCAGGCAGAATCAACAACAGCGTGTCTGGTGTGAACAGATTGTGTTCTGATGTCCCGACATGACTGTGCGATGCCTGCAAGGGATTTGAAGATCGACGACAGGCGACAATGCTCGCTGATCGATTCTGCATCGCTGCTTTCCTTTACCGACTCCCGATCATGTGATCGTTCCAGGGATGTCTCGCGTGAAAGCGTACTCTGGATTTGCGACAAGTCAGTGACTGGCAGCGTCCGCGTCTTGGCATTCAACGTTCGGAGGCGAAATCCGACCTGTCCGTCTTTCTTGAAGTCGGCGTCAGGAAGGATCATACGCAAACCAAACATTGTTTACCAACTCGGTCGTGTATTGTTATCGACACGGAGCCGAAATCTGTCAAGGGAGTTTGATCCATTCTCCAAACAATTTTAAGATTTCCAGAAACTGCCAGCGAAAAGCTTCATTTGATTCTGTCTGAGCCGCAAAATCGAGGATTCGCCGATCCCGTTTCTTCCCGCTAACCAGTACCACCCACTTGCACAGATTACCTGAACTCATTGACGCACGACCTAGAAGGTAGTCAATGACACCCGTCTTTTTGTTGAGAGGAAATGACACGATTCATGTTCTTCTGTGCCCATCGAATGCGATCATTCGTTCCACGAATCCCCCGATTTCAGGAAGTTTGCAGCCTACGCGAGATCATTCGCCGCGATTGAGCATCTGCTGACGGAGTGTCTCATTCGGCATGAGGGGGGACGGCGGATGGATGATATGTCGCGATCAACTGAGGGCATGCAGAAGTTGGTATGACGGTTCCACGTTCCCGAGTCAGCTTGAAGTAGCGGCCAATCGGAGACTGTGCGGGAGTGACTTTCGGTTTCGAATGATGCTACCCGCCGCTTTGCAAATGGTGGTTCACTCTATTTAAGATCAAATTCTGAACCCCTCAGGTGATCTGAGAGCCGAATACTGCCTTCTCAGGTGTCGCTGTGATCAGATTCGCTTTGCTCAGTTGAGCGTCAGCAGGAGTTCTCCACTGAGAGTAGGAGGGAGCGCAGCGGCTTCCCATGTCAGTCGAAAGGTGAGCTTGCATGACGCAATTTACCGAGATCCTCCAATCAGTGAGACTGGGCCGCGCCCAGACCGAGCAACTCATACCGCTTCTCTATGAGGAATTGAGGAAACTGGCGCGGGTGCTGTTGTCGTCCGAACGTCGCAACGACGAGCTGATGACGACTGAACTCGTTCACGAGGCCTACCTGCGGCTGATCGGAAACGAAAGTGCTGAAAGCTGGGAGAACCGGCGTCACTTTTTTGGGGCCGCATCAAGGGCGATGCGACAAATTCTCATTGATCAGGCCCGCCAGAGAAACAGCGTCAAGCATGGCGGAGAACAGCAGCGGATCGTTCTTGACCTGGAGGCGGACTGGGGCTTCGCTCAAAACAAGGAAGTGGTGGTCCTGAACGACGTTCTGGAAGAGTTTGAGGCGGTGGAGCCCCAAAAAGCCCAGCTGGTTCAACTTCGTTATTTCGCGGGGTTGAGTGAATCGGAAGCTGCGGAAGTCATGGGGATTTCCCGGGCGACGGCCTCCCGCTGGTGGACCTACTCGCGGGCCTGGCTGTTCGACCGGATGAAAGCCGATGATTCCGTTCTCAGAAAAGATTAGAAAATCGTGAGGCGCCGGCGTGATGTTTTTCGCATGAATCTTGTGAGAACATTTTTAAGCAGAATTTGCCATGTCCAACGACGATCCCTCACCGACTGAAGCTCAACCCTTTCGATCGTTCTCGGTCGATCCCGGTTCCCCGGAAGGTTTGTTTCTCGGCGCTCTCGAATTGAAGCGAGAAGAACGGGAGTCGTTTCTGCAGGACCATTGCGGAAAGAATGCGGCGCTCCATCAGCGCGTGCTGGCGTTGTTGCACGCTCACGATGAGGCCGGTGACTTCCTTCGACACCCGACGGGTTTCGCGTCTCAATCTGAATCGCCGGAAGAAGTGTCCTATCCTTTCCTCGAGCCGTCCGAGAAGCCGGGGCTTTTGGGTCTGCTCGGATCTTATGAGATCATCGAACTGATTGGTCGCGGCGGGATGGGGTTGGTGTTTCGCGCGAAGGACGTGAAACTTCAGCGAATCGTGGCCATTAAAGTTCTGGCTCCGGAATTGGCTGCCCGACCCGAATCGGGTCGACGGTTTCTGCGTGAAGCACGGGCGGCCGCCTCGATCAGCCATCCCAATATCGTGACGGTCCATGCTGTTGATGAAGGACGCCCCACCGCATCCATGGGGGGCCTGCGTCTTCCGTATCTGGTGATGGAGTGCGTTGTCGGAGAATCGCTGCAGCAGCGGCTAAATTCCACAGGCCCACTCCCGCTCAATGAACTTCTGCGAATCGGCATTCAGATTGGCGAAGGACTGGCAGCGGCGCATGAGCGTGGGCTGGTTCATCGGGATATTAAGCCTTGCAACATCCTGCTGGAAAATGGCGTCGACCGGGTCAAGATCACCGATTTTGGTCTCGCCCGCAGTATGGATGATCTGACGTTAACGGCCCCGGGGGCCCTTTCGGGAACGCCGCAATACATGGCTCCTGAGCAGGCCATAGGCGCCGCTGTCGACCATCGTGCCGATCTGTTCAGCTTTGGATGTGTGCTATATGCAATGGGGACGGGCGAATCTCCGTTCCGGGGCCGCAGCCTTCTCAATGTGATGAAGCGAGTCACTGAGGAGGAAGCCCGTCCATTGCGCGAACGGCAACCTGACCTCCCCGAGTGGTTGGAGGAATTGACTCACTCTCTTCTGCGGAAAGACCCGCAGGACCGCATTCAGTCCGCAGCGGAAGTCGTCAGAATTTTGAAGGACCATGTTGGCCGGGGCGTGTCTTCCACGAACGCGACACGACAAACCACATGGAAGCCGCGCTCACGCGAATTCGATGTGCCGGTTCGGCTCCGTCAATTGGGCACGGCCCTGATGGGTCTGTCGATCGTGATACTGATCGGCCTTTTCGGAACATTTCTCTTCGGTCTGGTCACGGAACAGCGGATTGGATCGGCACGCGGGCTCTTTGCATTGTCAGTCTTCGCCCTGTGCCCATTTATTGGCGGAACCTTATTGCAACGGCGACAGATCAGCTCGAAGAAATTGTTGCTCGTTCTGCTGCTTGCAATCGGTCCCTTCGGATTTCCTGTCTGGTGGTTCCGCACATCTTTTTTGAATCGCTCACCGGAATTCCGGTAAGAAATCACGCGTAACGGGTCAAGAAGTCTGCTGGCCTGAATGCAGGACTGAGAGCGTCATGAACCCATGACGCTGGGCTCTCCATGTGTCGCTGGCCGTAGCCAAACTGCTGTTCTCTCTCTTCTCTGACGTGCTGGCCCTGATATGGCTCGCATGTTGTCCGCGTTGGAGTTGTCTGCGCTCAAGTTGGGCACCTCGCTGAGCATTTTACAGACTCTGGGTTTCGGGCCATCACATGACGTCGTCGAGTCTCCTTCCCCAGTCATTATGCGCGCTGCCATCCGGAGCACCGGCTGAAAGATCCGCATTACCTTCCTGCCGACAGTTCGCCTTTCGCCGGGTCAACGGAATCGCGATCGCCAGTCTGCTTCTCCTACACGCTCTTCTGCTCCTGCGTTCCGCGGTATCGAACAGCGCGACACTCAATGAACCGGCTCATCTCGCCTCCGGTCTTGTGAACTGGACGCAGGGACGCTTCGAGTCCTACCGCGTCAATCCGCCGCTCGTCCGTATGATTGCTGCCGTTCCGGTCCTCGGGATGGGGTTTCAGGCTGACTGGAGTGACTTCTACGACGGCCCGGGAGCACGGTCGGAATTCCCACTGGGAAACGCCCTCATTCGGGCGAACTCCGAATCATTCCAGCAGATGCTCATTGCGGCCCGGTGCGCCTGTATTCCTTTGAGTTGTCTGGGGGCATGGATCTGCTATCGCTGGTCATTGGAGTTGTGGAAGTCACATCTGGCAGGCTGGCTCTCACTCCTGTTATGGACATTCGATCCCAGCCTGCTGGCCGCAGGTTCGCTGATCTGTCCAGACAGTGCAGCAGCAGCCCTCGGACTCGCGGCCGCCTACACCTTCTGGAGATGGCTGAAGGTCCCGACCTGGAAGTCGGCGACGCTGGCAGGCGGTGTATTGGGAATCGCGCTGCTCGCAAAAACGCTCTGGTGTTTATTGATTCCCGTCTGGGGATTCATATTTGTTGTTGATCGCCTCCAGCAGTTCATGTCACGTCGAGCGGAGAAGAACCGTTCTTCGGCTCCGATGTCCGGACAAAAGGTCTCGCCCGAGTCGAATGGGGGACTGGCGAAGCAGTTGATTCTGCAGGTGAGCTTGGCGCTGTATCTGGTCAATGCCGCTTACCTCTTTGATGGTTCTTTCTCGCCGTTGAAGTCATTCCGATTCGTGAGTCATACCCTCACCGGTCTGGCCCCGGGAGTTCCAGGGAATCGATTTGCGGACTCCTGGATGGGCCTGCTCCCGGTTCCGTTGCCTCGGCAGTACGTAATCGGAATCGATATCCAGAAAGGGGATTTTGAAAGAGATCGCCCTTCCTACATGGCCGGAGTCTGGCATAGCCGAGGATTCGCGGGGTACTACGGCTATGCCGCTCTGGTCAAGGTTCCGCATGGCACACAATTACTGATTACCTTTGCAGCCGTGCTTTTTGTGGTGAGTCCACTCATTCGTTCACGTCAACGATTGGGATTATGGCTCCCGCTTTTGCTGGTTCCTGCACTTTTGCTACTGCTGGTCAGCCGTGAGCACAGCTTCAGTCACAACTGGCGGTATGCCATCCCTGCTCTGGGATTTCTGTTCGTGCTCGCCGGTGCGGTCACACAGCTTCCGGTTCGTCGAATCCCAGTCAGTCAGGGGTTCGTTGTGGCCTCGGTCGCATGCCTGATTGCTTCATCAATCGCGGCTTCCCCACGCTGGATCAGCTACTTCAATGAACTCTCAGGTGGATCTGCGCAGTCGGTTCGGCATCTCGCACACAGCTCGCTGGAGTGGGGTCAGGATCTGCATCTGGTCCGGCGTTGGCAGGTCATTCACGGCGACAAGCCGGTGGCTCTGATTGAGGAAACTCCGCGGATCGATCTTTATTCCGCAATGGGGATCAAGGTCGATCCCGAAGCGTCCACTCGGATCATCAGCGCGAATGTGCTTCTCAGCCAGCAATCGGCCGACGAACTGCTGGCATCCAAAGCCGAGAGAATCGGTGCCGGTTACTGGGTGTTTGCGAATGATTGCGTGCAGTCCGGTTCCGCGAGTTCCTGGATCAATTCAAAAGATGTTCTTTTGAATCCCTGAACCGTGGGCCGTTCGTTGTCAGGAGCGTGAAGATGCGAAATGTGCTTTTCGTGGCAATTGCAGTCGTATGCACCGGGGTCAGCCTGGCGTTCGCCGGCAGTTGCTCCTGTGGGGGCTGTAACGTGACATGCGACCACCAGTCCTGTTGCGGATGCGGCGGGATCTGGGATGCCTGCATTTGTTGCGGGGAAAACGAGAACTGTCAGTCATCCAGTGGAATTATCTACGGATCTGCTGACTGTACCGACGCAGGCTGAAATCCAGGACAGGAGGAACCGAGGTCAACGTCTCAGTTGATTGCCGGTTCTTCCCGGGCCTCTGTTCTGCAGCGAATCTGCTAAGCCGACGTGGAGCCCATGTGGAGTGTCGCGACATTCCGCATGGCTCGCCGGCCGATGTTTCCGAGTTTTCTGTTTCTGACTTCATGCTCTTGATCTGTGATGGAGACGACGATGCCAAACACCCGGAATTTCAAGAACAGCGCTCTGGTTTGGGGGGTGGTCCTGGTCAATGCAGCACTTCTGATCGGCGTTGGCATGCGGTATTCCTCCGAGGCCAACCGCAATCTGCTGAATGAGCGGTCGCGACTGGCTCAGGAACGGGCTGACCGCATTGCGACATTCGTCTCCGCCCCCTCTGCGGAACTTGCGAAACTGTCGGATCCGGATTTCATCGAAAGTGAAATCAAATCGAGTTCTTGTGAGACCCATGTCCTTCCGGACGGCGCGCTGCCGCGAACATGGGACAGCCTGAATGATCACCAGCGTGAAGATCTGGTGAAAGCGGTCACGGGGCTTCTCGGCGCTTACTGTGCCAACACGCCGGATGCGATCACTGATTACATGTCGGATCGCGGCGAAAAACTGACCGAATCGACGGTTGAACTGATCCGTAAGGCCATGGTTGATCAGGGAATTCCCAAGGAAAAGTATGCGGACTGGTCGGAACGGGATTACGTCCGTGAACTCTGGCGACTGGCAAAATGCAACGCGAACTGGGAATCGCTGAGCGGCGAACTCTGCGCCACCTTCAGCAGCGTCGTGAACTATGACACGAAGTTACTGATGGAAAACCTGGGGCAATACGATCGGAAGCTATTCGGAAACACTAATCGTGCTAAGCATGTTTTCAGTGGAGCACGCACCATTCAGCAGGCCACCGCGAACCAGACGCCGGTTCTGATTTGTGACCTGCTTCTGCCGATCAACGTCCGAGCCAAAATCGGAACGCAACCCAACTGTTACTACATGCGATTCTGGTTCGATGAGCAATCAATGAAGTGGTCGCCGCTCGACATGGTGCAGGTTTACACCGCAACGGGCGTCGCAGATCGTCTGGTCTTCTGACCTCCCTTAAAGAATGGCCCCGGCCATTGGTCCCAGAAATGAATCTGGCCTGAGCCTGCTTCTGCCATGAGATGGGCATCACGCACAACCTGAAACACCTCCGTGTTCACAACCAGAACTGATGTCGCCACGGGACGGGACGAGCAAACCTGATTGTTGGAGAATCATTATGACAGCAAATTTACACGCCTCTGCCGGTTTGCGGGCTCTGACAGCGGAGTCCCATGGGGGGGCCCATTTCTTGACGAACTGGAAAAGCCTGCTGTTTCTGCTGATCATCCCTTGGCTGGCCTTCGGCTCGATGGTTGTGCTGCAGGGATCGATTCCGGTCAGTAAGAGCGACCTGACCGTGGTCGACGTCCAACTTGGAGACGTTCCGATTCAGGAGAAGCGAGAGGCGGTCGTCCGAATCACCAATCAGCGGCCCTGGCCGGTCTTCATGGATCAGCCGAATAGCGGATGCGGCTGTATGACTGTTAACAAACAGCCATTCTGGATTGGTCCTTACGGCTCCATCGAGATTCCGTTTACGCTCACGATGCCCTCGCAGCCCGGTCCTGTCGCGCGGCAGATCCGCTTTCGCAGCCGCTCCAGTGAGATGGAACACTGGACTGCGACTGTGGAAGCGAACGTGATTGCCAATGTCTGGGCCGAACCGTCTTCTCTCGTGATGACGTGTGGACGAGCAAAGTCCATCGCGACCGCGGAAGTGCAGGTCCGCTGTCAGCCAGGGCGGTCGATTCAATCAGTGGTTTCCGACAGCCCGTTCTGCAAAGTCGAGATGGGACGTCCACTTTCCAATGGGGTCATCTGCAATGTCTCCGTCGATCTGAGCGAACGTCCTGAAGGGAATGGCCTGATCACTGCGACGGACGATGAAGGTCACCAGCAGACGATTCCTTATCGTTGGGCAAAGTTGAATGGGCTGAGCTTCGTCCCGCGAGTGACACCGATTCCGGAAGAAAGCCAAGGGAATCCCCGGCACATTCGATCTTTGCTGGTTTCTGAAAAGGGTACCCGGTCCATATTGATTCGAACACTTGTCCCCTGGGTCGAACTGGTCCCGAGCACTCAAGAGGGATCGTCGCAGATTGTCCAGCTGCGTATCAAAGAAGGCCAAATGCCAGATCACTTCCAGGGAGAACTGGCCCGAGCCGAGGCTGAAGCGGAGGACGGGACACGCATGTCCGCGGTACTCCGGGCCGAATCGCGAAGTTCTCTGCACGATCAATAAATCAACTGACTGAGTCGGTGAATCCGTGTCTGTCATCTCTTTTCTGGTCACGTCCACTGGAGTACTTCGCGATGCCGATTTCCATGGGTCAAGTGTTTCGGAATCCGGACGAACCTGATGAGCAGATCCGGCTGTCCGTTGTGATCCCCGCATACAACGAAGAACGACGTCTGGCGGGGTTCCTCAATCGGGTGTGCGATTATCTGCCAACGACGCTGGGAAATGGCTGGGAAGTCATCGTTGTTAATGACGGCAGTCATGATAGAACCGCTGAACTCGTACAGCAGTTTTGTGAAAGTCATTCGCAAGTCCGGCTGATTTCACATCTGCAGAATTGTGGCAAAGGCGAAGCGGTGCGGACCGGCATCCTTGCATCGCGCGGCGAGCTGATTCTCTATACCGATGCCGATGGTGCGACTCCCATCGAAGAAGAGCGAGGCCTCCGCGAGGCCGTTGAATCCGGCTGTCAGATTGCCGCCGGGTCGCGACTGGTGGCATCCTCACAAGTGCGACGAAAACGTGGCATGATCCGCGCGATCCTCGGGCTCTGCTTCTCACGCATGGTGAAATGGATCGTCCCCTGCGATGCCCGGGACACGCAGTGCGGATTCAAGATGCTGCAACGGGCTGCCGCGCACAGGCTCTTCAATATGAGTTCCCAGTCAGGCTACCTCTTCGATGTCGAAATCCTGCACCTCGCCCGGTTATTGAATTATCGGGTGGTCGAATGCCCCGTCAGCTGGCAGGAGGTGCCTGGCTCGAAAGTCAGGATCATCTCGGACTCCATCCAGATGTTGATGGGGCTTCGGGATATTCGGGTCGCATCACGTCGCTCGGTCCGTCGCCAGCAGGCCCTTCCTGCCTTCTCCCACGCTCCATGGAATCATTCGACCCAGCTCGCCGGAGCACTCGGCCAAGACCTCGACTGCCAGTAGTCGTGAGACCGCCTTTAACAAATAGGCTTCCAAGCAAGCTCCGCACGGTCGTTGCCGTGCTCGTGATCTGGTCTCGACCCCCAAACTCACTTGAGGCCGGATAGCAGGAAAACGCGATGACCAGTTCTCAACGTGGACTCATTGTTCTGGGATTGATCTTGCTCGGCGCCGGGCTGTTGCGCGGGTTCGACCTTCCCACCCGAACATTCTGGTTTGACGAAGCGTTTTCTCACGCACTCTCGACCTCGTTTTCAACCGGGGAACTGATTGATCGGACTGGTCGCGACGTCCACCCACCGCTGTATTACCTGATTCTCAAACTCTGGACCGCGATCTGGGGGGACTCCATTGTCAGTATGCGGCTGCTGTCATGGGGATGCGGACTGCTGGCAATCGTCGCCATCTGGGGCTTCACACGCGAATGCCTGACAGGAGACGAGACAGCCTCCCGAGAAACTCAAGCGGCCGCAGCGCTCATGGCGGCACTCTTTGTGGCCGTCAGCGGATTGCAGATTGCCTGGTCACAGGAAATCCGCATGTATGCGTTGGCCACAGCACTGGCGGGTTTCAGCTGTTGGATGCTTCTGCGAGGTCTGCGAACCGGGAATGGGCGTGACTGGCTGATCTATGTCATTTTGACCGCGATGCTGTTGTACACACACAACACGGCCATTTTCACTGTCAGCGTTCAGTGGATGTACCTGACCTGGCTCGCCGTCATCAGTCTGATTGAACAGTACCGCACCACGGGGAAGTTGCGATTCACGCGCTCTGTCCGACAGTCGATCCTCAGCGTACTCGGAATCTGCTGGCTATATCTGCCCTGGGTTCCAATCTTTCTGCTGCAGAAGAAACGAGTGACGGAAGATTACTGGTCGCACTCCATGTCACCCGCAATGGTTCTGAGTGGTTGGTATCACGCGCTGATGCCGGTGAATTCAACCATCGGACCGCCGGACTGGCGGGGATGGGCGTTTGCCGGACTGACTCTGCTCATTCTGGGAATCCTCGCCTGGGCGGTCAGGACACGGGCCCGCTGGCTGCTGATTGGGCTCGTCGCGCTTCCAATTTTGCAGGTCTGGATTGTGTCAGTCACCTCGGTTTCCATCATCGTGCCGAGGATGTTTATTCTCTCTCAGCTTTTCTTCTGTAGTGCGACTGCCCTTGTCCTGTGTCGTCTCTGTCGTCCGCGTGACGCTTGGTTGCTGGCCTGGATGATCGCGGCGGATCTGCTGGTCGGACATCATCTCTATCGGCAGGAACTGGCGATCTCGACGCATCGTGGAATCGCCGGTGCGATGGAATATCTTCTGCAGTCGCGTCGTGACGATGAACCGCTGATCGTCCTGCATCCGTGCCTTTATCATAGCGTGCGCTACTACAGCCGAGGTCAGGGAGAGCCGCGTCTGTATCTGCCCGGTGGGAAAGTGAATCACTACACCGGCGGTCCCGTCCTGCGGGACAGTGACATTCTCCGTTCCCTGAATCTGTCTCAGGAAACACGCATCTGGATGATCGATACCTCCGGATACACGCTGGGCCATCACCCCGTCACGCTCCCTAGCGTTCTGGGAAAAATCGCTGCGACGGAACGCTGGTTTCCTGATGAGCACTTCTTTCAGGGAACGGTCGTCGTGCGGGCCTATCAGCGTCAGACACTTCCCGCCACGGCGGGGATCGAATTGCCGATGGCCAAAACAGGTCAATGAAAGACCGCCTTCTCTGTGATTTCTGTTTTCCCTTTCGAGGAGACGAGTGATGAGGACCTTATTAATGACCTGCAGGCTCCGGTTAGCAGGCATGGTCATGATCTGTGCGGGATCAATGTTCGGAGCAGGCTGTATTGAACAGAAGCCTGCGGCGATGACGCAGACCGTCCGTCAGGATTTCCGACAGGAGTTTGATCCTCAGCGATTTCAGTTGCATGGAGGAGCGTCACCGGCCGCGTTCTGTTCCATGGAAGACGATGGCCTGCATGTCAGAGTCACGCCGCAAGATGCCAATGTCGGTTCGCGTGGGATCTCGGCGCGATTTCAGGTCTCAGGGGATTTCGAAATCGTTGCCGGTTTCAAGATCGTGAATGTCCCCAAGCCGGACAAAGGTTTCGGGGCGGGGATGGCGATCTCCATCCGGGACGAAAATGATGAATGGGCCACCCTGCAACGTGTGCATCACCCGGAGCGGGGGCATGTGATTATTGCCCATCGCGCGATTCCTGAAGCCACTGCGAACGAACCCGGGAAGTTTCGCCATAGTGTCGAGTCCATGACTTGTCAGGCGAAAGAAGGTCAACTCTGCATGAAGCGCACCGGCTCGGATCTGGAGTACTCGTTCACGGTCGCACCTGAAACAACGCCGCAGGTTATTCGTATGACGGCATACAGTCGGCGCCCGCTCAAACAGATTCACTTTGATGCTCAAACGGGACAAGGCGGAAAACAGGTCGACGTCGTCTGGACGAACATTACTGTGACCTGTGATGAGATGATGTCCCGCAAGGCCACGGCCGGCCAACGTCCTGTCGATTTGCCGTTGGCCAACTTCTGCACGCACCTGACGGATCTCATCAGTCCTGCCGTGTTTCTTCTCGACTGAATACTCTGCCTTCGTCCGAGAGGATTGGTTCCATGAAGTTCGTGTTCATGATGCCCATTGCGAGAATCGTCGTTGTCCTTCTGTTCCTGGTCGGCGAGCCCGTGGCGGCTCGTGATAGCGGGGATGCACTTGAGAATCTTCCGGCATCGCCAGGTCGCTTTACAGTGAAGAATGCCTTCCCCGGAATTCAATTTTTTGAGCCGGTTCTGATCCGTGAGCATCCTGCATTTCCTGGGACGTTCCTCGTTGCCGAACGCTGGGGACGGATTGAACTGCTGCAGAAAACCGCTGATGGATTTGAGCGGAAGACATTCCTCGACATGCGGAACGAAGTTTCCCGAACGCCGTTGAAGGAAGACGGCTTGCTGGGCTTCTGTTTTCATCCGACTCTGACTGACACTGCAGGGAAGCCGCAGGTTTTCGTGTTCTATACACACATGCTCAACGGACAGCGTGTGATCCGCCTGTCCCGGTTGACGTTGACCGATTCGCTTCTGGAAGTGCAACCCGGAACACAGCAGGTGCTGATTGAACAAAATAAAGTGTCCCCGGTGCATAATGGCGGAGGACTGGAGTTTGGCCAGGATGGATTTCTGTACGTCGGGGTTGGCGATGACGGCAGCGGGAATGACGAACTCCAGAATTCTCAACGCATTGACAGGAATCTGTTCTCGGGAATTCTGCGAATTGATGTGGATGAACAGGGAGGGGATGTCAGCCACCCCATTCGACGTCAACCGGAAAATGGACGCACACAGCATTACTTCATTCCCAACGGCAACCCGTTCGCAGGTGAGCCGAATGTGCTTGAAGAGTTCTGGTGTCTTGGTTTGCGGAATCCCTGGCGGTTCAGCATGGATTCGACATCCGCAGGTGTGTGGGTCGGCGATGTGGGTCAGGACAAGGTCGAGGAAATCAACTTCGTCGTGGCTGGCAGCAACTGTGAATGGAGTTTCAATGATGGCAATCAGCCGTTTCCACTCAGTTACCTCAAGGGAACTCCGCCAGAAAAGCTGATTGGCAAGAGGACGTCCCCACGTCACATTTATGACCATGAAGGTCTGCATAACTGCGTCATTGGCGGCTTTGTTTATCAGGGCCAACGCTTCCCGGAGTTGCATGGTTCCTATTTACTGGGGGACTGCGGTTCGAATCGGGTCTGGTCGCTCGTTCGCCAGCCTGATGGAGCCTGGCAGCGACAGGAGTTGCTGAGCCTGCCTGTCGGGCAGGGACGACTGGTGTCGTTCGGAACCGACTCCCAAAATGAGGTGTACTTCTGCCTGCTGAGCGGCGGTGTGGCTGCGGAAAATGGCTCGATTTTCACCATTGCAGACCGCATCGATCTCAATGTCATTCCGAGGCGTCTCTCCCAGACCGGACTCTTTACGGACGTTGCGAAACTGCAGCCGCACCCGGAACTCCTTCCTTATGAAGTGAATCTGTCATTCTGGTCAGACCGGGCCCAAAAGCAGCGGTGGCTCAAACTCCCGGCCGGAACCCAGCTGGGATACTCGGACAAAGGGGTGTGGTCTACGCCGGTCGGCACGGTTCTCGTCAAGCACTTTGATCTGCCGACTGACGAACGTCATCCGGAATCGATGAAACGGCTGGAGACCCGCGTACTGGTTCGCACAGACGAATCGAGTGTCTATGGAATGACGTACCGGTGGAATCCGGAGGAGACGGATGCCGAACTGGTGACGGAACCGGAATCAGTGCCAGTGGAGTGGATTGATGCCATTGGAAGGAAGCACCAGCAGTCATGGTACTTTCCCAGCTCTGCAGACTGTCTGGAGTGTCATCGCCAACGAGCAGGCAGCGTCCTGGGAATTTGTACTCCCCAGTGGAATCGTGCCATCACGACTTCGGCTGGCAGCGTCAATCAGATTCAGGAGTGGTCGCGCAGGGGATTGCTGGATCGCGTCCCCGATGTCATTAATCCTGAAGAATGCTTTGCACGACCGGAGGATGAAACGGCGTCCGTCACTCATCGTGTCCGGTCGTACCTCGCAGTCAACTGCGGGCATTGTCATCGGGCTCACACGGGAATTCCCGCCGCTTTTGATGCCACATGGGACGACAACACGTCTCCAGTTGCTCTCGAACAGGTCCCACTTCGGAAGCCGATGGGAAAGCAATTTCACAAACTACTGGTCCCCGGAAACCCGGAGACATCCGCGCTCTATCGCCGCCTTACAAGTCTTGAAGTGCATCAGAGAATGCCGCCGATCGGGCATGGCGTCATCGACCCTGATGGGGAAAAACTGTTTCGAAACTGGATCAATTCATTCGGGACAGAGATTCCTCCGCGCATTCTCGCCGCCGCGGTCGAGCAGACGTTGCCGCATCAGCAGAAGTTCATTCAACGGCTCACAGTTGACGAACTGGACCCTGAGACCGTTCGTTCTTTGGGATCATTCCAGAGTGATCGATATCTGAAACGGGAAGGTCTGACGCTTCCGCTGGCCGTTTCCGATCAACCGGCTGACAAGGCGGGTCTGGAGTTTGGGCGGACTCTGATCGGAGATTTCACGGTCAGCGCGGCCTATGAAATTCAGCAGTCCGGCTCTCTTTCTGCCTCGGGAGCCGAAATGGCCTTGAGTGTCGAAGCAGACAGCGGCCTGACCTACAAACTGGTCAAGGTCATCGGTCAGACACTGGCTGAGGGGGAATGCCGTGTCGTGAAAGGAATTCCAGCGGGCGGAGAAGCAATGCTCGAGAAGATTCTCGCGACTGCACCCAATGAAGACCAGTTCGGCATCCTCCGTCTGCGTCGGATGAATGAAACGCTGCACTTCGAAATCGAGAACGGCCAAGGGGAGCGTCACACGGTTGCCGAGATTACTTTTCCTGAAAGCTCGGTCCGGGCCATTCGGATCCTTTCCGTGGCCGTGCCCGGAAGATCGGAAACAACGGGTCGCTGGAATGACGTTGCGCTAATGGCTGACCAGATGTATGAAAACCGGCCGGCGCAGCTTTCCTCGCCGACTCCATTCCCCCCCATGTGGTTCTGGGGAGCGTGGGTACTCGAAGGAGTCATTGTGCTGGCGATCGCCCGAGTACTTCTCCACCTTCGGGCGGAGACTTCACTGCCTCACGTCTTGAATGAAGGGAAGTTGTCATGAAATCCCGGCATGGTTTCACTCTGATTGAAGTGCTGGTCGTGATCGCCGTGGTCGGGACGCTTGTTGCGCTGCTGCTCCCGGCCGTTCAATCGGCGCGTGAAGCGGCACGACGCACCCAATGTCGCAGTCATCTGCGACAGATCGGGCTTGCGATGCAGAACTATCTAAGTGCTCACCGCGTGTTTCCTTTTGGTGTCGGCGCTGATAAAGACGGATCGGTTGCGACGACAACCTCTTCCGACAGCCGCCGGTATTCGGCACATTCGCAGTTGCTGCCATTTCTGGATCAGACCGCTGTTTACAACCAGATTGATTTCCGGGTCGACCCGTTCGATCCAGATACGACGAATGATCCCGTCACGCTCGATCAGGTCGGAACGAACCGGAATGCGGCGCAATCGCTCATCTCGGTATTCATCTGTCCTTCCGACCTGCAGCGGATGCAGCGCCCCTGGGGACAGAACAACTATCGGACATCATCCGGCAATACCTGGGATGGTCGGAAAGGAAACGGCGTCTTCAGTCAGAACTCTGCAACGCGACCGGCCAACATTTCCGACGGCATGTCCAATACGGCGGCATTCTCAGAGCGGGTTCGAGGGGACGACGACAAACTGACTGTCGATCTCGAGGGCGATCTGTTTGGTTCGTCTGCTCCCTGGAATCAAAACACTTTTGCGAACTGGTGCCGGAATCTAACGCCTGACGCTGCGGCCACGTTAGCCGTTCAGGATGTCAATGGCGGGATGACTTGGCTGGAAGGGAATATGAACTGGACCCGTTATAATCATTTACTCACACCGGGAAGCCCGAGTTGCAAAGGTGACCTGACATGGAATGGTGTCGCTATGTCCGCCAACAGCCGCCATGCGGGAGGAGTCCATCTGCTGTTATGCGATGGCAGTGTCCGTAGTGCCTCCTACGGTATTGATGAGACGACCTGGCGGTCACTGGGATCGATCAATGGAAACGAGATGATTCCGCAGTTTTAAGAAACGCGGAACGTCGGGCAAGTGCCGTCTCATTCAGGCACACATCGCAGGCGATTAAACCGACAGGTCGGTCCCTCTGGTGTGACTTGGTGTGCCATTGGTAAGATTTCCTGCAACTCAATTTCGGCAATGGAAGACAGTCTCTGAATGCCATAAGCATCACGGGCCATTCTCCACCGGAAATCTCCGGCTCGACGAGGTTACCAAACTGAAGGAGCGATTCCTCCCAGCCGGGCCGGGATCGTCGAACTTGTCAGCGCTACGGATTCGTTTGCTCTTCCGTCTGCCCTCGCTCTACTTAACACGTAGAATCTTTTCCATTTTCCGTCCCTTGGCCAACTCGTCCACAAGCTTGTCCAGATATCGGACCTGCTGAGTGAGCGGATTCTCGATCTCTTCCACGCGATAGCCGCAAATGACACCCGTGATCAGGCGTGCGTTGGGGTTTAATCTGGCATGCGCAAAGAATTGCTCGAACGTCACTTTGTCCTGAAGGTGCTTCTTCAAATTCTCGTCTCTGTAACCTGTCAGCCACTGGATCACTTGATGAAGTTCGTCCCGGGTTCGCCCCTTCTTTTCGACTTTCGCGAGATAGTGTGGATAGACTGAAGCGAATGTCATTCTTGCGATGCGCTCATCGTGATTGCCTGCACCGTTCATGTTTTGTTGCCCTCTGTTGCGGCCCCTGACCTCTTCGCTCCACCGAATGAGGCTTGAACTACTGTCATTCGGTGGAAGCAATCACTCCGCCAACCGCCGTTTGTATTCCACTTCAACTTGTTCAAACGTCGCCCAGAACGGTCGCGGGGTCTGTTCCAGCAGGTTGTCTTCCAAGATGCCGAGGTGTGTGTGCCAGCCGGAGGCGACGAGTGCTTGTTCGCCGCGATCTCGCAGGCGGGTATGGGTGATGACCAGCAGCACTTTTCCGTCCTGCGGTGTCAGCTCAAACTTCACTTCCGACGTGTCGCCACTCCAGGTGTAGGCGAGCAATTGCGGTGGTTCGCACTGCGTGACTACTCCCTCGAAGCCGTGTCCACATTCCATCATTTTGAAGCGTTCCGGGATCGGCTCCTGATGGGGCGTCAGGCTGGAATGCAGGAAGTTGAGTCGCACCTTCCCACCCACGCGCAGTTCCATCTCCCCGCATGCCAGCCATTTGCCCCGCTTTTCACTCTCGGTGAGATATGCCCAGACCCGCTCGATTGGTCCGGACAGAAGCCGTTCGATACGAACGGCTTCTTTCCCGATCGCTTCGCCGTAGTCGTTCATGTCCCACCTTCATCCGGTTTATTCAATTCCCGCTCCAGGGCGTCCAGCCGTTCATTCCAGAAGGTCCGCTGGGCTTCGATCCACGCGGCCGCTTCATCCAGCGGTTGCTGGTTAAACGACAGCCAGTGCTCCCGCCCGGCGCGCCGCCGCGTCACCAACCTGGCCCGTTCGAGGACACGAATGTGTTTCGAGACGGAATTCAGCGAGATGTCGAACGGTTTGGCGATGTCCGTGACCCGCGTCTCGCCGCGCGACAGCCGCTTCAAAATCGCCCGCCGCGTCGGATCGGCCAAGGCGGTGAGCGTGCGATCGAGCCGTTTCTCCAGAGCGGTTACCATTATTCACCCTTTATGGTGAATATCTCAGGACGAGCTCCAGCTGTCAACACTGGGTGACAGGAAGTGAAGGGGACTGCGAAGCGAAAAACGGATCCCAAAGGCGGACAATGGAAGCCTCAGGAGATCCGCGAACTCGTCCTCCAGATCGCCTCTGTGACCGGGTTCGGATTGACGAAGATTTGTTCATACTACCCTCCATTGCGATGGGGATGACGAGGTCGCTGCCAGGAACCGTTTTGTTCATTCTACTGTGGATTTTCATTCGGACGAGGTTTGGGTGTGGTGAGTTCGTCCGGATAGGCGGGTTGCCCCTTGCTGCGTGACTGGCGATTGTTTCTGAGACGCTTCAGGCGTTCGATCTCCGATTCGTCAGCCCAGATGATCCAGCGTCCTCCGGCAATCTCAACATAGCGGGCATGGAACCAGCCGGATTTCCGCCAGTAGGTCAACGACCGATGAGGCATCCCCAAGTGTCGAGCCAGATCCTTCAACCACCATTCATCAGGTTGCAGATGCGGTGAACCGGGAGTGGCTTCCGAGCGGGGACGGTGGATGCCTTGCTTTCGCAGCAGGCGACTGAGCATCGATGCAGTGAAAGGGACACCATGAAGCGAATTCATGCCGTCACGCTGAAGTTGCTCAGCGACTTCAGCAAGATTTTTGCTCGTCTGCTTCAGTTCCAGAATGCGAGCCAGCAGCCGATCAAAATCTGAGCGTTGACCATAGTGCCTGATGGTCCGATGCAGATGATGTCGGCTGGTGAACCCACCATGCCAGAAGATCGTGATCTCCGTCTGTTCGGTGTCTCCCTGAATGTTGAGCTCGATCCGTTCGATCAGCATGCGGACGATCTGTTGCCGGTCCTGAGGTGTGGTGGTCGGTGACGCCCACAGAGCCGGGATGTCTTCGGCCAGATGCCGGATCAGGTCTCTCTGTTCATTGCTGAGCGTGAGCGGTTGAGTCCGCTGAAACTCCTGGTAGTCCTTCATTAGTTGTTGTTGCTCACAGAGGGTGGCTTCCCAGTTCTTTTCCAGCGTCCTGGCCACCAGCCGATTCTCCGGTTCCACAGCCTGGAACTGTCGGGCAGCCCGATCGGCCTGGTGAGCGGCTCGTTCCAGACGTTGACGCCATTGCTGATCCAGACGCTGACGTTCCTGTTCCAGATCAGCAGTGGCCGTCAGACAGAGTTCCAGCGAGGCCGGTTCCAGCACTTTCAGAATTCGCTGTGTGATGAACCGATCGAGGTCACGACCGACGATTCCCTGGCAGAGCGGTTCTCCCAGATTCTGCGAACCACGGGCACACTGATAACGCAGCCGATTGGCCCGTCCGCTGTACTGCACCATCAATCGCTGTCCGCAACGGCCGCAATAGACCAGACCGCCCAGCAGCGAAGGGCCGCTGCGTGGTGCTCCCAGAGATTGGGAACGGGAGAGATTGTCGGAGAGACGCTGCTGGTTCTCTGTGAACTGTTCCCAGGGGATGTACGCTGGGAAACGGTCCCTGATCAGCACCCGGCATTCTTCCAGCGGAATCCGCACGATGCCGGTGTTCGGGCGACCTCCGACTTTCTTGCGGGGATCGTGGTAGCGGTACCCATACCGATAGGCTCCTGCATACGTCGGATGATGCAACATGGCGTTCAATGTCGTGCGGTTGGGACGATGCCATTCAAGGTGACCACGTTCAGGACCGGTCAATGGGCGAACCGGCAACTTGATTCCGTGCTGAGCCAGATACCGCAGTAGGGAATAGATCGTTCCCTGCCGGGAGAACTCAGCAAACACCAGATGAACGACCGATTGAGCCTGTTCATCGGGATCGAACTCGAAGCTCATCTTGTCGGAAGTCAGCACATACCCGATGGGAGGATGCGTGAGCAGTTCTCCCCGGTCCGCCTTGTTCAGGCGTCCCTGGAACATCCGTCCCTTCAGCACATGCAGTTCCGCTTCGCTCATCGTTCCCTTGAGCCCCAACAAGAGCCGGTCGTTGAACTCTGTGGGATCATACAATCCATCCTGATCGCCGAGCAAAGTCCGGAAGATGGCACACAACTCCAGCAGCTGATGCCAGTCCTTGCAGGACCGGGCCAGCCGACTCATCTCCAGACCCAAGATCAGTCCGACATGGTCCAGGCTCACCTCGGCCAGCAATCGTTGAAAGCCGAGTCGACCTTCAATGCTGCGACCGCTCATCCCCTGGTCTTCATCAATCACTTCGACACAACTGCGTGACCAGCCCAGTGCCACCGCTCGATCGACCAGAGCATACTGTCGGGCGGTGGACTCCCGATTCTCCAGCACCTGCTGCGGACTCGACTGCCGCACATAGACGATCGCCTGCCGCTCCCAGTGCCAGGGCTGGAGCTTGGTGGAGATCAGAGAGACTGGTTCACGTCCCAGGATCAACTGCGACTTGGCGGTGCTTTTCGCCAACACATTCGTGTTCTTACTCATTGCTCTCCTCCCTGCTGAGAAGAGAGGAGGGCAGAGCCTCGATCTGCCGGGCGATCATCTCCGCCAGCGTCACTGCAATGATCTGGCGATGCCGGGCAGGAAGCAGTTGCCACAACTGATCCGTCTGAAACACCGGACTCGGCAGCGGTGGGAGCGAGCTGCTTAACGGAACTCGGGATGGGGGGGAACAGCACCGGGACGGGACATGACTCACCTCCTTGTTCAACAGAACGACGTTCCTGACACCACCGTGCCAGTCTGAGCAACGCCGCCGTACTCACTCTACCTTCGGGCAGATGTTCAGGACAGATCGGGTTGTCATCCCGATTGCACTGAGGTGCAGTCTGCGTTCGTTTTGACGCGAATCATTGGAGAGCTGAGAAAGCTCGGGATCAAGAAGATCAGCCGGCAGAC
>JAEZFD010000070.1 GCA_023417655.1 Planctomycetota bacterium | reverse complement strand
GATCACAGCCTGGCAGTCCGAGAGAAACCAGACAGCCAGCAAAGTCCGCTGGCAATTCACCACCACCGACGCCCGCCGCAAACTCCACCGACTCTACCCACAACTTTAGAAGAGTCGGAGTAGTAGGCTGGGTTAGCGAAAGCGTAACCCAGCTCTGGAGAGGTGGTGTTATCTGAAGCCGCTCCCCTCGGGAACCGCACGACGTCGATCTACAACTCGGTTTCGCAGGTGATTGCCACCATCGATCCGCTGGGGAACTGGACCAGCTTCAGTTATGTCAACGGGCCGGGTGCCCGGGTTGAAGTCACGAATTTTTTCGGTGCCGAGTCGTTCTTGGGGAGGTGGCACTTCGTGGGCCACTGGCCTGTGACCAGTGCGGAACGGGGCGTTTTGCGCAGACGGTGTTTCACGGGCCCGGCAGTTCTGTAAGTTGTGTCGCGACGCACCGTAGTGACTCCACGCGCGAATCGGCGTTCCTCTACTAACAGCCCATTTAAATTAGGCGGATTTCATTGAACGTCCAAGTTTGGCGGGGGGCGGTTCAGATTTTTCGTCGTCGGAAGATTTCGGGGCACTGGGAGGGCGCTGATGGCGATTTAGATGTGGTACAAGCTCTTCAGAACCATCAGGCAGGCCCAAAAACCAGTCCAATACGCCTCCAACCCTCCTTGCAGGCTTCTCTGTTTGCCGATTCCGAACGCTTTGAGCATGAGGAGACCCAGGTTCCTCGCTGCGGCGACAATCTGGTAACGCTTGTTGATCTTCTCGATTCCTTGTAACCACGTTCGCCTCGCTCCGCCGGTCTCGCAGATGTGGGCGAAGCTGCGTTCGACCTTCTCGCTCCGTTGACGCTGCAGGTCCTTTTCTTTGGTGCGGCTCATCCGACGATGGTTGTTGAGCACCGCCTGCTGAACCTCCTCAGGCTTGTTCGTCCAGACTCGATTGTGTTTTGAGTCCGGCTCGGGAATGTATGTTCGCAGCCCCAACTGTGCGGACTGCGTGAGCGTTTCGTTCTTGTGGTAGCCCTTGTCGGCAGTGACCTCTTCGATCTCCTCCGGACTCCCTGCCAGGATCACGTTCCGCTGAGTGTTCACTACGCTTTCCAGCAGTGTCCCGGCGTCGAGTTTCCTGAAACGGAGCTGCAGGAATTTATGGCCTCAGAATTCTAGAGCCGTTTGCTTCTTGGTCTGCCCCTGCCTGCCAGGAGGGATGCAGAGTTCTTCGTGAGGAAATGAGAGCAAGCTCTTTCCCAATTCCCGTTCCAGGCAAATGACGGTGGGATTGGTCTGAATCAGTCTGACCCCTGCGCTCCGCTATTACACATCGCATGCGATGTAAGTTGGTGGGGGATCTTTCTCCGGTTGGTAGGTCAGTGTTCATGTAATTGCGCTGGCCGCTATCAGTGTGCGCGGAATCTTCGGAGTGCTTCGTATGGGGAGCGCTATCGTTGACATCTGTGTGTGTACACGTATAAGTTTCCGTTCCTGCGATAGATCGTGGTATCCCCGCCGTATTTCCTGCCTTAATCCTTCGCTTCTCTATACAGCTTTCTTGGGAAGAGGTCGTCAGTGCGTCAGTCTCTCGGGTCGAATCGTGCCCGGGCATCCGCCCGTGGCTTCACGCTTATTGAGTTGCTCGTCGTCATCGCAATCATCGCGGTGTTGGTGGCCCTTCTGCTTCCGGCGGTCCAGCAGGCCCGCGAAGCGGCAAGGCGGTCTCAGTGCAAGAATAATTTGAAGCAGATGGGGCTCGCGCTTCATAACTACTCGGATACGCACTCAACGTTCCCACCTGGGGCAATCATTAATGCACAGGTTGCAAGGCATTTAGCGACAGCCTTCGTCCATATTCTTCCGTATCTTGATCAGGCGAACGCCTATAACAAACTCGATTTTGTGAGTCTGGGAGGAGTCCTCTGGTTCGGCACGGGCTCTTCAGCACCCAATCGAGATGCTCTCAATGGTCTTGTTGTGGATCCGTACGTCTGCACGTCAAGTTCGTTGCCAGTGATGACACCAGGGCAGACCTATTCTGGTGGCCCGACGACCTACGTCATGCGTGGAAACTATGTCATGATTCGGGGGGCCAATGATCATCCGACCACGGACCGTACGGCTCTACGGGGCCCCGTGTCTCGGGGAGGCGTGTTCTATAACAACTCTCGCACGCGGTTTCGGGATATAACCGATGGGGCATCGAACACTTTAATGATCAGTGAGCGCTCAAACTTCATTGGGACGACCCCAACGGACCCTCGCCCTCAGTATGGGGTGTGGATGGAAAATGCCTACGGTCCGAACGATGCAAACGGGGACGGTACGTATGCCACGCGTGCCACTGCACATCAACGTTGCTTTCAGGCGACGACGATTCACGATGCGGTCCCGATTGGACACATGGGGAACGCGAGTTCGGATGGGGCCGGCTCGCCAGGGACCGCTATCGAGGGGTGCAATACAGCTCTGAATTCCCCGCACACCGGAGGGGTTCACGCGTTGTTCGGGGACGGTTCAGTTCGATTTCTTTCCAGCAATCTTCATATGCAGACGCTTCGAAATCTCGCTAATCGCGATGATGGAAATGTGGTTGGAGAATACTAAGGCAGGCTTCTCCATCTATTACCCGGTTCACCTCCATCGCTCATGTAGAGATCTGGTGAGGCAATCGCTGTTCCCCTGCGAGGCCCCGTGAACGATTCGCGGGAGGAGCCCGCATTGTGTTTGTTCCAAGTCGTAGAGTTAAGAAGATGCGATATCTGAATTACCACTCGGCTGTGGTTTTAGTGGTCTCTCTCGCGTTGGCTGGGTGCGGCGGGGCCGCAAAAGAGACGGGATCAATCTCCGGGACGGTGACGTTTAATCAGCAGCCTGTCATGGAGGGGACGGTCGTTTTCAATCCGACGGGCAACGCTGGATATGTCGCATCCGCTGAAATCCAGTCGGACGGAACGTATCAGGTCGTCACGCAGGACGGCGGATTGATTCCCGGCGAGTACGTCGCCGTGGTTCAACCGACTGTCGTCAGACTCCCGGATACCGAAACCAGTCCCGGTGCCGAAGAGTTTAAGAAGGCCGACAATATTCCAGCCAAATACCGCTCGAGTAAAACGTCCGGACTCACGCTGACCGTGACTCCCGGGAAGCAGGTGTTCGACATACAAATGCAGACGCCATAGCGAAAGCGTTATCTCCAACGCATGCTGCATGCGTCAGAACTCACCGATGGTGGCGCCGTCCGCGATTCTCACGAGGTTCTGGCGGGTCTGGATGGCGATGTTCTCGGAGATGAATCGCACTGACCCGTCTGCGAGCAGGACCTGAACTCCGCCGGTATGGCTGCTACCAGCGTGCCCTGCGTTTCCTAAAACGCCAGGTCGTCCAGGACTGGAGAATTGCGGAGTCTGATAGGAGCAGCACCGCCACTCGTTGATCCCAATGACGAGGTGCTGCATGTTGATGCCGAAGCTGGCCCAACCGCCGGAGATCCACGTCAGCGGCTCGTGAATGCGGCTGGAGCTGAAGTTGTTGTCGAGCGTGCTTTCGATGACAGCGACCGTATTCGAACTGCCGTCAGAAATGTCTCGCATCCGGCAGTTGGAGCTGACACCAAACATGGTCCGAATGTTGCCGGGTTGCAGTCCCCACATCGCCCCGACGCCGCCCACATTGCCGGGTCCGATCGTGCTGTCATTCTGGCTCAGCTGCATGGCAGAGCTGAAGCCGTAGTTGATCTTGGCCGTCAGCGGGACTGGGGAGAGCGAGCTATAGCCACCGGCCGCCGTCTCGGACATGCACTTGCTTCGAAATGACTGTTCACCCGGGTCGGACGGACAGAGCAGAATGGGAATCTTGTTCGTCCCCAGGCGGATGTTGGCCTCAATTTCCGCCTGGGCGCCTGCGAGAGTCCCGCTTCCACTGACGGTGCCGGAGCAGTTGGCCCCGCCAAGATAGAGCCCGGTGGCTGCATTGAAGTTAAATTTGGAGTACAGAGCCGCCTGGTCGAGATAAGGCAGCAGCATTAAATAGCCATTGTGATTGGTTCGTAATGGCATGACCGTGGCACTCGCAAAACCCCCTCCGGCATTCGCGATTCCAAATGGGAATAGGGAATGCGAGTCATGATAGTTATGCAGAGCCAGTCCGATCTGTTTTAAGTTATTCCGGCACTGGGAACGTCTGGCCGATTCTCTCGCCTGTTGAACGGCAGGCAGAAGCAGAGCAATGAGAACTGCAATGATCGCGATAACGACCAGCAGTTCGATCAGTGTAAAGCCCCTGTGATGCCCTACGATTTTCAGTGATTTCTCAGTGCTTGCAGGATTCATGAGAGCGTGCCCCTCGTTCATGCGAATTGCCCGAGTCATCAAATCGCCGCTGGATTCAGTTTCGTTTAGAAATGAACGAACTTGAGTTCGAGGCGACAAATGAGGATACTCCGATGCGTTCAGCCGTGTCAATCAGGAGATCGCATGAAGACGTCCTGGAACTCTCCGCGTTCAAAAGTGAACGGACTAAAAAACGCTTCGTATGCTACAGTGTTACTGGCCCTCCTGATTTCGAGTGGTTGTGGTGGGCGAGGCCCGGCTTATCGCACGGTTCCTGTTAAAGGAGTCCTGACATGCCAGGGGAAGCCGATCGCTCAGGTGCAGGTTCTCTTCTCGCCAAAGGCCGAGCACGGAAGAGAGGAAAAGGCGCCGGGCAGGGCGGCAATGGCTCGAACAGATGAGAACGGGCGATTCGAGTTATCGACTTATGGCCTGCATGACGGCGCTGTGATCGGCAAGCACACTGTCACATTTATTGTCCTCGATGACCCCCGGGCACCGGTTCCAGAGGAATCCAAGAAGAATGCCGCGCCGTGTCTTCCGCTGTCCCTCGAAATCGAGGTCACTCCGAAGATGGAAGAAGTGCAATTGAGATTCGGCGAATGACACGCAGCTTAAAGCCAGAGGACATCCGATGACCCGTCATATGAGAATAGCATGCACTGTTGGAGCTAGTGTCGGACTGCTGTTCCTGCTGGGCTTTGTCGTGACCTGTCTGCAGATCTCCGATCCTTAAATCGCGATTGCGCTCTTTTTCTCGCCGCTTTATGCGTCCTGGGTCGGAGTGGCGGCCGGGTGTGTCGCATTTGGTTCCATGGGCATTGCCGCCCGACATTCGGAGACGCATGAGGAGGCGGCCCAAGCACTGGTCGCACTTCTGGTCGGGCTCGCCGCCATGGAAGCGATGGCCGCGTTCTTAATTGGTGAGGTTGTCCAGTTGATTGGAAGCCGCTGAGCGCCGGGTGCCTGGGGCGCTGTGTTCGGTTTCCATCGGAGTGAGACGTTCATGGCCCCTGTCCAGACCCTGCAGCACTGGGGCCATGCACAATTCCCGCTTCCTCGGAGCATTGTCTTCGACTCTTGCCCTGTCGCGGGTGATAGTCTCCACCGACATCCTGTCGGTTTTTTGTCTGTGCCTGTGGATTTGTCGCGTTGATTACGCCGAAGTCGTTGTCTGTCGGCAGCGGCAGGATCGTCATTTCCAGTGGACGACTTTATACTGGACTATGTTGCGATGTTGAATGGGCTAACGAATCAATTTCTCATTAAAAGCGGGCATCAATGTTGCGAGCAATTCTGCTGTCGGTCTTCGTACTGTTCTGTCATCGGCTGCCCCCCGCTCTGGCGGACGAATCGGAGATTGTGCGGGTGAAATTGCACATCGATGAGTACGGGGAAGGGAGTGTCTCCATCTCCCGGACGAAGGAGCCATTGCCCCGGGCAACGGGAGAAAACGTGACTCTGAAGTCCATGCCAAAGGCGAAGGCCACGAAAGTCACCGACCACGTTTTTCGTATTGAGCATGACTTCGCCGATGCCGATAGCCTGAAGCAGATTTCCAGCACCAGCGAACATGTTGAGAAGTGGACGGAAGCAAAGGGGCTGATGTTTACGCCGGGCAAGACTCAGTGGTTCGGAGATCGGAATGCGGCCCTGTTTCATTACGCTTATTTCTCACGGCTGCCCATCACGCTGACTTGCGACTTCGCCAGAGCAGGGGGAGGAGAGATCATCATTAAATTTGATGAGACGCAACGCAACTTTGGTCATGCACAGCTCCGCCTGAAAGTGAATGCCAGAAACTTTGAAGGAGGTAACGCCGTTCAAATGCGGTGGAATGAATTCAAGGACGGCAAGTTTACTGGCAAGGGGAAAACGCTCTTTGATAAATCGAATCAGACGTTCAAGAACAAATTCGAAGAAAAGTTTCGTCTCCCGTTGCCCAACGTCGAAATTAAAAACCGGTTTGAGATCCAGATTTACGCCATGGATACTGCCGCCCCGACTTTGCTGCGACGCCTGGCGGTCGAGGGAAGATTCATTCCGCGATTCGGAATGGCGATCGCAGAGCAGGGGGAGTCTGTGTTTGTGAAAGAGGTAATGGCGAATACTGTCGCTGAGAAAGCAGGCGTGAAAGACGGTGACGTGATTCTGTCGATCAATGGTGAGAAGCCGACGACTCAGTCGGACGCACTTGAGAAACTCGCATCAATCGCCTTCAACGGCCGTGTGGATCTCGAAGTTCAGCGGCGAAATGAGAAGAAGACCCTGACGTTGCATGCCAACTGAAACCGCGCTGTGGCCACTTCAGCGAGCCCGCCGGATCCCCACCCGGCGGGCTCGTCCAGGTTGAAGAGTTGTCGAACTCGTTGATTCAGCGCCGGGTGGCTGGGGCGCTGTGTTCGGTTTCCATTGGAGTGAGGCGTTCACGGCCCCAGTCCGGACCGTGTAGCACCTTGTAGCACTGGGGCCATGATCGATTCCCGCTTCCTCGGGGCTCTATCGTCGACTCTTGCCCTGTCGCGGGTGATGGGCTCCAGTCGCCCGGTCGCCAGGCAGCATCCTCCATTGGCAGCCCGTTCGAACGACATACAAAATGGCGTCGAGAATCCATCGCCAATCGATACATCCCCAGGACGTCCTCGCCGTGACGTCCTGGGGATGTATCGACGAATCAGTTGCCATTGCTCATCCGAGGGATTGAAGGAATGATTGGTCCTCAACACGGCTGCGGCACCTTGATTGGATTGCCAAGATGTTCACAAGGGAGCCGTAGCCGTTTTTCTCGGTGAAGACAATTTCAAAACACGCTCAAAGAATGCGGGCTTTTCACAGCTGTGCAACTCCACTTATTGAACTTTGGCGTTCCCTTGCAAGTTGGCCTGGGGGAGGGTTTTTCTTTATTCTAATTGGAGCCGAGTCTCTCAAGTTGATTTGGAAAGTGCTTACACGGAAAAAGAGATAGTTATGGAACACTTGGATCTATCGAGCAGAGAGGACTGGGATAAGATCGACGACGATCAAATTCGAGACATCGTTATGACTCGGTTGCTTGAAGCTGGTGTGGCCATGGGGGCGATCGATCTTGATGGGAAGGATGACCTAGAAGCAAAGGCCCAAGTTGCGGGGTTCGTGAACAATCTAGTCTCTGATGAAGTTGAAGTTTGCCTTACGGTTGACTTTCGTGATGAACTTTTGGAAGAGGCTGGGAGAAAGGCTGCTGATGGATCCTTTCAGCTGGCTGCTTTACTGTATGCGACTTGGATGGAGCACTGGATTAATGGCATAATTGTGAATGCGTGTTCTCGCTGCGGGGTGGGCGAGGCGAACACCAAGGCGATGCTCCGTGACATTCCTCTGCGAGGAAAGCTGACATGGTTGATGCCGCTTCTGGGGGGGCAGGAGATTGACGATGGTCATGTCGCGGCTGTTGTTAATCTCACAAATTATAGGAACGGGTTTGTTCACTATAAGTGGCATGCAGCTGCAGAAGATGATTCAGGGTTGGAGAAGGCTGTGGAAAGATTTCAGGCGACGGTCAAGCATCTTGTGGAGTACGAGAGAACGCACTTCTGGGGGAATAGTAGAGAAGTGATACAGCGGATCTTGAAAAGGTGAAACGCTTGATTTCTCTGCGTCGTGCTATAGGTCGAGCGAAACGCCATAGGTGAAGTGCGTTGCGCTTGAGCGGGGATCGCTATTGGTTGCTAGAATAGCGCGAGTTGCCTTTGGCCGGCCCAGCCTTCGCGGTGCCGGTGTCTTAGTGTCCTGTCCTCCGCTATGCGGCTGGGAGTGTCGTCTTTTTGCGTGCCTTCCTGTCCATGCTTACGGGGTGGTTACGCCACCCACCTAACGAAAAACGGCCCGGGTGCGGGGCAGCCGGGCCGTTTGATTCAAATTGAGACGCTGGGGTTAGCGTTTCTGGGTTTCCAGGGGGACCCAGGTTGCTTCGCTGGGGTCGACCGGGACCTTCTGGATCTCCTGAGCCGTTTCTGCGTCAACGTAGTCGCTGTGGCAGCTGGCTTTGTTGCCGGTGTCTGCTCCCACGACCTTCTTCGTCTTGCTGGCCAGCTTGTGGATTTCTTCCGGTGAGAGGACGCCGCGTTTGGCGAGAATCTCCTGCTGTTCCGGTGTGAGAGCGGCCGTCTTCTTCGCGCGGTCCCACTGGTAGTCGTCGGCCTTGCCGGAGGCGAACTGCACGATCTCTTTGCTGATGCGGACGCTGCACCAGTCGTGCCCGCACATGGCACAGAAGTCGGTGTCGACGTCGAGGTCTTCGTCGTGGAAAGCGCGGGCGAGGTCCGGGTCGAAGCTCAGTTCAAAGTGCTTCTCCCAGTTCAGAGCAGCACGGGCTTTCGTCAGCTCGTCGTCCTGATCGCGGCTACCGGGGATTCCCAGTGCCACGTCAGCGGCGTGAGCGGCGATCTTATAGGCCACGCAGCCTTGCTTCACGTCGTCCTTCTTGGGGAGTCCGAGGTGCTCTTTCGGCGTGACGTAGCACAGCATGCTGGCCCCGTGGAAGCCGGCGGCTGTTGCTCCGATGCAGCTCGTGATGTGGTCGTAGCCGGGGAACATGTCGGTCACCAGTGGGCCGAGCACATAGAACGGAGCGCCATGGCACAGCTGGCGCTGCAGTTTCATGTTGTATTCGATCTGGTCGAACGGAACGTGCCCTGGTCCTTCGATCATGACCTGCACGCCTTTTCGCCAGGCGCGTTCGGTCAGTTCGCCCAGTGTGCAGAGTTCGGCGAGCTGGGCGGCGTCGGTGGCGTCGGCCAGTCCGCCGGGTCGCATGCCGTCTCCGATCGAGAAGGTGACGTCGTACTCACGCATGACGTCGCAGATGTCTTCCCAGTGGGTGTACATCGGGTTCTGATCGTCGTTGTCGATCATCCACTTGGCGAGCAGAGACCCGCCACGTGACACGATGCCGATGATTCGCTTCTTGACGAACTGCAGGTGCTCTCGCAGGACGCCGGCGTGAATCGTGAAGTAATCGACGCCCTGTTTCGCCTGATGGCGCAGGGAATCGAGAATGATCTCAGCGTTCAGATCCTTGAGCTTCCGCCCAATGATCATCGAATAGATGGGAACCGTTCCGATGGGGACGGTGCTGTTCCGGATGATCGCGTCGCGGCACTCATCGAGGTTTCCGCCGGTCGACAGATCCATGACGGTATCTGCGCCCCAGCGAACGGCCCATTCGAGCTTTTCGACTTCTTCATCAGTTCCGGAAGAAATCGGGGAGGCCCCCATGTTGGCGTTGATCTTGGTCTTGGATGCGCGGCCGATGGCCATCGGGTCCAGCTTGTAGCCAAGGTGGACTTTGTTGGCGGGGATCACCATGCGGCCGGCAGCAACTTCGTCGCGGACCTGTTCCGGGGTGAGGTGTGGTTCCCGTTCCGAGACCCGACGCATCTCGTGGGTCACTTTTCCAAGTCGAGCGAATTCGAGCTGCGTGAGGGGCTCAAACGTGTTCGGAAAGGAGACCGAGCGGAGAACGCCGTTGGACTGAGTGAAGGTCACCGTCGAGGTCGTTCCGTTCGCACCGGGAGCGTGCAGGTTTTCGGAGGTCGACCAGCCTTCAGGGAGGAAATCCCAGGCGGTTTTGTCGGACGGCTGTGGCATCCCTGGGGTGTCCGGCGAAGAGAAGGTCCAGCGGCCTTCTTTGCCAGGAGCGAGCCGTGGTTGTTTGGCAAAACTTCCCGGCGTTGTGCCGACAGCCGTGGACGAGGGATTGTTGCCGAGTTCGGGAAGTTTGTAATTCATTCTCTGAAAACCTTTTATGCCAAACCAACCGTTTCAGGTCGTGGGCAGATGTCGACTGTGACTTGTCATCGTACCGGTCTCAATCAAGAGCGTCCAGAAGCAGGGAAATTGAAATTGAAACCTGAACTGTTGAATTTCACTCTTTCGGCGGATCCCGTTGCGTGTTCATGTGCTCCGGCTACAATGCGCGATTCCCCAAAAATCATTGGGCCGTGAGGAGATTCATGACGTCCGCTCCGAGCACTCCCCCTGCGAGTATCACGCAGGAGACCATTCTTGTTCTCGACTTCGGGTCACAAACCGCCCAGCTCATTGCGCGCCGCGTGCGTGATCAGCAGGTGTTCTGTCAGCTGGTCCGGCATGACCTGACTGCGGAACGAATTCGGGAGATCGCCCCCAAGGGACTGATTCTCTCCGGCGGACCTGCCAGCTGTTATGCCCCGGGCGCTCCCCAGCTCGATCCTGAGATTTTCAATCTGGGGATTCCGATTCTGGGGATCTGCTATGGGATGCAGGTTTCCTGTCGCGCACTGGGCTGCGAAGTGAAGCCAGGGAAGTCTCGCGAATTCGGTCATACCGAAATGCAGTGCGAAAATGACAACCTGCTGTTCAAGGGGTTGCCCAAGTCGTTCACCACCTGGATGAGTCACGGAGACCGGGTCGAGAATCTCGATTCACAGTTCGTCGTCCTGGCTCAGACGGAAGACTGTCCCAACGCAGCCATCAAGCATCGCGAGAAGCCAATTTACGGGCTGCAGTTCCACCCTGAGGTCTCACACACCCAGCATGGTGAGCACCTGATCGGGAACTTCATCCGCAATATCTGCGGCTGCGAAGGGAACTGGAAGATCTCATCGTTCATTGATGAGCAGTGTGAAGAGATCCGCCAGCGAGTCGGGAAGCAGCGAGTCATCTGCGGCTTGTCGGGAGGCGTTGATTCCTCGGTGACTGCGGCTCTGCTGTATAAAGCCATTGGCAGTCAGCTGACCTGCATTTTCGTTGACAACGGACTGCTTCGCAAAGGCGAGCGGGAGCAGGTGGAATACGAATTCAGCGAGCACTTCAAGACCGATCTGCACGTCGTTGACGCGTCAGACCGCTTCCTGAATGCACTGCATGAAGTCACCGAGCCGCAGGCGAAACGCAAGGCGATCGGCAAGACCTTCATTGATGTGTTCAAAGATGAAGCACTGAAGATCGAGGACGCTCAGTTCCTCGCTCAGGGAACACTCTATCCGGACGTGATCGAGTCGGGCGGCAGCCCTGATGGTCCGTCTGCGACGATCAAGTATCACCACAATGTCGGTGGTCTGCCTGACGAATTGGGCTTCGAACTTGTTGAACCCTTGCGAATGCTGTTCAAGGATGAAGTTCGACGGATGGGGCTTGAACTGGGATTGCCGGATTCGCTGATCTGGCGTCACCCGTTCCCGGGACCCGGTCTGGCGGTTCGATGCCTTGGTGCCATCACACGTGAACGGCTGGAAACCCTGCGGGAAGCGGATGCGGTCTTTCTCGAGGAGCTGCATGATTCCGGAGTCTATCGCAAGGTTCAGCAGGCTTTTGCGGTGTTGCTGCCGCTGCAGACGGTCGGTGTTATGGGCGATGCCCGAACCTATGAAGACGTGATCGCTTTGCGGTCCGTCGATACAGACAACTTCATGACCGCTGATTGGTCGAAGTTGCCTTATGATCTGCTGCAGCGGGTCTCCACGAAGATCATCAACAGTGTTCGTGGGGTGAACCGCGTGGTTTATGACATCAGTTCGAAGCCACCAAGCACGATTGAATGGGAGTAGCATGCTCACGCTGAGTGCTGGCGTGGAGTGCTGAAAATTGAAGGAATCGCGTTACGCCCGTGGGAAGGAACCTCCTTCTGCACGGGCTGATTTCTGCGCCCCCTTTGATGCTTGGCCCAATCCCAGACCGTCGGGATTTCTGTCAGTCGGATGACGAACTTGAAGACGAGTTGCTGCTCCCCGCCTTGCCTCTTGACATTCGTTTTGCAGAATGAATGATCTAGGAAGGTCGCGCAGAATATGTGCGTTCTGCGGGCTAGCACCTAAGTCTGTGCTGACGCGAAAAGGAGTTCGCGACATCCTTCGCACGGCCGTCCATTGGATTGGAGCCATGACCGGCGAGAAGTCACTCAAGGAGAGTGTCATGAGACGTCTGTTGTTGGGGGCGTGCTCCGTTGTGATGTTGCTGTTCCTCGTTCATGTTCAGTCGGCACAGGCTTGGCATCATCATCGGGGCTGGGGTGGTTATTGCGGTGGATACGGCGGGTGTGGCGGCTATGGTGGTTGTGGAGGGTGGGGTGGATATGGTGGATGGGGCCACCGCCATCACCATCGCGGCTGGGGCGGCTATGGATACGGCTCAAGCTGGGGTTATGGCGGTTGGGGCTACGGCGGAATAGGTTACGGAGGCTGGGGGTACAGCGGACTGGGTGTTGGCATCGGATACCCGAGCTACTACGGGAACTACTATGGCGGGAGCTGGGGCGGATGGGGTTACCCCTATTCCTACTCCTACGGGTATATGGGAGCACGACCTTACTACTACCAGCCATACGCTTACACCGTCGGTTACTCGGCCGGGTATGCTCCTTACAGCTACGGGTACGGCGGTTCGAGTGTCGTCTCGGCAGTGTCGTACGGTGGAGGGACCTACGGTGGATCTTACTCCTCATGGGCTTACAACCCAGTCGGATACAGCGGGTACTACTCAACAGGTCTGGGGGCCGGCTTCACTCCAGTGGTTCGAACTTCATACTACGGGTATTCGCCCGCCGTCTCGGTTGGCTATGCCGGATACCCTGGCAATTCCAGTTCGTACTATGCCTATGGCGGGAGCAGTTTCGGTTGTTGTGGGTGGTAGTCAGTGGGCACGCGGCAACGCCCGGCAGTTTCCTCTCTCGATAGCCAGATAAAAATGAATCTCCTGTCCGCTCTCCGATTCAGTGTCGGAGAGCGGATTTTTTGTGGGATTAGGTCGGCTTTGCGGGTTGGCGGTTTTCAAATGCTTGACGGGGGAGGGGATTGCCGATTATAAAGACGACCAAACCGGTAGGCATTTCTCCCGGTCGTTCTCTTTCTCGCGCGGACAGGGTTTAGAAATGAGTTTCAGGGTGACCTCGGGCCAACGTTGGCAAATGCTGGCGGCAATGATTGTTGCGACCGCAGTTGCCTGGGGCGTGGCAGGTTGTAAACCCGGCGCCAGCTCTGACGGTTCCGTCGTTCTTCTGAACGTCTCGTACGATCCGACCCGGGAGCTCTGGAAAGAGATCAACAAGAGCTTCGTTCCCAAGTACGAAGAAGAGCACAAGAAGAAGCTCCAGATCAAACAATCGCACGGCGGTTCCAGCACGCAGGCCCGTTCGGTGATCGATGGGCTGGAGGCGGACGTCGTGACGCTGGCCATGTGGACCGATACGGATGCCATCAGTAAGCGGGGCCTGATTGCGGAAGACTGGCTCGACAAATTCCCTAATCACAGTCTCCCTTACACCTCAACGATTGTGTTCGTGGTCCGTGAAGGAAATCCCAAGAACATCAAGGATTGGCCGGATCTGGTGAAGGGGGATGTGCAGGTCATTACCCCCAGCCCCAAAACATCCGGAAACGGGAAGCTCTCCTTTCTCGCGGCGTGGGGGAGTGTGCTTGCGAACGGAGGGACTGAGGAAGATGCAAAAGCTTATGTGAAAGAGCTTTACCGTCGCGTTCCCGTTCTCGATACAGGGGCTCGCGGGGCAACGACGTCATTCGCCCACCGCGGTCTGGGTGATGTTCATCTGACCTGGGAGAATGAGGCCCATCTGGAAGTGAAGGAAGCCGGCGGGAAACTGCAGATCATTTACCCGAGTTCCAGCATTCTTGCGGAACCTCATGTGGCGATTGTCGATCGTGTTGTCGATAAGAAAAAGACGCGTGAGGCGGCTGAAGAATATCTGAATTTCCTGTACACTCCCGCCTGTCAGGAAATTATCGCCAAACACTATTACCGGCCTTCAGATCCGCAGGTTCTTGAAGCAAACCGGGCGGTGTTTCCCGATATGAAACTCTTCCGCGTGTCAGCAGTTGCTGATGACTGGGAGCAGGCTCAGCAGAAGTACTTCGCCGAAGGCGGGGTATTCGATTCCATCTACCTCGCCCCTAAATAAGGCTGTTTCCGAGCCCAGCGTTTCCGAGCTCGGTTCCAGAAGCCGCCATTTTCCGTGGGTTGCAGGATGATGCCGGAGAGAGCCCGGCACGGATTCGACGCATGAGTCCTGCGAACTGGAGAAGTTCCGTCAGATCAGGATCATTCGCACTTTCGCGGCTCAGGCAGCCGACAAAGTGAGCAGAGATTTTGAGAAGCGGCTGTAATCAATACCGGAGACGGCCGGTTGATCAGGGTGTCGAGTCCATTTGCGACGAACCCCTGCCAAAGTGATGAGGGGTAGCGTGTCGCAGTCTGGATCTCGAGGACCGGAGACTTCTTCTCAGGTAGAGGAGGCAGTGGCACGCACTGATGTGATCCCGGATGCTCCCGCGCGTCGTCGTTTTCGACGCAATCCGTTGCCCGGCTTCGCGACGGGTCTCAGCATCACCATGGCCTATCTTTCGGTTCTGTTGATCATTCCGTTGCTCGCCTGTGCTGCAAAAGTGGCCGAACTCACGCCGAGTGCCTTTATCGCCGCCGTCTGGTCAGAACGGGCTCGACACGCCTATCTCGTGACCTTCGGAGCCTCTTTCATCGCCGCCCTTGTCAGTGGTGTGTTGGGGCTGCTGCTGGCCTGGGTGCTGGTCCGTTATCACTTTTTCGGTCGCCGTTTTCTTGACGCACTGATCGATCTTCCATTCGCACTTCCGACCGCGGTTGCAGGTCTGGTCTTTTCCGCTTTGCTCGTCGAACGGGGTTGGTACGGACAAGTGCTCGTCCCAATGGGAATTCACGGGGCATATACTCAGCTCGGAATTGTTATTGTTCTGACATTCGTCGGGTTGCCCTTCGTGGTCCGAACCGTTCAACCGGTTCTTGAGAGCATGGAGATTGATACCGAAGAAGCCGCTTCCTCACTGGGTGCGTCACGCTGGCAGACATTCCGCTGGGTGCTGTTTCCCGCGCTGTGGCCGAGCGTACTGACTGGCTTCGCGCTGGCTTTCGCCCGTGGCTTGGGCGAGTACGGTTCGGTCATCTTCATCTCGGGGAACAAGCCGATGTCCACCGAAATCGCACCGGTGCTGATCGTCGCCCGACTCGAAGAGTTTGCCTACAAGGAGGCCACTGCAATCGCCATGGTGCTGGTGACCGGGTCCCTGCTGTGCCTTGCGGCCGTGAACTGGCTGGAACGCAGGAGTCAGCGCTATGCAAACTAAAGGTCACCACCATCTGTCGAAGGTCTCACTCGCGGCTCCCAACGAACCGTTGTGGCTGCGCTGCCTGCTGATCACGGCGACTTATCTCGTCATTGGTGGCCTGATTCTGGTGCCGCTGACATATGTCTTCGTCGAGGCCCTGCGTCCGGGGTTTGATGTCTTCTGGGCGAATCTGTTTCTTGATGGAGACACCCGTCATTCCATCTTTCTGACGATGACAATCGCCCCCGTCGCGGTCCTGTTGAATACGATCTTCGGAGTCGCGGCGGCCTGGACGATCACCAAATTTCGATTCCCTGGTAGAGCGTGGATCATGTCTCTGCTGGATGTTCCGTTCGCAATTTCTCCCGTCGTGGCCGGACTGATGTTCGTGCTGCTGTTCGGGATGCAGGGGTATCTGGGGAAGACGTTGGATGACTGGGGCCTGAAGGTGATCTTCGCGTGGCCCGGTCTGGTGATCGCGACGACGTTTGTCACGATGCCGTTCATTGCCCGCGAACTGATTCCCCTGATGCAGTCACTGGGATCGGATGAAGAACTGGCCGCAGTCAGCTTGGGGGCCAACCCCTGGCAGCTATTCTGGCGGATCACTCTGCCCAATATTAAATGGGGACTGCTGTACGGCATCATCCAATGTAACGCCCGGGCGATCGGAGAGTTCGGGGCCGTTCGAGTGGTGTCGGGGAACATCGCCGGGGAAACCCAGACAATGCCCCTGCGTGTCGAAATGCTGTCTCAGGACTATAATGAACCTGCTTCTTTCGCGGTGGCAACGCTGCTGACGCTGATGGCCCTTTCGACACTGCTGTTGAAAGTTTTTCTGGAACGCTGGATCGCAGCCCAGGATGTGGCCCGATTGAAAGAAGCTGAAGAGTAGGGAAGGAATTCCGGTCTCTGTCGCGCGGAATGCCTCAAGCGACGATCTGCCCGATTCCCTTTCCTGTCAGGAGTAACGATGAGCATCACGATTCGTCATATCACAAAGACGTTCGGTAACTTCACCGCTCTCGATGATGTGAGCCTTGAAGTCCCGTCGGGATGCCTGCTGGCCCTGCTGGGACCTTCCGGGTCTGGCAAAACCAGTTTGCTGCGCATCATCTCAGGTCTCGAGCACGCGGACCGCGGAACAATTCTCTTCGAAGAAGAGGACGTCACCGCTCAGGCCGCCAAAGACCGCGGCGTCGGTTTTGTGTTCCAGCATTATGCCCTGTTCCGGCACATGACGGTTTTTGAAAACGTCGCGTTCGGAATGAGGGTCCGCAAGGCTCCCCATCAGGAAGTGCATGATCGAGTGCATGAACTTCTGGGGCTCGTCCGACTCGAAGGACTGGGACACCGCTATCCATCCGAGTTGTCAGGAGGACAGCGACAGCGCGTCGCTCTGGCTCGGGCTCTGGCCGTTCGCCCTCGCATGCTGCTGCTGGATGAGCCGTTCGGAGCGCTTGATGCCAAAGTCCGTGCTGAACTGCGAAGTTGGCTCCGCCGCCTGCATGAAGAAATGCCGGTCACAACGGTCTTCGTGACGCACGATCAGGAAGAGGCCTTCGAAGTCGCCGACCGGGTGGTCGTGATGCGGCAGGGGAAAGTGGAACAGGTTGGAACTCCACAGGAAGTCTTTGATCACCCGGCGACGCCGTTCGTGATGGACTTCCTTGGAAATGTCAACGTCTTCCATGGCCGCGTTCAGGGCGGCATGGCTCACATCGGACCGTTCCAGATTGCTTACGACGACTATCTGCATGACGAGCCCCGTGCAGCCACTGGTTATGTGCGTCCGCATGAACTCGAGATCGAACGGTCACCTTCTTCGGTGGCGTCACTACAGGGTCGCGTGGTCCAGATTAATCCGAACAGTTCGATCGTGAAGGTTCGTGTGCTCCTCGATGAATACGGCATCGAAGTGACCGTCGATCTGGTCCGTGAGCAGTCTAAGCAGCTGAAGCTTTGCCTGGGAGACACTGTCTTCGTTCGCCCAAAATCAGCGCGAGTCTTCATGCCGGAAGCCGAGTACTCAATTTAGAGCAAAATTGATTTAGGGGCGCTCGCTCAGCCGCGGCCCGTAGGGTTTTAAAGCAAAAGGACTGCAGGGAGAATTCTCTGCAGTCCTTTTGTGTTTTCAAGCGATCTGCTGCCAGTCCGGAATGCATCCAGCGGTAGAGATCCAGCAACTGGAGTTCGCTTACTTCGAGAACTTCACGACACGAACTTTATGGGCTTCGCTGTCGCCGATGTAGACGTTGCCTTCTTTATCGACACAGACGCCGTGCGGTCGATTCATTTCGCACTTCAGCGGATCCTTGTCGAGGCCATCTCCTCGTTTCCCGTTCCCGCAGACGGTTTCCACGATTCCGGTTTCAGGGCGAATGACGCGAATGGTGTGGCTCTCGGTATCAGCGAAATAGATGTTCCCTTTGGAGTCGATGGCAACCCCCTTCGGACCGGAGAGCAGGGCCTGCTGTCCTGGGCCACCGTCACCGGTATAGCCCTTCTTGCCTGTCCCGGCGAGATGAGTCAGCGTCTTCTTGTTCAGATCGAGACGGTAAATCGCGTTCCCTTCCCGTAGGGCGAGAATCAGGACGCCGTTACCGGCGTAATCGAGAGCGCGTGGGCCTTTCAGGGCGAGGTTCTCGATCGATGAAGTCCCCGGTCCCGGAGCGGTGTTGCCACCGCCGACGAGAGTAGTGACGATCCCGGTCTTCCCATCAACACGTCGAACGCGATGGTTGCCAATGTCGCAGATGTAGAGGTTGTCGTGTTCATCGAAGGCGATCGAGTGCGGCTGCTTGAAGGTCGCTTGAGTGGCAGGCCCGCCGTCACCGGAGAAGCCGACCTTCCCGGTCCCTGCGATGGTGCTGATCTTGCCAGTTTCCTTGTCGACTTTACGGACGACCGCGTTCTTCATCTCGACGAAAACCATGTTCCCCTTCGAGTCGAAGCGGACTTCGTACGGTTCATCGCACTGAGCATCGAGTGCCGACCCGCCGTCGCCGCTATAACCTTTGGTTCCATTCCCGGCGACCCGCGTCAGCGTCCCTGATTGCAGATCAAGCCGTCGGACCAGATGGTTTGCGATCTCGCAGATGTAAAGGGCTCCGTCGGGGCCGATGACGAGACCGTATGGTTCACCGATCGAGGCCTTGGTCGCCACACTTCCGTCAGCTGTCGTTCCCTTGGTGCCGTTCCCGGCCAACGTGCTGACCTCATTCGCCAGACTCATTGATGGGAGACAGAATAGGAGAGCCAACGCAAATCCGGAGAGTCGCAATTTCATGGCCGTTACCTTGATCAACAGGAGAGGAAGGACTACTTCGGGGATCCGGGACTTGTCACCTGCATTCAAGACTCTTCGGCCCTAGGCCGCGAGTCCTGACGAATCGGCAACTTCTCAGGTGGAGGGTTACTCAGGCGGACAAATCGAGAGCGAATGGATCTAGACCATTTTGCTTTTTGATCTGCTCGTCCCCGCCACACGGGAGACAGCGTTTTTGCTGCCGAAAGCCACACTGCGAGGGCACCCGGTAAAGCAAACTGCTCTATTCCATGCAAAGCATCAGCGTTTCGCAATTCACAAAACGCTTCATTGACTGCGTTGCGGAAAAAAAGCCGACAGCGAGTTCCGGTCAGAAAGTCCGGGCTCTCCCGATCATGATTCTCTCGCTGCGAGTTCTTCCCAGCGATCATAGGCCTGCCGCAATTCGATGCCGATCGTTTCCAGTCGTGTGGTCAGCGTGGAGATCTCGCCGGCCGCCCGTTTAAAGAACGTGGGGTCGGCCATGGTCTCATGTAGCTGAGCCTGTTCGGTTTCGAGCTTTTCGATTCGGGCAGGCAGTTTTTCGAGTTCCTGCCGCTCTTTATAGCTGAGCTTGGAGACGGCTGCTTTCGGAGTCGCAGGTGTCGCAGGTGTGGGAGCGGCGCCGGAAACGGAAGTCTGAGCAGCAGGAGCCGACTTCGTCTCTTCGGTTTTTGCGGATGTTCCGAGCTCACGCTGCCGGACGTAATCGTCATAGCCGCCGTCATACTCGCGGACTGTTCCATCGCCATTGAGCACCAGTGTGCTGGTGACCAGATTGTTCAGGAACTGCCGATCGTGGCTGACGACGAGAACCGTGCCGGGATAACTGTCGATCAGCTCTTCAAGCAGCTCCAGTGTCTCGGCGTCGAGATCGTTCGTCGGTTCGTCGAGGACCATGATGTTGGATGGCCGCTTGAAGATCTTCGCCAGCAACATCCGGTTTCGTTCGCCCCCTGACAACGAACGGGCAGGGCGGCGCGCCCGTTCCGGTGTGAACAGGAAATCCTGCAGGTAGCCATAGATGTGCTTCCGCTGACCATTGATCTCGACCGTGTCCTGGCCTTCGCCGACATTCTCAACCAGAGTTTTGTCTTCTTCGATCTGCTCTCGCAGCTGGTCGAAATAGATCACCTGCAGATTGGAACCGTGTCGAATCTTGCCGCCGGTCGGCTTCAGATCTCCCAGTAGCAGTTTGAGGAGCGTACTCTTTCCGGCGCCGTTGGGACCGATGAGCCCGATCCGGTCACCGCGTGTGATGACCGTTGAAAAATCCTGAATGATCTGGCGGTCACCGTAGTTGAAGGAGATGTTCGTCGCTTCGACGACCAGATGCCCGGAACGCTCGGCGGCGCTCGCCTGCATTTTCACATTCCCGACTCGTTCGCGCCGTTGATGGCGTTCGTCGCGGAGTTTTTTCAGTGCCCGGACGCGGCCTTCGTTACGGGTACGTCGAGCCTTGATTCCCTGTCGAATCCAGACTTCTTCCGCAGCGAGCTTCTTATCGAACAGGGCGTTCTGCTTTTCCTCTGCCTCGAGCGCCTGCTGCTTTCGTTTGAGGAAAGTGTTGTAGTCGCAAGTCCAGTCGAACAGATTGCCGCGATCGATTTCCACGATGCGGTGAGCGAGTGCCTGCAGAAACGCGCGGTCGTGCGTCACGAAAATCAGGGTGCCGTCATACTGCTGCAGGAAGTTTTCCAGCCAGGTGATCGATTCGATGTCGAGATGGTTTGTCGGTTCATCGAGGAGCAGGATATCAGGCTTCTGAATTAACGCCCGGGCCAGCAGTGCCCGTCGCTTCATCCCGGAGGACAGCGTCGCAAAAGAGTGCGTTCCATCGAGCCCCATGCGGGAAAGGATTCGATCGACGGCCTGTTCGGCCTCCCAGTCATGTTCGGCTGGCAGCTCACCGTTCCAGCCGGTGGAGACCAGCTCCTGAATGGACTGCTGGGTGCCTGTTGGAACATCCTGAACGAGGCGGCCGACTCGCGCGTTGGCGGCGAGTTTGATTTCCCCTTCATCTGGCGGGACTTCGCCAGACATGAGCTTCATTAAAGTCGATTTGCCGGCGCCGTTGCGGCCGAGGAGACCGATGCGTTCGCCGTGCTCGATCTCCAGGTCGACATGATCGAGCAGAACATCACCGCTCCAGGTGAAGGCGACGCCACGGAGGCTCAACAACGACATTCCACACTCCAACAGGAAAAAGCAGTCCGGTTTTGAGTCACCGGAAGGATCACACAATTCTCCTCCCACACCCATCCTGAACTTGTCGGGCGAGAGCAGGGGAGCCGTAACGCAACCGGCCGACCTTCCACTCGATGCGAAAGGTCGGCCAGGTTCACGATCTGTCACGAATCAGGCTGACGTTGCCGTCAGCCGCGCTCCGATTAGTCTTCGTTGGAGAGGTCAGGCAGAGAAGGCACATCGCCGAGGGCGTGTCCGCTTCCTCCGCCAACCTGTCCGAGCAGGCCAGATTCTCCTTCGCTCAACAGCTCGCGACGGGCAGCCAGAATTCGGGCGTGCTCTTCGCGAAGTTCCTGCTGGGCTTCCGGACGAATGCGGACTTCGGCGTTCTGGTGAGACTTAAATCCGGTTCCGGCCGGAATCAGGTGTCCGAGAATCACATTTTCTTTCAGACCGACCAGGTTGTCCGACTTTCCAGCCAAGGCGGCTTCGGTCAGCACCTTGGTGGTTTCCTGGAAGCTCGCTGCTGAGATGAAGCTTTCGCTCGAAACGGCAGCCTTGGTGATCCCCAGCAGCTGGGTGCTGGCACTGGCCGGACGTGGCTTCGTGAACTTAATCACGGAACCGCCACTGGACTCGATCTGCTCGTTGACCTCTTCGATGGTTTCGAGAGGAACAACGTCACCGATCTGGAATTCGGTGTCACCTGGATCCGTCACCTTGACGCTGTCCATCAGCTCACGATTGATGCGACGGAATTCCCACTTGTCGATCACGACGCCTGGGAGCAGTTCGGTATCGCCGACGTCGTCGACGCGAACCTTCCGCAGCATCTGGGAAACGACGAGCTCGATGTGCTTGTCGTCGATCCCCACGCGCTGGGCACGGTACACGTTCTGGATTTCGTGCAGCAGGTACTGCGACACGGCTTCTTCCCCACTGACGCGGAGAATGTCGTGTGGTACCAGCGGACCACGGACCAGAGCGTCCCCGGCTTTCACAACGTCGCCGGAGTGAACCAGAACGTGCTTACCGTGAGGAATGATGTGCTCAACATCGGTTCCGTCGGCACCGTGGACCACGATGACTCGCTTTCCACGCTTCCGTTCGGCAACGTGCTCAACTTCGCCGTCGATCTCGGCGATGATCGCCGGATCTTTCGGCTTACGAGCTTCGAACAGTTCGGTGACTCGTGGAAGACCCCCGGTGATGTCCTGCGTACCAGCCGCTTCACGAGGCTGTTTCACGAGGATCGCACCAGCGGAGACGATGTCCCCTTCTTTCACTTCCAGGTTCGACCGTTCTGGAATGTAGTAGTAATCCAGAATCTTGCCGGTGCTGTCTTCGATGATGATCTGCGGATGCAGGTC
>JAEZFD010000053.1 GCA_023417655.1 Planctomycetota bacterium | reverse complement strand
GATTGTTGATTTCCTGCGTCTCATCGAGTTCACCACGGCCGGGTGAGCCAGCGGTATGGATATGCCCGATCCAGTCTTTGTGCTCGCGGACCCGGCGAATCAGGTCACCGTCCATGATCTGGACGTGGTAGAAATCGAACAGCAGTTTGCAGTTCGGTGACCCGATGCGTTTCAGGATATCGATGCAGTAATCGCAATGATCTCCCTGATAGCCGGGGTGCCCTTTCATCGGGTGGCTGGAGTCACGCGTATTCAGCATTTCCAGGCAAAGCGTGACATTGTGTTTCTCGGCGAGGAGGACCATGTCTTTCAATCCGGCGACGCAATTGTCGGCTCCTTCTTCTTTGGAAATTCCATTCGCCATACCGGTAAAGGTGATGACGCGATCACAGCCGAATTCCCGAGCCTGCGGGATGCGTTCTTTCAGAATGGCGTTGCATTCCGCCCATTCATTCTTGTTGTTGTAGCCTCGTTTGAAACCATGGCTGCTGGCGATGGCACAGGTCAGGCCATGCTTCTTCAGCGTCGGCCAGTGCTCGGGCGGACACAGTTCGATGCTCTTGCAGCCGAGCTTCACGGCCGTCTTGCAGTAATCATCGAAGTTCGGCCAGGCGGGAGCGTAGCACCAGTGAACCAGCGACTGCTTGATGCGGCCGTTTTGGGCAATCGGAGTTTCCGGAGCGGACTCGGCGCGTGCTAGTGTCCCTGCCGCAGCGAGTCCGGCGACACCCAGTCCAGAGGCTTTGATCCAGTCACGTCGGGAGAGGTTCGAATCATTCAGGCGTGAGTTCATCGTGCTTAGATTCCGGGGGGTAAGGGGGAAATCGGGTTTCGGGGAACCGGGTGGCGGGACGGGGACGGCACCCTGCTTTGCTTCGGACTTCAGGACCTGTTACCGTCGCAGAAGGTCAGTCTGCGGGGGAGTTCGATCATTTCGAGTCCGTCGGCGCGACCGACAGCCTCTCTCACTTTCATTGACTCATCATCCTGACGAGTCAGTCTGAGATCAACAATGTCGAATGTGATTCCTGCCGCATTCCTGTTTCGTTACTCGTTCCCGGTTCAGCGGGTCGATCGACTGCCGCGAGCGAAGGCTCCGCTGTTGAAGCTGCCTGCAGAATGCACGATTCCATGGCCGGCTCAGCTGGATGACCCGCGACAGTTTGCAGAACTGGCGATTGGCTGGAACCCTCAGGGGCTGGTGGTCCAGATCACTGTGACAGGGAAAGATGGGCCTTCTTTTGCCGATCCGGAAGCAATCGCGACGTCGGATGCGTTCCTGATCTGGATTGATACGCGAGACACCCAGTCGCAGCACCGCGGATCCCGGTTCTGCCATCACTTTGTCGGACTGGTGAGCGGCGGCGGTGACGGTGGGGATGAGGCGGTGATTAGGCAATTGCCTGTCCCGAGAGCCAGAGAAGATGCGCCGGAAGCCGACCCTGAATCACTTCTTGCGGAATCCGAGATCCTCAAGGACGGCTATCGCCTGAGCTTATGGCTGCCGAAAGAGGCACTGCATGGATACGAGCCGGGCTCGCAGAACCGACTGGGGTTCATGGCCCATGTCCTTGACCAGCAGATGGGAACGCAAAATCTGACGGTCGACCCGGAGTTCCCATTTGAGGCCGATCCGAGTCTGTGGGTCAGTCTGGACCTGCAGGACGCATGAATTGCGTCTGAATTTCCGCTGGTGGAGACGCCTTCATCTCGTTCGTTCAAAATTTGTTCAGGCGGTGAGGCTATAAAAATCAGCGTGAATTACCTGATTCTCCGGCTTTTTGTCCGACGAGTGGATGTTTTGATGAGATTTCCATTCTTCCGATCCTGCGAATCGCTCACTTCGCAGTTGATTGCTGAGTTCTGATCGCACAGAATCTCGTCACGTTGGCCGTGTTGCAGGGCCTCTCTTGTCTGTGCACGATGGCTTTCGGCCACATCCTGCGGGGTGCGAGCCGGGAAAAAGCTCTGACTGACACTGGATGCCGTTACCTGAATTTTTTGATTGAGATCACATGCCCTGGTGGATTTACGCCGCGTTTGTCGTCCTGATTGCCGCACTGATTATCTTCGATCTTTGCGTGTTGCACCGTGGAAGCCACAAGGTTTCGATGCGGACCGCACTGACATGGACGTGCGTCTGGGTGAGCATTGCGATGCTCTTCAACGTTTTCGTCTATGCGCTGTACGAAGGGTGGATCCTAAAGGAATGGATTCCCCCAGACCACGTGAACGGGGCGGAAGCGGCGATGGAGTTCTTCACCGCGTATCTGATCGAGTATTCGCTTTCCGTCGACAATATCTTCGTGATTGCGATGATCATTCAGGCGTTCCGCGTTCCGCTTGAGCACCAGCACCGGCTGCTGTTCTGGGGAATCGCAGGTGCGGCCGTGCTGCGCGGAATCATGATCTATGCCGGCTCGGCGATGGTCAACAACTTTGACTGGACGATGTACCTGTTCGGGGGATTGCTGATTTATTCTGCGATTCGAATGGGAACAGCGGATGAAGAGAGTTTTGATCCGCAGAAAAGCGTGGTGATGAAGATTGCCCGACGGCTGTTCCCAGTGACGACTGAATTCGACGGGAAGAAGTTCTTCACGATTCAGAACGGCAAGCGATATGCCACGCCGATGTTCCTGGCTGTGGTGCTGATCGAGAGCTGCGACGTGATGTTCGCGGTTGACTCGATCCCTGCCGTGTTCGGGATCACTAAAGATCCGTTCATCGTCTTCACGTCAAACATCTTCGCCATTCTGGGGCTGCGAACTCTGTATTTCGCGCTGGCCGGTCTGATGGCCGACTTCCATTACCTGAAGAAGGCACTGGTCGTGCTGATGATCTTCGTCGGTATCAAGATGCTGCTGACCAATCATTATCACATTCCGACCAACATCTCGCTGGCGATCATCGCCGTCATTCTGACAGTCGGTGTGGTTGCCTCCCTGCTCCACAAGCCGCCCGTCGCGATCAAGTCCGAGGACGAGGAGCAGCCGCCTCACGCATAAACAGGTAAGCGACTTTTGTAGTCGAAGCTCAAATTTTGAAATTCAAAAGCAGGCGAAAAATTCAAATTCGAAACGTGCGGACTGATGGCCCGTTTTGAATTTCGGTGCTTTGAATTTCGAATTTCACTGAAAATCGCTGACATCGAGTGCTTGGCGATCTGGTTCAGACGGATTGAATTTTGAGAGTTCCGCTTCTCGGCGGCGCGAGCTGAGGAGCTTGGTGTGTTCTGTCGTTGAGAATGCTTTCATGAATGCATCATTGATTGCTGCGAAAGAGTCGGTGCCATCAACCCCTGCCCTGGTGTTCGATCTTCCGCAGGTGGAACGGAATCACAGCCGACTGGTGGAATACGCCCGGCAGCACTCAATGAAGGTGCGGCCGCATACGAAAACGCATAAGTCACTCCGGCTCGGTCGCCTGCAGATGGAACTGGGGTCGAATGGACTGACGGCTGCGAAGGTCGGCGAAGCCGAAGTGATGGCTCAGGCAAGCCCTGATGTGCTGGTGGCCTATCCGACACTGGATCCAGTCCGGACGCGTCGCCTCGCCGAGCTGGCAAAGATCATGACCGTACGTGTGGCATCTGATTCCATTGAAGGACTCGAAGCCCTCGCGGCGGCGGCCCGAGCAGCGGGGACAACCATTGGCGTCCTCATCGATCAGGACATCGGTCATCACCGCACAGGCGTCGCCACATCGGCAATCGCTCTCGAACTGGCTCAGCATGCTGCGAAGCTGGCCCCGGCTCTGCGACTGGATGGCTTGTTCTTCTATCCTGGGCATGTGATTTCCCCGGCGAGCGAACAGACCGAAACACTGACCGCAATCAATGCGATTCTGTCGGAAACGCTCGACATGTGGAAAAAGTCGGGCTTGTCGGCATCCATCGTCAGCGGAGGTTCTACGCCGACGGCCTATAAATCGCATCTGATTCCGGTTCAGACCGAGATCCGCCCGGGAACGCATCTCTTCAATGATGGAAATACGGTTCGCGGGGGCTATTGCAGTATTGAAGAAGTGGCGGCGGCCGTCGTCTGCACTGTGGTGAGCACCGCCGTCGCTGGCAAATGTGTTCTTGATGCCGGATCAAAAACCTTCACGTCAGACCGAAACGCTTGGGCTCCGGATTCAGGGCACGGCATTCTGCTGGAATATCCTGAAGCGAAGGTCGTCCGTCTGAGCGAGGAGCATGGCGAAGTTGATCTGTCGAAGTGCGAGAAGCGGCCGAAGCTGGGTGAACGGGTGACCGTCGTTCCCAACCATATCTGCCCTTGCGTCAATCTGCATCAGCAGGGATGGCTTCGACTGGCAGATGGTCAACTGGAAGCGTTGCCCATCGATGCTAAGTCGATGTTGGTCTAACGCAGTCTTTCGCCGGAAAACAGAGAAATCGAGTTCTCATCGGTGTGAGGAGAGACCGGATTATCGATGCCTGATCCGGGTGTCATTGGGACGTTGATGCAGGGTGGAGGACGTAAACTGCTCTAGCATTCCCATCATCCTCCCTTGTACTACTACAGAGAGCAGTTTGCTCCACCAGGTCCACGCAGCGGGGGCTTCGACTGAAAAAGTGCTGTGCGCCGCGCGGCGAGGACGTTGAGATCAATTGCAATCTGCTGCAATGTGCCCCAGGAGGGTCGGAGTTCCCGCTTTCCGCTTTTGTGGAGAAGAGTCGGGGACCCAAGGCGTCGTCGATCGTCGCCGGGAGAGGTTTTCGTCTGAGGTCCGGACTGGCAGTTACCGAGATATCCTTATTACGCATGACGAATCCATCCTCTCAGGTTGAATCGCTCCGCGGAGCCTCAGGGGCGGATTCTGTCGAATCTGTCTGGCCGCTCGTTCCTTTTGAGAAGCTGATTCTCAAGAACGATTCTCCTCATGCGCCGATGGTGTTTCGCGTCGCGATGCGGTTCGAGGGTCCGGTTCGGGCGGACCTGTTAGCAGAGGCGTTTCGCATCGCGGTGAATCGTCAGCCGCTGCTGAAAAGCCAGGTGGTGACGATCAACGGGGTGAGAAGCTGGCAGTCATGCTCCGCGGCTCCTGAACTGAGTTGGCAATCTTCTGACCTCACTCAGACGGAGATTGAAAAACTTCCGATTGAATGGGTCGATTTACGAGAGAACCCGGGACTGAGTGTTCGGCTTTGGCAGGTCGATGATGGACTGAGCGTTCTGCTGGATGTTCACCACGCCTGTGCCGACGGACAGGGTGCGCGCCAACTGATTTCGGAATGGTGGGGCCTGTACAGCCAGCTGCTGGATGGCAGTGAATTGAAACTCGCTTCAATGGAAGTTTCAAAACTCGGGGGACGCGGCGTCTACCGACATCCTGATCCTCCAGTCAGTCTGCGTGAAGGTCTACGGAATCTGTTTGTGACCATCCGTGGGAAGACCGTTCGTCTCCCCCGTCGGGCTGATGCGGGATCGATTGACTGCAAATCCGACTTTCTCGGGGAAGTGACCCTTTCTCCTGAGATCACTGGCTCTCTGAGAAAACGCTTCCGAGAACAAGGCTTTACCATCAACGACATTGCCGTTTCGGCATCGTTTATGGCCTTCGTCAAATACTTCCCGCAGGTCCTGAAACCGAATCACTTCATCACCCTGCTGCATCCGGTCGATCTGAGGTGGCCGTCGGACCTGAGGATGCCTGCCTGTAATCGCGTGGGAGTCTGCTTCTTGCGGCGACGCGTCCGCGATCTGACTGATATGACGTCGACCCTGAATTGGGTTCGCGGCGAGATGCTGTATGTCAAGCAGCGCTACATTGGAGCCGAGTTCTTGCGGGGGCTCGCGATGACGGACAAACAGTCTGGGGCGACGGACCTCCTGACACGATGGGGATATTTCGTGCCGACCCTGCAGTTCACCTGCCTGGGAGACACGACGCGGACACTGCATTACCGCTTCCCGCAAAAAGAGGGAGTCATTGACTTCCACGGTCTGAAGCTGACAAAGATTTCAGGGATCATGCAGATGGGGCCGCTCATCCCATTGAGTCTCGCGGCCTGTGAATCAAATCAACGGTTATCACTGACCCTGAGAGGTTCGACTCAGTTTGTCACTCCGACACAGGCGGAGGAGTTTCTCAACGTCTTCGTTGATCAGATTGTGACTTCACTGCCTGAGTCGGGGCCGAGTTCTTCGGGAAAATCGTGACCGAGCCACAATGACTGAATCAGTGCCTGAGATTGAAGTCTGGCTGTTCTCAATTAAAGACGTTCCACAACAGGTCACGACTGAGGGCTTGTCGGAACTCGAACTTCAGCGAGCATCCCGTTATCGCATCGCGGAGAAAAGGCGTCAGTTTTTGCTGGCTCGCCTGATTTGCCGCAGGGTCGTTTCAGCGATTCTACAGGTCCCTTCTGAAGAAATTGACTGGCCTGCAAGTGGACCAGCGAAGTTGAAAATTCGCGGCCAGGCAGCACCGGTTTCAATCAGCCTGTCGCATTCCGGAGACTCACTGGCGATGGCGATTTGCCCGCGCGAATGGTCAGTGGGAATCGATATCGAGGAGACGGGGAACCTCATTCAGGTCGGGGCTCTCTCGGGTTTGGCGCTGACATCATCGGAACGACTGATTCTCGCGGAGGTGCCTCCAGATCTGCAGGGGCACTGGATGCGTCAGGTCTGGACCGGTAAGGAAGCGGCGTTGAAGTCCCTTAACGTCGATCAGCCACCGGAAGCATCAGAATGCGAACTCAGGGACGCCCTGACTCCAGCGGGTCTTCTGCCGAACCAGATCAGCGATGGCGACGCCTGCCCTGTCTCTGTGATTCCTTTTTTCGGGACACCTGACCCTGTGTCGGGTGAGACTTTGTGGGAAGTGACGCCCGTGCTGCAGTCGGGGGCGTCGGTGGTTGGAGTGCTGGCAATTCGGGAGCAGAATCCTTCTGTGACTTTGAGTCCAAAGATCGATTGGCTGTCGGTTCGTCTGAGGTCGGTCTCGTCGGGAGGTTCTGAAATTGGTCTGGCTCTGGGCCATCTGGGAGTTCACTTCTCCCGACTGCGTCTCCGAGAGGAGAGAGATTCAATTTGATGCAGCGCAGAGCGAATAGGTCTGAATTTTTCTGCGTCGCGATTGACAGACTCAGCGCGTCCGTGCCATGCTGCCGAACCTGTTATCATTTCTAGAGTTTCTGGAATTTCCCCGGGTTATCAGCGGGAAATTCCGTCACGGCTGAAGAAGAATTTGTCGAAGGTTATGAAAGCACTTGCGGTCCGACCTGGTGTTCGCAACAGCGCCTCTGTCACTGATGTCCCAGAGCCTAAACTGACCGATATTCCAGACGGACGTGGCGTTCTGGTGCGGACTCTACAGGTGGGACTCGATGCCACCGATGCAGAGATTAACGAAGCCTTGTATGGGCGGGCTCCCGAGGGAGATGACTATCTCATCCTTGGACACGAAGTCTTCGGCATCGTCGAAGAAGTTGGCCCAGCTGTGACCGGTCTGCAGAAGGGTGACTATTGCACCTGCACGGTGCGTCGCCCGGGACCCTCGATCTACGACCTGATCGGCCGGAACGACATCACCGGCCACACCGAGTACTATGAGCGCGGCATCAATTTGCTGCATGGGTATATGTCTCCGTGGTTCGTCGATGATGCGGAGTTCGTCGTCAAGGTCCCAACCGGCCTGAAACACCTCGGCGTTCTTGCGGAACCTGCGAGTGTCTGTGCCAAGGCGATCCAGCAGGCCTATCTCGCTCAAAGCCGATTGCAGGTCTGGAAACCAAAAGTCGCTTTCGTCACAGGGGCCGGTCAGATCGGTCTGTTGACGAGCATGATGCTGCGACTCCGCGGGCTAGAAGTTTTCTGTCTGGCCCGTACCCAGGACCCGGGGCTGAAGGGAGAAATCCTGGACGGTTACGGTGCGAAGTACATCAGCATGAAAAACACTTCGATGGAAGACCTCGTCAAGAAGGTCGGGCGACCGGACCTGATTGTCGAAGCGACCGGTTCCAGCCAAGTGGCATTCGAATGTATGGAACATCTGAACCTGAATGGAGCGCTGGTCTGGACGAGTGTGACCGGGGGGCAGCGAAAGGTGACCGACTTCCCGGCAGACAAAGTGAATCTGGAATGGGTGCTCGGCAACAAACTGCTTGTCGGTTCCGTGAACGGGAACCGGGATCACTTTGCCTTGGGGATTTCTGACCTCGCTCTTGCGGAAGTCATGTTCCCGGGTGTGACCAGCCGATTGCTGACGACTCCAATCGACGGCTATGACAAGCCTGAAGTTCTGATGCACGAGCTGACTGAAAACAAATCCGCCTTGAAGGTGTTCGTCAACATGCCGCAATAAACGTGGTGACGCCTCTACTTTCGAACTGGTCTTGCCCGGGAACGTCAGACGTTCTCGGGCAAGTCGCTTTACTGCCGGCTCATTCAGCGGGAAAAACACTCTGCGTTGCGTGTCCGCCTGTTCACGTCCTGCTACACTGGAGCCATTGCGCGACGGTGCGCCGAACGCTCTTTCCCCTGAGCGATCTGCTAGCCGCATTGAAGCCGCGCGGTTGTTTTCAATTCCAGTTTCGGCGTCATTATGCCCCGCAGTTTTGAAGAGCTGACTCCGCAGAATTTCTCATTCAACAGCCCTTTGGGATGGTGCCCGGCCTGCGAAGGTCTCGGGACAGAGCTGGGGACAAATCAGTCGCTCATCGTTGCGAACCCGAATCTCTCGCTTATGGGAGGCGCGATTGCTGCATGGCCGCGTCCTGACCGTGTGCCGATGTTCGGGGCAATTCTCACGGCACTGGGCGAAGAATTCGAGATTCCGCTCGAGACGCCGTGGTATCAGTTGAACGCCCGGCATCAGCGGTTGATCCTTCAGGGAACGGGTGAACGCTGGATTCCGGTGAAGATGCCAGGGAGCAAGCAGACATTCTCGATTCAATACAAAGGGATCTATCCGGCGATCGAAGAGGCGTCACGGGTTTCGTACGCCCATCGTGTGCGTCTGCAGGATCTCGTCGGTGAACGCCCCTGCTCTGTCTGTAATGGAGATCGGGTGCGCGAAGATGCGGCCGCAGTCCGGCTCAACAGCCAGACACTGCCGTCGCTGTGCAATCTTCCGTTGAATGAGGTCCTCGAATTCCTCAAGTCTCTGACGCTGAACGCGGAGCAGAAAAAGGTCGCGGGAGATTTGCTGAACGAGGCGATTCATCGCCTCTCATTTCTGCTCGATGTCGGACTGCATTACCTGACCTTGAACCGGGGGATGCCGACGCTGTCGGGGGGAGAATCCCAGCGGATTCGACTGGCCGGGCAGATTGGCCGCGCATTAACCGGCGTGCTCTACGTACTCGATGAGCCGACGATTGGCCTGCATCCGCGAGACAACGGGCGGCTGGTGCAAGCGCTCGAACGACTTCGCGATCTGGGAAATACGGTCGTTCTGGTTGAGCACGACCGAGAAGTTCTCGAAGCGGCTGACCGGATCTACGACTTCGGCCCGGGCTCTGGGCGTTTTGGTGGGAACATTGTCGCCGACGGAGCACCTCAGGAACTGATCCGAAGTTCGAATGCGTCATTGACGGCGGATTATCTGTCAGGACGAAAATCAATTCCGATCCCCATCCGGAGACGGATGCTGCTCAAGCCCGACGTGAAGGGACCGGTTGTCGATACCGACGGGATCAAGGATCTGTACGAAGCTCCGCCGGGTGGCGGCTGGCTCGAGATGACCGGGTGCCGACAGAATAATCTCCGCGATGTCGACCTGCGGATTCCGTTGGGAACGCTGACATGCGTGACCGGATTGTCAGGTTCCGGCAAGAGTTCATTGATTCAGGAAACGCTCGCCCGGGCGGTGACTCGGGCGTTGCGTCGACAGGGACCGGCCCCGGGGCCATACGACACCTTGAGCGGGGTTGAGCAGATCAGCCGGGTGATCGCGGTGGATCAGTCTCCTCTGGGGGCAACTCCGGCTTCGAATCCGGCGACCTATACCGGCGTCTTCGATCCGATTCGTGAACTCTTCAGCAAATTGCCCGATTCGAAGATTCGCGGGTACAAGCCGGGACGGTTCAGCTTCAACCGTGCCGGCGGACGGTGCGAAGACTGTGAAGGACTCGGCCAGAAGAAGATCGAAATGCACTTTCTCCCGGATGTCTGGGTGGAATGCGATACCTGCCATGGAAAGCGCTACAACCTTGAAACGCTTTCCGTGAAGTACCGAGGCCACTCCATCAACGATGTACTGGAGATGTCCATCGGGCAGGCGCTCGAGATCTTCGACAACATTCCCAAGATCCGGGCTCCCTTGGCGACTCTCGCAGCCATCGGACTGGATTACCTTACCCTTGGTCAATCGGCGACGACTCTGAGCGGTGGTGAAGCGCAGCGCGTGAAACTGGCCGCTGAACTCGCGAAACCGAATGCCGGGCGGACGCTCTATCTGCTGGACGAACCGACCACCGGTCTGCATTTCGACGATATTTCCAAGCTGCTGAAAGTGCTGTTCAGCCTCGTTGAACAAGGAAACACCGCTGTCGTCATCGAGCACAATCTCGATGTCATCAAAACAGCAGACTGGATTATCGATGTCGGTCCTGAAGCGGGGATCGGCGGCGGGTGGATCGTGGCGACCGGAACTCCGGAGGATGTTGTTGCTCAGGCACGACGGGCTCTGAAGCCAGTTGGAAAAGCAAAGTCTTCCAGGAAGAACAATGGGACGCCTTTCACGCCGGAACCTCTGATGCGGAGTTGGACCGGCGAACTGCTCGCTCCTGTGCTGAAACAGGACGACCGCCGGGAACTCGACATCTTTGACGTGAATGAAGCCGCCCGTAAGAAGTCGGGAGACCTCGACATTGCGGCGGTGGGACGACAGACCGCCGCGCCATGGCAGACAGACGGACGCGCCTGGCACACGCAGAATCGGGTTGCGCGGAACGGCAAAACCTGCCGCTGGGAAGGTGATGCCCTCTCGTATGTCGTTGACCTCCTCGCGGAATACGATGGCCTGAAGCCGGCCAACTGGAATGATCAGGCGAGTGTTGAAGTGACGGCGGAGAAGAAGGCCGGGACTGGTTGGTTCCTGCATGCCCTGACGGGAGACGAGTGGCTGTTGAGGCTCTACTTCCGTGTCCCCAAGGGGACGTTTGTGGAAGCCGACATCCAGCGTCGCATTCCGCTGAAGTCGGTGAATGATCTCGATGAACTCCCCATCTATAACCGCAGCGAGCGGGTGCGGATCAATCAGCAGAAGGGGGCGTTTCAGGAGGTCGTATTCGACGTCCACTGGAAAGAGGAAATCGATACCGCGGCCTTCCGGCAATTCATTGATCAGGCTGTGAAGGCGTATCTCGGACAGGTCGATCGGGCAAAAATCTCAATCGATGAGATCTCTCCTTGGAAGGTGCTGGGACGAAAGTGGCACCTTTCCCGGAAAGGCTTCTCGTCGAACAAACGAGTCGCCTGGAAGGCCGAGGTGCTTGAAGAGGTTCTCGGTCTCGTCGAGAAGGAATTGAGTCAGTTTCCGCCGGACTGGTCGAACAAGACCACGATTCCATTCCGGAAGCCAGACAGCAAAACCACGATCGCCGAGCTTCAGACGAAACGGCGAGAGTCAGTTGTTCTGCAACTGACCGCGAAGTCCGGTGCTTACGCGCTGGGGGAAATCGCGGCCCTCGGCGAGGATCGGGAAATCGTGCCTGCTCGCAATGGGCAAGATAAGATCCAGATCTCCCTTACGACTGAAGAACAGGCCCGGGATCCCCAGCTCCGAAACTTTCTCAAGAAGTTCGCAAAGCAGAGTTCCTGATCAGCAATGGGCTCCTGCCCGCCTGACGGATTGAACTTCTCACCATAACGCTCCGGCACATTTTGCGTGTCCGGAGCGTTTTCGTTTCCTCTCGTCGGTTCCTGAATTCTTACACCGATGAGACCACTCCGAGGACTCGGAACGAGGGGAAGTACTTAGATGCGCCTCGCGCTGCCGATTCGCTGCCCTTCCCTGACCTGACGCGGGCATCCCAGTCTGTCCACCGTCGTATGAAGACATGGTGCTGCAGTCACGGCGCTATCTGAAAGTCGTCGCACGGCAGCTGGAATGGGACTGCGGAGGTGCTGGCGGAACTGACCGGTGACTTGGTGCTGACTGGCAAATTATGCGAGTCGTTGGGGCTTTTCCCGGGGGGCGAATCAGGGGGGCGGCAACTTCTGCAGAGGCCGACTGTCAGAAAGACGAAATGCGAGGAGGAAACTGGACACTCTTCGAGCCCCTCGGTTATTTCTCCGCCTGCATCGTTTGGCCTGTCCCGAAAGCAGTGGGCTCGACCGGAGGAATGATTGAACTTGTTCCATTAGATCCTTTTATGAAATCACAAAACCCGGTCTGTTGTTCTGACTTCCGCAGGGAGCTTCTTTGTGAAGCGCAGATGCGGCAGGAAATTGAACTGGGCAAACTGCTCTCACCGTTTTGATTTTTCATCACACGGCCGGTGAACCCGGCAGCGTGAACAGGGACCATTCGTCGTCAACGGCATGCCAGGTGCGAGATCGCAGCGGCCGTCTTCAGTTCGACAAACGGCAGATGTTCACATGTGAAACTGTAGCGGCTGCAACATCTTTTCCATTCAAACTCAACTACTTCTGATGCCGAGCCGATATTTGATGAAGGAATCGTGTCACGATTGCCCGGGTGCGGCATCCGCATCTGTTTACGACACGGTTCTCGCTCGGCTGCAGCGATGGCATGAGGTCACGGAGGAATCTTTATGACCATGAAGGTCAAAATTGATATTCAGGCCGTCTGGCTTGAGTTTAAGAAAGACCAGACGAACCAAGAGCTGCGGAACCGGCTGATCGAGAACTACTTTCCGCTGGTCCGCTTCAATGCCGAACGCGTCTGGGCGAAGCTCCCTGACGGAGTGGACTTGAACGACCTGGTTTCCGCCGGTGTCTTCGGTCTGATGGATGCCATTGAAGCATTCGACATGGATCGCGGAGTGAAGTTCGAGACCTATTGTGTTCCTCGAATCCGCGGGGCCATGCTGGATGAACTGCGAACCATGGACTGGGTTCCCCGTCTGGTTCGAAGCAAAGCCAGCAAGCTGGAAGCAGCACGTAAAGAACTGGAAGCGGCGCATGGTCGTCCGCCCACTGACCTTGAACTGGCAAACAAGCTCGCCATGAGCCTGGATGACTTCGACAAACTGAAGTCAGAAGCGAGTGCTGTCAGCCTCGTGAGCCTGAACAAGAAGTGGTACGAAACGGACAGCTATAAAGATGTCCGCGAGATCGATGTCGTCGAAGACATGAAGGGTGAAGACCCGACACTCGGAATTCAGAAGCGTGACGTGATGAAACTCGTCACGAAGGGTCTGAATCGGAACGAGCGTCTGATTATCATCCTGTATTACTACGAAGAACTGACAATGAAGGAAATCGGTCAGACGCTCGGTCTCTCAGAGAGCCGCGTCAGCCAGATGCACTCCAGCATTGTCGCTCGACTGAAAGAACAGCTGCGTCGTCGCCGTCCGGAGTTCGCGTAACGGACACTCGCGCAAGAAATCGTCAATCATTCAAAAGGACTCTGGAACCGATTTCCAGAGTCCTTTTTCTATTTGGGGGATCGTGATCACAGCGCCAGAGTGAGCGAGGTTCGTTCTGCTTGATTCGAGGCCCACCAGAGCCGGACCCGAGATCGCCGGGCTTCATCTTTGCTGCAGATACTCTTCGATCCGCTCGGCTTTTCGTAGCAGATACGGAACGTGCTGGTTGTTGGCCTCGACGAATTGTGCCAGCAGTCGCAGATGCTGTTTGAATTCTTCCTGAAACTTCTGGTTCTCCTGATCTCGCCAGCTCGAGCTGAGAGAGTCGAGAAGCCCGGAGAGCATGGACGCCTGATCGGTCAGCGTTGTGTTGAACTGTTTCAGCCGAAGCGCGAATGCTCGGAGTTCTTCTGGATTGACGATTGCCTGAGCCATGCGGACCGCTCCTGATTGAGACGCGTGAATCATCGCGTGAGAACTCATTATGGTCGACGAAAGACCGGGCTCCAAGTCTCCGCGGCTTTGCGGATCGGCCTGCAGACCGGTACTATCGCGAAATGCAGGAGCCCACAAGGCCCTGCTGATCGGTCCCTCCTTCCTGACCCTCCAAAGCTGAGCGAACTTCATGATTCGAAATCTGATGTGGCTTCCTGCGTGTCTGCTAATGTGCCTCGGGCAAACGGTCTCGGCCGGTACTCCCAATGAACTGTCTGAGAACGAGAAGCTGTCTGGCTGGAAGTTGCTGTTCGACGGCAAGACCACCAATGGATGGCGGAACTATAAGAAGGATGGCATCAGCAACGGCTGGGTCGTCGAAGATGGGGCACTGATCCGGAAGGAAAAGGGCGCCGGCGATATTGTGACCGCTGATCAGTACGACGCATTCGAACTCCTGCTGGATTACAAGATCAGCAAGGGGGGGAACAGCGGTCTGATGTTCCATGTCGCGGAAACCGAAAAGGCTCCGTACATGACCGGTCCGGAGATTCAGATTCAGGATAACGCCGAAGGTCGCGATCCACAGAAGTCCGGATGGCTCTATCAGCTTTATCAGCCAGGCAAGAACCGCGTCACCGGCGAAGTCAATGACGCCGCCAAACCGGCTGGGGAATGGAATCAGCTCTACGTCCGGATCACCCCGGATCTGTGCGAAGTCGACATGAACGGTGTTCGGTATTACACGTTCAAAAAAGGGAGCCCTGACTGGGACAAGAAAGTCGCTGCCAGCAAGTTCGCGAACTGGACCAACTTCGGTAAGCCGACTTCTGGATTTATCTGCCTGCAGGACCACAACGACGAAGTCGCCTTCCGGAACATCAAGATCCGCCCCATCAGTGGATCCAAAGGTCCGGACATCTCAACAGGCGTGCTCCCGCTGAAGGTCGTTGAAGCCTTCCCCAATCTGAAGTTTGAAGGCTGGGAACCGGCCGACGCAGAAGGACGTCCACAGGCGTTTCGGGCCATCGGCGTGACCTACCCGAAGGACGGCAGCAACCGTCTGTTCGTTTCGGAACAGCATGGAACGATCTGGGCTCTGGACAACAACCCGGAAGCGACCAAGGCCGAACTGGTCCTCGATATTACTGATCGAGTCGCCTACAGCGACAAGCAGAATGAAGAAGGCTTCCTGGGTCTCGCTGTTCATCCAGACTTCAAGTCGAACGGGTACATCTATGTGTACTACACCCCGAAGTCGACCTTGATGACCCACGTCTCGCGGTTCGAACGCTCCAAGACCGATCCGAAGAAGTTCGATCCTGCCAGCGAAAAGATCATTTTCCAGCTGAAGCAGCCATTCTGGAATCATAACGGCGGAACCGTCATCTTTGGTCCCGATGGATTCCTATATATTGCACTGGGCGACGGTGGCGCCGGAGATGATCCGTTCGACAATGGTCAGTCACTGGCGACCCCGCTGGGGAAAGTCCTGCGAATCGATGTCGATCATCCTGCAGACGGAAAAGCGTACGGCATTCCGAAGGACAACCCGTTTGTCGGGAAAGAAGGCGCCGCTCCTGAAATCTTTGCCTATGGCTTCCGCAACATCTGGCGGATGGAGTTTGACCGCAAGACCGGACATCTCTGGGCCGCTGATGTCGGACAGAACCTGTGGGAAGAGATCGACATCGTCGTAAAAGGCGGGAACTATGGCTGGAACCGGCGTGAGGGGACCCACCCGTTCGGCACCAAGTCCATCGCCGACGCCGACGTAATTGATCCCATCTGGGAATACGATCACCAGGTCGGAAAGTCGATTACCGGCGGTTTCGTCTATCGCGGCAAAGCACTGCCAGAGCTTCAGGGGAAGTATGTGTACGCCGACTATGTGACCGGGAAGATCTGGGCGCTGCATTATGATGAAGCAGCCAAGAAGGTCATTTCCAATGAGTCGATCCCGAGCCCGCAGATGCCAGTTCTTTCCTTTGGCGAAGACGCTGAAGGAGAAATCTACTTCTGCATCGCATCTCCGACCGGCAAGAGCCTCTTCAAGTTTGTGAAGTAAGCTCACCGGCGGCAAATTTCAGGGGCGACACTCTTCGGATCTGGTCTGGAGGGTGTTGCCTTTCTTCTTTCCGGGGCCACTGCTCTGGCGGGTTCAGGGGCTGTTCTCCAGATTTCTGAACGGCTTATCTCGACACGGAGAACCGGAATCAGGATGATTCGCTCGATTCCCTGAAGTGCCGGAGAACCGGTTCCCTTCAGTTTACCTCTGATTATTTTGAAGGATCGAACGTGCGCTGGTCACAGGCTTTTATTCCGACGATGAAGGAAGTTCCCTCGGATGCGGAAATCCCCAGCCATCAGTTGATGCTCAGGGCCGGGTTGATCCGCCAGTTGATGGCTGGTGCCTATACCTATCTGCCGCTGGGATACCGTGCCCTGCGGAAGGCCGAAGCCATCGTCCGTGATGAGATGGACAAGGCCGGTGCCCTCGAACTGCATATGCCGGCAATTCAGCCGATCGATCTGTTTGAACGGACAGGGCGAATCAACTCATTCGGCAACGTGCTGATCAAATTTCAGGTGACTCGCCGCGATCATAAGGTTCCGATGGCACTGGGACCGACGCACGAGGAAGTTGTTACCGACCTGATCGCGCGGCATATCAGCAGCTACCGACAGCTGCCGCTCACCGTGTATCAAATTCAGACGAAGTTCCGGAACGAAGAACGTCCGCGGTTCGGGGTGCTGCGGACCAGTGAGTTCCTGATGAAGGATGCTTACAGTTTCAGTTCGTCGGTCGAACAGCTCGATGAAACGTACCAGAAGATGTACGACGCCTATGTGCGCATCTTCCGTCGGTGCGGGCTGGAAGCGATTCCGGTTGAAGCCGAAAGCGGTCCGATTGGCGGCGACGCCTCGCATGAGTTCATGATTCCTGCTGGAAATGGTGAGGACAGCATCGTCCGCTGCCCCAACTGTAACTATGCCGCGAATCTCGAACGCGCCGAAACTGGCCGTGTTGAACAGCAGCCGCCCGCCGGAAGTGCTGTTGTCACCTCAGTTGAGACCCCGAATGTCGGCACGATTGAGCAGCTGACGAAGTTCCTCAAGATTCAGCCGAACCAACTGGTCAAGACACTGATCTACGTCGCCGACGGACAGCCGGTCGCTGTGTTGATCCGGGGTGACCACACGGCAAACGACAATAAGATCCGCCGTGCACTCGGTGCGGGCGAAGTGGCTCTCGCAGATGAGGCCACCATCCAGAAGGTCACAGGAGCCCCTGTCGGCTTCGCCGGTCCGGTCGGTCTCACTTGCAAGATTATCGCTGACCTCGATGCGGTGCTTGTGAAAGATGCTGTTGTCGGTGCGAATGTGGCCGACAAGCATCTGACCGGCGTTAACCCCGGGCGGGACTATAACGTCGCAGGAGCTTATGACCTGCGGAATGCCGAAGACGGTGATCCCTGCCCGAAGTGCCAGGCGAAGATGGGCTTTGTTCACGGGATCGAAGTCGGGCACGTCTTCAAGCTGGGAACCAAGTATTCAGTCTCGCTGGAAGCGAACTATCTCGATGAGAAGGAGCAGCGCCATCCGATCATCATGGGCTGCTATGGTATCGGCGTGAACCGAATTCTGGCCGGCCTTGCAGAGACCAAGCATGATGAGAACGGCCTGATCTGGCCGATGACGGTTGCTCCTTATGAAGTGCTGGTCGTTCCGTTGAATGTCACGGATGCCGCAGTGCTGGGAGCCGCCAACAAGGTCTATGAAGACCTGAAGGCAGCCGGAGTCGATGTCATTATCGACGACCGGGATGCAAGGCCGGGCTTCAAGTTCAAGGATGCCGACCTGATCGGGATCCCGCTGCGGGTCGTGATCGGTGGCAAGGGGCTGAAAGATGGCGTCGCCGAAGTGAAATGGCGAACAGAAGCCAGCCCATCGATGATTTCGCTGGAAACCGTGGCCGCTGATGTGGCCGAGATGGTCCAGCAGGCCAAGGCCGCTCTGCAGTAAGTCGGTATGACAGGAAAAAAGAAAGCCCTGCCAGATTCGAAGAATTTGGCGGGGCTTCTTTAATTTTCAGACCCACGCGAGCGACGCAGGGAAATCCGCGGTCAGCTTAGCTCGGTCGGCTTATCATTATACCGGAGAACGGTGGAAGTGAATGTGCTTCCAGACGCCGCCGACCTTCTGCCAGATGCGGGTTTCGTCAGCGGTGGCAGTCACAGGAGCACCGGAGGCATCCAGTTTCTGCACGAGTCGGGCGTAACAGACGATTCCCACATCGCCGATGACGCGAATGTTGGGAGAAGCAGCGGAAGAGAGCTTCGGGGTGCCGTTGCCTGGCAGATCGAAATAGTATTTGTGGAACGGCAGACCAGCGACGAGGTGACCGTTGGCTTCCGGCTCAAAGCAGGTGATGTCTTCGTCGCACAGGCTGGCGTACGTTTTCCAGTCTCCGGCGTCGATCGCTTTGAGGAGTTTCAGAGAGACTTCCAGCAGTTCCGCTTCAGGCGTCATCGGTGTGCGTTTCAAATAGGGGGCCGTCGAGACTGGACCCGATGAACGAACACAATTTCGCCGCAGTGATCCAGTCGGTGAAGAGTTAATAGGTGTCGCAGCAACCCGGCGTCTTGTCAAATGAGTTTTGCCGATCGAGTGAAACGAGCCGGGTCAGTGAGCCAGCATCTGCAAATTTCCACCGGCGGCGGTGAGCAGTTCTGCGGCCAGTTCGCGACGCGATTCCGCATCAGGGACGTGGTCCGGGATTTCAACGGCGACCAGAATCTGACCTTCCTGCAAGGCTTGTTCATAGAAATCGGTGGCTTCCGATTCGAAGCCGCGGGTGATCATCAGCGAGGTGAACGTCCCGGCGGCGGCGATGCCAGCGAAGGCTCCCAGCACGGCAATCATCATCCCAGGGCCGGTGACGAGAATGGCGGCAACGGCCGCCCCACCCAGGCTCAGTGCCCCAGTCGCAGCAGCATCAATAGCGGAATTGTCGAGATTCCCCGTTCGCCCATGCTGGGTCTGTGTCGGAAAGAGTTCCCGCTGTTTCTGGTCGGAACAGATCACGCTGATTTGTTCCCATGTGAACCCGACATCGTGAAGATCATCAACCGCCTGCAGGGCTTTTTCAGTGGAGGCGAAGACTCCGGCGCGGACAGGATACTGGGACATGAGTCGATCTCCTGACTGAGGGACCTGAGAGAGGGGACAGACTGACGGACTTCAAGTGGGCATTGCTCCCTGTTCTTCCATGTTAAACCGGCAGAGCAGTTGTCCAAGATGAATCCTCGACGCTCCCGGGAGAATTCGCGGTCACAGTCAGATGAGATTTTCCCTACTATCGAAATTACCCTGCTTTCCACGTAGCAGGAATCATTACGGAAACAGGTCGATCAATGCTGACTCCTCCTCAACTCGAGATTCTTTCGAAGGCACTGCAACAGTTGCAGGCCGGGTTTCAACACCTGCCGCCCCTGCCCCCAACCGAGATCAACGCTGTAATGGAAGCAGCGTTGATGACGGCTGCGGAGCGAATGCAGGACAACTATCCCTATCAGCACGCGCTGTACTTGGGGCAGATGCTGAAGCCACCGCACCCGCTGGCGCAGCTGGCCTACACGATGGCCATGTGCATTAATCCGAACAATCACGCACTCGACGGCGGCCGGGCGAGTTCGGCTCTGGAACTGGAGTGCGTCGAACAGATTGCCGGAATGTTTGGGTGGAAGAATGCCCTCGGCCATCTCTGTGGCGGCGGGACGATGGCGAATTTTGAGGCACACTGGATCTCGCGTGAATTGAATCCCGGGAAGACGTGCGCAGGGTCAGCGCAAGCGCATTACACACATTCCCGACTCACTGCGGTTTTGCAGGTTCCCTATCATGCGGTGCCGGTCGATGCACACGGGCGAATGGATCTTAACCGGCTCGAAGACCTCTTGAAGACGGGAACGATCGGGACAGTCGTCGCCACGCTAGGAACGACTGGACTGGGAGCCGTAGATCCGCTGGAAGAGATTTTCGCACTGCGTGAGAAATATGAATTCCGGCTGCATGTCGACGCTGCTTACGGCGGCTACTTCCGACTGGCTGGGAATCTGCGACCGGAAACGGCGAAGGCGTTTGCGGCGATCGAACATGCTGACTCGATCGTCATCGACCCTCATAAGCATGGATTACAGCCGTACGGATGTGGTTGCGTGCTGTTCCGTGATCGGCGCGTGGCGGCGATCTACCACCATGAATCGCCGTACACGTACTTCACGTCTGACGATCTGCACCTGGGAGAAATTTCGCTGGAGTGCTCCCGGGCTGGCGCAGCGGCTGTCGCGTTGTGGACGACGATGAAGGCCTTTCCCATCGAACGGGGAGGCGTGTTTGCAGGCAACCTGGAGCGGGGTCGCTCGGCCGCACTGCAACTGCATGAATGGATTGGCCGACAACCACGACTGACGCCGGTGCTCAATCCCGAGCTGGACATCGTTGTCTGGTGTGTACGCGCCGAGACGACATCTGAATCGTCGCGGCTCGCGCAGCGCATTTTTCAGGTCGCCGCAGACCATGATCTCCACTTGGCATTGCTGTCACTCCATGCTGAGTTGATTAGTCCTCTGCAGGCGGTGGCTCATTTCGATCAGCCGACGGTCGCGTGTCTGAGGGCGACGGTCATGAAGCCTGAGCATCTGGAATGGATGCCTGAGATCATTCGGCGACTGGAGCAAGTGACAGCAATGGTGCTGGAGTCTGGTAACTCGGACAGAGTCTGAGTTTACCGGGCTGAGGACTTTCCCTGAGTTGCGATGAGGAATTCAATGAACCGCAGATGGGCCTGCAGACGTGGATCAGCTGCACGGGTGCGTGGTTCAGGGCGACGACGGCGACGCTCTTCTGAAGACCAGCCTGCCTGAATCGTTTCTCGCTTCCGAGCGATTTCGCAGACGCTCGGATTGCGACGGGACTTGGCAGATCGACGGGCGGGGGATTTCTGAACCATGACAGCACTCCGGGTTTCAATGAACAGTTTCATCCAATGAGCATGTTTGTTGACTTTCAGAATCACTGACCGGGACAGAACCCGATTCTGAAGTCAAAGAAGCATTTCAGCTTTCCCTGAATTCCTACGTCCCGTAATCCGAACAGGAGGAGGAAACTGCTCGCCCGTTTCAATTTCTCAACATGATGCTTTGAAGAGACAACGGATTCTCCGGTTATTTCGAATATTCCATTGACGAGTCACGTTGTTGACGCCGTGATGGCGAACTAGGATGGCCGAAAGATGTGGCGATGTTGCGGTGATGCACCCTGCACAGCGAACGACGCCATCGGAGTTTTCCGCCTGACCGAAGAAATGACAGATTCCTCGTCGATCTGTCGCAGGAGCGTGCCTGATGAGTACCGACATTGCCACGATGCTGGGACGAATTCCTAGCGGACTCTTCGTTCTGACCGCCCGCAGCCCATCAGGGGAAGAGACGGGGATGCTCGCGAGCTGGGTCCAGCAGGCGGGATTCGAACCCCCTTCGCTGACAGTCGGGATCAATGCAAAACGCTACCTAAAGGACTGGCTGGTACCGGGGGCGTCAGTTGCACTCAGTCAGCTGGGGGAAACGCAAAAATCATTGCTGGCTCATTTCGGCAAGGGCTTCGAACCTGATGAACCGGCCTTCAATGGTCTGGAAACGCTGAAAACTCCTGCAGGACTGACTGCCCTGTCTGATTCACTGGGGTGGATTGAAGGTCAGGTCGAAGGAGTGCTGCCGGCCGGGGACCACGATGTCGTTCTGATTCAGGTAACTGCCGGCGGAACCGGGGCTCGTCATGCCAGTGAGAAGCCCTGGGTACATCTGCGTAAAAATGGACTGAAGTATTGAGCTGAGCGGCGATGCCTGACTGTCACTTCCTCAGGAGCGATCATCAATGCTGGAATACGACGATGCTTTGATGCAGTTCGTCGAAAGAGCTGTCCAGGAATTGCAGGAGAAGACAGCGGCAATCGACGCTCTTCTCCGCTTCGAGGAATGTGACTGGGAAGTCGATCAGGAGGAAGGGACGATCACTTTCGCCCGTGAAGATGGAATGCATGCCTCTGCCCCGGTACAGATCATCGGGACGTTCAATGAGGACGATGGAACGTGGCTTTGGGCGTGGGGGCATCCCTCTGTCGAAGAGGACCTGCGACGAGATGCCGAAGCTGTCCATCAGTATGGACTGGAACGTCAGATCCTGCCGTTTATCACGCGGAAGCTCTCCTGTGACCAGTCGGATTGCTGGGAGTTCACCGCTGTGGCGACGAAATTCTGCAATGCTCAAGGGGCCTACCGCGGTCCGGCCGGAGCGACTTATGTCTTCATGACCTTTGGAGAGCTGGCGTTCTCAGGAAGAGTCGCTGAGTAGAACTGATTTATGGGTATTGTCAACGGGGTGACTCTTTCACAGAGTTTGAGGCGAAGTGATCATGAATTCGACGGGACCAGCCTCTCCTACGGTCTATGTCTTTGCAGGTCCCAATGGGGCTGGTAAGTCTACGTTCGCGACAAGGTTTCTACCCGACTTCGTGCAGTGTCGAGAGTTCCTGAATGCAGATCTCATCGCAGCAGGACTCTCGCCATTCGCCCCTGAAACTCAGAACATCAGAGCGGGGCGATTGATGTTGGATCGAATTGAAGAGCTGTCATCGAGGAAGGAAAACTTCAGTTTTGAGACAACGCTCTCAGGCCGTGGCTACATCAGGCTTCTCAATCGTTTGAAGTCGGCCGGCTATCGGGTCTACCTCTTTTTCCTCTGGTTGCCGAGCGACGATGTCGCACTTTCCCGTGTTTCGATCCGTGTGCAACAGGGAGGCCATTCCATCCCAGAGCCGGACGTTCGTCGACGTTTTGAACTCGGACTCAAGAATTTCTTCTGCTTGTATCGCCCAATCGCCGACGAGTGGTGGCTTTACGATGGTTCTCGGGTTTCGCCCATGGTTGTTGCCTCGGGGACAAACGAACAAGTGGACGTTTTGATGCCTCAACTCTATGATCAGATCAGATCAAGCGTGGAGGACCATTCATGACAGAACGTCAGCTCAGCCTGGGTGAACTGGCGGAAGCGGCGTTTCTCGCCGCGTCCAGAACGGTGATTGAGCGTGCGAAGCAGACCGGGACTCCTGTGATCATCTGGAGAGACGAAAAGGTGACTGCGATCTCCTGGGAAGAGGCCGAACAGGAACTCGAGGAAGCCATCCGCAAAAAAGCGGCAGCCAGCGGTTGAGCCAGGCAGGATGAAAAACGGGGGTCGCGTTCGTGTTGCGAACGTGACCCCCGTTTCTTTTCGTCGGGTGACGTCGGATTCGCTGAATCGACTTCCCGGCGATCTCTTAAGGAGTCTTTGGCAGCCTGGAGTAAATCGCGTCGCGAAGTTCGATGGTGTAAGGACCGGACATGCCTTCCAGAGTGGTGTTTGTCAGACTCACGACGGTCAATTTCTGAACAGGATCGATCCACCAGACGTGTCCGTAGGCACCACCCCATTGTGCCGTTCCGACTGATTGTGGCGTCTTCCCGGCGACCGGATCGGTGAGGATGGCGGCACCGAATCCGAACCCCCAGCCGGGGCCATTCGAGGGCTCGGCAAGTGTTCCGGTCTGATTGGTCAGCATTGTCTTTGCGGACTTTGCATTCACCACGGAAGTCGACCCGGTTCTGAGCGCTTCCAGGAACTTCATGTAGTCCTCTGCCGTGCCGATGAGACCGGCGCCGCCTGAGGGAAAGGAGTCCTTGTTCTTCCAGCGATCAGGGGAAAAGCGAAATCCGTCACCGGGTCCGAAGGGAACGTGATGGCCTTCTTCGATTCGCACAGGTTCCGGTTTACCGTCGGCATAGTGGACGACGAGCCGTTCTGGATGAACGGGATAAAACGCCGTCTCCGTCATGTTCAGCGGACCTGTGACGACATCGTGAATTAATCGAGGAAGCGGCTTGTCGGCAGCCCGAGCGATGACTTCGCCGAGAACATCGATACTCAGCGAATATCCCCATTGCTCTCCAGGTGGATAGGTCAGCGGCACAGAGGCAAGGCGTTGCAGATTCTCAGTCGCGGAAAGACCGGGCAGGTTCAGCCCGTCAGAGACGTTTGCTTGATGATAAGACCCGTCGCTCGGCTGCATGAACCGGTACGTCAAACCTGACGTATGAGACATCAGCTGCCTGACGGTGATGACCGGTACTGTTCCGTCGGCGAGCTTGGGACGAAACTCCGGTAACCAGCGGGTGACAGGATCGTCGAGGTTCAGCTTCCCCTGCTCGATCAGGTGGAAGGCCGTCGCGGTTACGATTGGCTTGGTCATCGACGCAAGTTGAAAGACAGCGTCCTCCTGCATCGGAGTGTTGTTCTCACGGTCGGCCATTCCGGCGGCATGGTGATAAACAAGCTTGCCGTCCTGTGCGATCAGCACGACTGCTCCAACGAGGCGGCGTGATTTCACTGCCTCATCAACAACGGCACTCACGGCGTCTTGAAAGGCATTATCAGTCTTCGTGCGAACGGGTTCTGCGGCCGTCGCCAGGGGGGAAGTGAGAATTCCGGAGATCAAAAGGACTCCCAGTAGCAGTGGTGTCGACAGACGCATCTCTTTCCTCATCGATGAACTCGCGGGTGATCTTTGCGACATGAATACGGGATTCACAAATGGCATCTTTAGGCGGCGATTACTTCGATTCGTTCCAGTAGATTTTGACGTTATGAGTGGCACGGCCGCCGGCGAGGATGTCCGGGCGTCCATCGCCGTTGAAGTCTCCCACCATCAGGTCTTCGGTCGCCATTCCGCCGGCGTCGACGACCTGTTTCTTCCATGTTTTGCCATCATCGCTGGTACAGGTGTAGACGTTGACGCCGGGGACCATCGGAGTGTCGCTGTGTCCAAAGATAATTTCATCGGCGCCGTCTCCATTCATATCGGCCACCCAGAGGCCATGTCCGCGGCGGAAGCCTTCGTCGATGACGTGACGCTTCCAGGCTTTTTGGCCGTCTGAGTTCTCAGGCAGATAAACCGCCAGCATCGTTCCGTGCATGGGTTCGACTGATGTGATGAACGGCTGACCGTTCTTGAGGCGGCCGATCTTCACTTCCCCTGCCCCACGCAGATTGGGCTCGTTGGCACTGGCTCCGGTTCCAATCTGTTCGACAAGGAACTCGTCGCCGGATTTGACGAGTGCGTGGACCCCTTCCCGGCTAGCGGTGAGCGTGGCGATTTTTCCAGCTTTGGCTGGGAAGTGCCAGTGGTTGTGCATCCGATTGAAGTCATGATTCATCACTGTCGATGGCCAGCGATCGGTTTTGGGATTCGCTGGAATTTCGAAGGCGAGCAACCGGACTCCGTTGCCGGTTGTGGCATTTAATGGAGAAACAGTGAGCTGCGGCTTCCCGGTACCGAGCACGTCGTCGAAACGCATCCGGTGTGTCGTGGACTCCGCGCTGATGGCATAGACCTTCCACGGTTGATCAAGAGAGTCACCGCGTCCGACCCATTGAATGGTGCCCGTATTCTTTCCTGTCCAGCCGGCACCCAAGGCGAAGTCGACCTTACCGTCGCCGTCGATGTCGAGAGGAGCGATGCAGACGTTGTCTGCTGTCGTCTGGTTGTCGAGAATCACTTGGCGTTTCCAGCTCGGGTTCTCATACCAGAAGACGCGATTCTCGGAGACCGCGACGGCATCGAGACGGCCGTCTCCGTTGACGTCGGCAACTGTGACCGCATAGCAGACCTTGCCGATCTCAGGGTCGATGACCTGCTCGCGATAGGCAGGCTCGGCTCCCTGCATGACATTTGAAACCGCAACCATAGACAGCAGGCACCAAAGTCGCATTGTCGGGTTCTCCATTGAGGTTCGATTTCGTAAGGTTACCGAACTGAATTCAACTTGTCGCGAATAGACCGTCTCGTGTTGTCTGCCTTTGGTCAAAGGAGAGTCGAAGTGCTCCGTTCTCTGCTGTTCCACGGTGTTGCCAGTCTGGCTTTGCTCCTCACGCTGCCCAAGGCGGGGATCGCTGAGGACGTGAAGGTGATGTCCTTCAACATCCGACTCGGGTCGGCCAACGACAAGGAGAACAGCTGGCCCCACCGGAAGGAGTTCCTCGTCGAGACGATCAAGGCGTTTGATCCTGATCTGCTCGGAACTCAGGAGACCGAGAAATCGCAGAAGGACTTTCTCGATGAACAGCTCAAGGGGTACACAAGTCTGGGCGTCGGCCGCGTCGATGGCAAAGACAAAGGGGAAATGATGGCGCTGTACTACAAAACAGCGCGATTCAATCAGCTGGACGGCGGACACTTCTGGCTGAGCGAAACGCCGGAAATCGTCGGCAGCAAGAGCTGGGATTCTTCGCTTCCGCGGATGGTCACCTGGGTCAAACTTCAGGACAATTTACAGCCGAATGGACCGCCTTTGTGGTTCTTTAATACCCACTTCGATCACCTCGGAAAGGTGGCTCGGGCAGAGAGTGCCAAACTGATTCGCCAGCGAATTGCGGAGCTTCCCCAAGGTGCCGCGGTCATTGTGACCGGAGATTTCAATGCCAGTGAGGGAAGCGAACCGTATCAGAACCTGTTCGCTGAAAAAGAAGGAAGCCAACTGCTCAAGGATACGTTTCGCCTGGCCCATCCGGGGCGTCTGAAGCAGGAGGGGACGTTCAACAAGTTCGATCCGAACTCACGTGATGGGGCCCGAATTGACTGGATCGCTGTGACTGATGCTCTCTCCGTCGAGAGTGCCCGAATCAACTATGTCAGTAAAGAGGGACGAGTCCCTTCTGACCACTTCCCGATTGAAGTAGTGCTGAAGTATCAGAAGGCCAAGTGATCTCCGACGACGAGGTCTGTTGAGTTATTCCCGGGGCTTCCTCCCTCCTCTGGCAGCGAGTGAACGATATGTTCGGATTCTTTGCAGTTCTGGCTGTTGTGACGCTGCCGGTGGGGGAGCATCAGGTCTTTGCACATCGGGGAGCCAGTGGCTACCTGCCGGAACACAGCATCCCCGCGAAGGCGATGGCCTACGCACAGGGAGCTGATTATCTGGAGCAGGATGTCGTACTGACGAAGGACGCAGTCCCGATTGTGCTGCATGACATTCATCTCGACTCGCTGACCGATGTGGCTGAGAGATTTCCGGATCGAAAGCGGAAAGACGGTCGATACTATGCGATTGACTTCACGCTTGCCGAGATCAGGGAACTGAATGCGACTCAGCGGTTTGATCACCGCACTCTGAAGGCCGCTCAGCCGGGGCGCTTCCCTGTGGAAGCGTATACTTATCGCCTGCACACACTCGAGGAAGAGATCCGATTCATTCAAGGGCTGAATGCAAGCACGGGTCGCAATATAGGACTCTTTGTTGAGATCAAGCAGCCGACGTTTCATCTGAAGGAAGGACATGACACGGCGAAGATCGTGTTTGATGTACTGCAAAAGTTCGGGTACGGATCTGACAAAGAGTCTCCCTGCTGGGTGCAGTGTTTTGAGAAAACAACGCTGGAACGATTTCGCAACGAATTCGGCTGGCAGGGACGGCTGATGATGATTTTCGCGTCAGGGAAGCGCGGAGCTGACGGGTCAGACTATGCGCGACTTTCGACCCCAGAAGGTCTCAAGGAACTGGCCGGGTTCGTGGACGGTGTTTTTCCGGCGTTGATTCAGGTGGTGACATGGGACGAGAAAGAACGTCCGCAGATCCGTGAATTCACGCAGCAGGCCCATGACGCCGGGCTTCGTGTGATTGTCGGTGTCTTCCGGAATGATGCATTGCCGAAGAACTGTCCTTCCGCACAGGCATTCCATGAGGCCGTCTTCCAACTTGCAGGGGCCGATGACATTTGCACCGACTTCCCGGATCTCTCGGTGCAGTGGATTAAAGAACAGCTGTCCACGAAGAAGTAAGTCGCTGCTCACTTGCTCAAGGGAATGAGAGGACGGCGAGGGCTCTGCGGGTTCTGTCGATTCGGCGGGTCAGCCTTGGAACAGGGATTTCTCGGTCTCCTTGGGACATGCAGCTTCCCCGGGTTGCGCGAATTGCTTTCGGACTTTCATCTCTCGTGTCCCGAATTCGATTTCGCTGGGATACAAAAGGAGTCGAAGCAATTGCGTCGGGTCCGGACGACGGGCCGCTGGAAGGGACATTCCGCTCCAATACGCATCAGTCAGACGTCAGCTGAGTGCACATCGAGGGGATGCCTCTCTCGTGACAGAACAGGGAGCAGCGGCTTCGGTTCACTCCGCGTCCGGTCTTAGGGATCCATGATGTGATTTCCTCTGATAAGGCTGAGTAAGACGAATGGCAGACGCACCGAAAGTTGATTTCTCCCGTTATTTCTGCGTGATGCTCCACGATGTGGCTCCTATTTATGAGGAGCATGTTGCTCAGTTCACGCAGACGCTTTCCCCACTGGTTGGAAACGTCATGTCGGCGGCAGTGGTCCCCTGCTGGGCCGGCCAGGAACTTACGGAACGGGACCGGCCGTTTCTGGAACGAGTGAAACGGGAATACGGAAATATCCAGTTACACGGGTTTGAACACTTCCGCACGAACGGAAGCGGCTGGGTCTCAAAGATTGCTGACGGCAAAGACGAAATGAACGGTCTCGATGAGGCCGAGACCGACCGTCGGCTGGAAGAAGGTCAGAAGATTCTGACACGCTGGTTCGGTGAACCTGCAAAGGGGTTCATTGCTCCGACGTATAACATCGGGCATGCGACCCCTGACCGGCTGGCCCGCTACGGAATGCACTATACCGTCGGTTATCGTCGGGTCATCGCATCGAACGGGCGGGAGCTGGCACTCTCGACATGGATCTGGGACGTGTCCCCGATTCGGATTCTCTGCCGCCTGGGATATCGCTACGGGCAGCTTCAGTACCGATTCTCCCGACAGGCGCTGCCTTGTGTGGTGCTGCATCCACTCGATCTGGAACGCGGGTTCCTGCCGCAGATCGAACGAACCGTCAAGAGGCTGCTGCGTGCCGGGCGCGAACCAATTCACCTCGAATCTCTCGGGTTTGGATCTCCAGAGACGCCGCTGGTTGTGGCAGGGTGATCATGCGATTTGCGGTGAAGGATGCGCCTCGCCAATGCGTTTTGGCGAGGCCCATTCTTGCCAAAGCGGCGCGGGTCACGGCTGCCAGTGCAAACATCCGGCCTAGTGGTGCGAGGAAGGCGACAGTCACAGGGGCACCCAATGCTCCATAGACCATGAAGTCAATCCCGGTGCGAATCAGATAAGCCCAGACGATTGCCGGCATTGCTCCCTCGAGGAAGATGGCCGGATTACCTGTGACGATGGCCTGAGTGGTCGCCCACAGCATGACCATCAGCGGCATCATCGTCATGAGCGACATTCTGATCACAGTAGTGACCAGCTGCTTTGTGGTGAGAGACCCTGCGAAGATCCGGCTCCAGCCATTCCATGACTCACGGAACGTTTCGTAAGAACGAGTCTGATAGATTCCGTTTGCATGGGCGAGCCCTGTGCGAAACCCATTGCGTTTGAACGTCCGTGCCAGCTCGAAGTCTTCGCTGACTTTTGTCCGGACACAGCTCCAGCCCCCCAGCATCTCGAAGGAGAGCCTGTTGACCATGATGAATGCGCCGTTCGCGAAGGTATCCGGCCAGTTGGGGTCTTCGACGCGTTCTGGACGCAGCCATTGCAGAACGACTTCCGAGCAGGCGGGCACGAAGAGAGATTCCCGCAACGTCGGCATCGTGTAACATGCGCCGATCGTGTAGAAATCGAGCCGACGACGTTCGAATTCCAAAACTGCCGTCCGCAGGGCGGACGGTGCCAGAAACTCGCAGTCTGAATCGGTGAATAGAACCAGACTGCCGGTCGCAGACTGCATCGCCACATCAAGAGCGTGCGGTTTCCCGAACCAGCCTTCCGGGAGAGTCGTAATGTGAATCGCACGGAACTTGTCCGGGAATTCTAATTCGAGACGATCAAGGATGGCCGCGGTCTGATCGGTACTGCGATCGTTCACAGCAATCACTTCGAGGTTCGGATAATCCTGGCGCATCAGAGATCGGATGCACGCCTCGATACAGCCTTCTTCATTGCGCGCCGGGACGATGACACTCAGCCGCTTCAAGCCTTGTTCGACATCCCCGGGTGGGAGAGGGAACAGCTTACGCGGCTGCTTCCGGGACGCTCCCAGAAGAATCACAAGGACGGCACACCACGCCATGGCGATCAGCCCGGCGAGGATCGTGAAAGGCAGTGTGTTCATAGCGCAACCTTAGAACGCAATGTCGGTCGGCACATGTGCGGGAAGGTAAGAAAACTGCCAACGTCGATGTCGTGCTGGCTCAGTAAAACTGCGTCCTTGAGTAAAACATCATCCCTGAGAATTCATCGTTCCGTTTGACGGTACGCTGGTATCGAACTCTAGTTCGTAAATGGGTGAATGCAAATTGCTGGTTTCATCGCACGAGCAACATAGCAGTTGTTCTGAATCTGGGGGTTGTGCCACCACTTCAGCTTACTTCGATCTTAAGTCGCCATTGGCGCAGTGAAAGGACTGATTCTTGAAAACTGAGGAGCAGTTGAAGCCGTCGGGATTCCAGCGCCCACCCACGTTGCTGGTGGTTCTGGCATTTCTGGGATTTATCAGTATTGGATTGCCAGATGCGGCCATAGGCATTGCCTGGCCTTCTGTCCGTGACGTGTATTCCGTGCGGCAGCAGGCACTGGGATTGGTGCTGCTCGCCTCAGGGCTGGGGTATCTGCTCAGCAGCTTCGGCTATGGACGAATCTCTCAGGTCAGCGGGATTGGCCTCGTTCTGACCGTCAGCACCGCGATGGTTTCTGTCGCGATGTTCGGATTCGGTTTGGCGCCCTTGTGGGGAATATTCCTATTATGCGGTGCCCTGCACGGCCTTGGGTCTGGAGCAATTGACTCAGGACTGAATGCTTATGCTGCACGGCATTTTCCGACCCGTTATCTAATGTGGCTACATGCCTGTTATTGCGCCGGCGCGATGATGGGACCTATCATAATGACTGCGGTCTTTGCGAGCGGTCAGTCCTATCAGCAAGGGTACTTTATACTCGGGCTGTCAATGGCCGTGATGGCATTGCTGTTTCTCGCGACTCAGAAACAATGGGGCCGAGAAGCAGCTTCAACGTCTACGGCGCATTCTTCCGGGGGCTTCTTCACCGCGCTGGCAAACGTACGAATTCTCTGGCAGATGCTCGTCTTTTTTCTCTATACAGGACTGGAAGTCGCCTGCAGCCAGTGGACATTCAGCATTCTGACTGAATCACGCCAAGTTTCACCTGTTCTCGCCAGCAGCGCTGTTGCGTTGTTCTGGGCAGGACTGTTGTGTGGTCGACTGGTGCTGGGAGTCGTCGTCGATCGGCTCGGAACGGATCGCCTGATTCGACTGTCCCTGCTATGTGCTGTGGCAGGGGGAATTCTCTTCGCGATCCCTGCCCTCCCGGTTGGAGTCACTATCGCCGGATTGGTTCTGACCGGATTCGGACTGGCACCGGCCTTCCCATGTCTCGTGGCACGCACACCGGCGCGCGTCGGAAACGAACTCTCTTCTCCGGCCATCGGGTTGCAGATTGGAGCGGCCATGATCGGCGCGGCTGCAGTTCCCGGAACTCTGGGCATGATTGCGGGGCAATGGGGAATTGCTCTGATCGCCCCGGGGATCTCGCTGCTTCTGGGAGTTCTATTCTTACTGCACGAGGTCTTGCTGAGGTTCCCTGACGTGACACCGGGTGAGGCGTGAGTCACCCTCGATGTGACTGACGGCGAGCGAGGCCGACAGAGTCATTCAGAATGCGATTCGCTTCAGGGAAAAAGAGAAGTTTGCAGACGGAGAAAGACAGCGGCGATCACTGGTTCTCGCAGTCAATCAGTCCACAAACATCATCTCATTGGAGCACAACAGGAGATGACAGACCGTCAGCCAGCTGCGGTCTGTATTTCCTTCGGAAGCAAAGGACGCCTGGAATATTTCCAGTTCCTGCGCATCAGCCTGCCGCCCGAACAGAAGCTGCATGAGTTGATGCAGACGGGCTTCAACCTGCATGCCCGGTGTCGCTTTGACGCGTTCGAGAAGTCGCTCCGCCCGTTGCAACGTGACCGGTTGATTCAGCAGCCAGAGCGCCTGCGGGGCGACAAGGGATTCATTCCTCTGCTCCACGATGCTGTTCGGATCTGCTCCGTCGAACAGAAGCTGATAACTGGTCCGATCTGATCGCACGGTCTTCAGGTAGAGCGTCCGCCGTGGGGAGGCCACTCCATCGACAGGCATTCCACCGACAGTCGGATCGAGTTCCCCGGTGACGAAGAACATGGAATCACGCAACTCCTCCGCAGTCAATTTTCGCCGCGTCTGTCGGCTGAACAGAAGATTGTCCGGATCGCTGGCGAGAGTTTCAGCAGAGGGCTGTGACGACTGCTGGTAAGCCGCTGACGTACAGATCAGACGGTGCATCTCCTTCAGGCTTCCATTGCGTTCAATGAACGTGACAGCAAGCCAGTCGAGCAGTTCCGGATGCGTGGGGGGCGTTCCGAAACGCCCGAAGTTATTGGCTGTCGCGACGATCCCCCGTCCGAAGTGATGTTGCCAGAGCCGGTTCATCATGACGCGTGCAGTGAGCGGGTTCTCCGATGAGGCGACCCAGTCCGCAAGTGCCAGCCGTCCGCTCCCTTCGATTTTGGGAGTCGGCGTCTGGAAGACTGCCGGGAAGCCTCGGGGCTGTTCCGTCGCCAGTCGGTTGTAATTTCCTCGTACATGAATCGGGGCATCGTGAAACCCTTCATAAGGAGTGCCGGGAATTCCTCCGTCCTGGAGCCCCTGACAGCGGACTTCTTCCGGAAGTTGCTTCTTTAGTTTTGCCACATCGGCGAGCAGACGTTCGCGTTCAACGGGATCGCCGTTCAGGCGAGGGGCGTTCCCGGAGCAAATCAGGAAGGCAGCCTTTTCGTTATTCGGGACCGCATCCGCAGGAAGCATGGCTTCAGTCAGATTCCAACTCTGTCCGGATGCCATGTGTGTCACTGTCATCTCGGCGCGCGTGGAATCGCACACATATGAGCTTCTCGGAGAGATCACCAGCCGGACGATCTCCCCTGCTTCCACCGTCGTCTTCAATGAGACCTGTTTGACTGGGCTCCCATTCGCGAGATCACCCTTCTCCAGAATTCTTTCGCCAGCTTCAACCGACCAGGCAATACCGTCGCCGCACGATCCGTCAATGTCATGCAGAACGGCGGTCAGCTCGACATCACCGGCGACAGGTGAAATCCAGACGGCTGTAATCGGCTCGGTTGGGCTGGGATGAAAGCAAATCGACTTCCCAGGCATCGTGAGTGTGCTGAATTGCTGAACCGACTCTCCTCTGTTGATGGTGAGCGATGGATGCGGCTGTTTCTCCGGCACCCACGACACGAGTTCACTGCGACCGGCCACATCGTTGATTCGACGGACCAGCGGTGTCATCTTCTGCTGCAGCGCCTGTTCAAGTTCAGCGATCTGCGATTGAATCTCCTGACGTTTCTTCTGTTCTGCGGGGGACAGAAGATCAATACGCATCAGTGACTCGCCTGCCGTCGGGGCATTGAACTTCTCGATGATTCGGCTGCTGAAGAAGAAGCCTGCCATGGCGTAGTAGTCTGCCGTGGACAGGGGATCGAACTTATGGTCATGGCATCGGGCGCACGCCAGCGTGATGCCAAGGAAAGCCCGCGTGGTCACGTCGATCTGATCATCAACAATATCGGTATGGACCTTCTTCTTATCGCTGTCGCCATTCCCCCAGTTGCCGATCGCGTAGACACCGGTCGCAACGACCAGATCAGGATTCCAGTCAGATTGCTGACGGGCTAACAGGTCGCCAGCAATCTGGGCACGAACGAATTCCCCATACGGCATGTCACGATTCAATGCATTAACGACCCAGTCACGGTATCTCCATGCGTCAAGGATGTCGCCGGGGCGTGACCCGCTGCGGGCGTCCAGTGAATCGGCATAACGCACGCAGTCCAGCCACGCTCGTCCCCACTTCTCGCCATAAGCCGGACGGCGCAGCAGGTCGTTCACTAACTTTTCAACGGCCCGCTGTTGATCGACAGCAGATTCTTGCACGAATGCTTTCACCTCTTCAGGCGTGGGAGGCAGCCCGTTCAGGTCGAAATGCAATCGGCGAACCAGTTGCTCCGGAGTCGCTGGCACGGCCGGAGACAGTGAAGCTGCTTCGAGCCGTGTAAGAATGAATGAGTCGACCGGCTGACGGACCCAGGCCTGATCCTGCACATTTGGGAGCGACGGCTTCACCGGCTTCGAGTAAGTCCATTTATCACGTTCCGTAAAATTGCCCAGTGGTGAATGCACGTCGCCAGCGGAATTCCCTTCACGAGGATCCACTGCTCCGTTTCGAATCCACGTTTCGAAATCGGCGATCACCGTCGCTGCCAGCTTTTCGTCCGGAGGCATTGCGAGATTCTTTTCCGTTCCTCGCAATGCATCGAGCAGCAGACTCTGATCAGGTTTTCCTGCAACGACAACGGGACCGGACTTGCCTCCACGCAGAAGTCCGGCACGGGAGTCCAGCCAGAGTTTCGCTTCGACCTCTTCCGGGGAGCCCGAGTGACAGGAGTAGCACTTTTCGACAAGCACCGGGCGAATCTTTTGTTCGAAGAACTCGATCTGCGCGGGATCGGCCGCAGAGGCATTCGAACTGCCGGAGCCAATCCAGCTGATGACTGCGACGAGGAGAAGAATTATCCGGTTCATGACAACAGCTCCTGCACCACATGACCATGAACATCGGTCAGACGATAGTCGCGTCCAGCGTACTTGTAAGTCAGCTTTTCATGATCCAGTCCCATCAGATGCAGGATTGTCGCATGCAGGTCGTGAACATGAACGATCTTGTCCTGTGCATGCCATCCGAACTCATCCGTCGAACCATGGGTATAGCCCACCTTCACGCCCCCGCCCGCCATCCACATCGTAAACCCAAAAGGATGATGTTCGCGGCCGTTCTGCCCCTCGGCAGTGGGCGTCCGCCCGAACTCGCCTCCCCAGATCACCAGTGTGTCTTCCAGCAGACCGCGCTGTTTGAGATCGGAAAGCAGCGCTGCAACCGGTTGATCGGTTGCTTCACAGTTCGCCGGCAATTCCTTCCGCAGATTGCCATGCTGGTCCCAGAGCTGGCAGCTGGACCGTTTACTTGTGACAGTGTGATAGACCTGCACCATCCGGACCCCGCGTTCGATCAGGCGCCGTGCCATCAGGCACTGCCGTCCGAATATCTCGGTGACGGGTTGGTCGATTCCATACATTGACTGCGTTTCAGCGGTTTCCTGTTCGATGCCGAACGCGTCTGGAGCCTCCGTCTGCATCCGGAAAGCGAGCTCGAATGATTCAATGCGTGCATCGAGTCGACTGTCTGCACCGCGAAGTTCAGCATGGCGCTGATTCAGTGATTTCAACAAGTCGAGTTCGCGGCGTTGCTCCGAGAGTGAGAAGCGTTCATTTGCGAGACTTGCGATCGGACGCTTAAGGTCCTGAACCAGTGTCCCCTGATACGCCGCCGGAAGAAAAGAGCTTCCCCAGAGTGGAGCCCCCTGCGCAGGCTGAGCGGGACTGATGACAACGAAACCCGGCAGGTTCTGATTCTCTGAACCCAACCCGTATTGCAGCCATGACCCCATACTCGGACGGGAAAACGCCTGCTCTCCGGTGTTCATCTGCAGGCAGGCACCATTGTGATTGATATTGTCTGCCAGCATCGAGCGGATGACGCAAAGATCATCCGCATGTCGAGAAAGATGCGGCAACAGTTCACTAATCTCCACCCCGCTCTCCCCATGACGAGAGAACTTCCACGGGCTGGCGAGCAGGTTGCCGGTCTTGGTGCGTTCGAGTTTCGGCTTTTCGAACGGCAGCGGCTGCCCGTTGTATTTTTCAAGTGCCGGTTTGGGATCAAACAGATCCACATGCGACGGCCCGCCGGACATGAATAAGAAGATGACTCGCCGAGCCCGGGCGGGAAGATGGGGAGACCGGACTTCCAGCGGATTCGAGGCGGCTGCTTCGCTTTGCTGGGCACAGAGTTGAGCCAGTCCTAGTAAAGGAATGCCTGTTCCGCATTGCCTCAGGAGTTCCCGTCGCGAAAGAAGGCTGTTCATTGATGTCACCTGTGAATGAGACCCGGCGGACTGGATCGACGAGACTTCCGATTGACCTGTCGTCGGGCACGGACGCAATGAGATTCGAATCATTCCGTGGCGGTCAGCGATAGATGAGGCGTCCAGCCGACGACATGGTCTTTCATCAGGGCGGCGGCCCTGTCCCCGTCACCTGTCTGAATGATCCGCAGCAACTCAGAGTGAGATTGAATGGTTCGCTCTCGAGTCTGGTTGAGTTCCGGTGCAATCCGGGGCTGCATCTGGTTCAACCAGAGTTCAATCTGGGAGCGGATGCACTTCCAGAACTGAATCAGGCGTGGAAGGCCGCTGGCTTCAAAAATTAGTCCATGAAACGCCGTGTCGACCGCGGCGAGTTCTGTCTGGGTCTGAACGGCGTGCGTTTCTTCGATATTCTGCATCAGCAGTTGCACGATTTTAGGCGTCATCTGTTCGGCCGCTTTGCCAGCGGCAAGCGGTTCCAGTGACAACCGGAGCAGGTAAATCTCCTGAATGTCAGAATCCGTCATCACCGGGACGCTTGACCGGCCCCGGTCATCGAACTGCACGAGTCCCCGGAACTCGAGCCCGATCAGGGCTTCGCGGACCGGAGCCCGGCTAACTCCCAGTCGGCTGGCAAGTTCCGGCTCGGTCAGCTTCTCACCGGCAGAGAACTCGCCGGCGACGATGGCTCGCCCCAGCCGATCCTCAATCACGGCCGACAAACTCTGCCGCTCAATGGGGGACTTAAGAAGATTCATAGAGATGAGACTCCCGAGAGATCGGACGGTCACAGGTTACACCGCAGTCGACTGTCGACAGTCCATTGACACGATATCGAGGAGCGAAATCGAGAGTCAAGGAATCGCTGATGCGTTTGGCGAGGTCAGCGGAGAGCCTGAGAACTTCCCTGAAACCCCCAGTCGGCAAATCCGAATCACCCTGCGGAACAACGTGGAGCGGGGAATCTCATGGCGAAATCTGGCTGCCCCGCCGAACGCTGACACTGATCGCTTGACGTTCCCCTATGCGATTCACGATAGTCCCGGTTCACAATGAACCGTCTCTCTGCTGTCCGGGACACCGGGCGTCTCAGCGGGATGGGGAATCGTGACTGACGTCGTTTCTGCTGAACTGGACGCCCTTAAAGAGTGGCGGCCCAGTGTGGACCTCAGGTCATCATTCGCCGTGAATTCGGTCCCTCAAATGATGCCCTGCCCGCGAACCTGAAAGCGTTCTACTGTCTCTGACGGACGAACGCGGTGGTTCTTCAGAAGATTGACCGTCGAAAATCGGGGCGTAGCGCAGCCTGGTAGCGCGCTTGACTGGGGGTCAAGAGGTCGTGAGTTCGAATCTCGCCGTCCCGACTTTACAAAGCCTTGAACCACAATGGTTTGAGGTTTTTTTTGTTTGTGGGCAGCGGTCACATTTTGGCGAGTGTCACTAAAAGTGTCACCATTTGAAATCCCGCCCGTGGTTGTCACCGCAACTGCGAGTGGGATCTTTCTTTTTGAGCCTTGCCAGTCCTTTGCAAAGTGACGATCACGCCCCCCATCTCCTGTTGGGCAAGTTCTCCAAAATGCGTCGAGAAGATCGACGATTCCAAACCGGGGAACTTCATCCGGCTGGTCTATTTCTGAGCGGTCGCGTTCAGGTCTGATCTCGGATTAGCTGCGGTCGAGTGGTATCTATCTTCGCAGCCGATAATTTGCTTCTGTTGGAACTGATGTGTTAGAAGCTGAACCTTGATTTGACTCTCTGCGGGCTAGTACTTGCCCTCGACAAACCGGCTGGGTTTCTGTGAGACTGCGCCGGATTTCATCTTCCGAGCAAGGAGGCTCTGCCATGGCCAGGTCGACACCCAATCAGTATCCCGTGGTGCTGACGGATGAG
>JAEZFD010000038.1 GCA_023417655.1 Planctomycetota bacterium | reverse complement strand
TGCCGAACTGCAGTCCGAGATCACAGCCTGGCAGTCCGAGAGAAACCAGACAGCCAGCAAAGTCCGCTGGCAATTCACCACCACCGACGCCCGCCGCAAACTCCACCGACTCTACCCACAACTTTAGGAGAGTCGGAGTACTACACGCTTTCCCCGAGGTCGAAGAGTATGCCCGAATGGCGTGAGCACGGAAAAGAGAAATGCCGTGGAGTGATTCAGTTTTCCCGGTACGCTACACGGCCTGGATATCGCTTCTGTAGGCTGGGTCCTCAAGACCCAGCTCAATGCGTGTGGCGGAACTCGTCGCGATCGATTTCCGAAGAGCCGCCGCGGTCGTGGGGAATATTCCCGCAAGGCGATCCTTCAGCAGGATTCTCAACCGCATGTGGAAAATCTCGGAGAGCTGGGTCTTGGGAACCCAGCCCACGAATCACTCGAGGTCGTTAGCCTGCGTTCTCGCCGTCCCCGGACACGAAGCGGTGGCAGTCGAAGACTTTCAGGGTGTCGTTGAGGAGTTCTTCGCGTTCGGTGGCGTCATAGCCTCTTGAGATGCTCAGGGCGATGCAGCCCATCACGACGCTGGCGACGTGGACCACGCGGAGGGGAAGGTGGAATTCCTTCATGTCTGCGTACAGTTCTTCCCAGTCGCAGATCTCTCCGAATTTGACACCGCGATAGAGGAGTTCCAGCCCGCGGAGGTCAGGGGACCAGTCATAATCGAACGGGCCATACTCCGTACGGCGATGAATCACCCAGAACTGGGTTTGGTGAAACCGGATGCCGTGTGTGACCTGCACTGAATCGACCCGTCCCGCTCAAATGGTCCCGCCAGAGTCAGACAAATCGTCCATGACCCGGCAGAAGTCGAACCGCGCGATTCGCACCGGCCGACTCCCGGTTTTCAGCATAGGCCACACCGGGAAGACCGGGAACGGCGGTCTGCAGATTCCTCCGAGAAATCCCGTGGAAATCGCAACGACACGTCCGCACTCAGGTGAGATGTCGAATCCGGAAGCGAAGGGCACAAAACAAGTTATGTGCGGAAGAGTCGCTTCCAGCGGCTTTCAAGATCTGGTCGGGTTGGCTCGGTGGCCTGTGACGCGTTGGAATCCGCCTCACTGCGATGCGGGGTGGAGGAGTGCCCCAGCCTGCGGATCTGCAGTTCCAGATTCTGCTTCACCTGGTTCAGCTTGGCCTTCTCGCGTGTCAGGCCAGCCCGCTCCAGTGAATGGGTGATTTCATTGCGTCGCAACTGCTCCTGCAGCAGATGTTCAAGCTGCTTCAACCGCTCGAGCATTTCGGCGGGAGCATGTTGCAGCTGATCCCATGAGGGGAAGAATTTCGCCCGTTCTGTCTGATGCAGACGATCAGTCAGATAACGGATGTATCGATCCCGCTCATCAACGGCGTTAAAGAGCGTGGAAACATCGGCGTCGACTGGCACCGGTTCCGGCGCAATCTCGTCGTCAGTCGCGGCTTTCAGCGGCGTAAACGAGTGAGGCACGTCGGAAACGGCACTCTCGCCTGTCTTGGAGGCCGCCTGATCTGCCTGCATCATCTGGGACTTGATCTGTGCCCAGCTGGATTCTTCCTGCTGAGGTTCGACAGACGTCGGAACATTGATCGGTACATTGATCAGTGGCCGGGCCGCGACCATTTCCAGCAGCTTGGCGAGTCCTTCTTCAATCCGGTCGATGTGCTCAAAGGGACGATATTCGCTCCACTGGTCGAGCATTCCGGACAGGCGCTGTCCGAGTTCATTATTCGCGGGCAGTGCGGGGGAATCGCTGACCGCGTTGACCTGACGATCGGCCCCCGCCCGGCGGAGCCGGTCAAGGCGTTCCACCGCGAGTTCCAACTGGCCGGTCAACGCCTGAATCAGCTCGTCTTTTTCTGCGAGCTCAGCTTCCAGGCCGACGGGTTTTTTGGACCGCGATTTCATGGGAGTCAACTCTGAATCAATTTGGAATCGATTTCACAAAAGCGAGTTCACATGCAATGGCGCTGACGGAAACGCTCTTCAAGCAAATTTCCCTCCCAAGTGCCCTGCAGCCCGGTTCTCGACGGCAAAAACGCTGAACGTGGCAGGGATTGGGAATTCATTCTGCAAATTGCTCTAGGGAATCTGTAGCTCATTCCCCGGGCCAAATCAGGCGGCGAACCGGGGATGGCCCTCACTTTCGTAAAAAAACGGCTGTCCCATCGATCCAACCGTGAAGAGTGTCAGTCCTGCGGACTTTCTCGCCAAAATTTTGAGTGACTTTCACGGGAGCCGAAGATGGTCGATCAGCGACTGAAGAACGAGCTGCGCGGCCTCCAGTCGGCGATGCTCCCGCAATGTAAAACCGGTGGGAGGCGTGTCTGAAGTGATTCGCCTCTGAACGACTGCGGGCCCAGCACCGCGACTCAGAATTCCAATGAAGACAATGCCATCCAGTTCCGGCGGAGCCCCGGGACCCAAATGCCCTGTGACCGATGCCGCCAGATCGGCCTCAGGGGTCCGTTCCAGAAGACCCTGGCACATGTCGTCTGCCACAATCGCACTGACCGCCGTGATTTGCGGATCGGCAAGGTGACTCTCCGGCACCCGAATCCATGCGGATTTGGTGCCGTCGCGATAGGTGACCGCTGACCCGCAGAAGGATTCAGAAATCCCGGGAATCAGTGTGAGCGATGCCGCGAGTAATCCGCCCGTACAGCTTTCGGCAAGTACGAGTCGCTTTTGACGCGATTTGAGAAGCAACCCCAGATCATTCGCAAGGTTAGAAAGATTCGCAACTTGCTCCATGGTCTCTGCTCCGGTTTGGATGGAGTCGGGGATTGGCCAACGCCGCCGAAGTCGACCGTGGCTCTTTCAAATTATCCCTGCCGAGCCACTCTGGGAAGTGGAATCCCATCGTTCTTCGTCGGTGCAGCCGACAATCAGTTTCCGTTTCGGAACTGTTTATGACTCGCCTGTTCGAAGTGTGACAGTGCCAGCTGCAGACGTTCTTTGATCTGCAGAATTCGCTCAGGAGACTGGACTTTCTTACCGCCTTCTTCCTGGACATAAAACACGTCGATCACCTGGTCGAAGTGGGTCGAAATCTTGGCGAGATCGATCGACAGATTCAGCTCGAACAAGGTTCGTGCCAGTGTGTACAGCAGCCCGGGAGCATCGTGGGCGAAGACATCGATGATCGTTCGGGTCGCCGAAGATTCATTGTCGATTTTGACGCGGCTCGGCAGGTCAGAAACCGCCTTGTTCTGACTGGAACCGAATCGCCGGGAACGAAGGAACAGGGCTTCGACACTCAACTCTCCCCGCAGCACGCTGCGGAAGGTCTCGGCAACTTCCTCGAATCGAGTCGGAGGAGGTTCTCCGTCATAGTCGGTGTCTGTCACCCAGTAACTGTCGACGACAACACCATCAGCGGTTGTGTTAATGTCTGCAGAGAGAATCTCCATTCTTTTCGCGGTTAACACGCCGCACATCTTGTAAAAGCAGCCAGTCGTTGCGGCCGGATTTCTGGTAATGATCCGGTATTCAACAGTTCGCGTGTCCTGATTCCATTTGGAGATGACCTCAATGGCGTTCTCAGTCAGGTTCTCGATGATCTTCAGGTCGTCTGCAATCCGCGCGGCCGGGGTTGTTGTCAGGTAATAGGACGAGAAGCCTGCCAGTTGCTGATCGAGCCATAAGGCGACCTGATCTCTCGGACCGGCTCGAGTGAGCAGATCCAACACATCCTGCTTCACTGCCTGAATGCGTTCCGCGACATGGAACGAGTATCGCTTTCCGCTCAGGATTACGAGACAGCGATCGAAGAGTTCGGCGAGCAGCCCGGCCTTCCACTGTGTCCATGTGCCGGGGCCCACCGACGTCACGTCAGCGGCTGTCAGCACATACAACATTTGCAGGGTGTCGGGAGAACCGATATCTCGGCTGAACTTCAGGATCAGGTTCGGGTCCGTGATGTCACGGCGCCATGCGAGATCAGCCATCTCAAGGTGTCGGCGGACGAGCAATGCCAGCTGTTCAACCTGATAGATCGGCAGGTGCAGTCGCGTACCGATCCTGATGCAGATTTCTTCCCCGACCTCACAATGATCTCGCTCGAAGCCCTTGCCGATGTCGTGCAGCAGAACGGCAAGATGCAGGATTTCCTTGTGGTGAATGGCACGGTAGGCGGCGCCGACCGGCGTGTCCTCATGCTCGTATCCGCTGACTGTCTCGACCGCTCGCAAAGTGTGTTCGTCGACAGTGAAGTGATGATATTGATTGAATTGAAGCAGATTGCGGACTCGGGTGACATCGGGAATGACGATGTCCAACACCCCTGTGTTAAACATGCTGCGGACGGTCGGGCCAAGCGAACCGACGCAACGAAAGGTCTCCATAAACAGTCGGGCACTCTCCGCCGAGACCGTTTTCGGCAAGCCGGGGACAGCCTGTTTGATTGCTTCCCGAACCTTAGGAGCAAGGGGAAGACGGTACAGAGCAGAGGCCCGGTACACATGGAGAATTGATTCCAGATTCTGACAGATGGTTCCAAGATGCCGATCAGCGACCGTGATTTGATCAGGCGTGATATAGAGATAGCCTTCCGCCCGATGTCCGACGACGAGGTCGCGAACGCGTTTCACGATGCTTCTTGTTCGCTGGAGCGCAGCGAACCTGTTGGTGATCGCTGCGACTTCCGATGCACAATGGAAGAAGTCCTGCATGAAACGCTCAACAGGACGTTGCTCGGCGGTTTCTTCGTAGCCACGTTCCCGGGCGATCCGTAATTGCTCATCACGGGTAAGTCGGTCCTGCGGTCGCCCTGCGGACAGGTGCAGGTCAATTCGCAATCGCGTGAGAAATTCCCAGGCGTCTTTGAGTTGCTGGATATCGTCTTTGGAGAGAATCCCTTGAAGTCGCATGGAGTCAAGATCGCGGACCCCGTATCTCGCGAAGGCCAGCCAGCGAATCAGGTGCAGATCGCGGAGTCCTCCTGCGGAACCTTTGACGTCAGGTTCGAGTTCCTGAGCAAGCGGCCCTTCAGCAGACCAACCCTCCTGGCGAGCTTGCAGACAGGCTTCGACGAATGCTCCGCGGCGATGATTAATGACCTTCGCCCGGAATTTTTGAATCAGGCTGGCAACCAGTTTCTCGTTTCCCCAGAACGGTCGCGTCTCAATCAGCGCGGTCGCGATCTGGGGGTCTTTTCGACTCAGTACGAGACAGGTCGGAATATCGCGGACAGCGTGCCCCAGCTTGATTCCGGAATCCCAGCAGAGCTGCACAAATTTGGCAGCGAAATCATCGAAGTCGGAGCTGCCGGCACCTTCATGCAGAAAGAGGAGATCCACGTCGGAATAGGGAGCGAGTTCGCATCGACCCATTCCGCCTATCGCGACGATCGCTCCCTGCTGCGAGATCTTGTCGCGACGGTCCCCGTATTCAGCCAACGTTTCTTCGATCAGCTGCAGCAGGACATTTTCCATCCCCTCACAGATAGCAGTGGCGATCTGCAGGCCGGGAGTACCGGATTCAAAAAGTTGCCGTGCTCGGTCCCGAACTGAAGCGATCAGCGCTTTACGGCGAGCGATTTCTTGAACCGTCGAACTTCCAGCAACATTCATATGAGCACAGTGGCATGCGGATTACGGAAAAGCGAATTGTCTTGGATTGTCCGCTTCCTGTGCAACAGTGCAGGCAGACTTGATGAGCAGGCAGACTCAATGGGCAGGCAGCAAGAGCAGAAAGGATGTCGCACACTCGGTGTGTTGTTCAACTGTGTGTTGTTCCATCCTGCAGAAGCATCGAATCCGCTTGATGGTCGGAGCGACTGTGAAGAGCATCCGAAATCCCGCCGATCAGGCAGGAGTTATGGTTTGACGATCACTTCAGCTCCGACCCTCAACAGGTCGTACAGGCCTTCGACTTCCCGATTATGCAGTCGGACACAGCCTGGCTCGCCCGTGCTTCCGACCAGAGCAGGATCGCTCGTTCCATGAATTCCCTGTCGGCTTGAACTTCCGGTTTCGTTCGACAGCGAGAGCCACCTGGTTCCCACAAGGTCACGATCGATGTCCGGAGCGGACAGCTTCTCAGCGATTTCATATCGACCAGGGGGGAGTTGAAGATTGTCACCCAGCCCGACCGGCATACGCGTGAGAAAGTATCCATTGGAGTGAACCGTCAGTTCCAGGTCGCTCAGGTCGATGACTGCTGAGAAGGGACCCTGCAGCACCTTCAACGTGTGACCGGCTCGAACCTGAATCGGGTCGACTTTGTTGACCCGTGCCAGATACTGCGGAGTCACTTGATAGCGTTTGGCAATCGTATCCAGATTTTCCCCGAACTGAACAACATGCGGCTGCAGGTAATGCGGGTTGGGCTGGAAGTAGATCCGGGATGCGAGTGAGATGAGCCGATGTTCAAACTTGTAACGCTCGCTGCTGTTTGACCAGTACCATTTCGACAGAAGTCGCAATGCTTCGACATCCCGTTCGGCTTCGAGAAGCTGGTCAACTTCGTTCAGATCGATCGGCGGAGCAGCTGGAGTCGTTTCCGGCTTCAAGGTTGTTTGCTCTGATCGCGAAACGCCGCTGACCTCAGGGTTTCGGGAGATCTTCCGGATATAGGCAGTCCGAACGATTCCTGAATCGGCCATGGAGTCCATTGCATCGCTGGAGAGGTGATGAGCCTGAACGATGCCACTATCACCGCCACTGCGACGGCCGCTATCAGGCCGATGGGTACGGCTCTCGTTGTGGCTTTCATTGAGGAAACTGTCGCGGTCGGAGGCGTCAATCGCGAGCCCTTCCGGCTGAAGCTGAGTTTCCACCTGAGCTGGTGGCAGTTCTGTCGCCGTAATCTGCGCAGGAAGTTGTCCCGGTTCAGGCGCGGCATGTGGTTCCGTCGGAGCTGTCGCAGTCCGGTGAATGATGGCTCGAGGCGGAGGCGGTAATGCTTCCAGCGTGGCCACGGGAGGAGTTGGCTCGCTTTCCTCATCAGACGACTTGAACAGATCGAGTTTCCATGCGGAAACAACACCGAAGCTGCAAAGCACGATGAACCAGAACTGAAACGTCTGGACAGGGTGACGGCGAGGACTTTGTTCAAACATGACTGAAACTTCCTGATGGCCGCGAGCGACTGGAGATGACCGCTTGCTAAGTGCCGTTGCCTTTTGATGACAGGGAGCGACGACAGGGGAGCCACTTGAAACCGCAGAAAAGGGACGAATGTCCGCGGGTTGTGAACGACATGAATCCGAAGGAGGGGAATGTTCGTCGATCTGCTGATCGCCGTAACGGATCTCAGGGATCCTGACAGGTCGCGAAGTGATTAAAGGCCGACTCCGCTGTGTACGTCGGGGGTCGCCGGAATGCTGAAGTAGCCATCAGGTGACTCTCCACTCGGCGCTTTCTGGCGGTTCAGTTTCCACAATTGGTGGGGTTTCATGCGATCCATCATCGTACACCCCGAGCTGACGCTCAGGACGCAGATCAGGGAGAGAAGGAATCGTCGCATCGGAATCCTTTCCGAAGTCGGCGGAAGAATCGAATGAAAATAGAAGATGACTTTCAACCTACTCGAAGCGCTTTCCAAGTCACAACCTGAACCCGAGAAAGCCGAAGGGGGATGAAAGGGCAATCCCCCAGTCAGATCGCGTCTGGCAAGAACGAGTTCCAGCTGGAAGTCGTTCCAAATTCAGACGATAGGTGCGACCGACATCGAACTCAGGTCGCGTCGATTCCCGGGGAGGGGTGAAAAGGGGAACCGCAGAAACTGCCGATTTCAGTGCGTCACAAAAGAGTTTGCTTCCGTTGAGATCGATCTGCGTCTGGCAAGTCTCCTCACTCGGTCAGAGACGGAATCCTCCGGCTCCCTCGTAACTGCCCTTGCCGCGACTCATGGGTCCGTGATAATAAGCAAGGAGCAGAAAGACTCGCTGATGCAGATCGCGACAGCAGTCTTTCGACCTTGGTGATCTTGAGCCACCCTCACAGTCACCCCGCCGCGCTCCTTCCGTTCCTTTGGCAATCCGGCAGTTTGGCCATGGCGGTGTTTCCGTCTTCGGTCGCATTCTTCTTTCAGACCTTTGCTTGCAGGTCGGTTTTCTCCCGGGTTATTGCACTGATTATCAGTTTCACTTGCTGAAGAGTTTCCGGGCTTTATCTGCATGTCAGCTAGGAGCTGATTGTCTCGACATTGCTGAGCAAATTGTGACAGAGAATGCCTGAAGCAGAAGATCCGTCATCTGACCGAGTTGTCGGGATGCACTACTGGAGGTCTTTGTATGACGTCGGGACAGAGCTTGTTGCAACAGTTTTCTGCCGAGCAGAATAAAGAGCAGTTCCGCCATGAGCATTGGCAGGGAACGTTCGCGGAATACCTGGATCTTGTTCGCGAAAACCCGAATATCGTACGTACCGCGTATCAGCGAATGTACGACATGATTATGGCCGACGGTCATTATCCTGTTGAAGGGAGCAAAGACCTCATCCGTTATCGCTTCTTCGATGATCCGCATAATGACGGTGAAGATGCCATCTTCGGTCTCACGCGGACGTTGATGGAACTAGTGAACACCTTTAGGTCTGCAGCATTAAAGTACGGGACGGAACGTCGCGTTCTCCTGCTGCATGGGCCGGTCGGAAGTTCGAAGTCAACCATTGCTCGACTTTTGAAGCGGGGACTCGAACGCTATGCCCGCACTGATGAAGGAGCGATTTATACATTTGGATGGAAGGAAGATGACGGCAGCATCACCTGGGATCCGATGAACTGCGAGCCATTGCTGCTCGTTCCTAATTCCGCCCGCGCGGACCTCGCTGCTAAACTCAATGAGAATCGTCCGGAACACAGCTACGATATCGAAATTGAAGGTCAAGTCTGTCCTTTATCGAGGTGGTATTACCAGCAACGGCTCGAGAAATTTGACGGCGACTGGACGAAGGTCGTCGAAACCGTTGTCTGTAAGAGGCTGTTTCTTTCTGAACAAGATCGGGTCGGCATTGGAACTTTTCAGCCCAAGGATGAGAAGAATCAGGACTCCACCGAACTGACCGGGGATATTAACTATCGAAAAATTGCGGAGTTTGGGACAGAGTCAGACCCGCGAGCATTTAACTTCGATGGCGAATTTAATGTAGCCAATCGAGGGATGATTGAATTCATTGAAGTCCTCAAGCTGGACGTCGCGTTTCTTTACGACCTCTTGGGGGCTTCGCAGGAACACAAGATTAAGCCCAAGAAGTTTGCACAGACGGATATCGACACCGTCATCATTGGGCACACGAATGAACCCGAGTACCGCAAACTGCAGTCAAACGAGTTTATGGAGGCGTTGCGCGACCGGACAATCAAAATTGACGTCCCGTACGTGACGACGCTCAATGACGAAGTCAAAATCTATAACAAGAGTTATCATCCGAAACGGGTTCGTGGGAAGCATATCGCTCCGCATACTGTGGAAGTCGCGGCGATGTGGGCGGTGCTGACTCGACTGGAGCAACCGAAGCATCATGGTTTGACGCTGCTGCAGAAGATGAAGCTATACAACGGGAAATCGTTGCCAGGCTTCACTGCAGAGAATATCAAGCAGCTGCGAAAGGAGACCAAGCATGAAGGTTTGGAAGGGATCTCCCCGCGCTACGTTCAAGATAAATTGTCGAACGCACTGGTCGTGAATACGACTGCAACCAGCCTGAATCCGTTTATGGTGATGAATGAGCTCGAAGCTGGGCTCCGGCATCACTCTCTGATCGGAAGTGATGATCTGAGAGAGCACTATCGGCAGTTGATTTCAGTCGTGAAGGACGAGTATACCGATATCGTGAAGAACGAAGTTCAGCGCGCCATCGCCGCTGACGAAGACGCACTGACCCGGCTCTGCTCGAACTATATCGACAACGTAAAAGCCTATACCCAGCACGAAAAGGTCAAGAATCGCTTCACTGGCGATGATGAACAGCCTGATGAACGCCTGATGCGGTCCATTGAAGAGAAGATTGATATTCCGGAATCACGGAAGGATGACTTCCGCCGGGAGATCATGAACTACATTGGCGCCTTGGCAATCGACGGCAAGGTCTTCAACTACAAGACGAATGAACGTCTGCAGAAGGCCCTGGAGATGAAGCTGTTCGAAGACCAGAAGGACTCGATCAAGCTTACCAGCCTGGTATCGCAGGTGATTGACAAAGATACACAGGCGAAAATCGACATCGTAAAAGATCGGTTGATTCGAACGTATGGCTATAACGACGAATCAGCCACAGATGTGCTGCAGTATGTCGCGAGCATCTTTGCTCGCGGGGATGCGAAAGAAGGATAGCGAAGAAAGGAGCTTTTCAACGTCGTCCGTTTTTCATTTCTCCACCAGGACCAGCCGCATCCACAACCGGATGCGGCTTTTTTGTGCCATGTTGGTTCAAAACATTAGGAAGCTTCGCGTAATCGCAGCGAAGGAGTTTCGATCGTAACCATTGTGTGAGAGGGGACGCTTTTGGTCAGCCAGACGTTGGCGCCGACCACAGCCTGTTCACCGACGACGGTCTGTCCCCCGAGAATGGTGGCGTTCGCATAGACGACAACACGATCACAGATTGTCGGGTGCCGTTTGGTTCCGCGAACCAGATTGCCGCTTTCGTCCTTGGCAAAACTCAGTGCGCCCAGCGTGACCCCCTGATAGATTTTCACGCCGGTTCCGATCTCGCATGTCTCTCCAATGACGACGCCGGTGCCGTGGTCGATGAAGAATGAGGGGCCAATCTTCGCACCCGGATGAATATCAATCCCTGTCAGACTGTGTGAGTACTCTGACATCATGCGGGGAATCAGGGGAATCTTCTGCCGGTACAGCTGATGTGCAATTCGGTGAACTGTGACTGCTTCCACACCGGGATAGCAGAAGATGATCTCATCGAGACCGCTGGCGGCCGGGTCTCCGTCATAGGCCGCCTGCACATCGGTGGAGAGCAGCTGTCGCATCTCAGGCAGCGACTGCAGGAACTTCACTGCTTCCTGCTGGCCTCGTGCTTCAAAGTCGATCAGTCGTCGATGTTCGCAGTCTGTCCCATGGATGCGGTCATAGTCATATCGCAGGGCCCGACTGATCTGCTGCGTGAGTTTGTCATGCAGTGAGTCGATCAGGTCGCCGACGTAGTACGTCACATTTCCCAGGTGGAGGTTCTGGCGACGGCGATACCCTGGGAACAGAATCTCCTTGAGGTCATTCACGATCTCGATGACCACAGAGGAACTGGGCAGGGGACAATGGCCCAGGTGATTAATGGTGGCCAGATCCTGATAACTGTCGACGATTTGATCTGTGACTGCCGACAGCTGTTGCTTCAAGCGAAAATCAGTGGCCATAACATTATGTCCGAGTTCAATCCTTGACGGGGAGCTCTTGCCGGAATGGTGTCTGCGAAGGAGTCTGCTCGACTCACTCGGGCCATGTGGTGCTCTCCCGCAGTTTCCTTAACAGTTGCGAAGCCGGTCAGCGAATCGGTCTGGCGTGCAATCGCCTGCCTGAAGACCTCAATTCCCGGGTCTGACGAAACAAACGGAACCCGGGAATTGCAACGCTCCGGAACGGCAGAACAGATAAGAGCTTTCGATTCTCTGTGCTTCTAATACTGCATTTGTTTTACTGCCCTGGGTGTTTCGATTCAATTCGCTGCTTCCGCGACCGGAGTCGGGAGAACAGTTGAGCGAACCGTCGCTCCGGAGCTGGAGAGGTCTCAGGCTGCCGGACCGCAGCAACCGGTTCCGGGCGGGGTTCTGCCGGACGTTCCGGAGTTGGCTGAGGCTGCTGTTGTTCCAGAAACGGAATAGAGACACGCGGATCGGGCTCTGGTTCGACGACGTCGAAGTGGGCAGAGCGAGTCGGGTAGGGAGCGTTCAACGAATCTTTCAGCTGATCAGCGACCTCGCGACGGAGTTTTCGGATCGACTCCAGTACCTCAAGTTCGCTTCTCGCTTCCAGAAGCTCTGGATAGATCACAGCATCGGGTGGTTCAGCGTCATCTTGTGATGTGCTGAAGGAATACCCTGTCTCCGGCGGGAGATCCGCCAGTGCGGAGAGATCGAAACGAGAACGGCGTTCCTCTGGCAGTTCGAAATAACGATCCAGCAGAGTGTACCGGTCAACAAGCAGGGTTTCTTGCATTTCTGTCTCGAATGGTTTCGGGCCAGTGTGCATCGACCAGGCGATTTCATCGGCGGTCGTGCTGTCAGTTTCCAGTGTCGCGTTTTCTGCGGAAGCATCGGCGGGGGGAGGCGTTTCCTCCTCGGCGCCCACTTCATAAACGAAAAACTCCGGGGTCTCTTCAGTGAGCGTCACCGCCGGAGGTGACTCAGTTTCGGTGTTCGGTCGCTGTGACTCGGCGACAGAAGAATCAGTCGTTTGGTCAGCGGGTCCCGATGTGAGGTAAGTCGTATCTGTTGACAGTGATTCAGGGGGCAGTGATTCATGAGACTGCGCTTCAGGAAAAGTGAATTCGTCAGATTCCCTTTCAGCGAGGTCATCTTGATCACTCTCTTCACCGCTCCAGAACTCCGGGAGGTCGTCTTCCTCTTCAATCTCCGTCATCGGGCCAGGGTTCGAAGGGGGAGGGATCTCATTCCACCGGAGTGGCAGTTCCTTGAGATCGTCGAGAGCAGTTCGGACGATCCCTTCGTCTACCCGCGGTCGGTTCATTGCAAACGTCAACAGCAGTGCGTGATCGGTCAGTTGAGACAGGCAGCGGAGATTTCCATCACTGGCAAGGCAGATCAGGTCCAGTGCCGGTCCGTCGATCATTGCCGACAGACTGCTGCCTCCCGATGCGAGCAACCGGTCTGCAATGAATTGAGCTGACTCAGTCCGACAAAGCGGGGTCAGGTGAACCTGAACGCCAATGCGCTGACTGAACGATGCCAGGGCCGGGTCAGTCAGTTTCTCTTCGAGTTCAAACGGACCACAGACCACAAGCTGAATGAGCCGTTCCCCTTCAGGTGCGTAATCACCCAAGGTTCGCAGTTCTTCGAAGACTGGTTCCGGCAGAAGATGAGCATCTTCGATGATCACCATCAGATGGCGCGGACCTTTCGAGGGAGAACCCTGACTTTCTGACCTTCGACAGATTTCCAGCAGTTTGAGTCGGGCCTCCTGCTCAGACAGGCCCACGTACTCCCCCCCCAGTTCAAAGAGCAGGGCTTGCAGAAGTCCTCGCCGGTTTTCGATTCCGGCGCCATTGAGAAAAACAGAACGTGCATGCGGCCGCATCAGGGCAGCCAGTTTTTTTGTGAGTGTCGATTTCCCCATCCCGGCGGCGGCCGAAATCACAGCGATCCCTCTCGCCTGTGTGACGCAGTTCACCAATGCGTCCAAGGCCTCCTGCAGATGAGGAACGGAGACAAAGTCCTCAGCGCTGGGGATCGGAGAAAACGGGCGTCGGTTGAGTCCAAAGTATTCCTCGTACATCAACCACCTCAATCTCGTGCGGCGCCATTGCGGCCAGACATCAACGGTCTTCCATGCAGAGTACCGGACGGAAAATCGCTTCGGGCAGGAGAATCGTCTTCCCCGTCACAACATCGAGCCGTGAAGGGCATTCCATACAGCAAAACACCGATCCCCGGTACAACCCGTAAAATCGATTTGCATCAGAAAGATTTTGCTTTTTCGGCTCGCAGATCAATTGTCATTGAGCAGGAGGGATGCTCTCCCTGTCAGCCAGCGAAGAGACCGGCAGAACGCGCCGCCACAGCACTCCTGCTCCGGAAGCAGCGAGCAGGGCGACAGCCGGCATCACAGGTGCCCTCATTCGGGCGTCGCTCCAGTAAAGAAGATGTGCCAGCGACATCGCAAGAATCAGCAGCAGCGGATATTCCCATCCCCGGTTCGCTGACTCATCCAATCGAATTCGACGAATTTGATTCAAGATGCCTGCGATCAGGCAGAGCCAGAGTCCACTGTAATACAGGGAGACCACCCATCTCACGGCCTGCGGAGTCGTCTGATCTGCAGCGGCGTGCGGCGCAATATTCCAGAACCAGCAGAACTTCAGCAGGGCTGCCTGGATGGCCGTCGCAGGTTGGGCAAAAATTGTCGACCAGGCCCGCTGAGACATCCAGCGATCCTGTTCAATTTCTGAACGGATGCTCTGAGCCTCCATCTCCTGATTGATCTGTGTCACCCAGGCATTTTGGCCGGGACCTCGCGAGCCGTCCCAGATCGTTCCGAATGGTTGCCGAACAACTTCCTCGTAGAACGCATCGTTGTTTCCTAGGAGCAGCGTATAGCCCCCATGAGTCGTCATCAGAATCGGCGACTTGAGCTGGATGGCATTTCTGACGACCCAGGGCGTGACGCAGAGTGCAACGCCGACAAGTACAGCGATGAGGCTGTTCCATTGGGAAGTGCGTCGCATCTTACTTTCAGCACCCAGCTTCGCGCGGTCCAGCCACAGATGCAGCAATGCAGCGGCCCCGAATAGAAACCCGGCTGCCCAGAATGTCGGCCGGGAGAGAACACACAATCCAAATGTGATTCCGGTGACGAAGCCTGATTTCCATGTCGCTGGTCCCGATCGAGTCACGCACAATAACAGACAGGCGATCAGTAACCCGCAAAAGGTCTCTGTCATCGGATAGGGAACGTACCGGATGAGGAGTGGGTCAACGGCCAGGCACGCGGTTGCGAAGAGGCGACCGATGCGAGAGAGCCCCAGATTTCGGGCCGTCAGCCAGATCACAGGGATCGTGGCGAGTGACAGAACGAGTTGCAGCAGGGCTCGCCCCAATTTCTGGTCCGGAGCACTCACGCCCATCAACAGCAGTGGATAGAGCGGTGGCCGGAATGCGGTCGGAATGTCGGTCCCAGGGGCGGAATAGCCGCGCCCGTCCGCAAGGCCCTGAGCCAAAGCGAGATAGACATCCGGATCGAGATTCAGATCGCTCCAGTAGCGGGAAAGAGCGAAGACCCGAAGCAGAAAAGCGAGAATAAAGATGAGGACGAACAGCTGCCATTCCGCGATGCGGACATCAGTGGCGCGGAAGGAGGTTCGGCGATTCACGTTTGGCCTTGGCAGAGTGTTCCGCAACTGACGCCGCCTGCATCAGATCCACGGACTTGGTCAGCGGCAGCTTGAGCGTGAATTTTGTCCCATGACCGGGGGCACTTTCAACCCGGATGCGTCCCTGATGACGATCCATGATTGTCTTGCACAGAGCAAGCCCCAGCCCGGTTCCTCCCTGTCCGTTTTCGTCAGCAGTCTTGGTTGTATAGAACCGGGTGAAAATCTGCGGCATCTTTTCAGGTGGAATTCCGACTCCGGTATCCCGAACGGAAATTTCGCCCCACTGGCCCGAAGGATCTTCGTTTACAGTGACCGTCATTGTGCCGCCGGGCTGCATCGCCTGTCGGGCATTGACCATCAGATTCAACAACACCTGCTGAATTTCACCGCTGTTGACGAGGGCGTGCGGATCCCCTTGGATGTTCAGTTCAAGACGAATCCGGTGAACATGCAGATCCTTCTCGATCAGCACGATCATGTCACGGACGATCTGGGCGAGGCTGGTTGATTCCTTCCGCGAATCATTGGCCCGGGCGTAAGAAAGCAGTCCGGTGGTGATTTTCGCGGCGCGCTGGGAGGCTCCGAGAATTTTGTCGAAGGCCTTGTCGCGACTGGTCTGATCCTGATGCCGGAGCCCGAGCTTGGCATAGTTGATGATCGTCGTGAGGATGTTATTGAACTCGTGGGTAACCGACGAAGTCAGTTCCCCGACGGAGCCGAGTTTCTGAGCCTGCAATAACTGCCGCTCCAGATCCTCGATCCGGGCACGTAATGCCTGGACGTCCTGGTCAGCGTTGGCAGTGTGATTGGGGGCCACGGAAACAGTCTCTCTCACAGAGTGATGGGATTTGATCGGCAGTCACTGCTGCCATTTCTGCAATGCTCAACCTGGCGACAGTTCGAATTCGCGAGGGAGACGCCGCAATCGATCGCGGTAAAGATGGCATCGGCACGGGGTGCGCGGCGACTTCAAAGCAATGACCTGAGTTTCACCTCATCACCGAAACCTGCCAGACCACAGTCAGTGGATGAACCGTGGACTCCCTAGCCGGATTATTTGATGAATTCCGCCCGTTCCTGAATCTCCTCCCGTTTCACCCCCGCGGCAGCGAGAGCATTGAGTAAATCTGACCTCGCACCCTCTCGTGCTGAACGTTCCTTGAGAATCCGAACCCGAATTCCCTCAGACGTCCCGACCGTTTCCCCGGCACGCTGGCGGATGTCGTTTAACGTCAGTTCCACTCCGTGCTTAGGGTCGTCGCCCGTCATCAGGCGAAATTGATCATCATGGATCACGATTGTGATCAGCTGCGTCGGTAAGCCGATTTCCGGGTCTTTGGAATCAGGGGCGGGTGTGGTATTCCCGGTCGAAGCACGAGGGCTCGACGTGCCGGTTGAGGAAGCATTCGTCGCCTGAACGCGCGTGTCCGAAAGCGTTTCGCTCGTGGTATCGGAGATCCCAAATCCGGTTCCGCTTCCACCGAGACCTGGCCCTTTGAAAAAGGATCCCAGCCAGATGCCGAAGACCAGTGCTCCCACCATCGCTCCGCCGACGAGATTACGTGTTTTCATGGCTCTGCTCTGATTGCGATGAGGAGTCCGACTTCTGTTGCCCAATTCCGTTGTAGCTCGCCACACGAAATCGGGCGAGACCGTTTCACAGGGAATTCCCAAACTGCCATGGATCATCAGTCGATCCGGAAACCCAGATCGGCATACTCGAACCGGCTGCGCCCGGCACTGTCCGCCTGCATTCGACTCACCCAGATCGGTAACGCCTTGCGAACCGACTCCGTGATGAAGATCCGACTGCCGCGATCATAAGTCAGAAGGACGACCACCAGACTCTTCGGCTGCGGCAAAGTGCGATACCAGGAGAAGAGTTCATTGATCAATTGTTCGGTAGAGACGTCTCCATCTTCCGTCATCGGGATTCGGAAGCGTCGGCTACGAGTGCCGTCTGTGATCGTCGCGATGCCTTCTGCATCGATCTCCAGATTCCAGACATCGCATCGTTTACGGATCTCCTCGTAAGAGAGGAGATGTTCAAGCATCTTGCCGGAACTCTGGTTCGAGATCTGTTTGAAGCGTTCAATAATCCTCTGTCGTTCGGCCGGAGTTTCGCCATTGGCCGGCCCGCGTACTGCGTTCAGCATCTGTTCAACTTCTTCAGGAGGAATCTGAAACAGCTCCTGTACCAGCCGCCCGACTACTTTCTGTTGTTCGACAACCTGCTGGAGAGACGTCTGCGACTGGATCAGCGACTTGCGATCCTCGATTGCGATCTCGCGAGCATGCAATGCCTGTCTTTCCGTAAGCATCAGTTGGGCTTGCAGCGCTTCCATTCGCGTCATCAACTCTGAGATCTGTTTCTGGCTGACCGCATTCGCGCTGATGAGTTCCTCACGTTCAGTGGTGATCGCCTGCTGCTCGACGGTTAACGTCTGCTCCCGTTCGCGCAGCTGGAAGTACTGCAGAAAGACGACAATCAGCAGCATGTCGAGCAGCGGAGTCAATTGCAGCGTCAGTCGCCGACGGGAGATCATTCGTGCTCTCCGCGATCAACTGAATGCAGTGCCAGTTCCCGTTTCGCCCGGGCGATCGTATCCCGGACATGCTTTCGATTCTCAGTAAGTCGATTGAAGGTCGGTTCCAGCGTGCTGTTCACAAACATCAGCACCAGAGCCCCGATCAGTCCGAGAGCGGTGGACCAGATCGATTCGGAGAATCGTTCAAGAATCAGGTTAACGCCACCGGTCTGCCCGGCCATGTCGTCCTGCAGTGCTGAGCCAATCGCCAGCACAGTTCCGAGCACTCCCGCCAGCGGATAGGCCTCGATCATGGTCCGAGCCATGTTGTAAACGACTTCGAAGCTCATGGAATTCAGATAGCGCTTCTTCTCATCAAGGATCTGCATCCTCTGAAGTAACGGCAGGCGTTCAGCGCGACGGTGTTCGTCATCCAGAACGTCGTTAATGTCAGCCAGAAATGCATCGATCTGGTCAGACAGATGAGCATGCGAGTCGAGCAGGCTCTGATTCCTTAGACCTTTAGTAAAGTCGAACAGCCCGCTGGCAATTGTTTTCAGATCTCGTCGGGACCAAATCCAGAGAACAAAGAAGACGAACAGGTGAACACAGAACGCGCCGCCGATGACAAAGGGCGAGAGTGCGGAAAGATCGCGTAACAGCGTACCCATGAAGTTGTTCCGTCCCCGAAGTCCGCTGACGGCCTGTGTGGATGTGCCGTTCCGGTCAAAGAGTTTGCCGAGTTGATCGCAATGGAGTGAGAGGGAATCTGCGCGGGAACTCCGCCCCGGCTCTCCCCCAGAGAAAACATCGCTCCAATTCCGGTTTCCGTCAACTCGACTTTCAGGAAATGGAAGTGCGGCAAGTTGTTACAGTGATCTGCGCACGACTGTCGCGAACACTCCGTCAGAGCAATGCGGTGCGAGTCAGGAACGTCCTTTCGATTGGAACTGAAGCCCAGATTCCGTCGCGGCCTTTTGCAGTGCCGATATGATCTCGCGAACTTCTGAGTCTAAGTAGTCCGCCTGCTGCGTGAGATTTCCCCAGACCGGTTTTGGCCAGCACTGATCTTCCGGGCGTCGACCGACGACATGCAGGTGGAGCTGCGGCACCACATTGCCGATGGCCGCAAAATTCAGCTTGGGCACTCCGAAGTGCTTCTTCATCAATTCGCCAGCGAGCGCGGCCTCCTGCATCGCTGCATTTCGGTGATCCATCGGAAGTTCAAGGAGATCCGTCTGTTCGGTCTCCGGGACCAGAATGAACCAGGGAATCAGTGCGTTCCGGTGGAGCAGGACGTCGCAGGTCGGCAGTCGCCCGAGATGAAAACAATCCTGAAGAAGTTGGGGGTGAATCGGCATTAATCAGTCCGTTGAGTGGTGATCGGGATCAGAAATTAGAAATTCAAAGCTCAAAATTCGAAACGAATCGGGGGGGAAAACCAGCACCGATGAATGATCCGCAAGAATCGCCCCAGTGCCTCCTCAACCTGTTTCGAATTTGAAAATTTGTATTTCGAATTTCTTCCCCAGCTGCTCTCGTGGATTGTCAGGAGGCTTAATCAGGTGGTCGGCGATCAGCTTTCTCATAGAACCGATCGGGAAAGTCACCGACCGGGGCTCCCTCTCTCGAACGGGATCCATTTGAACGGCCGCGATCAGGATACAGCGGCATCGTTATTCCGTTCGTCCGTTCCAGTTCGGCGAACAACTGGCGACGCAGCTGGTTCACGGTTTTGGCATGCGCAGGATCGGCGATGAGATTCTTCGTTTCGTGAGGATCATTGCGGATGTCGTACAGTTCATCCGTGTCCCAGATTCCCTGATAGCGGATGAACTTGAAGTCCGGCGTCCGGATGGCGTGCATGGTTGGCGTCTGCGGGAAATTACGTTCCCAGTAGTACTCGTAAAGCAGAGCCGTCCGCCACGGTTGATTTCCATTCGTCAGCAGTTTCCAGAAGCTCTGGCCCTGCATGTGCTCCGGTGTCTCAAGTCCTGCAACTTCCAGAATGGTGGGGGCGAGATCGATATTGGCGACAACCTTGTCGCAGACCTGTCCTCCCTTCACGTAATTCGGACAGCGGAGGAGAAACGGCACCCGCATACTGGCTTCATAAGCGGTTCGCTTATCAATCAGACCATGTTCGCCAAAGCAGAAGCCGTTGTCGCCCATGTAGATCACAAGGGTATCATCAAGTTGGTTCTTTGCTTCAAGTGCGGAGAGGACCCTTCCGAGGCTCTCATCAACGGCGAGCAAGGTCTCGCAATACCGTTTGTAATAGGCCTCGATATCAGTGTGTGTATGGTAGGCGAAGTCGACTCCATGCCAGCTGTTGCGTTGATCTTTCACCCAACGGGGCTGATTCGCCAGATTCTCCGGAGTCAACGCCATTGTTTCCGGAGGCGTCCACTTGGCGTCTTTGTATCGTCCCTTATGACGCTCGGCGGGAATGAATTCCGAATGCACCGCCTTGTGGGACAGATAGATGAAGAACGGCTTGTCTCCGGACCGGGCGTTCAGCCATTCCAGGCAATAGTCCGTCAATTCATCAGTGATATAGCCCTTCTGCGGCACGCGTTTCCCGTCAATGTTCAGACCATTTTTGGACGGAAGGTAAGTTCCCTGACCTCTAAAACTCACCCAGCGATCAAATCCGGGACGGGGTTCATCACTTTCCCCACCCATGTGCCACTTCCCGAAAAAGGCGGTCTCATAGCCAGCCCGCTGCAGATACTGCGGAAAGAAAATCGTGCCATCAGGGCACGGCTGATTGTTATCGATGACCTTATGAGTGTGCGCGTATTGCCCTGTCAGGATGGACGCCCGACTCGGTGAACAGAGAGCGGTTGTCACATATGCCGACGTGAAATGCACTCCCTCTTTCGCGAGCCGGTCAAGGTTCGGTGTCTCGAGGAAGGGGTGGTTCATGAACCCCATCGCATCGAACCGGTGATCGTCGGTCAGTACCAGAACGACGTTTCGGGGTTTCGCTCCGGAAAGCGGTTTCAGCGGCGGGAGTTCTGCGGCAGTGCAATGAGCCGGAAGAGATGCGACGGACCAGATAATGCCAGCGAGGACCGCGAATCGAAGCATTGGATCTCTCTCCCAGGGAGGCGCCTGACTGAGGTGAGCTGTTTCGGGTGAGTGTACTCCGTTTTCTTCGGACTGACGATTGAGCCAAGCATTGGGTCCCACGCTTTCCGTGATGACGGAATCCTTTCAGCGATGAGTCCGCCATGATGAGCCGTTATCAGGTCCGGCCTTCATGATTCCGGGCCACTGGTGGGGCGAGTTCCGGGGTGAAGACAACGATTACGATGCGTGTTTGTGTTCGAAGTGTGATGGCTTCCCAAGCTCAATTGACCGATGAAAATGATTCGAGAGGCACGGAGAACCGCTGGTTTCCAAAATTGACGGCACAATCGCGAGTGATTCGCTATGTTCCGTTCACAATCGGTTACCATCTGTGAACGGCACTTCTGACATCGAGAGACTTCCAGTCGACATGTGGCACTCTGTTGCGTCCTTTGATGATTTCCCAGACGGCGCAGGCCGTGAATTCACAATCACAGATCGGATTGTGGCGGTTTTTCGCCAGGGAGACGAACTCTGGGCCATCGATGGAATCTGCCCTCATGCCGGGGGACCACTTGCCGAGGGAGCTCTCAACGGGTGTATCGTGACCTGTCCGTGGCATGGCTGGCAGTTTGACGTCTTGACAGGGCGGCATTGCCTGACTTCGCGGATACAGCAGCAGACTTTTCCTGTTCAGGTTGTCGACGGGGAAATTCAGGTGGAACTGCCATGACAGAGAGCCCAACACAGCCACCAGCAGCTCGCCCTTTCGATCGATTCTGGGGAGTTTTTGCCACCGGATTCGGTCTTGGCTATGTTCCTCGCGGACCAGGAACCGCTGGCAGTCTGCTGGGGCCTCCTCTGATCTGGGCATTGGGAACAGACGGCAGGTACCCCCTCTGGACGGCACTGGCCGGAGTCATCGCGTTCATGATTGGGATTCCCATCTGCGACGCCGGAATCCGTCTTCTGCAGCGGAAGGATCCACCCCATGTTGTCTTTGACGAAATCGTCGCTTTCTTCTGGGTCTTTCTGTTGACCCCGATCAATCCCGGAACGGCTGTGATTGGATTTCTTCTGTTCCGGATCTTCGACATCATCAAACCCTGGCCCATCCGCCGGATTGAATGGCTTCCCGGTGGACTCGGGGTCATGGCAGACGATGTCGTGGCAGGGCTATTTGCTGGTGGCGTTCTGGCCGTGATCTGGCATTTCGTCGTTACCTGAGAGATCAGCGAAATTCGCCGCCGAGGTCCCTGGTCCGGCACCGTCAGCCGCAGGAGTTTCGTGATTTTCTCAGTAGAATTCCTGCAGGTTCTCTTCCTCAGGGACCTGTCCTGAGGACATGGCAAACGAGACCGACGGCACCGATAAGCCGGTCATATCAGATCGATGAGCGCATCCGCACATTTTGAGTGATGAGGCACTGAAAAACTGTTTTCACGGGAATGCCTTCCTGCTGGCCCGACGATAACACCACAGGAATGACCCGTAATGAATTCAGGGTGCTCAGGATGGAACGAAACGTCAATGTCATCGCCTTGGTGAAGGATGGAGAGAGATACGTCTTTCTCTATGACGAATCGAGCCTGGCCCAAATGCTGCAGACGTTGGGGCGTTATGCCGCCGACCCGGAATTAAACTTCACGTGGTACGACGCGGCTGTTCTGAGCCAGAAAGTTCGTCGGCTCCAGACGGACCAGACGACCGATCCTGCCACACCGGAAACCTTTCGCCGAACGGCATGATTGCCGCACAGGCGGTTCCGCGAGCGGCGTTTTCTGTAGCTGTTCGTGCTGAACCGACCCGGTGATCGAGCCCGTCAACGACTCCATTCGGTATCGCTGAACGGCGATGCGGTGAGATCATGCAAAGCACAGTGCAGCAATTTCTCCGCCATCTGAAGCTCGAGCGAAATTCCTCTGAGTTGACGATCAAGTCTTATGGCGAAGACTTTGCCAGCTTCTTCGATTATCTCGAAGACCGTGTGGGCGGTGTCGCAACTCCTGATCAGGTGACCATCCCCATGCTGCGGGGATACGTCTCCTATCTTCATGAATGTCAATACGCCCGGACCACGATCGCCCGGCGCCTGGCTGCCATCCGGAGTTTCTTCAGGTATACCACTCGCGAGGGAATTACGACCTCCAATCCGGCGCAGGCCTTACGGACACCGCGGACCGGTCGAAAACTCCCTCACTTCCTGACAACGGAACAAGTGGCGACGCTCCTCGAAGCGCCGCCGGCCAACGATCCGATGGGGCTGCGAGATCGGGCCATTCTGGAAACCATGTATTCTTCAGGTCTGCGAGTCGCGGAACTGGTCGGGTTGAACCTGTCTGACTGGGATCGTCCGTCCAGCATTCTGCGAGTCTTCGGAAAAGGGGCCAAAGAGCGAATCGCTCCTGTCGGTTCTTACGCTGCTCGGGCAATCGAACGCTGGCTGACAGTCCGGGCCGTCGATCCAGCGGCCCCTGCAAAAGATCACGATGCGATCTTCCTGAATCGCTTCGGCCGGCGCCTGACTACGCGAAGCATCGGGCGAATGCTCGACAAATACCTGAAGGAAACAGGGCTTTCTTCCATCACGAGTCCCCATACCCTCCGGCACAGCTTTGCGACCCATCTGCTGGATGGCGGAGCTGATCTTCGCAGTGTGCAGGAACTTCTTGGGCACAAAAGTCTGACGACTACTCAGATCTACACCCACGTCAGCACGCGCCGCATGCGCGAGACCTACGAATCGTCGCACCCCCATGCTCAACGGGTGCTGGATTGAGAACAGGCGGCCGTAACCTGTCGGCGGTTTGCATCGAATGATTCGTAAATGACATGTAAGATTCGCACGCGCTCTTTTTGCTCTTGTGTGCTGATATTACGTGCAATTAGCGTATGCAGATCCATTGATTACTTCGCGTTCTCAGGGCTTTTGCCTGCCGATTGGAAATTTCCATACCGGTACGAACCTTGCGAATAGTTGCATACGAATCATTCATTGCACTTCTGGTGGAGACCATTCCTGTGAGTCACGCTGCGCCCGTCATCCATCGCAGGCATCGGAGAGGATTCACTCTCATCGAACTGCTTGTGGTCATTGCAATCATTGCAGTTCTGATCGCGCTGCTGCTGCCCGCTGTTCAGCAGGCACGCGAAGCGGCCCGACGCTCGAGCTGCAAGAACAACATCAAGCAGATCGCTCTGGCACTTCACAACTACCACGATGTCCACAATACGCTTCCGTATGGATACTGGTCGCGAGAAGGAACTGTCGGGGTTACGAAGAACCGGGATTCCTGGTTTCAGCGAATTCTCCCGTTCGTCGATCAAGTGGCACTGTTCAATTCCTATGAAAAGCTGAATCCCGAATACAGCCATCAGGCAGGCGACCTGATGAGATTCAAACTCGAGACGTTCTCTTGTCCATCAAATCCTGATCCTGGAACCGGGGCGAGTATCGGATTCCGTGGGAATTATGGTGCTAACGCGGGTTCGACGGTCAGTGCGTGGGTCTCGACGACAGGTAATGGTGTCTTCCACAACTATTCGAAAACCAGTTTTGCATCGATCACGGACGGGACCTCGAACACCATCCTGATCGGGGAAGGGGTCACACGCGTGGGTTCCGGTGGCAGTGGAAACGCCTATGTGCCCTGGAGCGAAGCGGGTGCTTATTGGGGCGGCTCTATTCATGGGGGCGGAAGCATCGTCACTGCGGAACCGCCCAACACACCGATTCCTGATTGTGCACGCGGCTGCGGCAATTTCAACGAAACCCGATTTCCGTGCTATTCCACGGATGTGGCGACTCCTGCCGGCTTCACCTGTACTACGCGGACGACGTACATCCGCAGTTATCACACAGGCGGTGCTCAAGTCGCGATGGCAGATGGTTCGGTCCGATTTGTCTCGGACAACATCAATCTGGCCACGATGCGGGCACTGGGAACCCGTGCGACTGGTGAGGTCATCGGCGAGTGGTAAACCGCTGATGCTGACTGCTCGATGCTGATTCTGTCTCGCACTGCGCCATCACTTCTCGTCCGCTCACAGGGATTCCGCTGCCCATGCCATTTCGAATTGTTACGCTTGTTGTCCTTGGATTTCTGGCGACGTCTGTTGGCTGTTCCCAGAATTCCGGACCACGCTTCTATCCGTTGACGGGAAAAGTCACCTTCAATGGAGAACCGGTCTCCACGGCGACGCTGGTGCTGCGTGACCCGGCTGGTCAGGAGAAGACGTGCCTTGCGAAAGTCATTAATGGTGAAATCTCCGGGGAGTCGAGCCCCGGCGAAAAGATCATCGAAGTGACAGCGACTCGCATCGCCGAAGGGAAGACTGTGCCCAGCGCGGATGGAATCGGGAAAGAACAGGCCATCGAGCAGTACATCCCGGAGAAGTACAATGTGAAGTCCGAGCTGAAGGCCACCATCAGTGACAAGCAACCCAATCAGTTGATGCTTGATCTCACCGGTCCCTAGAGCCAACGGTTCTCGTCGTTCATGTTATGCCGGTTCTGCCGGACGGTTTGTCTGCATCTTCTGTGATTTTTGTGACGGGATCTCCGACGCGGTGAATTTTCGTGGCCTACGATTTCCACATGGGATATCGGCCGGTCTTACTGTTCCGCGGAAGACTCTGTTTCAGAGCAGACCGAAACCGACGATCCCATTCAACCAGTGGGATCGACGAAGATGCACTCAGACTGTGAGTTTCAAGGGAACCAGCGCAATGACCTGTCACGGCGTGAATGGATGGCGACGGCTGTCGGTTTAGCCCTGCAGGGAGGAATTCTGATGTCGGCGTACCAGAACCTGTCTGCTGATGACGCGAAAAAGAAGATTGACCCCCAGCGGGCCGAGAAGTATTTGCGACGGGCCATTGAACTGGCGAGGAAAGGGGTCGCTGCCCGGGATGGCGGACCGTTCGGCGCGGTTGTCGTGAAAGGCGACGAGATTGTTGGGGAAGGCTGGAACCACGTTGTCAGCAATTCGGATCCAACTGCTCACGGCGAGATCTACGCCATTCGCGCTGCCGGGAGTAAGCTGAAGACGTTCGACCTGACCGGGTGCGAATTGTATACCTCCGGCGAACCCTGTCCGATGTGCCTGGCAGCAACGTACTGGGCTCGCATCGATTTGGTGGTCTATGGCTTCAGCATCGCACAGGCCGCGACGGTCGGCTTCGACGATCAGTATTTCTACAACCAGCTTGCGCTTCCGATGAAAGAACGGAAAGTCACTGAGGTTCAGATGCTCGGCAATGAAGCCTTCCAGCTGCTGAAGGACTTTGCTTCCAATCCAGACCGCGTCCAGTATTGATCTGCAGGTGACAGCGGTTGCTGAAGACGCTTCCGGCAGTGGAAGTTTGAGAAACGAACCAGCCCGACGTCGTGAAGATGTCGGGCTGTTTTTATTGGGCCGTTATTTCGTTGGGCTGGCGTTCGAAACACGCCAGAATCGCAGATCAGACCCGTTCTCAGAAACTGGTCTGAGTGCCGCTTTCTTTCGTGGACTTCCAGAGTTCGGAGGCGCGGTGGAGCTGCTCCTGATACACAGTCCGTAATTCTTCGTCCGTTGGGACGTGACCGTCTCGAATCTCGGTGAAGTACCAGTTCCAGACCATTCCCCCGGCGAATGTATAGGCAAAGGCCGCCGCAGCATTGGCCGCCATACCGACCCAGGGAATGAACTTCAGACTTTCACGAATCGCAAACTGCACCGCGACCCGGCCGCCGAGACCGCCTGTCACCTTGGCGATGGTTTGGGCATCAAGACGCTGGCGGTGAATTCTGGCAAGTTTGTAGGCGAGATGTGTCTGTAGTCCCATCACGACCGGAATATCGATCCAGGGAACTGGGACGGCAGCGGCTGTTGCCGCGAGCGTACTGGTTCCAAGAATGACCGGCATCGCCTTCTTCCAGGTGTAATCCCGTAACGGAGCGACCACTTCATCAAGCTGGCGGAGCGTCTGTCGATAGGCACTGGGGAGCGAGTGAATAATCGCCTGCTTGAGTCGTTCCCCACCAAATTCCGGCTGATGGAAACCTTCTTCAACAGGTGTCAGGTCCAGCGGTACCGCGCAGTCAACGAGACCACTAAAACGCTCATATTGTTTCTGCAGCGACCGTTTGAGATTATCGGGAATGTTCTCCGGGAGAGGAAACGGCGAGAGATCAAATGGATCGACTTCAGGATGTTGCTCACCGGGATAGGCATCATGTAAGGCCGTAAGAGCGAGAATGACCTGTCGTTCCGGGGACTGACGACGAATCACTTTTAAGGCCGAAACGACTTCGTCGAGAGCATGGTCCATCACTCGAACGACGACGATCATCAATTGCGCTTCCCGACCGAACTGATTGAGTTCCTCGGTCGGGTTGTAGTCGACTTCGCCCAGTCCTCGCGTGTCGAGAAAACTGAGGAGGGGTTCGTTCTCGTTGGGGAAATCGTATCGGGCAGAGAAGCGGGTCTGAGGCCGATAGCCGGTGCCGACCTGAATCTCCTCGACGCCGGTCAGGTAGCGGATTGTGGAGGATTTCCCGCTCCCGGTTTTGCCGAACAGCCAGATGAGCGGAATCGGAGCGCGCTGCGTCAACTGGCGGGCCGCCTGCAGATATTCAGCGTCCGACTGAGCTCGGGTTTTCCACAACCGTTTCAAAGGATTCCACATGGGAATGTCATTCACTCGGCAGGCAGGGCGGGGCGAAGGAGAATCTCGATGGGCACATCGACATCTCTCGGTGATCCTGTCCGTGAAATTCCGGGATCATCTGTGAAGTTCGGGGTGTATTCTCCGGTCGCTCAAATCTCTTTGCCAGTCAACCGTGTCCAGAACTGCAAATGATTCGTGGCTGATAATGGAATTGTAAACCGGTTCTGGATGACGTTGAGTGCGGATTGCACGAATTGTTGCGAGAGTTCCTGTTCCGTCAGCAATCGCTCAATGCCCTCAGCGAGTGCAGGAGGGTTCGATGGCGGCACCAGCCAGGCCGATTCACCCGATGTGAAGATCTCAGGAGTTCCGCCGACATGGGTGGAGACAACCGGAACTCCACAGGCAGCAGCTTCGAGCAGAACACGTCCCAGAGGCTCCTGACGAGCGGGATGGATCAGTAACTGAAGCTCAAGGTACAGCGTTTCCATTCCCTCCCGCCAGCCGACCCGGTGCAGCCGATCCGGGATCCCGGCCTCTACGAACGTTCTGGTGATCTGTTGATCGAACTCGACACTTTCCGCCTTCGTCGAGTGCCGTTCTCCCACCAGAACAAAATGCAAAGCAGGAAAACGGTCCTTCATCATGACAGCGGCGGCTGCAGCGTCGAGATGTCCTTTCCGCAGGCAGATCTGTCCGACGATGCCAGCGAGAATGGGAGACTGGCCTGACCCCTTCCAGTCCAGTCCCAACTCACGATGAAGCCAGCCCGTCGCAGGTCGAGGCGAGAATATTGCAGTATCAATCCCGTTGTAGATGACGGTCGACCGAGTGGAATCCAGGCCTTGCGCCAAGTGGAAGTCGCGGGTCGCGTGCGAGACGGCGATCATCCCAGCGTGTTCATTTAGCGAGGAGATCGCGGAATTCGACAGACTGAGAATATCCCGCAGGTGCGTGGAGGTCGGGCAGGGGAGGCGGGAGGCAACTGCCCCCAGCTTGCGCCCTGCCGAGAGGCTGTTGGCATGCAGCAGTTCAATCTGGTGTTCAGCAATGATTGATTTCAGTTGATTGGTGAACTGGTCCGGGGATCTGGCGAGCTCAGAGAGATTTAATGGACAGCAGCGCCATCCCTGCGTGCGGCAGAACTCCCAGAGCTTCCCGCTCTCCGGGGCCAGAATCGTCGGCTCGAGTGTGTGACCAGCCAGATGCTGCAGCACGGCCAGAATGGAATGCTCGCCACCATTCATTGTGGCGTATTCGAAAAGAATGCCGAGTCTCAATGGGGGAGAAGATGCAGGCATCAGGAATTCGTGACAAAGGGAGAGGGCTGCAGGATGAATTCAACCTGCCCTCTGATCATAGGGAGAGTCCGGGAACGAAAAAACGCCTGTCCGGAATCAACCGGCAGGCGTTCTGTCTTTTCAAATTCAATCAGGCCGATCGAAGTCGCTTAGGCGGCGTCAATGTCGGTGATCTCGGTGATGCGATTGTGCGGGGCGAACGCCGTTCCGGCTTCGGCTTCGGCATTCAGGCGGAACTGCATGATGTAGGCGTCCTCTTCGGTATCGTCGAAGTGACGTCGCAGGACGCAGACCGCTTTGAAGTCCTGTTGTTTGAAGAACAGCTGGCCGTCCAGATTCCCTTCACGGACCTCGACGATGATCTCACTACGGCGCTGCTGGGAGAGCTTGTCGATCAGCCGGAGCACCATCTGGGATCCGATGCCTTGGCGACGAGCTTCAGGAGCGACTGCGAAATTCAAAATATGCAGCCGCGACTTGTGCAGCTCATAAATCATGAACCCGAGAATTCGATGATTGTGCTCAGCGACCATTCCGATGCAGTTACGCTGACGGAGGCAGCAGAGAAAGTCTTCGTCGTTCCAGGGATTCTTTGATATGGCCTGTTCAATCCGAAGGACTTCCGCCATGTCACGGCGAATCAACCAGCGAATCTGAACTTCCTGACGTGGATTCGGCGATGAACCTGACTTCACAAGGGCCTCCATGCCGCCTGTTCTCTTCCGGAGCTCGGTCCCGTCCTGGTTGACCTGATTCACTCGAGTCGGCTCAGCCGAATCCGTGGGGGGCAACAAGGCGTTTGTTTGTGACCAATACTCCGCGAAATCGATGAAACGAAATAAATGGAATTCTCGGAGCCTTGCTGATTGCAACACATTCGAGGAAGCGGAAGGTAACACAGGCCCGAAGATCAGGTGAAGCCAGAATTGACGGAAAGCGCCCCAAAGTCGGCTGAGCTGCGTTTTTTGCCGTACGGGTCTGTTCACGGTGGAAAAGACAGAGGCGACGCATCCGAATCTGTCCAAGGATCGGTGGCCCATTTTTGACACCTTCCTTCACGTTTCGATTGCGATTCCTTTCGGCGATTCCCTCTGAAACGGATCATCTGACATTCAGCGGCATCCCTGAAGGTTGGTAAGAAATGAGGTCAGCGCAAAATGAACAGGGAGGGCCGTCTTACGACAGACCCTCCCTGTAAACATATTTCGGGCGTGTGTGTGAGTTTGACTTGCGCGCAGGATCAGTTTTCAAAGAAACTGTGACTGGCGCGTGAATCAGGCCAGACATCAATCAGAGGGAAGACTTACTTGCCGTCATTTTCCACGGCGTCAGCTTTGCGTTCAGCGTTCTTTTCGATGCTGTCAGCGGCGCGTTCGCCTTCTTTCTCGATGGCGTCGGCCTTCCGTTCACCGGCAGCTTCGATGCTGTCAGCGCGACGTTCTGCTTCGTTCGTAACAGCTTCTCCGGTGATAGGTGTCTTACCGACGTTTTCGCGAACGGCGTCAGCCTTCTGGTTGTGGGCATCGCGGGTACGCTCAGCCTGATGTTCGGTGGATTCCCGAACCTGATCGGCGTGATCGTCCGCTTGTTTCCGCACTTCGTGAGCCTGTCGATCAGCAGGGGAATCGACACAGCCGGTCAGCCCTGCCAGTGGAAGACTCAAGCCCATCATCAACGCAGTGACTCGGTACTTTTTCATCGCTCTTTCCTCTGAGTGCAAGTTGAAAAGGTCTGCCTGGCTCTGCCGTGTCAGACTTTGTTCTTCATGGAACCCATCTGACGCGGAACGTGGGGAGAGCAAAACAGCTCGAGAGTCGGCGAAATGAATCGGATGAACACTCAGTTTCAACCACCGATTCGCATGGCAATTCTCCCAACGAAGCGATATGCGAAACCCATACCAAGAAGCACCAAGTCGGGAAATCCAAGTAAGAGTGTGTTGCGTAAACCTTTTTCAGGAAATCGGTTGCAATCTAGTGGTGGATAAATGAGAGCTTTCTGTTTCGAAACACCTTATCAGAATTGATCGCTCATCGATCAAGGTGCCCGGCTGACGAGAATTCAGGAAGGAACGCTGAGTTGAAAGGTCTGCCTCTGAGGTTTCAGCGGCTTCACCCTCCGCCTGCCTGCGTATCAAAGTGCAGGAAATTACGGGCGAAGAGGTCGCGCAGATGATGAGCCTGGGCATCGTATGCAGCAGGATCCGACCAGGCACGCCGCGGGATGAGAACTTCATTCGGCACGTCAGGGCAGGTAATGATCATCTGGAGCCCAAAGATCGGATCCACTTCGCGGGGGGCATTCGACAGAGTTCCCCGATAAATGGAATTCACGATCGCTCGCGTGTATCGCAGTGGAATCCGCCGCCCGACATCGGGCCCGCCTCCCGTCCACCCTGTGTTGACGAGCCAGACTTTCGACTTGTGCTTCGAGATCTTCTTCGAGAGCAGCTGAGCGTAAACAGTCGGATGCCACATGAGGAATGGTCCCCCGAAGCATGGAGAAAACGTGGCCTGTGGCGTTTTGACTCCCATTTCGGTGCCAGCGATCTTGGCTGTGTAGCCGTTGACGAAATGGTATTCCGCCTGTTCGAGCGTCAGTTCAGAAACGGGGGGGAGTACACCGAATGCGTCGCAGGTGAGAAAAATGACATGCTGTGGATGATCCGCAAGACAGGGGATCTGCGCGTTTTCAACGAACTCAATTGGGTAGGCACCTCTCGTGTTCTCAGTGATGCTGCCATCACTGAAATCAACATGATGCTGAGCCTTGTCATAGACCACATTCTCCAGCACCGCCCCGAAACGCAGTGCATCGAAAATCTGAGGTTCCGCCTCTCGCGTCAAGTAAATCGCTTTGGCGTAGCAGCCTCCTTCGATGTTGAAGATGCCGTTCTCGCTCCAGCAGTGTTCGTCATCGCCGATCAGCTTGCGATCAGGATCCGCGGACAATGTCGTCTTTCCCGTTCCTGACAGGCCAAACAGAATGACCGACGATCCATTGACCGGATCCATGGTGGCCGAGCAGTGCATTGAGAGAATCCCCTGCTTCGGCATCGCATAGTTCATGTAGGTGAAGACCGCCTTCTTCATCTCACCGGCATAGTCGGTTCCGAGGATCACGACTTCTCCATGCTCGAGGCTGAGATCAACGCTCGTCTTGGAAGTCATGCCGGTTGTGTAGCGATTGGCAGGAAAGCCCCCGGCGTTATAGATCACGAGGTCTGGTGTTCCAAAGTCCTCAAGCTCCTGCTCCGTCGGCCGGATGAGCATGTTCGACATGAACAACGCGTGGTAGGGACGGGCGCAGACAACCCGGACCTTGATCCGACTTGCAGGATCCCAGCCGGCGAACGCATCAATGCAATAAAGACGCTTGCGGGTGTTGAGGTAGTCAATCGCTCTTTCCCGATTGACCATGAAGGAGCGTTCATCCAAAGGGAAATTCACCGGACCCCACCAGATGTTCTGATCAGAGTTCGGGTGTCGGACCACCCGTTTGTCCTGAGGAGATCGTCCCGTCTTTTCTCCCGAGTAAGCGATCAGAGCGCCGCGATCAGAAATGGCTGCCAATGGCTCGTGCCGGATCGCCTCTTCGTAGAGAGCTGCTGGAGAAGGGTTGCGGTGAATGATCTTCACCGAAATTCCATGGACATCCAGCGGAAACGTTCGCATCTTTCACTCCCTTGATTCAGGCGAGACAGCTGACGGCGCAGGTGACGAACTGGTCGTGAACCGACCCGATATCAATGGTGTGGATCGGACGATCACACACCAGATCGAAAGTCATCATGTCAGGAAGTTGTCGCACTTTTCAGGCGATTTTTGAAGGGGGATTGCCAGTCCGAGAGTGTCGGCCGATTTCGGTACAGAGAGTGCAGCAGAAGCAGATGGTTAACGATCCGAACCGAGGCTTTGTGCGCCGTTGGCGCCCGAGTCCGATTCGGGCAATCCCCTCATCAGGAGACAGACCATGCCACGCCCAACTGAATATCCACCCTTGGCCCCCCAACTGATTCTTGAATACTGGGACGACTTTGAACAGAGCGAGGTTGAGTGGGTCGACGGAGACGCGATGAGATTGCTGGAAGCGCTGAAGTCGAAGTACGGAATTTCAGAGGATGAGGCTGCTCACCAGCTTCAGGGGTTCCTCGATACTTACGAGACCAAACTGCAGCGACGAGGATAGTTTCCGCGAAACCACATTGGCCCAAGTGACCGGAAGCAACCGATCAGGAGACATTCAGGTCAGGAGATATTCAGGAAACGGTCATGGACTCACCAGAAAATGCGCAGTCCGATCGTACCGCCGTAACCGACCATCGATCCTTTATTCTGCACTTGATAGGTCGATAGTCCCGTCGTAGAAGTTCGAACTCCGTCCAGCTGGTCGTTCCCCAGAGCAAGTCCATTCAGGAAAAGCACTTCACCACCGCCGACCAGATCAATGTAATCCGTGATTCCGACAACCGCTCGCAGGCCGAGATTTCCAGCGAAGGCAGCCCCGTCTTTGCTACTGGTCAGGTACTGCTGATAGACCGAACTGCCGGCACCGTCTCCTGCTGCGGTTTCGATGATCTGCCCACTCATGTGGTTGCGGTAAATGCCGACCTTCGCGATCCCTTCCAGAGAGACCCATTTTCCATCGATAAACTGGACGCCGAACGTGGTTTGGAACCCGTTCAGCTGATTCTTCGTTGAGGTATCGATGGAATAGATCAGGTCTGTTCCATCTGCGAACCCCGTTCCCGGCCCGGCAATGAGAGTGGCCCCTGCGTTCCAGAGTGCAGTATCACTGAGTCCTTGATTCGGCGGGGTTTCCGTGAACAACCCGTCGATGCCCACCGTGTTTTTCTCGTCGAGTTGCACACTGCGGAAGCCGCCAGAAAGACGCCATCGCTTCGTCGCATAACTGCTGCCGATGTTGATTTCGAAATCCCGGTAATTCGATCGAGTCGAATTCGTGTAAGTGGCACCGGGGCCAAAGGCTTCGACTTCACCGTCTTCACCCGAGAAAGCGCTACTCGCGGCGTTTTTCAGAAACCCATTGAAATCGAGGCGGCTGGGATTTCCCCCATCCATGTTGACTGCGGTGGAGAACATGCCGCTGCTTTCAGCCACCCAGGGATTCACCTGCGTGAACCCGGCATCAACCTGAAAGTTCTCAAGGATCATGCCGATCCCAAGACGATACCCCGGCTCGGCTCCGAAGCTGCCATTGCTGGTAGTCAGCGTTTCCTGCCCGCTGACAACGGAGGATCCGCCATCATGATTTCGGCCTAGAAAGACGGCATCGGCTTCGAAGAAAAGCTGAGCTTCTGCGGCGGAAGTCATCCCAACCGCGAAACAGAAGCTGAATAGGGCGTGTGTGATGCCGGTCCGTCGCAACATGATTTCCCCCTCAGACGACGGAAGGACGCCCGGCATGAATCACCGTCGCAATCCCTTCCGTTCAAGCGTCGAGACCGTCTCAGTTTTCGGTCCTTCCCGTTCATCGGCAGGTTCTCCGGAAAAAAACAAATGAATGAGCCATACCGGATCGCCGGTTGTGCGGAAGCCTCCTGGAGTTCCTGATGCGTAAACTGGGCGATTTAGGGAGATGTCGCTTCAGTTGGAAACCCCCTGCCTGGCAATCGGCGTCCTTTGACGGAATGATCCGGTTCTACCGTCTGGACTGTGGCCGGGGTTCGCTCAGTCTGCTAGAAAACACCGTCCAAACGGGATCGCTGTGCGCAAATCGACCGCCGCCTGAGCCGCTGATGGTTTCGGCTGAGCGACGTCATTCACCTCGGATCGGGGTGAAACCAGCCCCTGACCGGCGACGACGGAATTTTTGTAGTCAACAACATTGAGTGAAGGACGGTTCAAGATGAGTGTGGCAATTCTTTCAATCCATGGTCGGCAGATTCTCGATAGCCGCGGCAATCCCACGGTGGAAGTCGACGTGGAACTGGAAGACGGTTCCGTCGGTCGTGCCGCTGTCCCAAGCGGTGCCAGCACCGGTGCTCACGAAGCATGCGAACTGCGGGACGGCGATAAAGGGGTCTACCTGGGCAAAGGTGTCCAGAAGGCTGTCGCCAACATCAACGACGAGCTCGACGCTCTCCTCTGCGGAATGGACGCTTTCGATCAGGGAGCCGTTGACCGCGCGATGATCGAAGCGGACGGCACTCCAAACAAGTCACGCCTCGGTGCCAACGCGATTCTCGCCTGCTCGATGGCTGTCGCTCGTGCCAGCGCTGCCAGCTGCAACCTGCCGCTGTTCCGCTACCTGGGTGGGGCTCAGGCGACCCGTCTGCCAGCTCCAATGATGAACATCATCAACGGGGGCGCTCACGCCAACAACGGCATCGACCTGCAGGAATTCATGGTCATGCCTCTCGGTTTCGACACTTTCTCCGACGCTCTCCGCGCCGGCACCGAAGTGTTCCACAGCCTGAAGAAAGTGCTGCATGACAAGGGCATGAGCACCGCTGTCGGGGACGAAGGGGGCTTCGCTCCTGACCTGAAGAACAGCGAAGAAGCGATTCAGGTGATCCTGACCGCCATCGAAAAGGCCGGCTACAAGCCAGGCGAGCAGATCAAGATCGCTCTCGACTGTGCCGCCACCGAGTTCTACGACGAGAAGAAGAAGATCTACACCGTTGAAGGCCAGACTTACGACGCCGCTGGCATGGCCGACCTGCTCGCTGGCTGGGTTGCCAAGTACCCAATCTGCTCGATCGAAGACGGCTTCTCGGAAGACGACTGGGACGGCTGGAAGCTGCTGACCGACAAGGTCGGAAGCAAGGTCCAGCTGGTCGGTGACGACCTGTTCGTGACGAACAGCAAGCGTCTCGGCGAAGGCATCCAGAAGGGAATCGCGAACAGCATTCTCGTGAAAGTGAACCAGATCGGTTCGTTGACCGAAACTTTCCAGGCAGTCGACCTCGCCTACAAGAACGGCTACACCGCCGTGATGAGCCACCGCTCCGGCGAAACCGAAGACACGACGATCGCCGACCTGGCCGTCGCTCTCGGCACCGGGCAGATCAAGACCGGTTCCGCCAGCCGCACCGACCGCATCTGCAAGTACAACCAGCTGCTGCGGATCGAAGAACTCCTCGGCGCCGGCGCTGTCTACGGTGGAACGATTAAGTAATCACCCCACCCCGGGAGGCCACGCCTTCCGCTGAGCTGCGTTTAAAGATAAAGCCGTGTGGCGAACAGGGAAACCTGCTTCACCCACGGCTTTTTTTGATTTCCACGTGAGTTGCGAATCTTCCGACGTATAAAGACATCGTTAGAGGCACGAAACGAGGATCTCGTCGAGATCCTGATCGCTGATTAAGGCAATCTTCAGAAGGTGCTCAACGATAAGTGATGTGATCATCGCTTGGCGATGCTCGACCAAATTGGGGGCGGCTGTAATTGTGTAGAACACCCGTTGCCCGACAGTCTCGCACTAGCCTTTGAATGTCTTCTCGTGAAGCGTTTCCTCGTGATTCGGCACAGCAAACTCCCGCTAAAATTGTTACGGTCCAGTTCTTGCAACAACACGGCTGGGCTCAGGAACGATTCTCATTTCCTCAGGCTGTCCTCTTCGACTCTCGCTCCCTTGCGGATGATCTCGTTCGACCGCCCCAGTCACCCTGCCGTCAATTTAATTTGCCGGTGAGTTGGTAGCGCTCAATTTCACCAAAGACTTCCTGAATTTCACGGTTCAGTTGAATAATGTACTCATTTGAAACTTGGGAAAACAAATCATTACCAGTTTCCTGAAGCTGTATCGAAAACGAACCCTTCTTCAGACGCGATAAAATCCTGTTGAATGCCGCTTTTACTTCAATTGGCTTATCCTCCGAGATGGGAATTCGAATGCCCTCTGAGTCTAATCCGACTTGAATGAAAACTTTGTCGTCAACGCTTACAACCTTCGCATCAAGACTTTCCATAAATTGATCCTCTCTCGCCAAAAGCCTCTTCTCCGCCTTCGAGGGTTTTCATGCTGACCATTTTCCAGTCAAGCAAGTCGTTCTCATCGGATAAGCATACCAAATGGTTTGAAAATGGGTTGCCGGCGTATGTTTTGTATCCCGAGGTGTCATAGCAGCGATAGATCGAGCTGTAGGGAAGCGTTCGCACAGCGATGTTCGCGTCGTGAGTGGAAATGAACACCTTCTTGCCAGACTTTGCCCTCTCCTGAATCAAAGGGAGTATGGTGTCATTGATATATTCATTTCCAAGACTTCTCTCAGGCTCGTCCAGTATATAAACATCCTTGTCTTCGCCGAGCTCCTTTTGCAGCATCAGCATGGATGACTCACCGCTCGATGGAGAGTATTTCTGGTTATTAATTGCGAAATACCTCTTGAACATGAGAAGCTCGTAAATCGATTTAACTTTCTCAATCCCTTCAATTTCATTCATCGAAGCGATGTGGCCGAATAACTCCTCGGTGCAGGCGGTTTCGGCAATCCGTTGAACGTGAGTTGAAAATTCCTTCTGGAGCGTCTTGGTGACCTCTTGTAAGCATTTCAATGTGCTGTCGGAAATGTTTCCGGTCTGGAAGACGAACTCCGTTCGGAACTCCAGGTTACCTTTATTTGGCCCCAAGCTGCCAACGTTCTCGCACTCGGAGGGTACCTTTGTTTGAATACTCTTCAGGATTTGCAGAGCACTCGCTTCAATCTTCAGGCGATTAATGGCGTAGGCTCCAAATCCTGTAGTTGTCGGTTTAGCCGGAGTCCCAGTCTTCCTTGACACCTCGCTTCGAAATTTTTCCACTGCCGAGTTGAGGAGAAACACTTCCTTCCAGCCGCGAAAGCTTGACCACTCCATTTTCTTCAAGCGAAGAAGAAGCTCGGTAAGCATTTCAATTAGGTTACTGTATTCACTTTCATCGAGTACACTGCGGACTGAGTCGTTTTCAGACAGGAACTCCAAAAATTCGCCAGTTGTTTGTACGGCGTTCTTAAAGTCCTCAAATCCTCGCTTTGGTGCGTTTTCATCCTAGACTGGAATCTCCTTGATCCGGAGTTTTCGGCCGTTTCGATTTGTAATATTGGCGGTAAAGAAGGATGAATAGTTCCCAAGGTTTGTGACGGAAACTTCGCGGGCAGATCGCAAGGCTTCAATTTCATCCGTGCAATAGCTGATGTCAAAATGTTCGAGGTTTCGGGTAAGCTGCTTTCCCTTTACGTCGAATATCTCGTCTAAACGATCACTTGCGGACTCATACACGCGTGCATCAGTTCCGTTGTCGGAATAATGTTTGGCTATCGCCCTTAGAATACATGATTTTCCCGTCCCCTTTGTGCCAAAGATGACATTGATGTCGTTGTAGACGCGAATCTTCAATTCTGTTTCATCGCCGAAAGGTGTTAGTGTCAGTTCTTCTGAGGTCTTTTGATCCAAAAGAGAATTGATTGTTACCGAATCCTTCTCAAGCAGAAGGCAGAAGTGATCAAAGCTCTCGACCGGTAATCGAAGTTCCGGGAGCTGCGTTGCAATTTCCTCGTACTTCGACCAGTCGTGAAGGTCAGAGCCGTATATTGACGCGTGCCCGTGAGAAATGTAGATGCCGGCTGAGATCGCGTTTGTGACCTCCTTTACCACGCGTCTCGGGTTACTCGTTTTGGATTCCAACTCGGCGATGCCTGCATCTGAAATGCTTGGCTTTTTCTGCTTGTAATGGGCTACGTAAAGAGGTCCGAGATAATCAAATGCACTGTGGACTTCGTTGATAGATGCACTGAAGTTGTCAGGAATCGAGTCCGCGGTCAATTGATCGACAGTGGCCGCAAAGTTATCTGCCGAATCCGGTGATACAATCACCAGCAGATGGCCCCTTGTAGATTGTTCGCAGACATCGATTTCAATTCCTGGCCAAACCTGTGCATCTTGTCCTAACTCAGCTGCGATCTCTCGGTACTGGGCGAGGTCGAAGTGATTGTGATTTGTTATGGCGATGATACGGACGTCTGTTGCGAGCACCTTCTCGCGGAATACCTCTGGAGAAACGTCTCTTGTTGGTGCGTCACCTGATTTGCATTTTTTTGTGTGAGTATGGATGTCGATCTTCATTAATCCGAAATCTCGCAGGCAACGACAGGTCAATGCGGCGTTTTACAGTACTCAAATGACGTTAGCGAAATGCAGTTCCAATTGCCATCAGAATGTACATTGCCGCGATTATTCGGCCATTATCTGCTCGGATATGTTGCCCGGGTAATGTGGGCCCAGAGTGCCAGTGCTTCTTGAGCGCCGACATGCGCTGGTCATCCAAATTTTCGACGGGGTGGCTGGGGCGCTAGGCCAAGTTCCCATTGGAGTTCGACGTTCATAGCCCCAGTCCGGGCCGCGCAGTACCGGGGCCATGAGCGATTCTCATTTCGTCAGTACCTGTGGGGCAGGCTTCTACCTGCAGGTCGTGTTGTATGCCTTGGAAAGCCGTGCGATAGCCTGACCTACGCCTAACCGCTGGTGTGACGTCGGTTTATTACGCAGCATGAATCGACGGGGTGGCTGGGGCGCTGGGGCAAGGCTCCAATAGAGTTCGATGTTCATGGCCCCAGTCTGGACTGTAAAGTGGGGTACTGGGGCCAAGAACGATTCTCGTTTCCTCCGGTGTTTCTCTTCGACTCTTGCTCTGTTTCGGATTATCGCGTCCGACCGCCCAGGCACCCTGCCGTGGTCGCAAATGAACGGCGTGAAGTTCCGGTCAAGTGAAAGACCTGGCTCTTGAGGACGCAGCCGATGGAACTGAGACGTCACTTCTTTGACGATAACGGAAAGTCGATCTTGTTCTTTCCGTCTTTCACTTCCGCCGTCAGCTCTGTTTTCACGTTGAAGCGAGCGGGAATGTATTGCTCACGATCCGGAATCTTAGCGCCAGGATTGCTTTCATCAAATTGCCCGACGACGTCGCGATAGTCGGTGATTTCAACCTGCATCCGCCTCGGTGGGGAATTCAGGGTGTAGTGTCCCTGAACAATCGCTCCTCCGACACTCCCGACATGACCGTCGGGATCATGAAATACAATCTGCCCTGACGGTAACGGAACGTCATCGAGCGTGACGAGACCGCTGACAGGAACAAGTTGAGGGCCGGAGCTTTTCTGGCAACCTGAGGCGACACAGCATAAAAGCAATGCGAGCCCCAGTGATGTTCTCGGGTGCATTAGACGATTGCCCTTCTGGGTAGAGGATACTGCGGCGGCATGTCTGGCCGATGAAGAAGAATGGCCTGAATGAAAGCCTGCTGCAGACGATTAGTCTCAATCAAGTCGCGTTTCAGAACTCGCCAATGATTTCCTGTCCCGCCCGCGTTCCCAGTCCCCGCCAGGTGGTCAAGTCAATGTTCTCTGAAACAAATCGGACGCCCCCGTCTGCGAGCAACGCGTGAACTCCTCCGACATGATGGCTTCGGGCAAAATTCCTGAGTCCATAGCCCGTGGCAATTGCTGTGCAAGGGGCACGCAGAGTCTGATTATTCGCACCGCAACTGGGAATGGATCCATTATCAGGAGTGAGAGCTCCATAGATCTGATCCGCAATGGTCGTATTCGGCGGCTGGTTCGTTGTGAAGCCGAATTCGCCCCATCGCCCGCCAATCCAGTAAGAACCTGGCTCGCCATAGAAATAGGCATTGTCGGGATTCGTGACGCCTGCCATCGATGCCGGGTGACGGACCATAATTTCTGCCATCATCAGGGTATTGGAGGCTCCGTCAGTGACATCCCGAAATCTGACGCTGGAGTGCCACCAGAACATTCCACTCAGTTTCAATTGCCCGGTCGGCCCTGTTGTCGCATTGCCAGCCATGTCGGGCTCGTTGCCGACATTAACAACATAGTTCCCTCGAAATCCGCGATTTCTTCCCGGTGAGTTCGGATCAGAGGGGCACGCCGCCACGGAAACTGATTGGTTTCTGCCAACGAACGACAGGGCCTCCTGAATGTGGAGATAGTTATTTCCGGTCGATGACTGAAGAAAAGTTTGATACGACTGATAAAGATTGGCCTGTTCAATGTAAGGAAGGACCGGTTGGAACCACGTTTCTCTATTCGCCATCTGAAACGGAGCTCCGTTATATGCTCGGAACCCGTTAGGAAGCACTGAGAATGTGTCATGATAATTGTGCATTCCCAGTCCGAACTGTTTCAGATTGTTTCGGCACTGAGAGCGTCGGGCGGCCTCGCGGGCCTGCTGGACGGCTGGCAGAAGCAAGGCAACGAGCACCGCGATAATAGCAATCACCACCAGCAACTCGATCAAGGTGAACCCGGTCGAGCCGGATCGACCGGAGTGCGACTTCCTGGGATTGTTCAACGCACCACTTCGCCAACATGTCACATCCATGAGGGAACCTCACTGGTCAAGGACAGGAAAGGAGAATCTCAGCGTGATCTCAACTGCGGCAAAATGCAGAGTATTGACGATGTGCGAGCTGCTGGAGAACGAATTCTCCGACTGTCAATAGCAGGGCGAGCATAACCAAGAAATGCGATTATCGTATACAATTTTTCCTGTAAGAATTTGAAACATTCCATTAGATAAAAGCTATACACATGCCGGATGTCAGGATGGATTAGGTAGACTGGGGTAAGCAAGCAGAGAAACCCAGCACATCGGGCAAGCGCTGTGAAGGGCAGTCCTTTGACGACCATCTGCGACGGGGTGGCTGGGGCGGTGGTCCAAGTTCCCATTGGAGTTCGATGTCCATGGCCCCAGTCCGGGCCGTGCTGAAGCGTGCTCTACTGGGCCCATGAAGGATGCCCATTTCCTCAGCCCTTTATCTTAGACTCTTGCTTCGTTGCGGATTGTCGCGTCCGACTGCCCCCGCCACCCTGCCGCGATGACGCTGGTTCGAAACAGGCTCGCTCCGCTCGGAGTGCGTCAGTCCGAACCGATATCCAGTGACAAATTTCCACGCCCGGGGGCGAGCTGGTACACTCCGTTCCAGTTGAATCGGAAGTGTTTTTCAAATCCCCGGGAGTCGCGGTCTGGGGCGGTCTGGAGAAGGTTGTGGAACGAAGTTTGCGCCCCACGCGTGCCTGGCGGCTTTCAGGTTTGCTGGGATTGGTCGTTGCTTGTCTGGTTTCATCCCCGGTTGTTGCCGACGAGGTCGGGAAGAAGCTCGTCGAGAAGCCCCCATTGGTGGCCGGGAATGAGGTGCTGATCACCGCTGAGGTGAAAGGGGACGACCTCAATGGTGTCGTCCTGTCGCACGGGGGACGGCGGTTCGGGTATTGCCTATGGTTCGATCACGGCAAGCCCCGCTTTTCTGTTCGCAATCACCAGAAGCTCACTGAACTGACCGTCGACGAGGTCTACACCGGGACGGTTACTCTCAAGGCTCACCTGACCAACGGGAAGATGAGTCTTTCTGTGAACGGAGCGGCCGCTGTCGAGCGTTCGCCAGGAGTCCTTCTCGCCGATGAACCCGCTGCCGGTCTGACGGTGGGTTTCGCGAAAGGTCTTTCCGTCGGCAGCCATGAAACTCCCTTCAAATTTCAGGGGGAGATCGTCGCAGTTGATGTCCAGACAAAACCTGGGCGTGTCGCCCGGGTGATGCCTCCACTTGATCCGAATGTGAAGCGCCCGAATATCGTTGTCTTTCTTTCAGATGACCATACCTGCCGTGATTCATCGCTGTATGGTTCCCCGGATGTGAAGACAAGCAATATGGAACGTCTCGCTGCGGCTGGGATGACGTTCGATCGGGCGTATGTCAATTCTCCGTCATGCGGACCGAGCCGCGCGGCGTTTCTGTCAGGGCTTTATCCTGCGAGAACTGGTGCCGAGCCGAATCACCAACGTGTGAAAGAAGGGACGAAATCCCTGCCGACCTGTTTCTTCGATCTCGGCTATGAAGTGGTGTCGTTCGGGAAAGTCGGACACTATGGGCAGACGCCGGAGTGGGGATTCGACATCGCCCGGCATTACAACTACCACGAAGATATCGCGATCGAAAAGGCGATCGAATGGCTGGAGGCTCGGCAAAGCGAGCGACCGCTGTTGCTGTTTGTCGGGACAAATTGGCCCCACGTTCCCTGGCCGAAGAAGAGTGAGTCGTTTGACCCGACACAGGTGGTTGTTCCGCCCAACCACGTCGACAATGAGACCACGCGCGAGCGACGCGGCCAGTACTACTCGGCCGTGGCGAATATGGATCACGACCTTGGCGCGGTATATGACGCGGTTCGCGGTAAGCTCGGTGAGGGAACCTTCATTCTCCACACCAGTGATCACGGGGCGCAGTGGCCGTTCGGGAAATGGAATCTGTATGAAGACGGCATTCGCACTCCATTGGTTGTGAGCTGGCCGGGCAAGATCGCGGCAGGAGTTCGCACGAATGCCATGGTCCAATGGTTCGACATTCTGCCGACGCTGATTGATGTGGCAGGGGGAACGCCTCCGGCCGACATTGATGGAAAATCATTTCTGCCGGTCCTGCTGGGGAAGACGACGGCGCATCGCGAAGAGATCTTCACGACGCATAGTGGCGACGGCAACAACAATGTTTATCCGATCCGCGCCGTGACGACTGATGATGGTTGGAAGTACATTCGCAATATCCATCCGGAGTACTTGTATACATCCCACGTCACCACAAAGCAGGCGGACACGGGATACTGGAGTAGTTGGGAGGAGACGGCAAAAATTTCCCCTGCCGCCGCAGCGATCGTGAAGCGGTATCAGCAGCGCCCCGCGGAGGAGCTCTATCGGATCGGGAATGATCCCTATGAGCTGACGAACTTGGTGAATGATCCGCAACTGGCAAGCAAGGTTAAGGAACTTCGCTCAAAACTCGATAGGTGGATCGCCCAGACCCAGGACCAGCTTCAGACCTTCGGGGAACCCAAGTTGATTACCCCTTAGAGGGGAGTCTATTCCCGGTCTGGCACTCAAAGACTGTTGCCAAAAAGTTCGAGTCCCTTTTCACCGTCGGTGGAGGAGGGCTCGCGATGCGCCTACGTGGACCTTCGATGCCAGAACGATTTCTCCGTGGTCCGTGAGAATCAGCTTCGCCACTAAAAGAGATGTGTCACGGGTTTATAACGAAGTTGATACCGCGCGCGCCTGCACCATCTCAAGAGCTTTAGCGGGACTTTTCTTGGGTCTTTCCTTACCCCATTGATTCTCAGCCCGACCCGTCATAATGGAGCTGTTATGAGTCAGGGATGTGGGCTGACGTTGATCAGATCCTTCGCGCCTTCGGTAGCATGCGAACTCTCTACGCAAATTTCCCACCTTTCGCTCGACGTATCGCGTGCGAACTGATTTGGAAAATTTTCAATTTTTTTGATGAACAAAGGATTGATATCCATCAATGCCGATGTAATTTCGGTTTCTGTGCGGTGTGTGAGTTATTTCTCCCGGCAATTCCCAATCGCTGGACTCCACTCGCCAATTCATGTCTCTGCTTCTTCCTGAATTTGAGTGCTGCTCATGGTCATAACGCCCTGTTCTCAGAGGTGTGTCTCGCGACGCGCCTTCACTCTGATTGAACTCCTGGTGGTGATTGCCATCATCGCCGTCCTCATCGCTTTACTGCTGCCCGCTGTCCAGCAGGCCCGCGAAGCCGCCCGTCGCAGCCAGTGCCAGAACAATCTGAAGCAGCTCGGGCTGGCAATGCACAACTACCACGACACACATGGTCGCTTCCCTGCCCGCGGCTACGCTGGCGGAGTCGGACTTAACCAAGATGTGAATGGTAATTGGGGGTGGGCCGCAATGATCCTACCCATGATTGAGCAGTCTGCGATTTACAACCAGCTTCAGGTGGGGAACGGGAACCGAGTTCCTCAGGATCCCGCCAACATGACCGCCACGAACGACTATCGAACCGCTGCTGCCGGAAGCCGCGAAGCCCTGATGGCGAGGACGTTCCCGGTGTATCTGTGTCCCTCCGCGAACGGTGAGCCAAACAATAAGTACAGCAATTACCTGGGAACCATGATGTACGGGCTGAACGCCCGCATCGGGATGGTCCCAAACAATGTGCTCCCTCTGAAGGGACTGACAATCGCGGATATCAAGGACGGAACGTCCAACACGCTATTGATCGCCGAAAAGGCATTGACTGATGGAACCTTCACCGCAATCGGCGGTCACTGGGCAGCTGCACGGATTTGTAACGCCAGCATCAATATTGTCGCTGCTCAGAATCGCATCAACACTCCATTTGATGGGACATGGAATAGCACTAATAACTGCTATACCGAGAATAATGGAGGAGCCCTCGTGTCGCGGGCCGTTGTGGCCAGTCCTCATGTCGGCGGGGCTTTCTTCGCGATGTGTGATGGTTCTGTGCGATTCGTGAGCGAGAACATCAGTGCGAATCCAACTCCGAAGGATGACACCGGAAACTACACGCTACAAAATCTTTTTAACGTCGCAGACGGTAATACGATCGGTGAGTTCTGAGTAAGAACGAATCTGCTGCCTGTAGAGTTGATCCTAAGGTTTCTGGTTTCCTGAGAAGGGCAATATGTTCGCTAATGATTTGCGGCGTAAAATCGGGCTCATGGCGCTATGCACCGCGGGTTTCCTCGCTGGATGCGGTAACGGTCGACCGGCATTGGTAAAAGCAGTGGGTCAGGTGAAGCTCAACGGAGAACCGCTCCCAGATGCGATTGTCTTTGTCGCTCCGATCGAGACCGGCGTTAGCAAATACGGTCGACCGTCTCAGGCAGTTACCGACGCACAGGGGAATTTCACGTTCACGACGTATCAGCCAGGTGATGGCCTCCCCGCGGGGAAGTATAAGCTGGGAGTGCTTAAGCGGGAAAATGTCGGGAAACCACTGACTGAGGAGTCATCCGAGGATGCTGTTGCCAATGGGGTGAAGTATTCGTGGACGGTCCCTGAGTATTACGCTGACATCGATAGCTCAGGGTTGTCGATTGAAGTTGATTCGAAGGGCATCACTCCTGCTGTCATAGAGCTGAAGCGAGATGGTGCACCGAAAGTCACAGTTCCTGGACAGCGAAGCGCGAATGATCCGTAATCGAGGGTCCTCACAAAATTTGCGTTACTGGAACTGCATTTGCTGCTCAGATCAATAAGAGTTGTTGTGGCACTCGTCCATATTAGCAACGCTTCGCCAATGCATCGTCCCATTTCACATCTGTACCTAGCTGCTTCTTACAAATCTCGCGCTCTCCGAGTTTCACGTTCTTATTGCCGATTTCTTAAAGAATGGACTGGACATGTTACGGAATCGAAGGAAGGGGTTCACCCTGATTGAACTGCTGGTCGTCATCGCGATTATTGCAGTTCTCATTGCACTTCTGTTACCTGCCGTTCAGCAGGCGCGTGAAGCGGCTCGCCGGACGCAGTGTAAGAATATTCTGAAACAGTGGGGGCTTGCCCACCACAACTATCACGATACTCATAACGCGTTTGCACTCGCAGCGCTTGGTCGCGGGCAGCCGTCGAATAATTTTGGCTTCCATGTCCGGCTACTGCCATTTGTCGATCAGGCGCCGCTGTATCAGCAGTTCAATATGAATGTGAGCTATGCCGATCTCAACGTCCCGCCCGGGGGAAAGGCGAACGTGGAGTTAACGGAATCATTCTTTCCATTGCTGTTCTGCCCTTCGGCCAACTCGGATGATCAGCTGTATTCGCTGAGCAATCAGAACATTGGGGGTACGACGCGGAACGTGAATGGTTATACAGTTCATTATTACGGTGTGGCCGGGGCTCTCGGAGCAATGAAGGATTCGACAACGAATTACCCCGCGGCCCTGGGGAATGCGACGACCGACCACGGTGGGTTCGCTATCAACGGCGTGCTGATTCCCAATCGGACGGTGAAGATCGCGCATGTGACGGACGGGACTTCCAACACCTTCCTGATGGGCGAGATTTCATCGAAGCGGGACATCAAGGAGTCCGGTTGGGTACACAGCTGGCGGCATTGGACCCAAGGAGCAAGCGGCGAAGCCGGAGGCGCCGCGATGTATTCGACAAAGAATATCTACCGAGAGATGGGACGGAGTGGTTACACAGGCAGCAACCCTGACCGGCTGTTCAACAACGTCCGGTTTGGCAGCGAACACACGGGCGGCGGTCACTTCCTGATGACAGACGGTTCTGTGAAGTTCGTCAGCGAGAACATCGACTTCCTGACGTACAAAGCACTCGCCACCCGAGCGGGCGGTGAAGTCGCATCACTCGAATAAGCGAATCGTCGTGCGTACCAAAAAAGAGTCCGCATCCTCACATGGGGAAGCGGACTCTTTTCTATTGAACCGGAGCTGTCGCTGGCGAGATCGCCATGCGAACGTCTTAGCAGAATTCCTGAGTCAGCGGCTTGATGGTCAGGTCGGGAACGTGTGCCCGAGGATGGAGCTGGGCGACGGCGACGACCATTGAGGCGACGTCGGATGGCTGGAGGATCCGTGAACGGTGCTCGGCGCTGACGGGAACCGGGCGGGCATCCAGAATCGGAGTTTCGACTTCACCGGGGTAAACATTGGTGACGCGGATGCCGTTGTTTCGTTCTTCCAGCCCCACCGTGGTTCCCAATGCCGTCATGGCGAACTTGGAAGCACTATAGGCAACGCCTCCCAGCAGACTCGCCCGCAGTCCGGCGATCGATGAGATGTTGATGATCAGGCCGTCTTTGCGTTCGCGCATCTGCGGCAGGACTGCGTGCATCGTGTTAAAGGCAGCGGTCACATTCACCTTCATCAGGTTGTCCCAGTCAGCCGGATCCAGGACGGCCATCTGTCGCTTCGCGATATTAATGCCTGCACTGTTCAGGAGGATGTCGATCCCTCCGAGTGTGTCGGTCGCCCATTGAATCAGATCGTTGGCCTGATCGCGTTCCGAGACGTCGGCCGCCTTGATGAGGATTGCCGGCTCTGCAGTGTGCTTCGCCGCGACTTCCTTCAGCTTCTCTTCTCGACGACCTGCGATCACGACTCGGGCGCCGGCCTCGGCAAAAGCCAGTGCACAGGCCGCTCCGATTCCCGTTCCGCCACCTGTGACAACGACGTGTTTTCCAGAAAGAGACATCTCGGCTTCCTCAAGAATCAACGAAGAATCGGAACGATCACAACAGGAACGTCGCTGGGACCATTGGGCCTCAGCGACGTTGAAAAGTCAGTTGATCATTTGCGGGTGTGGCACTCGCTCTATTTTGCAGGCGGCGTCGTCATCAGGACGTGCTGCTCGCTCTCTTGGGCCATTTCTCCGGCGTGATAGCTTGAGCGAACAAATGGACCGCTTGCGACCATGGAGAAGCCAAGCGTCCGACACTGCTCGCCAAGTGCATCAAACTCTTCCGGTGTCCAGTAGTGCTCGACCGGCAGTTGCTGTGGGGATGGCTGCAGGTACTGGCCGAGAGTCAGCATGTCACAGCCGACACTCCGCAGGTCGCCGGCACAGTCCAGCACCTCCTCCAGTGTCTCGCCCAGACCGAGCATCAGACCGCTCTTGGTCGGGATTTCAGGGGCTTCCTCTTTTACCTGAGCCAGCAGATTCAGCGTTCGCTGATAGTCGGCATTTCGGCGAACCTTGGAATAGAGACGCGGCACCGTTTCGGTGTTGTGGTTGAACACATCAGGCCGAGCGGCAATGACCCGACTGATGGCCGCCCGGTTTCCGTTGAAGTCGGAAGTCAACACTTCGACGGCGGCTCCGGTCCGTTCACGCACGGCATGGATGCACTGATAAAAGTGCTCTGCTCCCCCGTCCGGCAAGTCGTCGCGGGTGACGCATGTAATGACCACATGCTTGAGCCCCAATCTCGCTGCTGCTTCGGCGACGCGAGCGGGTTCATCTGCTTCAACTGTTTCTGTCTTTCCGCGCGGGACAGAGCAGAAGCCACACGGACGGGTGCAGACGTTCCCAAGAATCATGAACGTTGCCGTCCGCTGAGCCCAGCATTCTGTCCGGTTCGGACAACGGGCACTTTCGCAGACGGTTTCCAGCCGCAGATCTTCAATCACCTTGCTGGTGAAGCCCATCTCGCTGCTCGGCATGGGCCGCTTCAGCCACTTGGGAAGACGTCGCCGCGTCGTTGATGATTCCCCGTCAAGGATCGGCAGACCACCGGAATGACAGCCGCTGCTCGCCGCTTCGCCGAGGATGGGCAATTCACGCATGAATAGAGACTCGTTGTGTTGTACGTCGAAGAAGTGGATGCCCGGTAGCCAGATCCGTCAGGACATATCCGAACTGTTGGGAAATGCTGCGGATCAATGCTTCCCGAACCTGTGGCATGCGGACCGGATCCAGTCGTAAAGACTGCATGGAAGTCGCCCGCGTTCCGCCGGAATCGGTGATTTCGAGCAACCGTGGGTCAACCGTCACGTTCAAAAAGAGTCCGTGACAGGAGATCCACGATCTGATTCCAGCCCCAAAATAGCCCAACTGGCCGCCTCGGGTCCAGATTCCCGGCTCATGCGATTGTCGCTTCGCCGGAATTTTGAGTTCCTGGCAGGCGGTCACAGCGGCTGTTTCGAGTCGTGCCCGATATTCGGTCAGGCCGATTCCAAGCCGCTTCAGTGGAACCTGGAGATAAATTGCGAGTTGCCCCGGAGCGTGACAGATCGCTCCGCCGCCGCGGCTGACCCAGCGAACAGGCAATTCCCGGATTCTGAGTTCCTCATCATCCAGTAGAAGCTGACGCCGACTTGCTTCCCGGCCCATAGTGATCTGAACAGGGTGTTCACACAGGAACAGAACTCCATTCAGGTCATCGCGGCCACTCAGGTCATAAATCAGCTGCTCTTGAAGGCCGAGCGTGGCTTCCCATTTCACCAGACCCAGTAGATGCACCGTCAGTACGCCCCCATGAGGGGAAAGCGTTTTCAGGCTGGGTAAAGGTGAGTCCATAAGTCGCGAATAAATAATCGGTCTGGCATCCGGGCGGATCTCCAGCAGTCCCGAAGGAAACAGATCGATTATTGTACCCTCGCCTGGGATTCATTCCCATCCTCATCGCCCACCAATCAGCAGCCAAGGGATCGCTTCCCCGCTTGTGTGCTGTAAATCATTACATTCAAGCAGGATGTGGGGATTCGACTGGTGTTGTGAAACGCAACGGTAGAGGCAGAGGTCAGAACCGGTTCCCTCGACAGAGGATTCGGCCGGTTCGGTGATCTTTTGAGTGTGTTTCCGGCAGCGAGGCTTACGTCAGCCATGGAGAGAGACCGTGCTCTCGTTGGGTGAGAGGCAACGCGACATTTGCTGAATTGTTGACATGTGATGCGAAGACCCCGTGGATCATCTCCACGACGGTGCGACAGGTTTTGTCGTTACAGAGCGGATCGCGCTTCTCGGAAATCGCGCTGATGAGATCGCGGGCAGCGGTGATGTGCCCGGCCACATCCTTGCCGATCTTCGTCAGAGGTTCCGGTTCTCCCACCCCGGCACTGGTGATCGGAGTCCAAGGGCGGGCTTCCTTCGTCGGTTGGAATGGATTGCCCGGAACGAAGTGAGCAATCGGATCGACATCAATGCGGAAGTCGACAAGACCTTTGTTTCCAATCAACTGGATTCCAAACCCCGCTTTCGGGACGCCTTTGCCTTTGATTGAGTCAAAGTAGACCGGAACTCCGTTTTCCATCAGGTAGCGAGCGTGGACCCGGTCGCCCAGAATTGGTCCAACTGCTTCCGCCCCTTCGACAATATCCGCCTTCGTCGCAGGGCGGTCTCCCTGTTGAATCACCGCACTGCATGAGATCGGCTTTCCGGCGATCGCCAGACACAGGTCGAGGTCATGTGACCCGAGCACCCAGAGATCGAGGCATCCGCCCCGCTGGTCCTCTTTTCCGCGACAACGGATCTCAAGCAGATCGCCAATCAGGCCTGATTTCACGGCATCGATAACGACGGGCAACGTCGGATGAAACCGGTTGCGGTGCGCGACGGAGAGGAGAGTGCCTGACTTCTTGCAGGCTTCGACAATTTCATCAGCCTCGGCGGGAGTGCGGCAGAGAGGCTTCTCGCAGTAGATCCCTTTTACGCCGGCTTCAGCGGCGGCGAGGATCATGTCCCGGTGCTCTCCGATGTGCCGGGTGGCGACGGAAACGATGTCCGGCTTGAGTTCCGCCAGCATCTTTCGATAGTCGGTGAAGGCAGGCACGCCAGGGAGTTTGGCTTTCTCTTTCTCATGGCCGGCCTCATTCGCATCTGCGAATCCGACAACCTGTGTTTCCGGCAGGGCGAGCCAGAGAGTGTCCATCGAGTGACCGTAGTTTCCCTTGCCCGTGTGACCGATAACGGCCACCCGCAATACGTTTGAGGAGGGTTGAGCGCATGCCGACAGATTGGGGAGCGCCGCCATCGCAGCGGCGGTGAGCAGGAAATCGCGACGGTTGAAGCTGGCTGCCGAATCAACAGCTCCTGACGCGGCGGCGGTAGAATCGTTCGTCGGTTTCATTTCAGTACCTCAAGGCGGGACAGGGCGGGCGATCTGATCGACGAATCAACCGTAGCTAATAAAAGCGAGGGCCGCAATTTCCGACATGATGGTTCAGTGGCGGAAAGAGAACTCCTCTAGGAGAATTCCGATGGATGACTTAGGTTCTGATCTCGGATGACGTCCGTGGCGCGGGCTCAGGTGCTGCCTGCGAAGTCATATTTCTGAGGGATCGGGCAAAATGGGTCGCAAGGCGTTCTTCACACAGTATTGGCCGTACATACAGCGACTCGGCATCGGCTCGGTCATTTTCGGAGCGATCGCAGCTCTCACGAAAGTCTGGGTCGAGCACTGGCTTGGACCTGCGGCCTTTGTTCGCGAGACACCAGTGGAAATTCGCATGGTGTCGGCGGCCGTCCCATCGATGGCGACATCACCGCTGCCCGAGTCAACGCCCGGCACGGTAGAGGCTCTTATCAGCAACAGCCCCATCACCTTGGCCGAATGGCAAACCCGGGTTGAGAGGAAATATGAATCCGCGGCTCAGCGTGAAAGGCAATTCCGTGAGTTCCTCGGGAAAGAAATGACTTGGGAGGGGTACTTCGATCAGCTGAACCCGCTCCCGGATCACGTCGAAGGAGCTCCCGGGTTCGTGTTAATCATGCACGAGAGCTATGCCGCGCTTCACTCCGACGCCCCACTTCCACCGCCGTCCGTTCGCTGCTTTTGCTCAGCGGAGACAGGGAAAAAACTGGCAAGGGCCAAGCGCGGAGAGTGGATCGTAATTAAAGGGCTGCTCAGCAATCCATTGCTGACGGGCACGGTCCTTTGCACGGATCTCACCCAGTGCGAGCTGATCGCTCATTCCCCGGTCCGAAACGTCAACATCGCGGCGGAGTCACTCACGCAACAGATGCGATAACGCGACATTCCCCAGTCTGCGGTCAATCATTCACGACCTCAGCGTGAATCACGCATTCGATCAAACGATCCGTTTCAGCACAGTGAGAAGTGAATCGAAAGTGCGGCCATACGGTGGGTAGAGCAGCCAGCTTCCACTCAGGGAAGACTGATGGAAGACAGGCTTTTCCTTACTGAAGGTACGGAATCCCCATTCACCGTGATAGGCTCCCATTCCGCTCGCGCCGACTCCTCCGAACGGCTGATTTTCCTGCGCCAGATGCCACAAGCAATCGTTGACGGTCACACCGCCGGAAATGGTCTCATGCAGAACACGATCTCGAGCGTAGGTGTTCTGCCCGAACCAGTAGAGTGCAAGTGGACGATCCCCGTGGTTGACATGCGCAATTGCCTCGTCCAGTGTGGCGTATTCCAGAATCGGCAGCACCGGTCCGAAGATTTCTTCCTGCAGAATACGGCTTCCTGCTCGAGGGTGGAGAATTACCGTCGGCGGAATCTTGTGCGACGACGAAGTGAAAGTCTCATTCTCAGGATGAAGCGGCATGATCGTCGCCCCTGAGTCACGGGCTTCATCAATCATATCCTGCAGTCGTTTCCGGTGTCGATCAGAGATGATGGCCGTGTAATCAGGATTGTTCAGAACAGTCGGATATAAGGAGTGAACGGCTGCGGCCAGATGGTCGGCGACAGCCTGACTTTGACCAACTGGAACCAGCAGATAGTCAGGAGCTACACAGGTTTGCCCTGCGTTCAGCCATTTTCCATAAGCGATTCGATTCGCCGCTGTTGCCAGATCAGCTGACGCATCAATGATTGCAGGGGACTTGCCACCAAGTTCGAGCGTCACTGGAGTCAGATTCTGTGCTGCAGCTGTCGCAACAATTCGTCCAACTGCCGTTGAACCTGTGAAGAGCAGATGATCAAAGTGCAGCCGGGAGAAGGCGGCTCCGATCTCGGCTCCCCCTTCGATGATTGACAACTCATCAGGATGAAAATACTGGTTGATCAGTTGTGAAAGCAGGGCATTGAATCGGGGAGTCAACTCCGACGGTTTGATCATGACCCGATTGCCGGCTGCCAAGGCTGACAATGTGGGACACAACGCCAGCTGGAGCGGGTAATTCCACGGGGAAATGACGCCAATGATTCCTAAAGGTTGACGCATCAAACGGTTATGTCCAGGAAGGAACTGGACTCCTGTCGGAATCTTGCGTTCCTTCATCCATGCTCGGAGATTGCGTTTCGCACCTTGGACGCCGGAACGGACGACGAATAGCTCTGCCAATCGCGTTTCGTGCGCTGAACGTCCCTGGAAATCTGCATCGATGACCTCGATGAAACGATCTTCGTTTTCATCAGTCATTGCGAGCAGGCGATTCAAGCGGTCCAAACGTGTTTCATACGAAGGACATGGGTCATCCTGGAATGCCCGGCGTTGCAGGTCAAACAGGTCTCGTAATTGTTGAAGGTGGTCAGATCCCTGACAGCGAACATTGATGCCCATCCGTGACGTAGGAGCTGTCGGGCAACTCGCTGCAGACTTCAACATGATTCACCTCTCCCCATCCAGCATTTTGGGCCAAAGTTCGTATAGCCCTCTATTTTAGACCTGCGGGTCAAGGGGCAAGTGCGAAATTCATACCGATTATGATTGCGATTTCAGTTGGTGATCTTTCTAACGGACGTACCGTATTGTCCGGAGTGGAAGCGGTCAGGGCCTGAGTTCCCGCCTGCCGCGTCGACAGTTGCGGGATCAGTGACCAGTGGGAGTTCACCGGCCCAGCGAGCAAACGTTTTGAATGTAAAAAGGGCTACTCTCCCGTTCGCTCAAAACGGAGAAAGCAGCCCTGATTTCGTTTGTAGAGATGGCGCAGTGGTGATGAAGGAACCGATCAGCCAGACCTTCATATTGAGGTCGTTTTTCTCGAGTCACTGCGTTCAGATAGATCCGGGGGGCAGAATCTATTATTTGCTCGGGGAGAGGAAATTGAACGGTTCAGCGGGGACGAAGTTCCCAGTCTGGTTGCCTGCCAGCTCCGTTTTTCCTTCCATCGCCAGCTTTCGGACACCAGACCCTGCGTCGAAGTTGATGTCGGCGAGCTTCACCCAGATCAGGCTTGGGCTGAGTGTGTTTTCGAAGAAATAAACCCGGTTCTTCTGATCACTCACTGTGCGCCAGAGTGTCGACGCGATGTTTGGTTGGCCGGCGGTGGAAATCCCCAGCGGCACACTGGCATTCCGCATGACACTGAAGACGCTCGCCACTGACTCATGTGGATCGCTGCTTTGCTTGCAGGCATTGATATAGAAGGAAGTCCGGGCAAAGCGGTCCGCAGCACGATTCGTCCCCGGCAGCATGACGGTTCCGCCAATCTGCTCCCAGTAGGTGTTCAGGGCAAGCTGCTCGCTGTAGATCGGGGAGTTCGTCATCACCTGATACTGTCGCCCGTGATGAATGGTCAGCTTCCCTTCCACATATTCGAAGATCGCCGAATCCCCTGACGGATCAGAAATGGAAAGGTGAACTGTCCCGGCGGAACCGTTCGGGGCTGTGATCTGCACGACCTTAAAGGTCTCTTTTTTCAGTTCGTTCACCGCCTCTTCGACGGTCGCGAATTGATCAAGGGCATACTGAGCCCAGGCGCTGATCGAAATGCCGGGGCGCTTGTCGGATTCAGGCGGATACTGCGACTCCGCCAGATAGAGCATATTGGCGACGAGTCCTTTTTCGTTCATACCGTCGGCCGTTGCACCGCGATACATCGAAGCGATCACACTGCCATACTTGCTCGTCCACTGCACTGAGTTTTCGCCGGCAGCACCGTCGCGTTTCATTCCTCGCGGGAAGATCCACAGATCGGTCTGGGTCGGTTCCACCCAATCCATCGTCCGGCCGGTGACGATCATGGAATCCCCGCCGAGATAGACGGCACGTGTGCAGGCTTCTAAGACCGGAGCGCATAAAAGGCATGCCGCAGCCGACCAGAGGGCAGTTCGCCAGATCGGACGATGCGTGGAGAAGTGGGCCAAGATTGAGCTCCTTGTGAGCAGTCATTCGTAATGCAGACGAGATGCAGGAGCGAGAATCATGTCTCTGTCCCCTGACCCGAGCAATCAAGAGGCGACGACATTCTTTTGTCGTGCATCCATTGCCATTCGTCAATGACGGATGTAGCGATCAGAGAGCGATCAGAGGCAGTGTTTTGATCAGAGGAACACGCGGAGGTGAGGATGCCCCTCCAGACGGGCCAGTGAGAGTAGCCCACCAGACGGTACAGCAAGCACCGAGAGAAAGACTTGCGATTAGGAGTTATCGGAAGCGTTACCGCCAGCCATCGGCAAAGAATTTCGTGAGCTGTGATTCACGCTGCTCGTTGACTTTGTTCGCAGCTGACTTGCGAGCGCGAATCTGCTCCAGACCCTCAGCGTAGAGATCCTTGTATTGCAGACGCATTGCCTGCATCGCCAGTTCCTCAGCCCGGGCGTAATCACGTCGGTGGTCAGCGACCATGGCCAGATTGAACAGCACGGCGTGGTTATCCGGATCCTTTTCCAGAGCCGACTGCCACTTCGCTTCGGCCTGATCCCATTTCCCAGCATGCGCGAGCTGCATTCCCTCTCGGGCTTCTCGTCGGGATCGGGAAAGTGGGTCACTCTGAGCGAGTTTGACTTTCGTGGTGGCCTCATGCGGGGTCAGACAGTCGACGATGTCCTGCAGACATCGCTGCGTGAGCTGCTCAAGCACTTCCCCCTGAGTCGGGATCTGCGAGCCTTTGTCGACAAGCTGTTGGAACTCGTGAGTGAACTTCTGCTCGGCGCGAATCTCTCCGGACTCGGCATCCACCAGCCGAAACGAGACCGTGACACGTCCTTCACGAATCACCGCATCACGGGGATCCAGTCGCTTTCCTTCCGAATTCTCCACGGTTGTCGGTTCGAGTCCCGGGCGGAATGGCGTCCGGCGGATCTGTCGATCCTCGCAATGGTATTCCAGTACTTCACCGATCACCACTCCATCGATTCCCTGTGATCGGGCATTCGTGAGGACCAAATCCAGCGGTGGAAAAGCAGACTCTTCCGATCCGACGAAGCTTGCCATCTGGACCGGCGGCTGGAACTTGGAAGGTTCCACAACTGTGAAAAAGTCGTTATCCCAGAGCTGGCCCGCGAGAGAGCTGGCCACGGAATCCCCGGAGTTACCGTTAAACTCCATTACGGCGATTCGGTCGAGATCCGAGACATCTGTCCCAGCCGGTTTCCAGAATTTCACCACGGCGGTACGGGCACAGCCCGTCGACAGCAGCAAAAGCAGGAAAAGGAATCGGCTGAAGGGCATTGTCAGTCGGTCAGCTTGGGAACTTGAACTCCATCTCGACCCGGCAACTCAGGTTGCAGAGGTCCCGGTGATGAGAGGAACGCTGGCAAGACTGAACAGAGAGAATCCGCGCGCCGCGGCCCTAGAGCCGATCACGTTCATCCTGTCTGTAACGAACTGTCGCTCACCGGGATTCCGGTCAACGCCATTTCGCATAGCCCTGCAGACTTTTGCAAAAGTCATTGAATTCACACAGATTCGCCAATCTGCGCCGTTCGGTCCGGAGAAGTTCTCCCCATTTTCCCATTCGCCATGGAAAACGGACCGTTCGGAACGGAATTCAGGACTCTCGCAATTCAGGAATGGCCGCTTGCTGGCGGCGCGCTGATGAGATCAGCGGACAGCATTCCCCCCGTTAGTTAATATCGGCCTGCGAATCCGATGGGTCCCGAGATTTTTTGGAACTTGTCGTAACTCCGCATTCATTTGCAGTGCCTGTTCACAGCTCTGGTATCAAAATACATGCAGCCAAAATGGAATCGATTGCTCGTCGGATGCCTCGCCGCGACGTTTCTCTTTTCGGGACTGGCGATTGGTTTGTTTGACAGTTGGGGGAATCTCTGGTGTGGCAGTCTGATTCGGGCGAGCCTCCTGCTCGGCGCCTTCTGGCTGGGAATGCCGACAAAGGGCCGTGCCGCTGCCTGGGCCAACTTCTCTCCCTTGTGGATCGTTGCCATCGCCGTCGGAATGGTGCTGCTGGGGAAGGTAATTCAGCGACCGCAGATCCTAATTCCCTTCGCCGGTCTCTTTTTCACCCTGATGTGGCTCTGGCCCTGGCTAACAGGAGCCAATCGCCGCTCATGATGAATTTCAGTACCTCAGGCGCGATTGCTCCAAAGGTGCTGGAGTGTACTTTTTCGCCCGGAATGACTTAGAGTGGCTGAAGTCAGTAACGTTTCTCCTTCTGCCTGCCTTCAGAAACCCTCATACAAAAGTGGTCTGTCCACGATGGCAAATGTCGAGAGTTATCTGAAACCGGAAGTGATCCGGAATGTCGCGCGACTCGACCTGCGGGCCCGCTTCATTGTCGAAGGCTTTCTCAGCGGCCTGCATGCGAGTCCGTTCCAAGGATTCAGCGTCGAGTTCAGCGAGCATCGACGCTATTCGCAGGGGGACGATCCCAGAGACCTCGACTGGCTCGTCTATGCCAAGACCGACCGCTATTACGTCAAGAAGTATCAGGCCGAGACGAACATCACCGGCTACCTGCTGATGGATCTCTCCGAAAGCATGGGGTACACCTATCGGCAGGACCTGACCAAGTTTGACTATTCCATCTGTCTGGCCGCGGCATTGGCCTACATGATGGTACATCAGCAGGATCCCGTTGGACTCGCAACCTTCGACGACAAGTTGCGGGCCAGTCTTCCCGCCCGCAGCAAACGCTCGCAACTCGCGAACATTCTGGCACTGCTCTCGAAGGCTCGGCCTCAGGGAACGACCGGCGTTGCAAATGCACTGCGCCAGTTCATTCCAATGGTCCGGCACAAAAGCCTGATCATGCTGTTTTCAGATTTGCTCAGTGACTCGCAGCCGATCATTGACGCTCTGCGGATGATTCGCTTTGCCGGGCACGATGTGATCGTGTTCCATATTCTCGACGAAGCAGAAGTCGCGTTTCCTTTTCAGGGAATCTGCGAACTGAGCGATCCTGAAACAGGGGAAATGCTGACCGTTGATGCGGCGGGAATCCGGGCGGATTACATCGAAGCCATTACTCAGCTGAGAGAAGAATACAAAACTGCCTGTCGAAAGATGGGAGTTGATTTCGTCGAGCTGGATACCAGCATGCGGTTCGACAAAGCTCTGGTTGAGTATCTCTCACAGCGGAAGGCCCGGTTCTGATCGGAGGCTCAATCAGGGCGGCTCGATTCGAACCATTTCGAACAAATGTGAAATAAGTCGAGCGTCCGGGTTTGGGATGAAATCCTGACAGGGAGACGGACTGACGTTGGTTGAGACCTGTTACTGATCTGAAACGGAGAGATGATGCGAGGCTTCCCCACCATTGCGCTTTCGGCCGGATTGCTGTTGCTGTTAAACGTCCCCCTGCGGGCGGGTGAATTCACCATCATTCCCGATGTCGTCTACGGGCACAAAGCGGGAATGGCGTTGACCTATGATGTTATTCGGCCAGAGAAACAGAACGGGGCAGGGGTGCTGTTTATCGTGAGTGGCGGCTGGGTCTCCACTTGGATCCCACCGGAGAGCATCATCCGAAAGAACACGAAAACTCCGAACGTCCATGAGGCTCTGGTCGACAAGGGCTACACCCTGTTTCTCGTCCGGCATGGAAGCAGCCCTTATTTTAAAGTGCCTGATGCGGTGTCGGATGTCCGGCGGGCCGTGCGTTTCATCCGGGCACATCAGTCGGACTATGGCATCGATGCAGACCGTCTCGGAGTTTACGGATTCAGTGCAGGCGGACACCTGACGTTGATGCTGGGGACAACGTCAGATGAAGGGAATCCGAATGCGAAAGATCCGGTCGACCGAGTCAGCAATCGCGTTGCTGCCATTGTGGCAGTCGTGGCTCCGACCAAGCTCGCAGATCTGTTCCCACTCAAGCAGCGATTCGTCGCTCTGGATTTCCCCCAAGAGCAGGAAGTCTCAGTCTCGCCACTTGAACACGCTTCGAAGGATGACGCCGCCGCACTGCTGATCTATGGCGAGAAGGACGATCTTGTCCCCCTCTCACACGGCGAACGCATGGCAAAGGCTTTCGAAAAAGAAGGCGCGCCCCATGAACTGCTGATTATCAGCGGAGCCGGACATGCCTTTAAAGGCATCGAACAGGTTCAGATGCAGGAAGCCCTCTTGAACTGGTTCGACCAGCATCTCCTGAAGAAGTAGGCCACTGTCGTTGCATGAACGTCAGACGCCGGGCGGGTCTTTCTCAGCAGTTTCCAGGCGATGAATGAACTCATCTGACATTCCCGCCTCTCGACGCGCTTCACGCTGAAAGACCTCGCCCCGGGCTTTGGCGGCGCGGAGTGGCCAGTGGAGATGCGATTCAAAAGCCTCCCAGTCGGTCTGATGTTCTGGCTTCAGCTTTCGCAACCATTCCAGTCCGAAGCGAACGTGTTCTATTTCGTCGCGATGGATGACTCGCATCAGCGCGGCACTTCGTTCGTCACCTGCCTGTGAGAACGCTTCTGCCAGTTCGAGCGAATGATCGAGATTCGCCCCTTCGAAAACGAGAGGGAGTCCGGCAAGGTAGTCGAGCACATTGGAGAACGACATCGCCTTCTTCCAGATGTAGCAGTTCACCGGCAGCTCGCCGAATGTGAGTCCGAGTTTGGCTGCTCTCTCGATGTGCATTCGGGTGTGACGCTGCTCGTCCATCATCACCCAGACCATGCCGGTTCGGAATTCAGTGGGTGCTTCCGGGAAGGCGAGAAGCGTCCAGGCCATGACCTCAAGTGCCTGCAATTCATGATTCGCGAGAATGTGATGGGCGATGGCCCGTTTCTCCGGCTGCTCCAGTGCCTTCGGGGAGGGGAGTTTCGGTGCGGTTCTGCGTGCAGCGAACTTCAGGTCGTCCGGCCGGGCGGGTTCGATCGGACGCAGGGCTTCTCCGGGTTCGTGATCGGTCCAGTCCCCCTTCCAGGGTTCCAGTTTGAGATCCAACTGCGGAGACAACAGGATCTGCTCCGCGAATTTCCTGATTTCCATCACATCCTCAAGTACAAGCGACGCGGGTCATCGGGACGGCCTGAAAGCTGGTAGTATCGTCCATTCCCAGTCGCAAACGGTTCTGATCGTCGGACTCGTCTCCCCACGATCTGCTGGACACCGTTATAATGAGATTCGCCCGGCACTGGTAACCGTTCAGTGAGCTGAGACCCGTTTCAGCCTGACAGTTTGGGAAGGGACTTCACATGCGCCGTGAACCATCTGCTTCAAGGTCTTCCAAAAAGTCCAGCACCCCGGCGGTGACGAGACTTCCGTTATCCAATGGGCATGTGATCGCCACGCCACTGACGATCGGTCAATATCTCATCGACCGGCTCTACGAATCTGGCCTGAAGGATGTTTTCGGGATCCCCGGTGACTTCGTTCTACAGTTCTATGGGATGCTGGAAGAAAGTCCGATTCGAGTGATCGGTTGCACCCGAGAGGACAATGCCGGCTACGCGGCCGATGCTTATGCAAGAGTTAACGGCTTGGGCGCCGTCTGCGTGACGTACTGCGTCGGTGGGTTGAGCCTCTGTAACTCCATTGCCGGGGCCTTCGCGGAAAAGTCACCTGTCGTTGTCATCAGCGGAGCCCCTGGAATTCATGAGCGGCGGAATGATCCGCTGCTGCATCACAAGGTGCGTGATTTTCAGACGCAGCGAGAGATCTTCGAAAAGATCACGGTCGCGAGCGCCAGTCTCGATGATCCGCTGACGGCATTCCGGGAGATTGATCGCTGCCTCGAAGCGGCTCTGCGTTTTAAACGCCCTGTGTATCTGGAAATCCCGCGAGACCGTGTCAAAGCCGCCGCACTCGGGCCGCATGAGGCTCATCGGCTCTCTTTTCAAAGTAACAGCGATGCACTGGAAGCCGCGCTGCTTTCCGCCCGAGAAAGAATCGCGGCTGCCAAGTCCCCTGTGATTCTCGCCGGCGTCGAGATCCACCGCTTCGGACTGCAGGCGGAGGTTCTCAAACTCGCTGAAAAGAATCAGATTCCCATCTGCGCGACACTGCTGGGGAAGTCAGTCATCAGCGAGCGTCATCCTCTGTATGTCGGAGTCTATGAAGGGGCAATGGGCCGCCCTCAGGTGACGCAGTTCGTTGAAGAAAGTGACTGCGTTGTCATGCTGGGCACCTTTATGACGGACATCAATTTAGGGATCTTTACCGCCAAGCTGGACCCCGGTCGCTGCATGCTCATCACCAGCGAGCAACTCCGCATCGGGCATCATCACTTTCATGATGTTCTGTTGAAAGACTTCGTCACCGGACTAGGTGCCGAGAAGCTCCGTAAGTCGAAACCGGTCTATCCTCAGCACACGCCCCGCTCCGCCGGGAAGCATCGTCCAAAGGACAAAATCACGACAGCTGCTCTGTTCGATTACATCGACCAGATCCTCAATGAGAATCTGGTGGTCATCGCCGATGTCGGAGACTCATTGTTCGGGGCGTCCGACCTCACGATTCATCAGCACACCGAGTTTCTGAGCCCGGCCTATTACGCCTCAATGGGTTTCGCTGTCCCTGCAGCACTGGGGGTGCAGGTTGCGAATCGGAACCTGCGTCCCATTGTCCTTGTGGGAGACGGTGCTTTCCAGATGACCTGTCTTGAGCTCTCGAGTGTTGTCAGAAATGGGTTTAATCCGATTGTGATTGTCCTGAACAACAAGGGATATACGACCGAGCGGTTCCTTCAGGAAGGTCCGTTTAATGACATCCTCAACTGGAACTATCACCGCCTCCCGGATCTGCTCGGCGGCGGCTGGGGATTTGAGGTGAAGACCTATGGCGAATTCGTGCAGTCCATGCAGGCTGCTATTGGTCACACCGACGCCTTCAGCATTCTGAACGTGCAACTCGAACCCAACGACGTCAGCCACGCCCTGCTCAGACTGGCAGAGCGGATGTCGAAACAGCTGTGATTCGTGAGGACGTCAGCCGATTGGCTGCCGTGATCAGAACTCGCCCACAACCCGACCGTCGGCACGATTGCCGACATCACGCCAGGTATCGCGGTTGATGTTGTCTGAGACGAACCGGACCGCACCGTCAGCCATGACCACCTGCACCCCGCCAGTATGCTGACTGCGTGCGACATAGGCACCGCCGATCGCATTGTTCGTGCAGTCGTCGGAGCACGTCGGAAGTTCGGGGTATACATGGCGGAGTAGTACCATCCGGGAATCTGCTCCCCGAACAACCATGACATTCCACTGTTCGTTCGACGCGTGGTTCCTGATCCCAGTCCTGACGGGTTGCAGTTCGTATCACCGGCGGGGCTGGTCTGGTTGTAACGGGGAATCCCGACCAGACACTCAGATGCGGCTGCGGTATTCGAGCTTCCATCCGTGATCATGGACATTTTGGTGGAACTGTTCGCCGAGAAAATGCCGCGCTGCATGCCATTATTCTGCGGGCACGCATACCAGGTTGAGTTTCCACCGGGGACTGAGAATGGAGGGGCCGTTCCGCTTCCTCCACCGCCACGGCCGTCGTCATCGGTCCCACTCCCTCCACCGACGCAGACTACATAATTCGACGGGCCTGTCTGATCAAATCCGGCACCGAGGCTTCCACGCCCGTTCCCGTCAGTGGGACATCGAAATGCCGGTAACTCGGTTTTCGCGATTTCGAGATTCGCAGCGCTGCTGCGAGCGGGATGCTTGTCGAAGTCAATCTTGTTAAAGATTGCGGTCTGATCCATGTAAGGCAGAAGTCGTGCACTCCAGATCGTCTGGTTGCTGCTATAAGGGGCATAGGCGGGTGAAAGCCCGTAAAGCGAACCGATTGGGAATGTCCCATAGACATCGACGTAGTTGTGCATCGCCAACCCGATCTGTTTCAGGTTGTTCTTACACTGCGAACGACGGGCCGCTTCCCGGGCCTGTTGGACGGCAGGCAGCAGCAGTGCAATCAGCACAGCGATAATGGCAATGACGACAAGCAATTCGATCAAAGTGAAACCGCGCTGCTTGATGACACGTTTCGGAGAGGCGCACTGAGAAATCGCCATGACGATCGACCTTACTCAAAGCAGTAGAAACAAAGAAAATGCATCAACTCATCACTTGCCAGCGGACTGCAGCGGGAAATCGAGTTGATTCGAGCCCGACTTGATTTCCGCACGCAGTTCAGTGAATTCGTTGTATTTCGCAGGGAGATACTGGATGACTTCGTCAGACTCCTCTCCCATGATCGATTTGACTTTCTTTCCTGACTTCTTCATCGCCGTGATCTGAACGAGATTCGTTCCGATGGCCGGCTTAGTAACCGCTTCAGAGGCAAATTTCCCGTTCTGGATCTGCATTTGAACCGGGGGCCCACTGACACCGGGGGCGGGCACAAACTGGATTGTCCCCTCCGGCAGGGGAGCCCCGTCGAGTGTGACGGTTCCTTGAACTCCTGATCGATTTGCGTCTCCACCGCATCCCGACAGAGGGATGATTAAGGTGCATGCGCACAGGAAGCAGATGCGAAAGAGGGAATAAGTTCCCATAGGTGCCCGACTAGCGTTCAGATGAGATAGGAATCTGGGTGTCCCATCAAAGCTAGACCGAATAAGAAGTTTAGTCAAGCAGCTTTTATGCGTTCGTAAGTTACGTTCGGTTCAACAATGAATCCTCCCACGGGAGGCAGCTTTCTCCACACGACTCGCTTGGATGACAAAACCGTAGTCAGGTTTTGAGATGCAGATTTAATGAGAGGAGCCGAAACTTTTTTACGTCACCTTAATTGCTCGTTCAATCATATGGTTAAAAGGCAAAAAGCGACCCGCCGGCATAACGGAAGGTCGCATTTCTGGTGGTCAATTGGTCATCGGGACTTTGCGTAAGCTCCAGCGCGCGTCAGTTTTCAACCCCCATGAGATCGACTTCGAAGACGAGGGTAGAGTCAGGTGGAATCACATCACCGACCCCGGGAACTCCGTATGCCAGTGAGGGGGGGACGATCAGGCGGCGACGCCCGCCGACTCGCATTCCACGAATCCCCTCCTGCCAGCCTGGAATCACGTCTGAGAGATTGACGGTGACTGGAGTCCCGAGTTCCCGTGTATCGGCAAATCGCTTTCCGTCTGACAGCTGACCGACATAGTGAACAGTGACTGCCCGAGCCTGCTGGGCGGGTTCACCACTCCCATTTGTCAGGTCGAGATATTTCAGGCCAGTTGGAGTTTTAACAGTGAGATCTTTCACTTCGATCTGACGGAAGTCGACCCGACTGGAATGACTCTGTAGCGCGATGTGACCGATCGGAGGACGCTGGGATAACTGATATCGAGCTTTGGGAAGTTCACTGCCGTCATCCGAAGAATTCTGAGCATTCAGAGTAATTTCATTGACGACTTCGCCGTTAATCTTCACGCAGATTGTTTCGCCAGCGCAGAGAATCTCGCACAGATTCCACTCGCCGACGGGTTTGAGAGTCGCGCGCTGAGTGGCGGCGACCTGGTAATAGATACTCCCTGTATACTGATCAGGACGCAGTCCGCTGTATTTCGCTGCCGAATCATCCAGCAGTTGAATTTCGATCCCTGTGAAGGTCGGATTCCCTTCGGTGGGACAACGCAATCCCACCCCCGTATTGCCGCCGGACTGAAGTCGATACTCCAGCTTCACTTCGAAATCGGAATAGGCAGCTTCTGTTCGTAACCAGCCGCCGACGGACGAAGTGCAGGAAATAATGTCTCCGTCGCGTTTCCACGCAGAGGCTTTGCCTTCATGCACGACCCAGCCATCGAGACCGCTGCCTTTAATCAGGGGGACAAAGGTCGGTTTGGCGGGGGCAACGGTCAGCTTCTCAGGAGCGGCGACAGCTGCGGTCACCGGAATCACAGTTGGGCTCGTCGCCGGGGCGTGAATACCCGGTCCAATCGCTTTAGAAGTTGCGGGACTGCTCGTCTGGACTGTCGCAGGAACGACGAGACCATCGGCTTTGGCCGCGATTGGACAGGTCAGCATGACTGATGCAGACCAGATGATCGCTTTAGAGAAATTCACGTTGCGACGTTCCTGCTGAGCCAGAGAATCATGAAGTTCTTGACAGCAATCCACCTACGAAATCAATGTCGTCGTGGATTTGCCCGACGGGTCTGCGGTCGTCAATGATCTCTCAGGCAGGTCTATGCAATTGCAACCGAGATGAAGGATGACGCACCTGAAGAATCGAGTCCCATCGAATTTAGCAGGAGGCCATCATCTCCCGTATGTCGATTCATGCAAAACGTGCGTGATTCCACTGTCACGGCGAACTCTGCCGATTATGGATTGCGATTGATCCCTTCAGGCAGAATTCCCCAGCAGGTCTTTGCTGCTGAGCGTATGGATGTCGCAGTTTGATACAAATGGTGGCGCAGCTGTCAGGTTCGATCGTTTGATCAAGTGAATCCCTCGTCCTCTCGACAAAAGCCGTCTATGAAATCTGGCACAGAATCCTTGCGACGGGAACAGTTTGACGGGAACTTCCTCACGGCAGCACTCGACTCGGCTCTCCGTGCTACCGCTCCGGCGGACGAGAGCTTTGCCGTGAATGTCGTCGATTCTCTGCTAAAAATCGCGCACACTGCCCGGGCAAGTGATCTCCATCTCCTCCCTCTGCGTGACAATGGCGGGCTGGAAGTCCTCTATCGGATCGACGGCGTTCTGCAGCCTGCTGGCATCATTCCGCCCTCTTCCTTGCAGATCGTTTCCCGGCTCAAAGTGTTGTCGCACCTGTTGACCTATCGATCAGACATTCCGCAGGAAGGACGAATTCGGACCGGCACCGCGGATGCCGAAATGCGCGTCAGTACCTTTCCGACAGTCCATGGGGAGAAAGCTGTTGTCCGATTCTTTGTCGGATCAGGTGCATTTCAGCAGCTTTCGGACATCGGCCTGCCTGAGGACGTTTTCGGTCAGTTGAAGTCCCTGTTGTCGCAGCCAACCGGATTGATTCTCGTCACCGGGCCGGCCGGTTCCGGGAAGACGACGACGCTCTATGCCGCAATGCGGTCGTTTGTGAGTGGCAGCGGTCCCCGGAAAAGCCTCTGTTCTCTCGAGGATCCGGTCGAGGCACTCATCCCGGGAGTAGCACAGACACAGGTCAGGCCCGATGGAGAAATGAACTATCAGCGCGGGTTGGCCTCACTGATGCGGCAGGATCCTGAGGTGATTCTGGTCGGTGAAATCCGAGACCGTGAGACAGCCGCCATCGTGTTTCAGGCGGCACTGACTGGGCAACTTGTGCTTTCAACGTTTCACTCCGGCAGCGCGGCCGAAGCAATCAGCCGGCTCTCTGAAATGGAGATTGAACCGTATCTCCTCCGGAGCGGACTTTCGGGGGTCCTCTCTCAGCGACTGGTCCGGCGACGTTGTCAGTCTCACTGTGGCGGACAGGGAATACCCGGTCAGACTGCAGAGTCGGCCGCAAGCCCCGGCTGCCCGGACTGCCGCGGAACCGGCTATTCAGGACGTCTTCTGCTCTGCGAGTTCCTGCGGCCTGATCTGGCGGAGTTGGGAAGGTCGATTCTAAATCGCGAGGACGCCACGCGCATTGAAGAACTCGCCGTCTCGGCGGGGATGATTCCACTGAAAGAACGGGTACGAATGGCGGTCGAAGCGGGGCTCACCACGACCGAGGAACTGGTCCGCGTCTTCGGAACCTGATTAACGCGTATCGAGTCGCGGCCGATGTTTTCTTTTTCGGCCGGTTGCCTGTCTGTCTTCGGAGATCACACCCTCCGTAGCACTTCGGCGCGAATCGGCGTTCGGTAATGACGCAGTTTGACATCAGTCAAAATGCCTGGCGGATCCCTGTTTTGGTAACTGTTACAAAACGCATGTCCGTGATTCGGTTTCGAAGAGAAGCCTGCTTGACCGAAAATCGCGAAACGGGAAGAATCCCGCCCACCTTGAAGGCACGGCCAGAACGGTGAAATGACTTCCGTAAGTTATTTCTAAGTCAGCTGTTATTGCGAATTGTTCGCCAAGGATTGTCACGGACGACATCCGTCTGTCAACGCGGACGGCGGGGCAGGATGCCCCTTTTCAATTATGCCTCACAATCCCCGACAACCCGGCACAATCAGTCTTCGTGGACTTGTTCCATCGGCCAGCTTCGTTGGCTGCTTAGACATCACCGTCTCTTCGGTGACTGAGAAAAGCCAGGATTGCACCCCGGGATGTTTATTTGCGGCCTTACCGGGCACTCGCTCGCACGGTCGCGATTTCGTGGAACATGCCCTTCAACGCGGGGCCGCGGCCATCCTCACAGATCGCCCACTCGCCCATGTTTCACTTCCACAATGCATCGTTCCTGATGCACGACAGGTCTATGGTCGTCTCTGCCAAGGTCTATATGCCTTCCCCTCCCAGTATCTGGGAGTAGCGGGGGTAACCGGGACTAACGGCAAGACGACCACGACCTGGATCGTCCGCTCTCTTCTGACATCCACCACAAATCCGACCGGACTGGTCGGGACCATCGAATATCACGACGGCATTGAATCCCGGCCCGCCACACTGACGACGCCCGATTCTCTCACGCTCGCCCGAAGTCTGGCAGCCATGCGAGAGCGACACTGCTCTCACGCTGTCCTTGAACTCTCAAGTCATGCTCTGAAACAGGGCCGGGCGACCGGAGTTCTGCTTGATGTGGCCGTAATCACCAACATCACGCAGGACCACTTCGATTATCACAGCAACTTCCATGATTACATCCGATCCAAGGCCCGCATTGCAGGGATGCTGAAACGAGATGGCATTCTGGTTCTGAATGCGGACGACGCGAACACGGTCAATGTTCTCGAACGGCTGGATTCAACGGTTCAGGTGACGACCTTCGGCCTGGATCGCGCTGCCGACCTGACGGCCAGCAATATCGACATGTCCGCGACCGGCTCGCGGTTCCAATTGAACTATCAGGGTCAGAGCGTTGAGTGTGTGACTCCTCTGATCGGTCGACACAATATCAGTAACTGTCTGGCAGCAGCCGCTACGGCTCAGTATTTCGGTTTGACACTGGAAGAAATCGCTTCCGGATTCGAACGCTGTCCAGACGTCCCAGGCCGTCTTCAGCCGGTCAACTGTGGACAAGCCTTTCAGGTTTACGTCGATTATGCCCATACCGACGACGCATTGCGTCGCGTGATTCAGACCGTTCGCGGCTGGACAAGCGGACGCGTCATTGTCTGCTTCGGAGCCGGTGGTGATCGGGATCGAAGCAAGCGACCATTAATGGGTCGTGCCGCCTCGCTGGCTGATGAAGTGATTCTGACGAGCGACAATCCACGAACGGAAGACCCGTATTTGATCATCGACGAGATTCGCTCAGGAATGCCCCTGAACCGTGGGATGCCCAGCATTCTCGCGAATCGGCGCGAAGCGATTCATGCGGCGATTGCGACGGCCCGGGCAGGGGACGCCGTCATCATTGCCGGTAAAGGACACGAGAAAACCCAGATCCTGGGTGACCAGATCCAACAGTTTGATGATGTCGCCGTTTGCCGCGAGGCCATTCTGCGATCCCGCCAGCCTCAATTCCCCATGTACCGAGCTGCCTGACTGCTGTGACCACTCCGATGCTGTGCTGATCCCAGAACAGGAATCGAAAACCGGCAGTCAAAGTTCCCCGTTCTTCCTTCCTTCGATTTCTCGCAATCAATTCGCCTCGATCAATGCACTGACGTGGGAGCAACGCTGGACGAGGTACGTGCCTCATTCCTCTTAACTCTCATTCATCTTGAACGAATAACCCGGCGATTCTCGATTCTCTGCAGGCGGTCTTTTCATGGTGAGCATCGCGTTTCGAGACCTGATTTCCGCAACGGGGGGCAACCCCGTGGATATCGTGGATCTTGAACAATCTGTCCTGCGCATTGAAACCGACTCCCGGAAGATTCAGCCCGGCGACCTGTTCTGGGCACTCGAAGGGACTCGTTTCGACGGACACAAGTTTGCAAAGCAGGCACTGGCAAGCGGAGCGATCGCTTGCGTTGTTGATGCTGCGAAGTCATCGCGTGTTCCCGGCCCACGGATTGAAGTCGACAATACGCTTAGTGCACTCTGGCAACTGGCGAACTGGTATCGGGGGCAGTTCGAAGCACTGGTCATCAGCGTGACCGGCAGCGTCGGAAAAACAACGACACGCCGGATGATTACTTCGGTCCTCTCCACTCGCTATCAGGGAATGGAGACGCCGCAAAACTTCAACAATCAGGTGGGCGTTCCGCTCAGCCTGCTGATGCTCGAGCCTCACCATGAATTTGCGGTGATCGAACTCGGCGCATCGAAAGCCGGCGAGATCGAAGAACTCGCCGCCGTCGCCGAACCGGAAGTCGGTGTCATCACCGCGATCGGTCCAGCACATCTCGATGGATTTGAAAATCTGGAGGCCATCGTTCGCACCAAAGGCGAACTGATTGACGCTATTCCGGAGAGCGGTTTCGTCGTGCTCAACGGAGATGATCGTCAGGTCCGCCAGATGGCAGCCCGGGCGGCTTGTCCTGTGATTCTCGTCGGCGAACGGGACCATAACACGATCCGTGCGGAACAGGTCACGCTCGAGAACAACTATCTGAAGTTTCGGGTCGGCGAGTCTGATTTCGAACTCAACGTCACTGGGCGTCACCATCTCCACTCGGCTTTGATTGCCATGGCGATCGGTCGTCAGCTTGAGATGACGGATGCGGAAATTGCCTACGGACTTCGAAGCTTTCAATCGATCGAAGGCCGGTCACACTCGATGCAGATCGGCGACTGGACGGTCATTGACGACACATATAACGCCAACCCGTTGTCCATGTCTGCGGCCTGTCAGATTCTGAAAGACTGGCAGACACCCGGCAAACGGATTCTGGTGACCGGAGACATGCTCTCTCTGGGAGACTGGACAGACGATTTCCATCGGATGTTCGGTGAGGAAGTCGCCCGATCTACGGTCAGGCATCTCATCGCGGTCGGGGCTCAGGCGAACACTGTGACCGGAAGTGCCCGACGAAATGGAATGGACCCCGGCTGTCTCGGGACCTGCAAAGATCATGACCTCGCGCTGATGCTGCTGGAATGCTGGCTCTCCCCCGGGGACGTCGTTCTCGTCAAAGGCTCACGTGGAATGAAAATGGAGGCCATTGTGGCCGGCCTGCAGAAACTTGCTCAGAAGCAGAAGACTCCCGAAGCCGACCAGCGTCGCGTCGCCTGAGTTTCGCATCCCTTCAGTTCAGTCCTTCAATCTCGCTCATCTCACATCACTTCCCCCCAACTTTAACGCCTGCACCTTTCCATGTTCCCCTGGCTTCTGCAATTTCTGACGCCAATCGCAGAGCAGATGGAACAACATACTGCAGGTGATTCCCGTGTGAACGTGACGGCTCGCGTCGCTCTCGCGGCAATGACCTCCTTTCTCGTCGCGCTCCTGCTGGGACCGCTCGCCATTCGCTGGTTGAAGAATCGTTTCTGTGAACGAATCGACAGTGCCTCCGAAACACTGAATCAGTTGCACGCCGGGAAGTCAGGGACCCCCACAATGGGGGGGCTGTTCATCGTGGCGGCTGTTGTTCTTTCGACGCTCCTTTGGGCCGACTTGAGCAACGCTTATGTGCATCTCGGTTTGTTTGTCGCCATCGGCTTCATGCTGCTGGGAGCCATTGATGACTGGATCAAGATCCGGACTCACAAACGGGGTTTGACTGTTCGTCAGAAATTTCTCATTCAATGGGTGCTCGCCGGAATCGCTGCGGTCTGGCTCTATCAGATTCAGCTGTCGATCCCCGAGGCCCGCGATTTGCATTTTCCGATTGGCTCACTGACCATCACTCTCGGACTGTGGATGGTTCCCTGGGCGGCCGTCGTGCTGGTATCAACCTCAAACGGTGTCAACCTGACCGATGGTCTGGATGGTCTGGCGACCGGCTGTGCGATCTTCGCTGGCTCTGCTCTTGCTGCAGTCACGTACCTTGCAGGGCATCATGGTCTGGCGAAATATCTGGCGATTCCGTTCATCCCTGGTGCTGGTGAGCTTTGCATCGTGATCGGGGCGCTGGTCGGTGCGTTGCTCGGATTCCTGTGGTTCAACTGTCATCCGGCCCAAGTGTTCATGGGCGATGCCGGTTCGCTTCCCATCGGAGCCCTGCTGGCGCTGGCCGCACTGGTGACCCGTCAGGAAGTGCTGCTGATCATCGTCGGCGGAGTCTTCGTGATCGAGACGGTGAGCGTGATTGCTCAGGTGGCGAGCCGTCGGCTGACAGGCCGCCGCATTTTGGCGTGCAGTCCATTGCATAACCACTTCGTGTTTCGGGGAGTCCACGAAATCAAGATCGTCACTCGTTTCTGGGTTTGCTCCGCCCTGCTCGCAATCCTCGGTATCGTGACGCTGAAGCTGCAATGAAAGACATCAAGGACACGATCATGAAGCGACCGCACTCCCTGCGACTCCGTCCACAGGCCGGGCCCCTCGTCGGCGCACTGGCAGTGACGGTCTTGATGATCACGGCCTCCTGCCAGTCGGTCGTCGGGCCTGCACGGATGAGCCACGACGGAATCCGTTACACGATCGCGCAGGACCAACGATTCAGTCGAATCGAAAAAGGGAAGAGTGGTAGCTTTCTCTATGACTCACCGGAACTGACGGTGCTCGTCGATCAGGGACGACTGAAGATCAATGGTCAGGATGCGGGACCTGTGCAAAAGGGCGATCACGTCGAAGTAAATGACATGTTGCAGGTCACGGTCAACGGCAAGGAACGTGGGAACGTCACCACCGGCTATTCCGAAAACCAGCAGCGCATCCAGCAAAGCAAGCTGGAAATCAGGCGATAACCTGCCTGAGCTTCTGTTGCCACGGTTGAGCGACATCAAAAAAGAAAGAGGACTGTCAGCCCGTTGCTGACAGTCCTCTCGTGTTTGAACGGAGTCGCTTACTTCTGGGCAGCTTTCTTCCCGAAGTGCTTGTCAGCGAAATCGAGGTACTGTTCCCAGTCGTACTGAATGAGATCGTGCTTTCCAGTCCGCAGATGATAACCAATCGTGCCTGTTTTCAGGGGATGGTCGGCTTCCGGCATGTTCTCAGGGGCCGCTTTCCCACCGAAGCCGTCGGTTCCGAGCAGACGATAGACCGGATCAGCGTGCGCGGCTGACAGGAATTCTCCCTTCGGATCGGCCCACTGATCGAGCGTCGCACTTGCAACATAGACCGGGCGTGGAGCGATTAAAGCGATGAGCTCATGCTGGTCAACCGGCAGCTCTGATTCCTTGTCGTTGTACTTGTTGAAGTTGTCGCAGAACCAGTGCGGGAACGTGTGGTTGATCCGCGCGACCGTCTCGCCGTACTGACGCCGACTCAGCGCCGCTCCTCCGCATCCTGAATTGTTTGAGATGACGAGAGCGAATCGTGGATCCGTTGCTCCGGCCCACAGCGAGGTTTTGCCCAGTCGGGAGTGCCCGATCACGGCGACCTGATCACCACGAATCCGTGGTTCCTGCAACAGCACGTCGAGTCCGCGGCTCAGTCCCCACGCCCAGGCGGCGATGCTTCCACCCGCATTCGGAGCCCGAGTCTTCTGGTTTGGATCTTCCAGTCCGGCATGAATCCCGTTCTTGAAGTTGTCATCGAAATCGGGATCAATGTCACCGTAGTAAGCCGTCGCCGCCGCGTACCCGCGATCGATCAGCAACTCTAATGGCCATCGTCGCGCCTGCGTTCCCCGAGACTGCTCATTCGAGCGATTGTTCGCAACGCCGTCCCGACCGTTACGGATCCAGTTGGGATTGATCTGGACGTCAGGCTCAGTTGTTTCGGCCTGATTCCCGGCGAAATTCAGACTCCAGAACAGCGGAGCCTTCTTAACCGATTTGGGGAGATGGAGCATGATGGTCATGACGACTGGTTCTGGCTTCTCAACCAGAGTAACGGCGATCTCTTTGCGGATCGCTTTGCCGCCCAGTGCGTCGTCTTTCTGCGAAATCACTTCCCACTTCACTGACTGCGGAGTCGGTGGAGACGTGCCGTAGACTTCCTGAATGAAGTCATTGAGGATCTCTGGCCGGCGTACCTTGAACCACTGATCCGCGGTCTTGACGGGGGTGCCGTCTTTGCAGACCAGCGGGTTGGGTAACTCGTACTGAGGAACCTTGGATTCATCAGTATGCGTGGCAGGAGGCGCCGCGTCGGACTGGAGAGGGGCGAATGCAGCCACTCCAGCGAGGCAGGCCGACGACAGGAGAGTTTTGAAGTTCATGGACAGTCTTCCGCTGAAGTTCTGGCAGGTGCGAGGAAATATGGCAGACCAGTGATGATACGTCTGGCGGAACGATGAACCAAGTCAATGGTGAGTCGGGGTCGCTGACCTCTGGTGGGCGATCACACACTGTTCCACAAGAGAACGCAGGCGCTCCATCCCTTCCTGATAGCTGACTGCCGGGGCGTATCCGAAATCACGCTGCGCTGCAGCGACTGTATAAGTGTGAGACTGACTCAGCTGGGACGCCAGAAATCGGGTCATCGGCGGTTCGTCCTGACGCCGCAGCACAGAGTAAACAGCCTCGCACGCTCCTCCGACGACATACGCCGCGCGAGCGGAGATCGATCGAGTAATAGGCGGCAATCCTCCCAATGCCAGGATCTCATTAATCCAGTCCCAAAGTCGGACAGGTTCTGGTTCATTGATGAAGTAGGCTTTGCCTCCGCAGCGACCTTGCCCTCGCAGTTCTTCTTCTGCCTGCAGATGAGCAGTTGCCGCATTTTCGACGTACGACATGGAGACCAGATTCGAACCGTCTCCAACGCGGCGCAACTTGCCACTCAGCGCCCGCTGCACGAGACGCGGAATCAGGTGATTGTCTCGCGGTCCCCAGATCAGATGGGGTCGCAGTGAAACCGTTGACAATGTGCCCGGCTGGTGGGCTCCGCGAACTGCCTTTTCGGCGAGAGCTTTGGAATGGGGATAATGACAGAGATAACTGTCAGGGTAGGGAAGAGATTCATCGGCGTTCAAATGGGCGCGGCCGTCATACACGACGCTGGGAGAACTCGTATAAATCAAACGCGAGACGCCCTGCTGACGACAGGCGTCGATGACATTGAGTGTCCCCTGAGTATTGGTCGAATAATACTTTGACCACGAACCCCAGATCCCCGGGACAGCTGCGACATGGAAGACGACCTCTGTTCCCCGGACGGCATTGATGACCGCATTCGCGTCGGTCAGGTCTCCCTGACGAATATCGATCCCTTGCGCAGCGAGTTCAGGATAAGCTCCCCGTGAGAAGATCCGCACGTCATCTCCCCGAGCCTGCAATTGATCAGCGAGGGTCCGTCCTAGGAATCCTCCCCCTCCGGTCACCAACACTCGCATGAAATTCTGCTCCCTCCTGATCGACATGGCCGACGGCTGTAAAGGCCCCATCATAGGTCGGGCGAACTCACTTGGCGAACCGGTCTCATTTGCTCACGATCCTGAGTTCTGCCGAGTTACTCTTAGAGAGGTGTTGCCATCGTGCGCCGGACAATCACTTTTCATCGGATTGGAAGAGCCTCAAGAGCCGCTGGTAATCTTCCGGCGTGTTCATGTTCTGTAATGACTGCAGATCAGGATCAGCAGAACAGAACGTCTCCTCCGGAATCAGACGAGTGCGGCACTCCTGCAGGAGCGACTGCATTCGCCGGTCTCCGCGAGAGAGCAATGCAGAAGTGACCGGCAACACGTTTCTGCGATACATCGCTAGCAGCGGCTGTGGAAACCCGTCCTGCACAGGGGCGACGATATCGAACTCAGGAGTGAGATACTCGTTCAATAATGAAAGAAACGATTCGACCACCAGCGGGAAATCACATCCGAGAAGGAAGACTCGATCGACAGTTTCAGGCAGCGCCTGCATTCCCTGAATCAAGCCCGACATTGCACCTGGGTAAGGGAGTTCGTCTGTGAGTTTCAGAACCCCTTGTGAAAAGGTCGGCCATCGCTGGTCACGACTGCCGACCGCAACGATGGGTGAGGCGACTGCCTCAGCAACAGAGATGACGCGTTCGAGCGCCGTGATCTCTCCAAACTTCAACGCGTGTTTGGGAACTCCCATTCGGGAGCTTCGACCGCCACAGAGAATGATGGCTGCCGGCGGGAAACTGCTGTGGTCCGCTGCACTTTCCTGCGCTGTCGTCATGCCGTGCGAGAAGAGGCACAATTGATGACTTCAAGAATCTGTTCGATTCCAATCGGCTTCACAACGTGCTCATCGAACCCTGAGGCAAGCGCCTGATCTCGATCCTGCTTTCGACCGAAGCCTGTCAGTGCAACGAGAAACGGGCATTCAGAACCGAATTCCTCTCTCAGCATGCGAGCGAGGTCGTAGCCGGAAATACCTGGCATCGAGACGTCTGAAATCAAAATGTCCACACGGAACTTGCGCACAAGATCAATTGCTGCATCCGCCTTGGCGCAGATATGCACCTTCTGGCCGAGTTTTTCCAGAAGTCGTCCGAGGAGAAAACTGGCAGTGCGGTCATCATCGACGATACAGATTGACAGACAGGGGCGGGATGCTGCATCAAGCTGCTCTCGAAACTTGGAGGCATGAGTCATGTCGGGCACCGCGTCACGGGAGGGGGGGCAAAACGGCTCACCGGATTGAAGGGAAATCTCGATCATCAATCGCGTTGAGTCTGAGCTGAACAAGCCAACTCGGACGGAAGTTGGAGAATCCGCCAACGCAATTCAGGGGGCCAATTTCTAATGATATCAGATCGGGGCCGATGATTGTGACTATGTCACACGAATGCTCTTAGTTAAGAAATACGAACAGTGTTTACTAGGAGAAAATGCGGGAATTCTGGGCGAATCAGTGCAGAGCTGGAATATGAAAGGATTGCACAGGGGAATTTCCGATACCTATTTTGGCCTTTCCCTGATCTCTATCCAGCAGACTTCCTGAAAACGTGTTCGACGACCCATTCCGTTTTTCCCGGCTCGATCGCCTCTGAACCGATCGCAATCCATTCATGACTTCCGCTTCGCCGCGAAAATTGGCAACGGGATCAGAGTAATTTGTCTCTGCGTCGCGTAAACTGTGTGATTCCCGCCAATTTGAGTCGAGCTGGTCGCCAAAAACAGTTGGCCGTCCAGGAAAAGAAATTGCCTCCATGTTTATTGATCGTGTTGAAATTGTCTGTCGCGCAGGAGATGGTGGAAATGGCTGTTCGAGCTTTCGCCGGGAGGCATTCATTCCCCGCGGAGGTCCAGATGGCGGCGACGGTGGACACGGCGGCAGCATTCTGATTCGCGCCGATGAAAACCTCGGAAGCCTGCAGAATCTCGTGGGGCACCGCCAGTGGAACGCTGCCCACGGTCGTCCCGGTGAAGGGGCTTTGTGTACAGGCAGATCCGGCGAGGACACGGTGATTCTTGTCCCCCCTGGCACGATCATCAAGGACATTCAGACCGAGATTGCGATTGCAGAACTGCTGGAGCATCAGCAGGAAATCGTCATCGCCCGCGGCGGTAAAGGGGGCCGGGGAAACAAACGGTTCGCATCGTCCACAGAACGGGCACCGCGACATTTCGAAGAAGGACAGCCTGGGGAAGTCCGCGAAGTCATCCTCGAGTTGAAACTGATCGCTGACGTCGGACTTGTGGGCAAGCCAAACGCTGGCAAAAGCACACTGCTCAGCCGCTTGTCCCGGGCGCGGCCAGAGATCGCACCCTATCCATTTACGACAAAATACCCGAATCTCGGAATGGTTCGGGTTGGATACGATGATTCTTTCCTGCTCGCGGACATCCCAGGACTGATCGAAGGAGCCCACGCCGGCGTCGGACTTGGGCATGAGTTCCTGAAGCATGTGCAGCGAACGCGCCTCTTCATCCATCTGGTCGAACCCTCGCCGATGGATCAGACAGATCCATTGGCGAACTATCACCAGATCCGCGAAGAGTTGCGGCTCTATGATGCAGAACTGGTCGACCGCCCAGAAATCGTCGTCGTGACCAAGTGCGAACTCCCGGATGCCGACGACATCGCCGAACTGCTGGCTGAAGACCTCGGGCGACCTGTCATGAAGATTTCGTCAGCGACAGGACAGGGGCTTGTCGAACTGACTCGGCTCGTCGTGGAGAAACTCCGCGAAATGAAGGGGAATCCCGACGCCATCGCATAAAGCCTGCGGGAATGTGCGGGATGAACGGACGAAAACCGTAGGACTCAGCTGAGGCCAAAGGCGTCTACAGCTTGAAAATTGTGGCAAATCTGCGAGAGTTGGAAGACTGATCAAATGCCTTTGATTACTTCCGGAGCTCGACAGTATGCCCCAGTTTGATCCCGCCCCCCTCCTCTCCCGCCGCACTCTATTGAAAAATACTGGCAAAGCAGCGGTTGCTGCAGCTGCGACCCAACTGGTCCTTCCTCGTGCCTATGCAGACGAAAACAACACGATCGACGTCGCGTTGGTCGGTTGCGGGGGCCGAGGGAGCGGTGCTGTCGTCAATGCCCTCGAAGTCGAAGGTGGTCCGCTCAAACTGAAGGCGATGGCCGACGTCTTCGATAATCGCCTGTCCGACAGCTTTAAGCAGGTCACCAAGAAGTTTGAGAAAACGCCGGACGTGATCGATGTCGTTCCCGAGCGCAAGTTCATCGGTTTCGACGCATATAAGCAGGCCATGGATTGCCTGAAGCCGGGCGACATCGTCATTCTCGCGACGCCGCCTGCTTTCCGCTGGGTTCAGTTCCAATATGCCATTGAGAAGGGACTGAACGTCTTCATGGAAAAGCCCGTCACAGTTGACGGCCCAACTTCCAAGAAGATGTTCGAACTCGCTGACAAAGCGACCGAGAAGAACCTGAAAGTCGCCGTGGGTCTCATGTGCCGCCACTGTCGAGCACGCGGAGAACTCTTTGACCGCATTCAGAACGGCGAACTCGGGACCTTGCAGTTCCTCCGTGCTTATCGGATGGTCGGTCCCACCGGGTCTGCCTTCGCTCCGCCATACAAGGGCGACCAGGCTGAGATCCTCTATCAGATCGCGAACTTCCACGGATTCCTGTGGGCGAGCGGGGGGGCGTTCAGCGACTTCCTCATTCACAACATCGATGAATCGTGCTGGATGAAGAACGAGTGGCCAGTTCAGGCACAGGCTTCCGGGGGCCGTCACTATCGCGGTGATTTCGTCGATCAGAACTTCGACACGTACTCCGTTGAATACACCTTCAAGGACGGCACAAAGTTGTTCCTCGAAGGTCGGACGATGTTGAACTGCAAGCAGGAATTCGCCAGCTACGCCCACGGAACGAAAGGGGCTGCGGTCATCTCTGCCTCAGCGCATCACCCGGCGAAGTCACGCATTTATTCCAGCCAGGACTTCCGTAAGGAAAATCTCGTCTGGTCTTATCCTCAGCCTGAGCGCAGCCCATACGAATGGGAATGGGTCGACTTCCTCGACGCTATTCGGAACGACAAGCCTTACAACGAAGTTCGTCGCGGTGTTGAAGCCAGTCTTGTCACGTCGATGGGACGTATGGCCGCTCATACAGGGCAGGTCGTGACCTATGAAGACATGCTCAACTGCGAACATGAATTCGCCCCAGGTCTCGATACCCTGAGTCTCGCCTCAGCGGCTCCGGTGCAGCAGACCGAAAACGGCAAGTATCCGATTCCGATGCCAGGCATCAAAACGAAACGCGAGTACTAGAATCTTCTGCTGTCAGGCGATCTGCTCTTTCAGTTTCGATCTCTCAGCTGAGTGTCAGGAGCCACAAGACAGTTTGTCTTGTGGCTCCTTTTTGCGTTTGGCCTCAGCCGATTCTCCGAACGTAGACAAATCCGTCGTTGTTGATGGATTGCTCTCCGAGCCACAGGGCCGGCGGAAAAAGCGGTCTCTCCGTCTCGAGGCAACGCCGAAGAATCGGAAAAACTGGCAGATCGCCCCTCCACGAAGAGGAGTGAAGGGTCTAAAATGACGATAAGATTACGGCCAGATAACAGATTTCGGTGGGGTGACAAATTATTTGATCGACCCTTGGGTCGGTGTGAATCTTGGAAAGAGAGACTTTAAAAGAGCCTCAACTCCAATGATGCGCTGCCACCCTGCTGATCACCGCAGTTTGGCGGAGGAAAACCTGAATCAGACAGGAATTGACGAGGTTGCGAGACCTACTGAAATTCCCTGAGAGACGAGACTGAGACAACAGAGAGCCGGGGCCGTAAGAGTGGTGAAGAGTTTCCCACCGGAGCCGGTAACGAAATTTTTAAGGAGATAATCCATGAGTCGCATCGCGCTCGCTGCTGCGTGGGTTGCCTTTATGAGCCTTCCCGTTGCGGAAACCCAGGCAGGGAACTGGGGGCGCTGGTGGCGCTGCCAACCAACGTCAACTTACACTTACTCCCAGCCGGCCTACCAAGTCCAGTCTGTACCACAGGCGGCAACTCAGGTGACTCCGCCAGCACCCCCTGCTGAGGGAACGACCGTTCGTAATCAATCGGTCGAACCCGCTGTCGTCCTCCCGGCCGCACCGGCTCCTCGAGCTGTTGCGCCTGCACCGACGAAAAGCCGTGGACCGTTTCCTGGCGAAATTCAGCAGCGACGTCTGCGCCCCGGAACTCCTCCTCGCTAGAGCAGGATTTCCAATTGCCTGAGCAGCGATTTCTGAGCCGGGAAAACGCTGCTCGCCGCAGGGTGAGCTCTGCATGCGTTGCATTTCGCAGAGCACCAGCACAGATCCGAGATTTCTGTGTTGGCGAAGTGCAGATGGTGTAGAGCGGCGCTCTTCAGTTGATCGTAAAATGGTCCAGGAGGTTCTGGGCGGCATCAGTTTTAGATGCCGTCTCACCTCATGGGCCGTTTTTCTTTTTTATACCCTCCCCCGAGTGTTCTCAGCTCCGTCTCCGACAGTTCACCGGCTCATTGGGATTCCGGCGGTTCGCATCGGCTTGGTAGTAGACTGGGCTCCCAGTTCTGTTCTCAAGGATTGGTGCCAGCGTTCTTCGAGTTCGGGCAAACCACGTTCAAAGTGGTAAATCTCCCGGAGCGCCTGTTCGCATCCGGAGCCGACTGCCACCTTTGTGAACTCACTCAGCGAAGTCGATTCGCCATTCTGCTGCAGAAAGCGGAGCAGCGAGGCACGGCAGGCATAAAGAACATCCAGGTCTGTCGAGGAACTGCTGTCATCTGCGACAAGCCGATGTAGCGGGGGCAGCTGTCCTGACCTCCATGCAGAGGTCAGGACAGACTGTCTGCGGGCCCGCAGTTGTTCGCTTTCAGCAAGGGTCGCCAACCCTTCATTCAACCATTCCGGCAATCGGTGGCTCGGAAAGAGATCCGCAAGAATGACGTGTGTTATCTCGTGAGGAAGCGCGTTCTCCCGCCAGGCCATTGAGTCGACTCGCAGGTCAATCCTGCGGAAAATCACGCGACCGCCATTGAGCGTCGTTGTTGTGCATCCCGCCGATCTGGGAGAGGCGGATTTGACAGCTGCAGCATATTCTCCCTGACTTCGGTGAACCACGACTACACAGGGTTGCAGCCACGGCTGCAGGCCTTCGTCGGAATCCGCGCACCAGTCTTTTTGCAGCTGCGATTTGAGTCGCTCGCAGGAGTGGACGGTTGCAATCGCTTCTGCTGTCGAGCCCTGCATCCAGACGCTGAAGTTCGAGCTTTCTGCGATGCTCCAGTCACCCTTTTGTGATGTCTTGACTGAAATTTCAGCATTCGCCCAATTGGCAAGCACAATCAGGGAGAAGAAAACGAGAGAGAGACCGCTAAAACGCTGGGATTCGCGTTTTGGATACCAGATTGCGAGCATGACGCCTCCCTGATGAGCAATTCAGGGAAGCGTCTAATCAGATTGCGTTCCAAAATGTCAGCGAGTCTGCGGTGTAGCTGGGCGTTATGCGACTTAAGTTTCGTTTGGAATGATAGTTGTGTGAATCGGATTTTTGTTTTTTGGGTATGGGGATTTCACAGGTTGCGTGCCTGTGGAATGAGCATGTGAATTTCCCTGTGCTACCTCCCTCAGCACCTCGCCTGCGGTCGCCTTCCGGCAGAATGCAGCACGACTTCCGCGTTCCGTATGCCTCCGTCTAGATCTCGGCGGTTGAAAACCTCGCAGGCCGGACACTTGGTAAGGGCAACCGCTCTTACGAAAAAAAGGGCGTTCGTCTGCACGAACGCCCTTCTGGCTTAATTAAGAAACTCTCTGAACCTATGTCGTTTCCGCACCCGCAGGAGCCGCCACTTCTGTCAGAGCGTCTTTCCCCAGTCGGAAGCAGAAGTCGCCAAAGCTTTCGTCAGTCTGGCGATGATCCCGGTAATGGGCCAACAACGGAGTCAGGAGGGGAACGATGTCTTCGATCGCCACCATGTCTTTAAACAGGAAATTGATCCGATTCCCCAGCGGGCTTCCGCCCAGAAACACGGTGTATTTCCCACGAGCTTTCCCCACGAGTCCGATTTCTGGCACATAGGGACGAGCACAGCCGTTCGGGCAGCCGGTCATGTGCAGAGTGATTCGATCTCCGGCGAGTCCGATTTGCTCGAGAACGGTGTCAAACTCATCGATCACCGATGGCAGGACTCGTTCAGATTCGGTCACAGCCAGCCCGCACATTGGCAGAGCAGGGCAGGCGATGGAGTACCGGCGAAGGAGCGACCATTCATCGGCGCGTCGCACTCCATGCTTCCGCATCAATGCCTCAATCTGGTCACGCGATTCAGGTTCGATATCGCAGACAAGCACCGATTGAAGTGCGGTCAGTCGCAATGGGTACGGATTCGCGGTCAGAAGTTCGCGGAAGAATGCTTTCAGGAAGACGCCGTCTCCGTCACGCAGACGCCCGTTTTCAACGTTGATACCCAGGAAGTACTTGCCGTCTCCCTGTTCATGCCAGCCGATGTGATCGTCGACGCCGGTCACGTCAGTCGGATGCGGTTCAGCCAGCGGAGCACCGTAATACTCTTCGACGGTGGCTTTGAACTTCTCGATTCCCCAGTTGTGGACGACGTACTTCAGTCGAGCGAGTTTACGCTCCGAGCGGTCGCCGTTATCACGCTGCACTTTGACGATCGCTTCTGCGACCTGCAGGACTTGATCGACCGGGACATAGCAGAGTCGCTTCCCGACAGCGGGGAAGGTGTCCTTCTTCGCTGGAGTCACTCCCATGCCGCCGCCGACCGTGAAGTTGTAACCAACGATGTTGTCGTTCTCGACAACCGCGATCAGCCCCAGATCCTGCGTATAGACGTCGATGCAGTTGTCTTCCGGCAGGACCAGTCCGATCTTGAACTTTCGGGGAAGATATGTCGCCCCATAGATTGGTTCTTCGGACACCGAATCAATCAGTTCCGAATTTTCGCCATCTTTCAGCCACACTTCGAAATAAGACGTCGACGTCGGCCGGAAGTGCATGGTCAGGGCATCGGCCATGTCCTGCAGCTGCTGGTAGACTTTTCGATTCTTGTACGGCGCAGGACAGGCGACGACGTTACGGACGATGTCCCCGCAGGCAGCGATTGTCGTCAGCTTACAGCGGTTGATCGCCTGAATCGCGGTCTTGAGGTCCCCCTTGGGGACTCCGTGAAGCTGGAATCCCTGACGGTCGGTGATGCGGAGGACGCTGTTACCGAACTCTTCGCACATGTCCAGATGAGCGAGAAACTGCTCTGCGTTGAGCTTCCCGCCGGGGATCCGGCTCCGGATCATGAACCCGTATTCTTTGTGGGATCCACTCCGCAGATCGCGATTATCCTGCTGATAGCTCCCATGAAACTTCAGCAGGGTTCCGTTTTCTTCACTGACTGTCGGTTCGCTGGTGGCCAGATCTTCCAGGATGGTCCCGCGCAGAAAATTGCTCTGCGCTTTGATGTGTTCCACCTTGCTGAGTTTGTCGTCCGACATTTTCCAAGCTTTCAATCGAGTTCACCGGACAGCATTGCTGTTTCAGCAATGCTGATCAGGCTCCCTGCAAAAAATGACAATACAACTCATCGGCGAATTCCGGCTTCTGCGGGACAGAGCCTGTCAACCGGGATCAGGTTCACAGGAAGGAATCGCCAGACCTGTCGAGTGCTGCTGACCGCACAGACTGCGGAAATTGCCTCACTCCGAATATCCAGTCAGACTATCAGGTCACGCGTCTGACTGTCGAGATTCCCTTCGGATCGGGAATTGACCCGGCTCGGTCAGGAACTCAATCGCGTCTTGTTCTTCTATGTCGACGCGAAACCCACTGAGACACCAAAAATCGACTCAATATTGTGAGGGCTTCATGGTATTATTCCAATCGACGACTTGCTGAATTCACTAAATTCCCTGAATGCAGACCTGTTTCATGATTCGACGCTTGGATTGTCCGGTTTGCGAAAAAGATCTTCCGATCGAAATCGACGGAAACTCTTCCCTCTTCCCGTTTTGCAGCATTCGCTGCAAGCAGGTCGATCTTTACCGTTGGATTTCAGGAGATTATGCCATTATTGAGAAGTTGCAGCCTGGTCAGGTCGCCGAGCAGGCGATTGACCCGGACAACCTTCCGCATGACCTCGACTGACGGAAATTCGTCTGGGAGAGAACAGCGACCTACGGTATAAACTGCCGCAAGTGTCCCCCATCAAGTTGCTGAGTTCAGTCGTGAAATCCGCTTGTTTGACCCTGACTTTCGCCGCCAGCCTGATGCTGGTCACTGGGGGATGTCTGTCTTCACAGCGAATCCAGATGCCAACCTGCTTCTATCCCCCGGAGCAGGTGCAACGTCGAGCCGCTCAGGTGCAGGACCCCTATCCTGACGCGAGTCTTGGCCCGAATGTCGGCTTTCGGCCCTTGGGCTTTGTGCAGCAGCGTTCTGAATCCCAGCAGGTCAAAGACCGTTACTATTCAGGGTTCCTGAAATCGCACTTCGGTGGATCTCAGCCGACTCCCGTTCAGTCGTCCGCGGCGCCGATGATGGGCCCGCAGATGGGGGCTCCCCGAATGGCGTCTCCTCCGCCTCAGATGATGAGTCCGCAGATGGCCAACCCGGCGGTCCCGGCTCCGATCATTTATCAGTGAACACAATGCGGATTTCAGAGCTCCCGGCATCGCCGACGGAACGTTCTTCTTTGATCAAACTGCAGATCGTCATCCCGACGCTGGATCAATCCGGGGCAGAGAAACAGTTTGCTTTGCTCGCGACGGGATTGCCTCGCAATGAATTCGACGTTCATGTCCTTGCGCTGTCCCGGGGAGGGGCATACGAATCTTTGCTGCGGGAGGCCGGAATTCCCTGCACAATCCTGCGGAAGCGGGGCCGGTTCGATTTCCGAAACCTGCTCGACGTGCGTCGCGCGCTGAAGGACTTTCAGCCGGACGTCATTCTTTCCTGTCTGTTCTCGGCGAACTCCGCAGTCCGCCTGGCGACAGTGGGACTCCCTTTCCGCCCGGTGACGCTGATTTCCGAGCGATGCGTCGATTCCTGGAAGTCCGGCTGGCAAACCCGGCTGGATCGGATATTGATCCCGCGAACGGATCGATTAATCGGAAACTCGCAGAGCGTCTGTGAGTTCTATGGGGGGCTGGGATATCCCGTTGACGTCATGTCGGTCATTCCCAATGGGGTTGAAGTCCCTGCCTTACCTGAGATGTCTCGGGCGGAGTTTCTGAAACGCTGGGATCTCCCTGAAGATGCACGTCTGACTGCGTTTGTCGGGCGACTGGCTCCGCAGAAAGATCTTCCGACTCTGCTGTGGGCGATGCAGCTTCTCCGACAGGGCAACCCGAAGGCTTATCTGTTGTTAATTGGAGAAGGGCCGGAACGCGAAAATCTCGTCCAGACGGCCAAACAACTGGAGATGATCAAGCACGTCCGTTTTTTGGGGCACCAAAGCTCCGCGGCCCAACTGCTTCACCATGTCGATGTCTTCTGGCTGGCCAGTCGCTTTGAAGGGATGTCAAACAGCCTGATGGAGGCCATGGCCTGCGGAAAGCCGGTGATCGCCAGTGACATTCCGCCGAATCGCGAGCTGATTCAGCATGGAGTGGATGGGTATCTCGTCAATCCGGGAGACAGCGCTGGCTTCACGCAGTACTCCACCCGGCTTCTGCAGGATCCGGCTGAAGCGGAACGCATTGGAACGGCCGCCGCAATGAAGATGCGGAATGAGTACACAACTGAGCGCATGCTACAGCGGTACGCCGATCTCATTCGCCAAGAGTACTCCCGCAAACAGGCTGCTCAGGCAAACGCTCAGGCCTGAGTGCGATAGGCGAGAATACTGAGATCGTCCGGCTTGCTCGGACAGTCGCCTTCGGGGTGAAGCATACGCTGCCAGGCCATGCTCGCCAGTTCCTGCAGGCTCTCTGCGAGTTTCCCTTTGCGAATCAATTCGATGATTTCGTACTGCATCAAGTTGTCGAACAACCCGTCCGAAGCGATCAGCACCGTGTCACGGGGGGCCAGCGTCATCCACGGGCCCAATTCGACTGACATTTGCTCGCTTCCGATGACATTCGAAACCAGATGGCGGTCCGGGTGAAACAGTGCCTGTTCTTCCGTCAGAATTCCTGACTCCACTGCATAGCCAATGGGAGAATGAGAGACGCTCGAAAATTTGAGGCGTCCCCGCTGGCTGACAACCAGAATTTCGGAATCACCGATGTGATAAGAGCGAACCTGTCGACCGTTTACCTCGACCAGAGCCAAGGTTGTTGCCGAACCCGCCCGGGATCGCAGCAGACGTCGATTCGCGAGTTCAATGGCGTCGAGAATCGGCGTCCGGAGATCGTTTTGCGAGGGCACGCCGTGGCGGGGCCGTTCCGGGATCGGCACCACTTTACTGATCATCAGCGGAGGAGGCCGACGGACAAACTGTCGGGCGGTTTTCATCAGCAGCGATCGGATCAACTGAGAGGCGTGATGGCCATCTTTATGACCTCCCAGCCCGTCAGCAACCATCAGGAGTCCCTGTTCGGCGCCCAACGGGAGATGAGCGACGGCGTCCTCGTTGAGGCCGTTCTTGAAAGGTGAGGCGGCTGTGATCCAGGCAGCCCGACCGGGGCCCAAAGGAGCTTCTTCCACCGCAGGCAGGGGGGGAGTATGCCGGGCTGGTTGGCCGGATATCGAGACGCTGGAATTCAACGCGAGGGCATCGCTCACAACATGTTCGAACATCGGGACGTCAGTCGATTCAGGCTGACCGGCGTCGACGTCGCTCGGCATAATTCAGGACCCTCGGTTTCAGACGAAGAAAGGCGTTTCGCATTTGTTCGGCATCGCGAAACCGCCTTTTTGGATCGACTTCGATGGCCTTCTGAATGAACGCAATAAAATCGGGATGCACCCGGGCACGGAGTTTCGAAATTGCTGGAGGAGGCCAGGAATATGGCCACTCCGGCCATTCCCCTGTCAGCATCCGGTAAATGATCAATCCTGCCGAGAAGACGTCGGAACGTTGGGACGGCTTTCCCATCGCCTGTTCAGGGGCCATGTATCCCAGTGTTCCGGTACCGGAGCCCTGAATTGTCTTCTGGGCAAATTTCGCAATGCCGAAGTCGCCGAGCCGCAACCGGTCTCCCGCGAACAGCACCATGTTTTCTGGTTTCACATCGCAATGGATGATGTGCTGCTGATGCGCATAAGCCAGTGCTTCCAGAATCTGCTCGGAGAGTGAGAGTGCCGAACGCAAGGAAACGCGACGGGAAAGCCGGTCAGCGAGCGTGCGTTCTCCGAGTGGAAACGTGATGACAAAATAGTCATCAATCAGCGAGGCATCCTTGAGCGGGAGGATGTTGGGATGTTCGAGCTTGGCTGCGAGCCGGACTTCACGCCGAAAGTCACGCAGCGCTTCTTCTGAGGTCTTCATCGCCCGAGGAATCTTCAGGGCGACGTGGATTCCCTCGATGGTGTCGAATGCCCGGTAAACCGTCGCGAAGCCTCCCTCGCTGAGACGCTTCTCGATGCGATATTTTCCGAGTTTTTGCCGGGTCCGGATCGACAAGGTGATCTCGCCTCTCATGGAACAGTACCGATCTGCCTTATCGAAGTTCTGTTCTGTCCTCCGAGTTGGCGGTCAGAACAAAATTTGCCCGAAATGACTTGGCTCAGTCTGACTTCGTCTGGCTTTCCTTGATCTCGCCGGTCCGCAAGTCTGCTCTGAGTCCCCTGCAATTGGGGGGACGCAACGACGGACGACGGAAAGACTGATCTTTTCGGAACGGATCGCCGAACCGATTCTGCTCGACCCTTTTCAGAGTCTTCTCATCATCGACCAGACGACGTTACACAACCACTGGGACTTGCATCGACGTCAGAATTTCCCGAGTCCGCACAATCGATCAATCGCATTCAGAGCGTGGGGTTGTGCGGGAGGAAAAATCGCCGATCTGGGGGCCATCCGGTGCATTGCCAGGCGTCATTGACCTGTTTTTCAACAGGGAAAACAGATCAATCAGGCTTGCGGCTCCCTCCATTTACTTCGATATCTGATTCTTCAAAAAAAGCAGTGCTAAGGGAAGTCTCCATCCTGCGGAATTTTTAGATTCGATCGCGGAAAGGAGTTGTGTCAGTGCAAACGATCGAAGTCCTTCGATCGATTCCCCGGCGACGAGAAGAAAACATCAAGTTCTTCACTTTCAAAGGGCCTGAACAGACGAGGAAACGGAGATCGGCCCGAAAACCCATTGGCCAATACCCGGTTCTCGCCTAAACTCCGCAGCCGACGACGAAATCAAAGGAAGATGTATGTCGACAATTCTGGAATGCCACGGACTGGCCAAGGTTTACCCCGGCGGGAAACGGGCGGTCGACGGTGTTTCCTTCGACGTGGAGCCGGGCGAAATCGTCGGGCTGCTCGGCCCGAACGGAGCAGGCAAGTCGACAACATTCCGCATGGCCTGCGGCCTGACCGCTCCCAGCGAGGGGCGAGTCCTGCTGAATGGCAAAGATGTCACTAACTGGCCCATGTACAAACGGGCCAGATACGGCATGGGCTATCTGCCCCAAGATCAAAGCATCTTTACGAAGCTGACCGTTGAGCAGAATGTCTCGGCGATTCTTGAGTTTCTGCCGGTTTCCCGAAAGGACCGCATCAAGCGGGTGAATCGCCTGCTTGAGCAGTTCGGACTCGAGAAGAAACGCAAACAGATCTCGTCGACCCTGTCGGGGGGAGAGCGTCGCCGACTGGAAATTGCCCGTTGCCTGGCGAGCGAGCCGAAAATCATTCTGCTCGACGAACCATTCACCGGGATCGACCCGACGACGATTAACGACATTCAGGACATCATCGGCGATCTAAGAAACTCCGGGATCTCGATCCTTCTGACCGACCACCGCGAACGTGAGACCCTGACAATTACCGACCGAAGTAACATCATTTGTGACGGGCGTGTTCTGGTCAGCGGCGACGTGGCGACAGTGCTAAACCATCCTGAAGCACAGGCCAAGTACTTCGGGCGTCGGTTTGATGCCGGGTCGATCATCGAAGAGAAGGCCAATTTCCGCCCGAATAAGGACCGGAAGGATGCGGTCGCAAAAGAAGCCGCGAAAGAGGCTGCAATCGAAGCCGCTGCTCAGGAGCCAAAGGCTGCATAAGTCCTTTTCAGCGAAAGTCGATGAGACCCCGGTTCCGCAGTGCCGCGATTACTCGGCCGCCACGTGAGCCCCTTGCTCGGGAACTGAACGCTTCATGAGCAGGACGAGTGGCGTCAGGCAGATTCCGATGACGGCAAACAGATAGAAGTCATCAAAAAACGAGAGTGACGCTGCCTGCTGCTGCCGCAAATTCTCGAGTGACTGCAGAGCCATCTGATGTGCCAGAACCGGGTCCCCGACGATCTGTTGAAAGATCTTCTGCGTCTCGGACAGGAACGTCGACACCGTCGGGTTCAGGGGATCCAGAAACTCGCCGACGCGGCTGACGTGAAACTGCTCCCGGCGAATCTCCATGGTTTGAGCCATGGACGTCCCGACGCTCCCTCCTTCATTTCGCAATAGCGCGAACAGACCGACCGCCGAGGCCCTGAGTTCTCGTGGGGTGTACATGTATGCCGCCACATTCAACGGGGCGAACAGCGTCGACAAACCAATGATCAGAACAATACGGGGCCAGATTAACTGCCAGGGGCCGACATCCAGATTGAACAGCACCATCCAATAGCACCCGGCGGCCATGATGATCAGGCCGACGAACACGAACCATCGGGCATCCGCACCTCGACCGAGGATTGAGCCGACGATGAGCATGGAAATGATGGCGAACAATCCCGATGGAGAAATCACCAGCCCTGAAGCGAGAGCGTCATAACCGAATTGAGTTTGAAGGAGATTCGGAAGAGTGGTGCTGGCCCCGTAGAGGACCCCATAGGCACAGAAACAGATGATACAGGCCGAGGCGAAATTTCGTTCCCGCAACGGACGGAAATTGATAATCGGATTCGGACTTCGCAGTTCATGCCAGATCAGGAAAATGAGTCCGAAGACGAAGCAGGCCACCAGCACGTGAATGCGCCATCGGGTGTCTCCAAACCAGTCCCATTCCTGACCTTTGCTGAGCAGGATTTCCCATGAGGAAATGGCGAGGATGAGCACGCTCAGCCCAATCCCGTCGAAATGGCCCTTCTCCCGTTTCATCTCTTCGCGAGCTTGAATGAGATAATCTGGATCCCGCAGCACGAGCATCCCCATTCCCAGCGCAAGCAATCCGATCGGAATGTTGATGTAGAAGATCCAGCGCCATTCATAGTTCACCGTCAGATAGCCCCCCAGTGTCGGGCCGACAACCGGGGCGAGAAGGGCGGCGACTCCGAACATGGTCATCGCGGCCGACTGCCGCTCGCGAGGAAAGGTGTCCAGCAGGATCGCCTGACTCGATGGTTGCAGCCCTCCTCCCGCGAGTCCTTGAAGAATGCGGAAGAGAATCAGTTCTTCAAGGCTGGTAGCCATCCCGCAGAGCGCCGAAGCAATGGTGAAGAGAGCGATCGACCCAAGAAAGTAATTCCGTCTGCCGAACCGGGTCGACAGCCACCCTGAGATCGGCAGCACGGTCGCGTTCGCCGCGAGATAACTGGTAATCACCCATTCGCTGTCAGTCACGGCCGCAGACAGGCCACCTGCGATATAGCGCAGCGCCACGTTCGCAATTGTGGTGTCGAGCACTTCCATGAACGTCGGGACGACGACCGCAAGCGCAATGATCCAGGGATTAATTACCCGCGGGACGGCAGAGGTGGTTCCAGCATTAGTAGACACGGTCATTTCCTTCCATCCCGAGATAGGGGGGAAGAGTCAGCACGAAAGTGCGAATATGGAACGCAACCAGGCGGCTTTGCTCACTCGGTGCCTGCAGACGTTGAAGCGGCGACGTCCTGGGAGTCTGATACTGCGAACTCATCAGGAGGAGCGCCGACTTCCTGAAGGAACCGTCCAGCATTCGGGCCAGTCGCCGGCTCCTTGTAGCGGACATAAGGAACGACAGAGAGTCCTGCAAAGAGCGGGAGCTTTTCCGGGTCATAGTCAATGACGTCGATGCGGACCGGCAGACGTTGCACGATCTTCACAAAGTTCCCCGTCGCGTTTTGCGGAGGAAGAAGGGCCAGCGTCTGCCCGGTGCCCATGGTGAAACCGCTGATGCGACCGTTGAACTTGTGACGGTTGCCGTACATGTCGACTTCCATCTCGACCGGCTGCCCGATCCGCAGATTCCGGAGCTGATTCTCTTTGAAGTTTGCGTTGATCCAGACCTCGTTGAGCGAACGCACCGCCATCAGACTTTGGCCGATTTGTAGGTAATTCCCCGGGTTCACATTCCGTCGGGTCACGACTCCATCGATTTCGCTATAGATCTTGCAGTAACGCAAATTCAGCTCGGCCTGACTCAGTTGATTGCGGGCTTCCAGCAACTGGGCCTCCGCCTGTTTGATGGCAGGTGCATTCGGAATCAATTGGGAATAGATGTGGTCCAGATTTCCTTGTGGGTCCTGTTGGTAGAACTGCTCGATCACTTCCTTAGGACTCAGCTGGAGCGACTTCGGCTGATAACCCAGTTGGGCGGCAAACTGCAGGAGATTGGACAGGGCCTCCCGAACGAGTGAGAAGTTCTGCTCCAGATTGTCTGGCACATCAAGCGGATTCTCCGTATTCACCGAAAGTCCGAGTTTGGCCCGAATCTCCTGAATCTGTTGCTCGGCACTTTCAACCCGATTGCGGGCGGTGTCGAGCTTCGCTGAATAGATATCGAAGTCGGCCTGTGTCGCCGCCTGCTCGGCGAGAAGGTTCCGATACCGATTGAAATCTTTCTCGGCGAGGACGGCATTCGCCTTCTCAACATTTCGCTGTGCGACCGCTGAACGTAATGACGCGACGGTATCACGAACGGTTTCGATGGCGTGATCCAGGGCATAGCGTGCGGCTCGTGTCTGTCCGACGAGACCTAACACCTGAGCATGGGCTGTCGTCAGATTGGATTCGGCGACGCTGAGCTGTGACCGGGCGATTGCGACCTGAACCTGAAACGGTTCGGGATCGATCTCGACCAGCAAGTCGCCTTTTCGGACGCGATAGTTGTCGTCGACCAAAACCCGAAGGACCTGCCCCGTCACCCGAGGAGCAACAAACGTGACGTGTCCATCGACATAGGCATCGTCAGTGGAAACCGTCGTCAGTGCCGTCAGAATCATGGGGAACAAGAAGACAATTCCCAGAACCACTCCTGCCAGGCAGAGGACGATTTTTGTCCATCTGCCTCGAGCGAATGGCAAAACTTTTGCCGACGACGAAGTCCTCGGAGATGGCGGGACCGGTGCGGAGGCGACAGCGACGGGGCGAGTGGCCTCAGCGGAAGACGTTTGAACAGAAGTTTCTGCAGTATCGGGAGCCATGGGATTCATTCCATCACTGCGGAAAGCGGAAGACGCGGGAAGACCGCGAGTTCATTGAGAATTTGAACTCGCACAGGCAATGCGATGAGAGCCGATCTGAGCGGGCAGCAATTCTGCAGTCAGCTTCGGATGAGCGCTGACAACGTGCAGATGGCAGAGCAGAGTTCGTGCCAGTTCCCGGGAGAGCAATAGAAAAAGAAAGAGCCGTGCGGTGGACATTCTTCAATGCCCGAAGCCGCACGGCTCAAGAAATCAATCAATGAGACCAGAACTATTCCTGGTCGGCGTCGTTGGCGGCTTCTGATTCGCCGGCGGTCCCCTTCAGCAGGGTGTTGGCCTGCAGACGGCTTTCGATCTGGCGAACGCGAGCGTCAGCGCGACGCCAGTTGGTCTGCTTCTTTGCGGTCTTGTCGCCGAGACCTTTTTCGATCTCGCTACGGATTCCCTGGGCGCGTGTCAGCTGCTGCTGCAGCGTTTCTGATTTCAAAGGCATCGCAAATTTCTTTCATCAGCGGGTCAAGTCAGGCGAAATCACCTGACAGGAAGGCGAAGAGCAGTTTGCATCCCCGACGGTCCAGATGGCTCGCACGAGGAATGAAAATGCAACAGAGTTTTTTGGGAACGGGCCGCTTCTCACCCTTTCGGGCAGAAACGCCTGAAGCCGCATTCTCGCATCAGGATTCGATCTGATCAACAGCATGAATCCGGAGCAGTTTCCGGAATCGTTTCCGGATGGCCTTCAATAAGGCGAGGCGAACCCGCCTTGTCGAAGCCAGTACTTACTTGGCGATACTCCACCGGAGATAGGATTCCAGAAACGGTTCGAGGGCTCCGTCGAGGACTTCCAGCGGATTGCTCTGTCGCAGGTCCGTCCGGTCATCCTTCACAAACTGTTGCGGTTGCAGGACATAGTGACGGATTGTCTGACCGCCGAAACCGATCTTCGATTTCTCGCCCCGACGGGCCGCATTGGCCGCTTCCTGCTTTTCCTGCTCCAGCTGATACAGCTTGGCGACGAGCATCTTTCGAGCGAGAGCCCGATTCTGATGCTGGCTGCGTTCGTTCTGACACTGGACGACGACGCCGCTCGGCAAGTGTGTCAACCGGATGGCGGAACTGGTCTTATTGACCTTCTGGCCACCTGCTCCACCTGCCCGGAACACGTCTTCACGAACAATTTTGTTGTCTTCCCAGTCGACTTCAATATCGACCGAGTCGCCCAGATCGGGAGTAACGTCGACAGCGGCGAAAGCCGTATGACGGCGTCCGGCGGAATCGAAAGGACTGATGCGAATCAGACGGTGATTCCCGGTTTCGCCCTTCATGTAACCGAAGGCATAGTCCCCCTGGATGTGCAGGGTGACATTCCGGATCCCGGCTTCTTCCCCTTCGGATTTGTCGATCTCTTCGATCTTGTATCCGTTGTTTTCCGCCCAGCGAAGATACATGCGCATGAGCATGTCGGCGAAGTCGGCGGAATCGGTTCCCCCTTCTCCCGCCTGAATGGTCATATAGGCGTTCCCGGCATCTTCCGGGTTCTTCATGCTGGCCTGTAGTTCGGCCGCTTCCAGCTTTTTCAGCAGGGAATCGACCGTCGTGCGGATTTCTTCCTGCGTCTCAGACGTACTCTCTTCTGCATCAAACTCGATGAGAACGCCTAAGTCATCCAGACCGGTTGTCAATTCGTCCAGCGGCTTCAGGACCGCACGGATCCGGCGAAGTTCTGCGATCAGAGTCTGAGCCTTCTCCTGGTTATCCCAGAAGTTAGGGGCAGACATCAGTTCATCAATTTCTTTGACTCGGTTTTGCTTGTCAGCATAGTCAAAGAGAGTCCTTGAGTTGGATGACCCGTTCGGTCAAGGTCTCAATCTGGTCGCGCAGTTCGCTATCCATCGCTCGTCTTTCGGAATATCAGCAGATCAAAGACAGATTCACTGGTCTGACCGCACCTGAGCCAAATCGGTTCAGGCGGACCGGCAGGAACGTGTTGCTCCTGCCGGACTTTCGGTCGTCCGGAGTCTAGGGGATTTGAAGATTGCTCTCCAGTCCCCGGTCCGGGGCGGCGCCTTCAATCAACCGTTCAGGGCTTCAGTGTGAGCGTCAGGGAGTTTTTGCCATCCTGACCGACCGTCAGTGGGATTTTCCATTGATGCGATCCGACTTTGCAAAGGCCACCTGTGCCGTCTTTGCAGTACTGATAGTTGACAGTCACTGTCAGCTCTGTTGAGCCTTTTTCTCCCGTCAGCGTGATCGGAATGGTCGCGGACTTCTGATCGGCTTTTGCCCGAGCTTTCTTGTTCAGCGAGTCCTCGGCAATCAGCTTGGAATCGCCTGAAGTCGTCAGCTTGTAAAGTGGCGCGGCGAGTTCATTGAGGTGATAACCGTCTGTGAATTCAAACTGAATTGTGACCGTGACAGGTTCTCCGGCTTTCACATTCAGGACAGGTGCTTCGCTGGTCGTGTCGGCCAGCAGTTCGTTGGGATCCTGTTTGGGTGGCGTCGGAGGAGTGAGACCTTTGATGACCAGTTCGGTCGTTTCCTTCGTCTGCAGGTTGGTCTTCAGAATCCGGTGGTTGTTGGTGTCGGCGATGAAGACGAAGCCATCAGCGATGGAGAGTCCCGCTGGTTCTTTCATCTCAACAGGGTTCAGACTGTTCCCGGCGTTCCCGGTTCCGAGCCACGTCACGGCGGTCCGTTTCTCCGGGTCGACGAGCTTAATCTTGTCGTTGTAGGTATCGGCGACGTATAGGAGGCCGTTGTGAATCGCCATCCCGATCGGATGCTGCATACGAACATCGTCACCGACTCCGTCGATGTCACCGAACTCAAACAGGGATCGTCCCTGAGGAAACTCATGTGGACCGACGACCGTCGTCACCTTGGCTGGTGAGCCAATCTGATTGCGGCGAACGGCAGAGCCTTCGCTGTCGACGTGGAAAAGATCCTTGCCGTCCGTGACGATGTCTGATGGCTGAGCAAGCGCGGCCTCGCGGAGAGGGCCATCGAGAATGTCTTCGCGGCCGCTTCCGATGAATGGCCCGATCACCTGAGTGCCGAGTTGATGCCGCCAGATCTGGTGCGGCCCGGCCATTGCGATGTAGAGCGTTCCATTCAGCTCCACGAGTGCCCAAGGGCTGTTCAGCGGAGTCTTTTTCAGGTTGCCGCCGCCCCCGAAGGTGGCACGCACCCGTGCCTGCTGCCCGGTTCCAGCGAGAGTCGTGACTTCCTTGGTAGTGAGGTCAACCTTCCGGATCAGGTGATTCTCGGTGTCGGCGACGTACAGGTCGTTTCCGACGAGGGCAACCCCTTGCGGATGATCAAACGTGGCTTCTGCATAGCTGCCGTCTTTGGCTCCAATGGCCCCGTTGCCAATGATTTCCTGCAGCTCTCCGTCGAGGCTGGTGATCACAATCCGGTTGTGATTGCTGTCGGTAATGAAGAGCCGTTTGCCCGCTTCATCAGCAAGGATCTTCCCCGGGAATCGCAGAGGAGTCGGAGGGAGTTTTTCCCGTTCCAGATGGAATTTCACCGGAGTCTCGTCGAGCGTTCCTTTCGCTCGGTGATAGGCAGCCATTTTGCCGATGACTTCGTCGAAGATTTCGCGATGACCTTCACCGGGCTGCCGACCAACATAGTTTCCTTCAGGATCGATCAGGACGAATGTCGGCCAGCTGTTGAACTGGTACTTGCGAGCGATCGTCATGTTCGAGTCATTGATGACCGGATGCGCGATTTCATAACGCACAATCGCATCGACGATATTTTCCGACTCTTTCTCATTGGCGAACTTCGCGGAGTGAACACCGATGACGACCAGTTCATTCGGGTACTTTTCTTCCAGGTATTTTAGATCGGGAAGAACGTGAATGCAGTTGATGCAGCAGTACGTCCAGAAGTCGAGCAGGACAATCTTGCCACGAAGGTCTTCAAGAGCGATTGGGCCGGAGGTATTGAGCCATGCAGTCCCGCCGTCGAGGCTCGGAGCAGGGATTCGACCGGGATAAGGATTCTCACCGACCGGACCCGAACGGGCTTTCCCTTTGGTCGCGGGCTCTGTCGCTTGAGCACAGGCGGTGCTGGTGAAGAGACCGTATCCGAATGCGAATACTGCAATCAGTACCGCGAACCCTTGGCGCACCATGAGCAGCTCCTTCCAGCTGTTTGAGCAACTCATGCCACACGGGAAATCATTCCCGACGCGGGAGTCTGGCCCAAACTGGATCAACGTGGGATCAGGGACAGCAAATTTTGGTAACGTCGTGAATCGAACCGTTTCGGGAGTTCGGCTGCCGGGCAAGGATTTTGATGGCAGATCATTCAGCCGCGGCAGCGCTGCGTGGGGCATTGCTGTCAGGTGAGACGATCTGTCGACGAGTCAGGCGGGAACCCTATGAGGCAGGTGGGAACAATCCGCTCCCCGAATTTCGATGCGTTGTCCATAGTAGACAAGAGCCCACCTGAGGGCCACCCTCCGCCCGATCTACCTAGTCCTGTCTTCATGCGACCGGCATTCCGGCCCTGACTCCCTTTCCCGGTCCGTTTCTCAGAATTCTGAGAAGCCTAGGTGTCGCGAAGGAAAGCCGCCAAATTCTTTCAGGTTTCTGACAGGACATCGCTCCAGGGGAGAACCAGTCTTCGTAACAAAGTGTCGAACAGCAGACAGATCACTATCATAGAGTTAGCTGCCACGGCGAAACCTGCACGACAAAAGGGTCTCCCGGTCCGTCGGCAGATGACTTGGGATGATGTTCTGATCGCGAGAGGAAAGGGACAATGACGAATTCCGCTTTCTCGCACTTCGATGAATCTGGTGCAGCACGCATGGTCGACGTCAGCGGCAAACCCGTGACGACGCGACTCGCTCGGGCCAGCGGACTTGTCGTGATGCAGCCAGAAACACTCGATCGCATTCGGAACCGGGAATTCGCGAAGGGCGATGTCCTCGGAATTGCTCGCATCGCGGGGATCCTCGCTGCGAAACGAACGGACGAACTGATCCCGCTCTGTCACGGTCTGCCTTTAGACCGAGTTGAACTGGAATTCGAGATCCTGCCGCCGGATCGGATTCGCATTATCGCGACCGTCGCAGTGCAGGCCCGGACGGGCGTGGAGATGGAAGCGCTGACGGCAGTCTCTGTCGCAGCACTGACTGTTTATGATATGTGCAAGTCGGTTGACCGGGGCCTGATCATCACTGATATTCAGCTGCTGGAAAAGTCGGGTGGACGGAGTGGCCATTTCCTCCGCAACGCACAACGAGAAGTCGTTGAGGAATCATATGAGTGAGTTGCGGAATGTCAGAGAACTGCTTGAAAGAACGCACGCCGTTCTTGGCAACTCTCTGCTGGAAGTCGATCGACGCTTTGACAGTGAGCTGGCCTCCTCGAATCCCTATATTGCCGACATTCTCGAACATACCCGCCGTTTTCGCGGGAAGCGTCTCCGGCCGATGCTGTGTCTTCTCGTCGCGAAAGCGCTGGGGGGAATTCAGGAAGAACATCTGATTCTGGCGACCGTCGTTGAGATGATTCACACGGCGACGCTGGTGCATGACGATGTGCTGGACGAAGCCGATGTCCGTCGTCACGTCGCAACAGTAAACGTCAGGTGGAACAACCAGACGAGTGTGCTGTATGGGGATTTCCTGTTCACCCACGCCTTCCATCTCGCTGCGAGCACGAACAGCGCGCACGCCTGTCGACTGATCGGACGAGCGACCAACCGCGTTTGTGAAGGCGAGCTCTTGCAAACCCGTAATCGCGGGAACCTGGTCCTTTCGGAAGAAGAATACTATTCGATCATCAACGGGAAGACGGCCGAACTGTGTGCCGTCTCCTGCGAACTGGGTGCGATCTACGCCGGAGCCGACGAGACCACCATCAAGGCCATGGAAAGCTACGGCCGAAGTCTCGGAATGGCTTTTCAGATCGCCGATGACGTCCTCGACCTCGTCGGGATGGAAGACACGATCGGCAAGACATTGGGAACCGATCTTGCCCAGCAGAAACTGACGCTGCCGGTGATTCGCCTGATTCAAGGTACGTCTGGTGCTGATCGTGATCGACTGACGCACACACTGGAGACCCTCACGCCTGAAGGACAGCGAACCGTCCTGCAACAGCTTCGCGATCAGGGATTTCTGGAGGAGTCGCTGGCGACCGCACGCCGGTTTGCCGAAGAAGCCCGATCGCAACTTGCCAAGTTGCCAGAGTCTGGGGCAAAGGATCTGCTGATGCAACTTCCAGATCTTTCCATTGAGAGAAGCTGCTGAAACATTCCACGGGAATCGAGCGACGGATGCGCTGACAGCAGTGTCGCGACCGTGAGTTTTGAACGCGCCCCGGCACCGGTCTCAGCAGGGAAACGTTTCGCGTTTACCGAACGACAGGTGCATCGGCGTCAGTCCAGCGGTCTGAAGTTTTCAGACCTTCCCCGGTCAGATCCACGGCCGGGACCGATGAAAATTTCTCCCGCGAGGCTGCACTGTCCTGCAGCTTCGACGGAGTCGGCCTCTTCTTCAATCCGGAGTTCAAGGGGAGCTCACGTGCCCAGTCGGCGGGCTCAGGGTCCGGGACGCGGCGGGTCTCAGAATCAACCTCGCCGGACACCTTCTGGATTTTCCCCTTCTTTCCGTCCGACTTCAGCGATGCTTTGGCAATCGTCGAGTCCTCAGGCTTCGTCACAGGCAGCGTATGAGTGGCCTCGAAAGTGCGGCCGTCGACTGTCGTGAGCCGGGCGATCAGCACAACCTTCGACCCGATGGGATTCTTCTGCCACGCTTCACGAATCTGATAGCCAGATGCCAGAAATCCGGTATGCCAGAGCTTTCTGGCCTCAGCTGAAGAGTATCTCCAGCGACCGAGTGAACGATCTCCCGGAGTTTGGGACGGGTCAATCGCCTCGATCTCAAGGTCCCCTTCCAGCTTCACGATTTCCCCGTGAGAATCACAAGGATAAAGCGTGGCCTGAAATGCCTCGTCACCCGGCGCAGAATCCTGATCTTGCCCCCCTGTGAGGAGGGTGTTGAACACAAGGTCTTTAGCCCGGGAAAGACTCTGGCGGTCTTCCTGGAACGCGATCGGAGTTGACTGACCTGCCAATGCGGTTCGCATCAGGTCAATTTCTTTCTCCGACGCCGCCAGCGTGTTCTCCAGTTCTGAGACGCGACGCTCGTATTGGTGAATGACAGATTCCTGGGAACGCAATTGCGCTTCAAGGAGTTCGACATTTCCACGGGTCGCGCAGGACGAGCAGAGTGCAAGCCACACGAGACTGGTTCCTAACGGAACGAGTCGCGACTCGAACTTCCATGCTCGACCTGAGGTCTTCATGACGGCTCACAATGATGAGAGTCGGGGACTCTCAAAGGCAGAGAACAGATCATTGTTCCCTGAATACAGAGATCTCAATGTGAGAGCTCAGGGATGAGTCCTGAGCCCTCACTGATTCAAAAGGCAACAATCTTTGTGACGAAAGTGGAACTTTAAGAAGCGACGTGAGGGACTCGTTCGAGCACCTTGTCAACAAGACCGTAGGAAACAGCTTCTTCTGCGGACATGAAGTTGTCGCGGTCAGTGTCGCGTTCAATGGCTTCGAGAGTCTGACCGGTATGCTTCAGCAGCATCTCGTTCAGCTTCCTCTTCATCTTGATCACTTCTTTGGCGTGAATTTCCAGGTCCGTTGCGGTCCCTTCCATCCCGGCCAGCGGCTGGTGAATCATGATTCGGCTGTTCGGAAGAGCGTAGCGCTTCCCGGCGGCTCCTGCGGTGAGCAGCATGGCTCCCATACTTGCCGCCTGCCCCATGCAATAAGTTGCGACATCACAGGTGATGTACTGCATGGTGTCATAGATCGCCAGACCAGCTGTCACCGAACCCCCGGGGGAGTTGATGTACATATGGATGTCTGACTTCGGGTCTTCAAACTGCAGGTACAGCATCTGAGCGACGAGCAGGTTGGCAACCTGATCGTTGACCTGTGATCCCAGGAAGATGATCCGATCTTTGAGCAGACGGCTGTAAATGTCCATCGCGCGTTCTTCGCGACCGGACTTCTCTACGACAAATGGAACCAGTGTCGACATGGAAGTGTTCTCGTATTGGGTGTTGCAGATCGTAACGCAGAGAGTGTGAAGGCAGGGGAAACCGATTACTTCGGCTTTTCAGCAGCCTGAGCCGCTTCAGCGACGATGGCTGCACCCTTCTTCTTGGGAGTCACGATCTCATCCACAAGACCGTATTCTTTGGCCTGCAACGGAGACATGTACCGATCTCGCTCGGTGTCCCGGGCAATCACTTCTTCCGGCTGTCCGGTGTGAGCGGCCAGAATCTTGTTCAGGACCGAGCGGGTTTCCAGAATCTCGCGTGCCTGAATCTCGATGTCAGAAACCTGTCCGCCGACCTGACCATACGGCTGGTGAATCATCATCTTGGCGTGAGGCAGGATGAGTCGCTTGCCCTTAGCTCCGCCGGCGACCAGGACGGCACCGCCGCTCGCTGCGAGACCGACGCAGTAAGTCGCGACCGGGCATTCCAGGAACTGCATCGTGTCGTAGATCGCCAAGGTCGCGGTGACCGACCCGCCCGGCGAGTTCACATAGAGATGGATGTCCTGGTGTCGGTTCTCTGACTGCAGATAAAGCAGCTTCATGACAATCAGGTTGGCGTTCCCGTCATGGATCGGACCATCAAGAAAGATGATCCGGTTTTCCAGAAGCAGATCCCCAACGGTCATCTGCCGCGTCCGCTGGTAATCCGCGTTCTGCGGCTGGACCGGGGAAAATCGTGACGAGTTCATTTCAAACATTGCCGGTGGCCTTCTCTCGGTGCAGTGATTCGATTCGGGATTGTTCGTGATTTTCAAGTTCAGGTCAATGGGTCCTCGCCCTCAAATGAAGACGGTAAAGGAGGATCGCGAGATCAGGCTTGAGGCGGAGGGCGGGGACGAACAACTTGGAGTCCCCCATCCCAAACGGACGATTTTTAAAATGATTCCCATACGATTCAGACCGTGCGCCTATGATTTGAAACAAAATCGTCTATTCCATAAAACCCTGCTGCTTTATGTCGAGAAGGTTGTCCGTACTGTCATGAAATCGTCGGGATGGAATCTACTCGCTGTTCTGTAGTTTCATCTTAACATGATGTGGCGACGATACTTACTTGTCGCTTTGTTTTTAGAATTTGCTTCATTTCTCAGTTGTCAGTCAAGGAAAGTTGAAGAATGTCGTCTTCGAAGTGTTCTTCCGCAGAAATGGGACCTTTGCAGCGTTCCGTGTCCAGATGCTCCCCGCGACGTGCACAGGGGTTCACTCTGATCGAGTTGCTGGTCGTGATTGCGATTATTGCCGTCCTGATCGCTCTGCTGCTCCCCGCCGTGCAGCAGGCTCGCGAAGCCGCCCGACGCAGTCAGTGCAAGAACAACCTGAAGCAGCTCGGGCTTGCGATGCACAACTACCACGAAACGTATAACATCTTTCCGCGTGGGAACTTCGAACGCGCATCGGAGCTCGGATATGAGGGCAATTACTCATATGTCGCGTTTTCAGCCCAGACAATGCTGCTGCCCTATCTCGAGCAGGCTGCACTATATAACCAGTTCAATTTCAATCTGAATCCGAATTCGGCTCCAAACGGCACTTTGAAGCGAACGACGATTGCCGCATTCCGGTGCCCGTCTGACTTCTCAATGCTTCCGAACGCTGGAGCCAACTACAACGAAGGTCCGGGGAACAATTACGCCTTCAGTGCTGGTCCGTCCGTATTCTGGTTTGGATTTGGGTCGGGGACAGCGCCGCAGCCTCCTCAGAATCTCCAGCATCAGGTGGGAGCATTCAACTTCCGTAAGAACGTTCGAATCAGGGATGTTCAGGACGGAACTTCCAACGTGGTCGCCGCTTCGGAAATTTTGATCGGGAATGGCGGCCGAGTTGGCGGGAATAGCCCCAACGGTGGCTCCGCGAATGAAGCAACGATCTACCGTGGCGTTGCAACCGGCGGAGCGAGCCCATCGTTTCCAACTGAAAGCCAAGTGCAGGCTTGGTCCGCGACGGCCACTTCCTCCAGGAGCAGTGCCTCAAACTACCGCGGAAACTCCGGAGCAAACTGGGTTTACGGGAATATTGGCGAGTCGCTCTTTAATACGATCACCACCCCGAATAGCCCTGTTCCCAACGCGATCTCCTGTGGAACGTGTGATACCAGCGACGGGCAGGGGCTGTTTCCTGCAAGAAGCCGTCATACCGGAAGTGTTAACGCACTCATGATGGACGGAGCCGTGCGAACAGTGGGACAGAATATTGACCGTCTCACTTGGTCCCGAGTTGGTGGGATCGCTGACGGCGAAGTCGTCGGCGAGTTCTAATCTGTATCTCCATATCTGTTGGTCTGCCTGTCTGCGTCGCTCCGACTGAGTAGCCGCAGGCTACGGATGGAATCTGATAATTTGTTCACACCCTTCGCCGACCGCTTCGTTGGCGAAGGGTGTTTTTCGATCGGGAAACCAAAGTCGACCCGTGATGGTCGGGTTCGTGTTGTCGAACCTCGATCGCATGCGATCGGACAATCTCACTTTAATGAAGACGAAATGATGAATCAGGAAAAGCGCTCGTTTGTGACTCGTGGACTTTTGGTGGTGGCACTGGCCGTTGGAATACTTGGATGTCAGGCGCCACCGCCGGAGCCAGTGGAACCGACTACTGAACAGCTGGTGAGTCAGTTGAGCTCAGGCTTGGATCTCGTCTTGGAGTATGGAGAGGGAGGGAGTGGCCTCGCCCCTTTGTTTGAATCGCACGCGAAGCTACAGAAGAAGGATCCGGAACTGGCCAAACGGGTTGAAAAGGACCTCAACGAGCTCGGACGGGCCACGACCCCAGAGAAACGGAAGGAGCTGGCGAAGAAGATTCAGGGCCAACTCCCCGTCGCGAAATAGTGGGTCGACGGAATTGCGAAACTCATAACGTAAGTCCCACAGTTCGCTTACAACGCATCGCTGGCGAATCTTTGAGATCGGGAACATTTTTGAGCACCAGTCAGTTGACGATCAAAAATGCCCCGCTATTATTCACCTCACCAAGCCGGTCACACAAACGACTGACAACTTAATCGACCTGATTAAGAATTGGTGCTCAACTGTCTCCGGCAGTTGGAATGATCTTTGACAAATTGGTTAGTGAGAGTCTTGCGATTGGAATGCGTTTGTGCAATTGAGCTGACGCGATCAAAGCTGGATTTTGTTTTAAATCGTGCGAAGAACCTCGGTTCCTTACACGTGAAATCAATTGAAGGGTTTGATCCTGGCTCAGAATGAACGTTGGCAGCGTGGATTAGGCATGCAAGTCGAGCGACAAGGTACTTCGGTACTGGAGGAGCGGCAAACGGGGT
>JAEZFD010000001.1 GCA_023417655.1 Planctomycetota bacterium | reverse complement strand
CTTGAACAAAGAGCCGATGGGAGGCTACTCGGGTGAGCAATCTCCTCGATCCGGGAATGGAAGATCCCAGATGGCGATTCCCCGATTGCCGGTTGAATCACTCCAGCCCCGACTCATGGCCTCAGTGTTTCGCAACAGGACCAGGTCGCCTGTTCTGCTGATTGCGATGATCCCACCGTCGTCCGGTCGCAAGACCTGAGTCAGACAGTCATGGACGGCCATTTCGAGCGACTGGCCTCCATTTCGAACCCGCCAGTTCACCTGAAATGCAATTGAATGACGGATGAACTCTTCGCCATTTCCCGTACAACTCACGGCGCAGCCGGAGTCGTCGGCATAGGTCCCTGCTCCAATGATGGCGGTGTCTCCCACTCGGCCGACCTGTTTGGCCGTCATCCCCCCTGTACTCGTTGCGGCCGCGACATGACCATGTTGGTCTCGGGCAACACAACCGACTGTGCCGCGAGAGAGATCGAGATCCGTGGGATCCCCCGGCAAGTCGGCAGCGGATTCCAGTTCGTAGGGGGGCGAAGCGAGCGGTCGTTTCCCTTGGTTCTGCAATGCTTTGTTGAGCTGAGCCCATCGAACGGGGTCATGAAAGTAATTCCGCGAGACCATCTCGAGCCGATTCGCAGCAGCAAATTCATCGGCTCCTTCTCCGGTCAACAAGACGTGGGGAGTCTTCTCCATCACAGCGCGGGCCGCGCGGATCGGATTCTTGATCCGTTGCACGGCGGCGACCGCTCCACAGGCGAGCGTCTGCCCATCCATGATCGACGCATCGAGCTGATGAAATCCCTTCTCGTTGAAGGCGCTCCCCCGCCCTGCATTCAGGCACGGGTCATTCTCGAGAGCGATGACCGTTTGTTCGACGGCATCGAGTGCGGTTCCGCCGTCGATGAGGACCGCTTCACCGATCCTGAGGGCATGTTCGAGGGCGGCTCGATACTGTTCTCTCCGCTCTGGAGAGATCGACTGCGGGAGCGCGCCGGCTCCTCCATGCAAAGCGATTCCCCAACGACGTTCATTCTCCAGCACGGCAGTCCCCCTGCGATGTTCGCTGCTGTCCAGTCAGGTCGCTGTCCATTCAGGAGTCTTCCTCGCGGTTGCCTCGCCTGCGTTGGGACCGTGACAGAACTCAGAGAGTCAGGCGAACCCAGTAAAGGCGTTCCCGATCGCCTCTGGACCTCAAATCCGTTAACAGGTCTTCAAGCGTCGGTTTCACGAAGTCGCGAAAGGCCTCGCGGTTGTTCACCCTGACTTCGCACTTTTTCGAGAAGTCGAAGCTCTCAGGCGAAAGCCAGACCGTTGTCGACGTGCCGGGATGAGTAATGCGAATCAGGCCGCTCGGTGAAATTCGCGCATTGAACGGGCGAGTCACAGGCAGCTTCAGCGTCGGAGAACCCCAGTCAATCGGCGGGAAGTATCTGTCGGAGAAACCGCCTGCCTGAACCCAGTACATCTGCGTGTCAGTCTTTCTCAGGATTCCACATTCGAATTCCGTCTGCTCGCTGAGTGGCGTGCGTTGTTGCAATTGCATCCAGTCGAAGATGCGTTCCTGCTCTTCAAAATAGCCTTCAAAACCTCGGGCTTTGTATTCGCAGTAAATGACCTGCTGCCCTTGGTTGATCATCTTGTTCAGAAAGCTGGCGTTCTGGTCCAGCAGAGCCCGATCTCGTTCTCCGGAGACGATGTACCAGCGGTCTTTGGGCCCGTTGTGGCGATAGGCCTTGGCGATTGGTCCGCCGTTGCCGTTGATGGGAATGATGCCTGCAAACAGACCTGGATGAGAGAGAGCGACATCGAAGCAGGTGTCCCCCCCCATCCCGTGTCCGGTGACGAAGATTCGATCGGAATTGACGTGAAAGCGTTTTCGAGCGTGATTCATTGCCAGCAGAATCGATTCCAGATCGACTGTCCCTGCGTTGTATTCAACGGTCTCGTCGCTGCAGTACGCAGGGGCAATAACGATGTACCCACGTCGCTGAGCCCACCCAGGGTTCTCAGGAGTTCCCGCCCAGATCTGAGCGGCCGATTTTGTTGTCGAACGTTCACTTCGCAGAACAACCAACAATGGATAGCTGTGAGCCGGTGAATACTCCGGAGGAAGAACGACTGTGTATTTGACTGTCTTTCCAGACGATTCCACCGTGAAAGTGACTTCCGAGGGGACTGTCGGCTGGACATCTCCCGGGCGATACGGCAGCGGCAGATTCGTGATCATTCGCGCGACTCGAGGGACGCTGATTGATTCCATTTCATTCAGCGTTTGCAGAATGGTCCTCGAACGCTCGGGATCACGTTCTGTCCGGAGAAATTCAAGAATCTGGAAGCGGGCGTCCCAGAGCCGGATCGCTTCGTCCAGATCAAGGGTTGCCTGATCGGTTCCGAGTAGCCAGGCCGAATAAGCGAGCGCCAGCTTCTGAGCGGGTTGCAATGTGTTGTCGTCGATGGCCCGGAGGAAGGGATCGAGCCGAGGCATCAGCTCATACTGCATCTCTTCTGCGAGAATCGCACGCATGCTGCTCAAACGCTGAGATTGCTCGGTCGGAAGCTCAGCCTGCAGCAGATCGAGTTGCATCACGATCAGGTCTCGCTTGACGAGTGCGTCTTCGTAGTTCGCGAGGAGATCCCGCACCCGTTGACTGATGTCGGCGTTGATCTGTCCTTCAGGAAGGAGTTTGGCTGCGTACATCGCTTGCTGATGCTGGCCTGCAAGCTGACGACGTTCGATCTCGTTGATCACACGTCGGGCGATCAGTTCATCAAGCAGCAGCTGCGTCTGCTCACACCATTCCTTCTGGTCTTCGAAGCGTTCGGCGATCTGCTTCAGCTCGGCCTGAGCATATTCATACAGTTGCGTCTGAACATAAAACTGCACGGCAGCTTTGCGGTCACTGCGATCATCGCGATTGGAAGCCCGTTCGATGACTGACTTCAAGACAGCAGGAGGAATCGACCGTGTGTCGACGTTGTATTCCCACGCATGCTCGAGACCGACCAACGTGCAGTAATCCGGTCGGAGATGAGTAATCGCCTGCACGATGGGTACCGGGCCCTTCTGAGTCATTAAAGTGACTGTGCGGCGTCCGAATTCATCAAAGGGCTCGACGCTTACAAAGGAACCGACGGCCGAGAATCCGATGCCGCGCGTGCGTCGCTCTGTTTTCATTTTGAACGATACGATGGGGCCGAGTTCTGCAACCTGCTCGACTCCTCTAACGAATCGCTGGTGGATGTAATACCGGCGGACGTCATCGTCGATTTCGTAATAGGCCGTGCTCGGAACCGGACCTCGATTGTTTTCTTTGCTGGTGGCGACACTCATGCCGCCCATCCGCACAGCGCGTCCCTGAAGTCGCATGCCGTTCTTCAGGGTCACTTCATCCGCACCGAGGCGGGAACCGCAAATGAGAAACAGTGCGAGCAGGAGACAGAAGCAAGACCTTGACCAGCACCATGTCGACTTCGTCACGAAACGTCGCAGGCGGATTCGTCCTGAGCGCTTTCCGGCGGCATCTAAAAGTTCAGTTGTCATCTGACTTCCGCCAACACGGGCTTCAATGATTTGGCCGGGATCCATTTGCGAGTGACAGCTGCTTCTGCTCACCCGATGCTTGAGATCGGTCGCGAAGGAGGGACTTGACCGTCAGGACCCCCTGCTTTTCGATACGAATTGATGACTTCGTTTTTAGGACATCGTTCTCGAGCGGAACAAGCTCTGACCGATCTTCTGACGATCAATAGTATCGACTCTTTCACCGCAGGAGAGTCGAAATTTCCCTAAGTCCTTCGTTTCAAATGAGAATCGCGTTCTTAACCTGACCGCGATGTGCGGTAATTCACCAGAATCACTGGCCTATTCTCCCCAGCTCTGAATTGCAGATCGGCATCGTCCCCCCGGGGAGATCGTGCTGCCGTCTAAAAAAATCGAGCCCCGAGGCCTTCCAGCGGAAGACGACAGGGCTCTTGGAGTTCCGTTGATTTCCCGAAAGACTATGTCAGATCGCTCAGCGGGCCTCGTGCACAGAATTCCGGATTTCCGAACCTCTCAATGTGATGACCCATTCCGTGGGCGATCGACATCAGCAGACGGTTGTGTGGAGTCCGCTTGTAATCGAGTGCTCGACCCATCTTGAAGTTCAGGCCATTCCCGACCATCACGAACGGGATGTTCTCGAGGGTGTGGGAGTTCCCTTCACCGAGTTCGTTCGTCCAGACGATCGTGGTGTTGTCCAGAAGCGAACCTTCTCCACCCGGCTCTGGGGTCTCGTCGAGGCGCTTCACCAGATACACGAGCTGCTCGCAATACCAACGACAGATCTTCGTGAGCTTCTCCTGTGCATCTTCGTTGGAGTTTGGTTCGTGAGACAGAGTGTGGTGGGTCTCATCAATCTCCAGCCACTTCATTCGGGCCTGACCGACCGAGTGCGTAAACTGCAGCGTCGCGACTCGCGCGAAGTCGGCGGTGAAGCTGTTCACCATCAAGTCGATCTGCATTTTGGAGAGCAGCGGCAGATTGTCGTTGGCGACAATCACCCCGGGATCCAGCTGCGGGATCGCATGGGTTTCAGGCATGTTCTTCGAGGCAGCGAGTTCTTGTTCCATCTGCCGCACGAACGAAGCATGCTCTTCCAGCAGACGGCGATCCTGTACGCTGACGAGCGATTCGACCCGTTTCAGATCTTTCGAAACGATATCCAGAACGCTCTTCAGACTTTCCTGATCTTTGACGTTCCCGTAAAGCTTGCGGAACATCTGGTAAGGATTGTCAATGGGCGCGATCGGCTTGTTCGGCCCGGCATAGACCATGCGGGTCCAGGTATCAGCACGTTCCGGAACGACGACACCGAATTCCAATGAACCGAACCGGGTCTGAGTCTCCGGGCGGCTTTGCAGGAAGTTCTTGATTTCCTGATCGATTGAGATTCCGCTCGACCAACCGGCCGGAGTCGCTCCACCCCCCTGAATATTCCCAGGGAAGAGTTCGATGCCTGTCAGCAGACAGCCCATGCCGCGCATGTGGTTGTCGCCGTCGCCGCGGACCTTATCGCTGACGCCGTTCAGGATCAAAGTGCGATCCTTGTACGGTTCCAACGGGGCAAGAATTTCCTTGAGTTGCAGCTGGCTCAGTTCGCCCGGCTCATCAGGCCAGAAGTTCTTTCGAACGACCCCGTTGGGGCTGAACATGATGACCAGTCGCTGCTTCCGCCCGTTGGAGTTTGCAAAGCCCAGGCTTGGCAAATTGCAGATGAAGGGAAAGGCGGCCGCGCTCAGTCCGAACTGTCGGAGAAAATCACGACGGGTTGTGGAGTGAACCATGGTAAGCTCCTATTTGCCTGAGGCGGTGCGGGGTGATTCAGGGACAGTCGCAGCCATGTTCTTCTCAGAACCGCTCGCTGCATTTGTCGAGGCGATCTTCGATTTCTGAACCCCCAAGGCGGAGGTTACGACGATTTCTTTTGCGAGTTTGTGCACATTAAATTGATTCTGTGCGAAACTCCTTGTCAGTTCCTGCAATCGGTCTGGACCAAATGCCCGAACCGGCTGCTTCACAAGGTAATGGAACAGCTGCTCGACGAAGGCCTCATGCACTTCGGGAGAATTCGCAAGGAACTCGGCCATTCCCCGGGCTCCGGCGAACTTCACCTGAGTTCCCTCCCGGTCGAAATATCCGCCAGTGACATCAATCGACTGGTTTCGGTCTTCTTTCCGATATCGCCCTCCGGCGTCGAACTCCTCCAGCGGAAATCCGAGATCATTGATCATCACATGACAAGTCATGCATGCGTTCGGGCTGGTCTGCAGAATCACCCGCTCCCGAGTCGTCAGACCGGCATGGAGATCAGGAGCCAGTGGAGAAACTGCCTCTGGGGGCGGTTTCAGGCGGCGTCCGAGAAGGCTCCGGGCGACGAAGACTCCCCGATGGATCGGCGATGATTCAGCGTCATAAGCAAACCCTGACAGTAACAGTGGATGCGTCAGCACTCCTGCTCTGTTCTGGTCTTTCAGAACGGTCTTCTGGAACGGGGCATCTGGTGGGAGCTCTCCTCCGTAGAACTGAGCGAGAGTTCCGTTCAGATACAGGGTTTCGTCAACGAGCAACTTGCGGAAGTCCGACTCAGGGCTCGCCAGAAACTCCTCGAGCGTGATATCCAGTGAGGTTCGCAGATCGGAGACCAACTGACCGTCGAAGCCGGGCAGTGTCGACTGGTTCTTCGAAATTTCAGGAAAGTGATCGAGCTTCAACCACTGACGGAAGAACTCGGTCAGCTTGGCTTTGGTCCGCAGGTCGGACGCCATTCGGTTCACTTCCGCCCGAATTTGCTGCTCAGTCTGCAGCTTATCTCCGGCTGCCGCTTCCAGCAGTTTCTTGTCCGGAATGGAATCCCACATCGTGTAGGAGAGCCAGGATGCTGTTGAATAACTGTTGAATGGACCGATTCCCGTTTCCCGATACAGGAACTGTGGGGACATCAGCGTCAGCATGATCACCCGTTTCAGTCCCGTTTCTTCCGGGACGTCAGCACGGGGCTGAACAACATACGTCTGAACTTCTTCAGGCGTCAGTTTGCGTCGGAACGCACCTTCCACGAACCGAGCACAGAACTCGTCGAGCTTCTTCTTCTTTTCTTCGGCAGCGGTATCCTGCTTGATCCCCATCATGCCGTAGACGAAGTCGACGATATCGCCGGAGCTCTCCAGAGCTGACATCACCACGGCATCCTGCCAGCCTTTTGAGACCGAGTTGCCACGTTCATAGCCAATGCTGCGGTCGTCTGGAGGAAACGGAGTCTTGACGACATACAGGCCGGGGGATGGATTGGGGGACAGGTAGCGTTCCGGAATGACTTCTTCCGTATGGAACGGGCGTTTCCACTTCAGCACGACTGATGAAGTCGGCTCCTTGTAACGGAAGAAATGCACACCAATGGGATAGTACCGTCCACCGATCAGGCGGGTCGAAAACCGGAATTCCTTCTCATCGCCGGAGTGGACCCAGGCTTCGATCACTGGTTTGGGCGCACCGTTCAGATAGAGACGGACACCGTTCTCTGACTCGAGAATGAATTCGTAGTCACCGGTCTCGGGAGCGAACACCGACCCGTCCCAGCGAATTGAGAATTCTTTATCGTCATGGATATCGTCAGGGCGACGTTTCTCCATGTCAGGTTCGGTCGGGTACCCTTCAGGTTTATGCTCGCCGAACTGGAAATTGACGCCGGGATCAACCCGTTCGTGGACCAGTTTCTTATCGTTGAACGACCGGAGGTTGTAGTACTTGGCCTTCAGTCCGCGATCCGGGAAGTTGTTCGACTGCCAACGGAAGGACGCAACCAGATCTCCGACGCTCTGTTCATACTGCCGGACGGTCAGGCGAGAAAATTCAATCGTCGCCGGGCGATTCCGCTCCTGAGCGAGGATGGAGTAGAACTCACCATACATGTACTCGGCGATTTTCGCTGAGTCTTCCGGCGAGCACTTTTCATCAGTGTCTTCCGGCATCGTCTTGGCGATCAGCACCGCCAGTTCCCGCTGCGATTTATCGCCGGTCAGCGGCGTCGAATAATCCTCGGTCCCCTGTCCGGCGTTCCCATGGCAGCGCGCGCACATGGCTGCGTAAAGCTCTGCGCCTGTCTTACTCGCGACGGCCTTTTCTTCGCTTGCGAACGATTTCGGCGCAAAAGAAGCCGGCTGGATAAACAGGATCAGTCCCACGAGGCTGGAGAGCAGCCTTAACGAGAAGTTTCGGGCAGGCGATCTTGAACAGGCTGTCATATCCATCCTCCGAATCGAGACTGAACCGGGCGGCAGGACGATTCGGTTCTACTCCAGTGAATTGCACAGGGGATGAGCGGTCCACTGGAAACAAGGCGGGTGGGCACGTCACACTTTAGACTCAATAAATGCCCAAAGTGTGCGATACATTACAATATCAACTAAACTTTATCGTTCAATTCCACAGGCGTCAAACTGGTGTTTCGTTTCAGGCCGTCGCAGGCGGGTTTTTTGGGAGAGATATCTTCAAGGGTTGATGATTCAATACTTTACGACGAAAATCTTCGGGAGAGTCTCTCCCGGATTAAATCGGGAAAATTTCGGTCTTGTGCGCCACGAAAAGCTGATTGAGCCGATTCGAGGCGCCTCGAACGGAGGGATTGGTCGCTGGGATTGCTCGGTCCCCGGCCTTACTCAAAATAATGGAGCCGAGGGACGTAGACCGCTGCTTCGTAGCATGACCAGATATTCATGAGCAAAGGCAGGAAGAACAACAGTCCGAATGACAGGAGACTGAGCAACCAGAGGAACGATGCGATCAGGAAATGCAGGAGTGCTTTTCCCATCCGGCCTTGAACCAGTTGTCCCAAGCCCGGAATGAAGAAGCTGCAGACCGCTGCGACTACATTCCCAGTTGAACCCGGTCCTTCCATTGTTTCGTTACTCCCATGGAAATCTGTGTGTGGGGGAAATGTCTTTTGGGGCGTGAGCCAGCTTCTCAATGAGAAAGTTGAGCTTCACGACACCTTAGTCATCATCACAAATGAACGTTAGAAGAACAGGCCCCGTTCATGAAAATTGTTGCCCCAACCGCGGATTGCGTCTGAAGATCGCGACTGAGAATCCCAGCGGGGATTAGCCGGTTCGGCCGGGGATGCGGCGATAGAGTTGGAGCAGTCCCAGCAGCAGCACCAGCAGGCCAGTTGAAAGCCCGAAGACGATCAGCAACGCAATCGGATCGCCGAAAAAGCGGCGAACGGCGAATGTCGTTGCGCGGTCGAGTCCCCCGTGAGCTGAGAGTGAAAACTCAGCCATCCAGATCCACTTCCAAGTGAAGAGCGTGATCAGCGTTCCGGCTGCGAGAAACGGGCCATATGGCAAGGCCGGTCGATTCCCGATGATTTTGAGTAACGTGCCGATCCCGACTGCGACCAGCGGCGCGAGTAGCAGAGCGACGATAGTCGGTTGCCATCCAAGGTACGCGCCAACCATACCCATCAGCAGAACGTCGCCGAATCCGAGCGCCTGCATTCGCAGCACGACTGAGGAGAGCCAGCGCAGCAATGCGGTCAACGTAAATCCGCATGCCGCACCTGTGAGGCTCCAGGCTAGTCCATGCAGATGAGGATGAATTTGTAACCAAGCAGGGATTTCCGGGCCGCGTAACTGAGGAATCTCTGCGTTCCAGTCGACCCAGACATGCGCGATCTGAAAGTGTCCAGAGATGACCGCCCCCAGCACGGCGATGATCGTTCCCAGCCAGCAGCACCAGTCCAGAATCAGGTAGCTCTTGAAGTCCGTTGCGGTGATGATCAGCAACAGGATGATCAGAGAAAGGTGCATGAATGCCCTCCCCTGTCTCCAGCCCTCGGGAGGAATCACTTCCGGAGAATCAGTCCACTGCCAGACGAGCGAAACCCAGAGAAAGGCGGCTGAGAGGATTCCCCCTAACAGTCCGTACCAGATCGCGGTCTTCCCTTGTGGGAGATCAAGATCACGAAATGCACGACGTGTGCCCGCCCAGGTCAGGAATGCCGACAGAAGTCCCCAGACGGCCAGGGCCGCAGGATGTGCTTGCAGGTCAAACAGGAACGACACGTGAGTCGAGGGGCTGGCAGTAAAGGGCTGACCATGCAGTCAGATGTGATCGGAAACTCGCAGGATAACAGCCTGTTGCAGGCCGCTCCAGACTACTCATCTGGCGAGTGCTGATTCTGCCAGTGCTTTCAACACCCCTTCCGTCACGGCCGACATCAGTTCTCAAATTGGATCTTATCCGACCTATGAGAAGTCCAGACAGATTTTTCGCAGAGAGGAAGTCAACATGCGCACAGGACGCTCGAATGCACCTTGTTAGAACCCTTTTGATCGTTACAACCCTCACAAGGAAAGTGCTTGTGATTGAGGATTAATACTCGTTGATTTGATCTTCGGAGATAGATTTCTGAGGCCAACGCAAAATCAAAGACGCGGCGAGTGCGACAGGAACGGGGAAAGAAGCAGCCGAACAGGCAATGGTCCTCACCCCTTTCGTTCAGGGAGTCAGAGCGACGGCACGACGATTCCGCGGTTCAGGCTTCGGCCTGACCACCTCTTCTCAACGGGTTCAGATGAGTCGGGCACACTGAACGGAACAGTGCCCCCGGTCTCAGCAGCACATTTAGACGCGAGCAGTGCGGACGATGCGTCCGCAGGTCGAGCAACTATCCCTACGCAGCGAATCGGGCCGAACAGAATTAAGTCAGCGGCCATCGTTCTTATTCTGTTTTCTTTCTCTCGGAAATTGGGGAGTGATAATCGCTATGAAGATCCTCATCGCAGATGACGACCTGATCACACTCAGAGTTCTTGAGCGATGTTTGATTGAAGCGGGGTATGAACCGATATTGGCCATTGATGGAACGACAGCTTTGGAAATTCTGGAGGATCGAGACTCCCCACAGGTTGCTATCCTCGACTGGGACATGCCAGGCATCGATGGAATTGAGGTCTGCCGGCGCATTCGCGAGCGAAGCGCATCCCGTTTTTATTATCTGATGGTTTTAACCGGGCGAATGACTCGGAAGGGAATCAGAGCAGGCATCGAGGCCGGGGCCGATGATTATCTGGGGAAACCGCTGGATGCGCATGAACTGCATGTTCGGCTGCGGGCCGCGGCTCGAATTGTCGCTTTCCAGGAAGTGATGCAGCACCAGACGTCGAAGGATGCGCTCACCGGGGTCTGGAATCGAAAAGCGATCTGCGAAGTTCTTGGGCGTCAGCTCAGTCGGGCCTGGCAGGCGCGATCACCTCTGGCTTTAGTGATGGCCGATATCGATCACTTCAAGCAGGTGAACGATGAATATGATTATCCCTTCGGCGACGCCGTTCTGCGGGAAGTTGCCAGCCGGTTAAAGAATGGCCTCCGACCTGGCGATTCCATCGGCAGATATGGCGGCGAAGAGTTTATGCTGGTTCTGCCGGAGTGCAGTTCACCGAATGCTGTTGCATTTTGCGACCGGCTACGGGAGCAGATCGCCAATCAACCGATTGTCGTCAGGCGACACTCGATTACTGTGACGCTGAGTATGGGGGTCGCGATATTTCCCTCTATGGCCGACACGCTGGAGGACCTTGTCAGCACGGCGGAGAATGCACTTTATCGAGCGAAAGAGAGTGGCCGTAACTGCGTAAAGAGTGCGTTTCGGCGCCCCGACATGGTTCCTTTGTTATCTCAGTAGAGCAACATCAATCGACTTCACTTTTCCGCCTCGCGGCAGACAGCGGAATTGCTGTGCAGAACCGCGTTGAACGGACGATTCTATTGAACTTTCGCTCATCATATTAAATGAAAATCGCCGGGAAGGAATAATCTCCTTCCCGGCGATTCTTTTTATTGCCATGGATGATTGCTTTATCTCAATCCTCCAGATTCACAGTCAGAAACTGGAACAGCCGTCCGAATGCCTTGCGCAACCAAGTCGGTGAGCAGACTGCCTTATGGCAGATTGATCAGGCGGAAGTCGATGCGGCCATCTTCTCGCTTCAACAGAATCGCGGCCTGTTCCTCATTCACTTTATCCAGTTGAATCGCACCATTCAGTTCGCTGACGGGTTCAAATGCCTGCCCTGCAGTTCCGCCGCCGGTCACGTGACTGACGAGACCGGGGTTCTCAGCGAGACCTTCGGTGCTGATCTTCATCACGCCGCGGGCACTGTTAATCAACAGCAGGTAATCTGCTCCGCCCTTCTTATAGGCGATCAGATCTAGCGGCTGGTTGCGATTGCCGAGTTCAGCGACGGTCTTTCCGACGACCTTGCCTCGTTCTTCGCCTTTAGCGGAAAGCTGTTCCAGCGGGATGCGGACCAGCGGGGTGCAGACAAATCCTGCGAGCAGGTTTGGCTTCCCGTCGATCATGAAGGGGACGAAGGTCCGGATCGGATTGTTATCTTCGGTCTTTCCATGAGCGGCGTGATAGAACTCAACCGTCGTCCCAGGGTCAACGGCATCAAACGGGAAGTGCACTGACCAGACATTCGAAGAGGCCTTGTCGGCGGTCAGACCGGAGACGAGCAGCCGACCTTCATAGAAGGCAATGTCAGTGATCGCGTTCTCGCGGTGATTGCGCTGGCGGCGGCCATCGTCAACAATCTTGTCAGGTGCCGGGTTCGGAAGTTTGACTTCTGAAATCAGCAGTTCGCCCGCGGGGAGTGCCTGAACTTCGCCGCCGACGATCTGGAAAATCTGTGATGATTTGCCATCTCCGGTCGCAGCGAGGAAGACGTGGCCGGTCATCGGATTGACTGCCAGATCCTGAATGCGGACATCGGCTGGCTTGGCCTTCAGCAACTGGCCGAGCTTCTGATCGATGCCCTGGATTTCCGGAATCGTTGCCGGACCGCGTCGTACGTCACGAACATCGACGGCCACAATTCGGGCATCTTTCGCATCACCAATGAACAGGATGCCGTCCGGGCCGAAAGCGAGAGCACCCACTGACTTTAAATCCAGATTGCCGGGCTTGAGGCCATAAAGGTTCTCTGCGTGCACCGGTTTCATCAGCGTGAGCGCCAGAGCGAATGTCCAGCCGAGCGTTTTGAGCTTCATCCGACTTCTCCCCTTCAGTGATGTGAAAGTTCCGATTGCCGTCTTCCTGCATCGTGCAAAATGCCGAACGTGAACACAAGGCGGGCGCGGTGCCCCAGTCCCGTCTTTTGAGAAGATCGCGAAATGGAGTCGGCGTTAAAATTTGTCGCGGTAACTGATGAATCCGCCGCGCACGCCATTGCAAACTGTCCGGCGGCGTTGACGGAGACCTGCGCGGGGCATAAGCTCAGATTCTGGCTTACTTTTCATCATTCTCCCACCGCAATCGTCAGTCGGATCCCCCTCCATGGCACTCAATCTCTGCGAGAAACTCTGCTCTCTTTCTCGCTCTCATTACCGATCGATGCGTTCGTTGGATCGATTCGCCCTTCTGTTGCTGGGGTTGGCATTCGCTGCCAGCCTGAGTACGAGTTCAGTGAAGGGCGCCGAGGTTCCCCTTGAACTGAGGAAGCAGGATCGCATTGTCTTTCTCGGAGCGGAGCTGACCGAGCAGGACATTAAGCACAATTTCCTGGAAGGGGCGCTGTCGACTCAGTTCCCGGACTGGAATCTTTCATTTCGCAATCTCGGCTGGGCAGGCGATGACCCGACTGGTGTGGCTCGCGGATACTTCGGCGGCGCGGAAGAAGGTTATCGCCGCCTGCTGGAAGAAATTGATCGCCTGCAGCCGACGGTCATCTTCGTGAGCTATGGAGAGAATGGTTCTTACGCCGGAGTTGACGGGATCCCCGGCTATCTCAAGAACCTCACTCGGCTGATTGAAGATCTCAAGAAGCGAACTCCGCGCATCGTCATCTGTTCGCCGACTCCTGCAGAAGTCCTCCCTGCCCCGGCGGCCAATGTCACCGCTGTCAACGCGACGCGGGAAGCAATGACAGCCCAGCTGAAAGAGTTCGCCTCGCAGCACGGGCTGACTTTCGTCGACCTTTATGCACCACTGAAAGAACGCTTCTCTGGGAAGCAGCCTGCCGTCTCTTACGACACGATTCGCTTTAATGCCGACGGTTATGCTTTGATCGCAGACGCGACGTTAAAAGGACTCGGCCTGAAGTCTCTCGAAGAGGCCCGCCCGGAAGCGACGCTGCAGGAAATGATCCTTCGGAAGAATGACCTGTACTTCCACCGCTATCGTCCCCAGAACGAGACCTACCTTCGCGGATTCCGGAAGCATGAGCAGGGACAGAATGCCAAGGAGATCTCGGAGTTCGACCCATTAATTCAGCGGGCGGAAGAACGAATCGCTGCCTTCCTGCAGGCGAAACCGCTTCCTCCTGAGATCGTACTGCCGGAGCCGGCACCGCTGGCCTTCAAACCGCTCACGCCGGAAGCTCAGCGTGATACGTTCAAGATGGCCGATGGTCTGGAAATCGAACTCTTTGCTGCAGAGCCGCTGGTCGCGAACCCGATTCACATGAACTTCGATAGCCGCGGCCGGTTGTGGATCGCAAGCAGCCCGATTTATCCGCAATTGCGTCCCGGCGCTGTTCCTAACGACTCGATCGTGATTCTGGAAGACACCGACAACGATGGCCGCGCTGACAAGAAAACGATCTTCGCCGAGGGACTGCTGATCCCAACGGCAATTCTCCCGGATGAAAGGGGAGGTGCCTATGTCGCCAACTCCACCGAACTGCTGTATCTGGCCGACGAAGACGGAGACGGAAAAGCGGATTCCCGTCATGTGTTGCTCTCTGGATTTGGGACCGAGGACACGCACCACATTCTTCACACGTTCCGCTGGACGCCTGACGTCCTGCTTTCTCTGAATCAGTCGATCTACATCCACAGCCATCTCGAGACTCCCTATGGCGTCGAGAGAATGCTAGGGTCTGGCATCTGGCGTTACCGCAAAGACACCGCCCGCGCCAATCAGGTGATGTTCGGTCTGGTGAATCCCTGGGGAACGATCTTTGATAAGTGGGGACAGAGTTTCGCGACTGACGGTGCCGGTGGTGAAGGGATTAATTATGCATTCCCGGGCTCGGCGTTTGTCTCTGCGGTTGGATATGACCGCATCCTGAAAGGGATGAATCCCGGACAGCCGAAGCACTGCGGGCTGGAAATTCTGACAGGCCGCCACTTCCCGGAGAACTGGCAGGATGTGCTGGTGACCGCGGACTTCCGTGGGAACCGTATTAACAGTTTTCAGCTGACGCCGGAGGGATCAGGTTACGTCTCAAAGCAACTGCCTGACCTGCTGACTTGCAGTGACCGTGCCTTCCGCCCTGTCGATCTGAAGCAGGGGCCGGATGGAACGCTTTATATCGCTGACTGGCACGACTCAATCATTAACCACGGCGAAGTCGACTTCCGTGATCCTCGTCGCGATGACCGTCACGGGCGAATCTGGCGAGTGAGTGTGAAAGGTCAGAAGCGGCTCGATCCTCCGAAACTGGAAGGAGCCTCGATTGCCGAGTTACTGAACTTGCTCCTTTCCCCGGAGCAATGGACCCGACAGATGGCCCGAGTTCAACTGACTCTGCGACCTCATGCAGATGTCGCGGCGGCTCTCAATGACTGGGTCAAGAATTTCGACCCGCAGCACGCCGGAGTCGAACAGCATCGTCTGGAAGCCTTGTGGGCGCAGCAGTCGATCAGCCAGATTTCACCAGAGCTGATGAATGCAGTTCTCGCCTCTCCGGATTCTCGGGCTCGTGCCGCAGGGGTCCGTGCCCTGTCTCAGTCGTCCGATGAGGCCTTTGGTCTGGCCGGAGCATTCGACGTCCTGCCTGCTCTGGAGAAGGCTGTTGTCGATTCGAACCCACAGGTCCGTCTGGAAGCAATCAATGCCCTGCGAGCCACTGGCAATCCCCGCGCTGCGGAGATCGCGCTTCGGGCTCTCGATCAGGATGTCGACAATTATATCGACTATGCCTTGTACCTCACCGCACGGGCATCGCAGCGAGATCTGCTCACGCGACTCGAGAATGGCGAGTGCGAGTTCAAGGGAGATTTGAAGAAGACTTTGTTCGCCTTGAAGGCGATTGATAATGCATCGACTCTGACGCCGCTGATGTCGTTGCTGACGAGCGACAAGATCCCTCAGGACCGACTCGCGGATGTTCTCGCGACAATCGGTAAGTTTGCTGGACCGAAAGAGGCTACGATCCTCTTTGATCGAGCTATTGCGAAACCGGAAGAGCGGTCTGCCCTGCTCGCTGCTCTGGTTTCAGCCGCGCAGAAACGGAAGGTCGTGCCCGAGGGAGAACTCCCGGCTCTGGATCAGCTTCTCGGAGAGACAGCGGGACTGCGTCTCGTCGGGCTCTGGAAACAGAAGCAATTCCAGCAGAAGCTGATTGCCATCGTCGAGGACGCCAAGCAGCCGACTCCGCTGCGACATGCGGCAATCGACGGACTGCAGGGGCTCAACGATCAGGCGACTCTGGAACGCTTTGCCTCCGATTCCAACTTGGCTTTGCCCTTCCGCCGACTCGCGGTGATCGCATTGATTTCGTTGAAGCCTGATGTCGCCGCGAAGAAGGCCGTCGATCTCTTCCAGCAGGCGAATGAACAGCAGCAGCCTGAAGTGAATCTGGTGCTGGATGCGTTTCTGGGGGCTAAAGATGGACCAGAGCGTCTGGCCGAGGCACTGAAAGATCAGAAGGTTCCTGAATATCTCGCAACTCAGGGAATCCGCAAGGCTGACTCAGCCGGGGCCCGCGCCGCTGTTCTCGTTTCGGCATTGCGGACAGCGGGTGGTCTGAGCCTGGTCAACAAGTCGCTGACTGCGGAAGAACTGGCAGCGTTGATTGCTCAGGTCGAGAAGAACGGCAATCCCCAGCGGGGAGAAGAGATCTATCGTCGCAAGGATCTTGCCTGCGTCACCTGTCACTCGCTGGGCGGAGCGGGCGGTCTCGTCGGTCCTGACATGCTCTCGCTGGGAGCCAGTTCGCCAGTCGACTATATCATCCAGTCACTGCTGGAACCGTCGGCGAAGATCAAAGAAGGTTATCACACCGTTTCGGTCGCGACCGTTCAGGGGAAGGTCTATAACGGTGTGATGGTCCGCGAGGGATCAGACGATCTGGTGTTGCGGGATGCCCAGAACAAGGAAGTCTCCATTCCCAAGGGGGACATCGATGAGCGGAACAACAGCCCGACATCAATGATGCCTGCGGATCTGACTGCGAAGCTGCCACGGGATGAATTCGTGGATCTCGTCGCTTTCCTGTCCTCTCTCGGAAAAGAGGGCCCATATAAGGTTCCTCAGAATCGGTTCGTCCGACGCTGGGTGACGAAAGACGGTATCGAACTGATTAGCCGGGTCGACGGCAAGATTCCTGTTGAAGGATTGCTCCCCAGCCGTTCGGCCTCGTTCACGATCAATGTGACAACAGCAGGAAAGATCGGAATCAAGCCGAACCATGTCGGCGGGCTCTATCTGATTCGCGAGAACGAAGATCAGAACCTGCTCTCCGACCAGCCAGTGACTGTGGTGGACCTTCCTGTCGGAAAACACAACTTCGTGCTGAGTGCATTCGTTCACCGCCGTGATCCGATTTCCATCGAGATTGTCGACGTGGAAGGCTCACAAGGACGCGCGGAAGTGGTCAATCGCTAGACCAGACTGCTGTCTTAGCAATGACCGCCCTGCCAAAAACAGAACCCCGGTGCGAGAAAGTCTCTCGCACCGGGGTTTGTCTTTTTTTGAACAGAGACGCAGCTTGGCAGTCCCAGTTGATCAGCGGCCCTGACGAGCGTCAGACCTCAGTCTATTTCGACGTCAGCTCGATATCGTACTTGTTTTCGCCTGCATTCTTGATGACGGTCGAAAGCCCGCTCTTCACCCGGTTGGAATAGTGGCCAGGGATGGTTTGTTTCACTTTCGGTGGTGGATTCTCTGCCACCTGGGTCGCGTCGACCTCGCTGTCCACTGGTGGTCCAACGCTGATGCCATACTCGGACCCGATGTCCCCTTCCGGGAAGCGGATCTCATATTTGCCCTCAGGCGAGACGTTGACGTATGCGGACTCACCTGTCGCCAGAGAAGTGAATTGTACGCTTCCTGCCGAGAGAGGCTCGCCGTCGAGCTTCACGACACCAGCAACGCTCATTGGTGGTCGCTGCGGTGCTTTCGAACAGGCAGAGAACCCGATCAGGCAGCACGCAATCAACATCATCCCCCTGATTGAAAATTCAGGCATTACCATTCTCCAATCACCTTTCCATCGTCACGGACGCACAGCTGTTGAATCAGCGGGAGATGGACATTGTCATTCAGGAATCTGACTCCTCCATCTCCCAGCAGCACATGCACTCCGCCGGTATGGAATGAACTCAACGGGGTGTTGTAGTCCCATTCGCGATCGGCCTCGGCCCCAACAGATGTCGGGTTCGGGCGATGGTAAATGGAGGTGAGTCCAGAGGAGAAACGGTGAACCTTTTGCCCCGCGGAGGTGGTGTTCAGTTTTGCGACGGTATCATTCGCGCTTGCTCCATTCCAACCTGAATGATAGTTAGCGATTTTGGCATTTCTCGGATTCCCTGACTGTTCACCTATGACGATGGCGTTCGAGAGCCCGTCCGTCACGTCGCGAAAGCTGACGCACTCGTTGTTAAGAAGATAGCCGTTATTCGTCGCAAAGCTGCTGTACTGGTGCTCATAAAAGGTCTCGTCACGCTGGAGAGGGTCGGGGAAAGCCCCCATGATGCCGACATATTTGATCAACTGCGTCCCCTTTCCTTCGAAAAAGGAGCTGTAGAGGTAGATCTGAGGCAGCGTGCTGCTGGGACAGTCGTACACCGGGAGCACCAGATTCAGTAACGGCTTCGAGTACTGGTTGTAATCGTCGACGGTGTGCTCGACATTCCCTTTAGGATAGAAGTTGGGAAGCGTGCTGTTCCCCGCGGCCTGAGCGACTGGTGCCTGATCGAGATATGGCAAGAGCGCGAATCGCCAACTTGTCGCTCGGGCGTTCGGTGCTGCAGCTCCGATAGGGAACTTCAGAAACACGTCGTGGTAATTATGAACAGCGAGCCCAAGCTGCTTCATATTGTTCTTGCATTGCGATCGTCGGGCGGCCTCGCGTGCCTGTTGCACCGCGGGAAGCAGGAGGGCAATGAGCACAGCAATGATCGCAATGACGACCAGCAACTCGATTAGAGTGAATCCCATTCCACGACTGGCGGGCTGTTTTTCGTTCGAACGAGATCCCACGAGATATCGTGGTGTCGATTCGATCCTGCATGCGGAGTGCATGACGACTCCTGTGGAAAATGTTAAATGAACGGACGACGACTGCGAGCCAATCGCAAGAAATGCAACCGGAAGCGACGAGAGACAATTAGTTCGTACAAGATAGAGGCGCAAACTCTCAAGGAAATGCGAGAGCCTACGAAGGTAGCTACCGACTCCGTAAAGTCAACAGGAATCTCGCCGGGGGCAAAACTTTATCAGGTGGAGTATCCGTCCCCGAGAGATGAGTTCGTGCCGGATCAAACGGAATGTACTGACGCCTTCACGATGAATGACTTCTGGAGAAACCCTTTAAATCATCCGACACCTCTGCTACGGAGCTATTAACGGTCAATGTCGCGACTTGACCGTTCCTGATTTGTCTGAGCGATGATAAGAAGCTCCTCGCCAATCAACCCGGCATCGTTCTGGATCGGCCCACTGGCGAACCTACCATCTTTAATCGCGTTTGACGGTGGATTCGATCTATTGCTGCGGTGACCATACTTGAGGCTTAGTTTTGCGCTCGACGTTCTTCGATTGATCGGGAAAGAATTGACCTCAGGTCAATGTTGAGCGCAGGAGTCCCACCCGATTGCCACTCGCCTGCTTCGGGGAGATGGCATCCTTCAGCGACTGCCTCAAGGCCAGTTTCTCAGGTGGGATTCGTTAAACGATCACGGTTTCCCTGATTCTTCCGGCTGCATTTTCCTTGCTGAGGGATTCAGTTGAAACTGGAGATAACGCATCGGGGTAGATTGATTCAGAACCGAGTGTCTGACTAGTGTTCGTTTACTTGATCGCCGGGTTGCGTCAGGCCGAATTCCATTCGAGTTAATGGTCGTTTCATCAGGAGCCTGCGGTGAAGACTTCCTCTCCACGTCGCGTGTCTGGATTCACATTAATTGAATTGCTGGTGGTCATTGCAATCATCGCAGTCCTGATTGCCCTTCTACTGCCTGCGGTGCAGCAGGCCCGGGAAGCGGCGAGACGAAGCCAGTGCCGAAACAACATGAAGCAGATTGGGCTCGCATTTCACAACTATCACGACACCTATAATCAGTTTCCCTTGGTATCGATTCTCTCGGCAACGCCGACAGGATCACTGGGGGGATCGAACGTCTGGTCGCTTGCGATTCTTCCTTATCTGGATCAGACGAGCATCTATAACTCCTACAATTTCGATTATTCTGCCTGGTCGACTCAAAACCGTCCGGCCTCTCAGGGATTCATCTCGGGGTACATCTGTCCTTCCTCGCCTTCCGGGGAACAGCGAATCTCATTGACGATTCCACCCGGTGGCTTGAGCGGCGTGAACGCTTCCGCTTTGACGTTCGAGAACGCCAGCCCGATTCATTACATCGTGACGACGAACGTGATGAGCAATTACATTCGCGCCGTGCTCAACCTGCCAGCGGGGGACGAAAACAGCAAAGAGCGTAACGGGTGGGGAAAGGGAGCGATCCGTGTGCTGGGGGTCCCTTCTCACGCGCTGATGACGGGGGGCTCTGGTGGATAGATGCGGGATATTCGGGATGGTGCCTCCAATACGATCATGGTCGCCGAGCTCGCCGGACGTCAGGATCTCTATCGCGGACAGACCAAGGTCCCCACCTCAGATGCTGAAGCTCAGAAGCACGCCCTCCTGGGAGGAGCGGCATGGATTGATCCGCTGAACGGAAATCTTGAGATCTCCGGGCGTCTTTTCGACGGTACCGGTAATGAGGGAAGCTGTGCAATTAATTGCTCGAACTCCCGCACGAATCCACCTGGCAGTTCCTTCTCGAACTTTGGGTCCGGGTTCTATTCCTTCCATACCGGCGGGGCCACTGTGCTGATGGGAGATGGCTCAGTCCGGTTTCTGAGTGAGAATCTGGCGGGCGTCACTCTGATCGCTCTGGTTTCGCGAGACGGAGGCGAAACGGTCGGCGAGTTCTAACGCCGTTTGCTTCCCTGCCTCGTGCAGCAGCGAGGTTTCGCTCAGTGAGATCACCGGTCGTCGCGGGGCAGAAACCAGCAACCTGAATCCCAGTCTCTTCTCGTGATGAGTTGCGAGTCGCATTCCCGATAAGGAGTTTGACAGAGGCTGGCTCGTCGGCCGATGAAAGGGACTTCTGAGGAGGTCCCTTTCCTTGTTCTCTTTGATCGATTTCTTGGAAAAACAAAAATCAGCTGGCTCCGTCGACCCGATTGGGAGGCGGACCCTGATCACGATGGGAAGACGATGGCGATTCGGACATTCTGTGGATTTCTCGTCACTGTCATGCTGGTGAGCCTCCTGCCCGGCTGTGGAGCACGGGAGCGAGTTCCAGAAAACGCTTTTCCGACGTCCCCTGTCATTGGAGTTGCGCAGATTGATGGAAAGCCCGTTGGAGGTGTGCGCGTGACCGCGACTCCCGAACCGGGAGGAAAGATTGCCTATCCGATCTCTGTGACATGCGGAGAGTCAGGGGATTTTTCGTTCAGCACCTACCGTGCTGGAGACGGCTTGCCCGAGGGAAGCTATGTGCTGACGTTTGAAGACCTGATGGCTCAGGCCGGAGTCGCAGGAACCGACCGCCTGAAAGGTCGCTATGTTGATCCAAAGAAATCAGAGCATCAGTTTCAGGTCACGCTTGGCAAACCGGTCGACTTGGGAGCACTCAACCTGAAATCGAAATAAAAGAGGGAGAGACGTTCGTGACGTCTCTCCCTTTGCATTTGACTCTATGCGATCTCGTTCACTGGGGCTTAATCTACTGAACCCGAGTTGTTGCCATCTCGGCTAACTTCCGGGCATGAGCAACAGAGGTGTCTGCGGTCATCTGAATCCGGATTTGCCAGCGCCCACTCGCGTCAGGTGTAAATTTCCAGTGTGGAACGACGGTGCAACTTTGATGCACCAGTTCGAATCCCCCTTCGCTCTGGCTGACCGTTTGAATTGGAAACGTCCAGCATTCTGCCGGCTGTGTGAATTCCAGCGAGGCGTCGATTCCGAGCCATTCATCCACGAGACCGATCCGCAGACCGGGCGGTAGGGATTGAACCGACTCAAGTCGTCCCATCTGGGCGCCGTGTCCGTTGTAGTAGTACCGGTCGCTGGCTCCTGCCGGCATGGCTGCGAAGTTGAACTCCACTCCGAAATGCACGGGCACTCCTGGGGGAAGCTGGCTCAGTTCATAGGTGATTTCCAGCTGACTGCCGTTTCCGGTGTCGAGGGCGACAGTCTTTTCGACTTTGACCCAGTGCTCACCCATTCGCCCTTCGCGGGACATCACGGTCTCTACGCGGTTGTCAGACCGGCGCAGGCGCGTCTCATACACCCCGAGAACGAAGTCGCCGATTCCGCCATTCCCTGACTGGAACTCAGTCAGGTCGACGTCCGGACGCATGAAGTGGTCAACGAGCGACTTTCGCGGCCAGCGATCATAGGCAATCTTTTCGTCCAGATTGGCCTGCTTAAAGCGGACCCCTTCATGCTTGTTGAATGCGACGTCGTCGATGGCATCACCGGCTCCGGCGTTCTCCAGAACAGTCTGATGATAAGGTTCCGGGCGACGATTCAGGGTGGCGAGGAGATTCACTCCGACGGCTCGAAGATCGAGTTCATAGAGATGCCCGCCGCGCGCTGGCGCGAGATAGGCAATCAGCTTGTCCCCGGCCATCCGGACTTCCTTCCGGGCGTCCAGATTGTAGTCCTCGGCTCCAATGTCGACCCAACGCGTGTTGCTGCGTCCGTTGAGCTGTTCGATTTCGTTGTCAGCCGCGATGAGATGCTGATAGATGGCGTTTCTCAGGTGAGGCAGATAGAGCCCGCCGAAGGCGCCATGCCAGTAAGGGCAATTGCACTGACCTCGGTACAGGTTCATCTTGGCATTCTCGAACACGTCAGGCTGTTCACGGGCCTGAGAGGAGCGCTCGAGTTCCTGCAGGCGCCCGCTGATTTCGCGAGCCCGGCAATACATTTCATTGCTCTCTGGATATTTGACGAGGAAGTTTCGCCAGGATCCAGCACGCAGGAATGTCTTGATCTCGTTCCATTCTGGTTTCTTGGCCAGCGACTCGACGATCTGTTTGTATTCAAGCTGCTGGTCGGTCGGAAGCGCCCATTCCATCATCTCGCGGTAACTTGCATTCGGCAGATAGACCTTTCCGAGCGGGGGAACTTCATCGACGGCCGTTCCCATGGTGACAACGCTGAGCCAGCTGGAATTCTCGACCAGAGCAGCGAACATGTCCCGGAGCCAGCCTTTGTCATAGACGTGCTCTTTTGTGCCCGGCCATGACCCAAACTTTTCGCCGTCATCCCCGAAGGAGACGACGGAACCGGGATGCAGGTCTGCCATCTTCTTGAGATAGTCAATGGTTTCTTCGGGAGTCGCCCAAGGAATGGCATAGCGGAGATGCTCATCGTCCGGAAAGACCTTGAGCAAGCGGCCGTCATTTTCGGTCAGGTAGTAGCCATGCAGGCGATCATCACTCAGCCCGGCTGAGCGGAAGTGGGAATCATCGAGGATCGTATACTCGATCCCGGCTTCCGCGATGTCGCTGGCGAAATTCGGTTCCCAAACCCTTTCTGGAACCCACATTCCGCGGATGCGAGTGTCGAATAACTCAGAAAGATGCTCGGTATAGGCCCGAATCTGTCCGGTTCGATCACGAGAAGGAATCGCCGCGAGAATCGGTTCAAAAAATGGACCGCCGAGAATTTCCATCCGTCCGGCGGCGATGGCGTTGCGGACCCGTTCGATGTACTCAGGCCGCCTCCGTTCGAGCCACTCCAGCAGACTGCCGGAGAGATGCAACGTTACCGGAAGCTCAGGAAATTCATCATGTACGTCGAGAAACGGCTCATACGCATCGCGGTATGCCTGTTCAAAAACGCCGTCGAAATTGCCGACTGGCTGATGGTTGTGAATGGCAAAGATCAGACGAAGCCGAGGCCCCATATCCTGTTCCCGTCGAATTTAGAGCAGGTTGCTCTTCCCGTGATCGCACAGCGCGCAAGATTTCAGTGATGAAACTTTCCGGTTCGCGTGACGAGAGTGAGCGGATCAAAAATCAAAATGTCGAGGCAGAAGTCAGACTGCGTCATATCAGTTTTCCCGCCGACTTTGAACACCTGTTCTCATCGAGATTTGCGTTCTTGCAAGCAACTCCGGTCCTCTCCCCTGCCCTCAACCGCGGAATTGCCCGCCACTGGGTCCGATCGCGTAAAATGCAAAGTCTGGAGAGACCCCCAATCCTTGGCCCGTCGAATCTCGATCTTCTTCTTAATTTCCCGGTGAGACAAAGTATCGTTGTGAGTTGATACGAAGCACTTGTCGCGTCCGCGCTCGAGCGTCCCCGTCTTCCTTCCGAAACCTCTCACCGACGCCAAGCAACACTCTCGAAACCCGTAGCGAAACACCTCGGTGATTCCCCTCCGCCTGATAAGGAAGAATCTTCGAAGAAACCCGCCGAATTTTTCATCTCTTGGTCTGGCGCGTGCGTTCTTATTTCTACCCGTTTACCCGATCGTCGACATCCAGCGTGATCCGCTGGTGGATAACTTCGAAACTGAAAAATTCAGAGACTCGGCAGCCGTTCGGAAACGACCGCTCGAAAGACAGGGACCGTCCCGACTGGCTCTCTGCAGGGCTGATGCCGAATGGTGGAAACTGGAGTGTATCGCACGCAGCAGATGATCTCCGTCGCCTCGCAAGTCCTGCATGTTATTGACAGCGTTTTTGAGAGCAAAGCGGGCTCATAGAAGAGAGTTCTCTGAGATTGTGAAGGAACGCCTCAGGTCCAGGATGAAAGCATCGAGAGCACGAAGCACACGGGTTCAGAAATAAATCAAGTCAGGTCGCCTTTCTAATGACGGAAAGTAAGCCTGCATCGGTGGGCTGTTCCGAGTATGAAAACGGGTTGCCCTCAACCGGATTGTCGTGCAAACAATCGGGACGTTCGAGGATCGATCAAAATCAAATTCGCAGTTTTGTCTTTGACAAAAGAGAGTCAAAAGAATGTTACTGCTCACCGCAAAAGCCTGGTCTGGCTCAACGTTTCAGAACACCGCATCCGTACAGAACAAGAAGCGCCTCACCGCCTCTGAAAGGGCGGAAATCCTGCGGCGAATCCGTATGCTGGGACGAATGTTGGATCAACGCTTCAGCGTGCCGACGACAAGAATTCGCTTCGGGTGGGATGAGGTCATTGGGTTAATTCCCGGCTTCGGAGATTTCCTCACCGGAGCCCTCTCTGCCTATATCGTTTACCTGGCTCATCAGCTGGAGGTTCCGAAACCTCTTATCGCGAAAATGTTGGTCAATGTCGCCGTTGACGTGTCCGCGGGATTGGTCCCGGTTATCGGAGACGTTCTCGATGTCGCCTGGAAAGCGAATTCAAAAAATATTCAGCTCTTGGAACGGCATCTGCATAAGGAAATTCACAGCTCGGCCGGTGCGTCCGAGGAGGACGAGAAGAAGAGATAAACCTGAATCCAAATTCACGTTCACTCTTTTTTGACTTCGGTTCTTTCGAGAACATTTGATTCGCCATCCACAAACAGATGGAGAATCAGCGGACGCCTCGACCGCAGCAGTTTTTGGACGGAGTCGAGCGAGTCTTACTGACGCTCTCGGTAATCTCCTTGTTTATGAGATGCCTTTGGAGAACCCCCCATGTCGACCATTTCTGCTGTGATTGTGTGGATCTTTTTCGGATTGGTTGCGGGACTGATCGCGCGGGCGATCATGCCTGGACGTCAGTCAATGGGCTGGATGGCGACCATCCTGCTCGGCATTGTTGGGTCCTTTACAGGTGGGTTTATTACCTACCTGGTACAGGGCGGCGATGCAATGCAGCCTACGGGGATGTTGATGTCCATCCTTGGGGCGATCATCGTCCTCGTTCTCGCAACATCTGTTTCGCCAAAGCGAATTTAGTACAAGACCCTTGTTGAAATCGTAATGCCATCGGTTAGACCGAATTCAGCAAGGGTCATTTAGCGTGCAACTGTGGGGGGAGCCGCATTCGGGTGCGCAAGCACTTGAATGCGGCTTTTCTATTTTTTGATACGGGCCTATGAGTCTCGCCCTGCCAATAAACTTGCCTACCGAGGCTCGAAAGAAAGTCTACCAGTGTGCTGAATCTCCCGCCCCGCCTCGATCGGTATTGAGATGAGACTAAAACGCTGATGTAGTTGCTCTCGCGAATTCGTCATCGCGAGACTGACGCCCGGACGGAGAGCGCTTACTCCGGTCTCGCCCCCGTTTTCTTTGATTGGGGAGCCGCTCTTGGCACTTTTCCTTCTGCACTCCTCTCGACGGAATATTCCAGCGATTCTTGAATCTCACTGCCTCTGGGTCGGTGGAGACAAGTGCGCACCAACGCGAGTGCTCGGTGGGTTCTCAAAGAAGTCTGAGGCTGAGAAGTCGCGGCAAGAAAAACGAGAGAGGCCACGTTCGATTTCGTTTCGAACGTGGCCACTGAGCACTCACAGGACTCTGTCGGATGAACGATCCATTCGGAGTCTCACGAATCAGTTACAAGCATTTCAGGTAAGCCACCAGATCACTCTTTTCCTGATCGTTCAGCTTGAGGCCGAGGACCAGATTGAAGAACTCAACAGTGTCATCGAGAGTGAGCAAACGACCGTCGTGCAGATATGGAGGAGAATCCTTGATTCCCCTGAGAGTGAAGGTCTTGATCGGACCGGGTGCCTTATTGTGCTGTCCCAGGATCACCTCTGCGTTATAGAAGCGTTCCGTTTTCAGGTCGTGCATTTTGTCATCAAGAAAGAATGGCGGGGCATGGCAAACGGAGCACTGAGCCTTCCCCAGGAACAGTTCTTCGCCCCGAAGTTCGGCTTCGGTAGAACGGCTCGGGATCAGTCGACCGACAGGACTCAGTTTTGGAGCAGGCGGAAAATCAAGCATCGCCTGGAACTGCGCCATCATCACCACCTGCGAAGCTCGGTCTGGGAGGTTCACCCCTTTCTTGGCCGCAATGACGTGATCCCCGTCGAAGTATGCAGTCCGTTGCTCGAACTCGGTGAAATCCTCAATCGAGCGAAGTGAACGCTTCGACCCATGAATCTGCTGATTGAACAAGCCTCTCAGGCTGACGGTGTCCAGACGCATGCGGTCGGCTTGAGGTCGCGTATCTGGATTCAGGTGGAATGTCGCGTTGGTGTGACCATTGGTGTGACAATCGAAGCATGTCACACCAAGTTCTGCGTGCACCGACTTGCGATCTTCGGTCTGGTTGAACTGCTGCTGCGGAAACGGAGTCAGCAGCAATCGCAGACCTTCCATTTGCACCGGGGTGAGTTTTCCAGAGAAAATCTCATAGTAATTACGGAACGAGATCAGTTTCCCGCCGGTCACATCCCCTGCTTCCGGATGAGTGGTCAGATACATCGGAGGCGGGAACTCAGGCCGGAGATGGTCCGGGATATTGAATTCCACATCGAATCGCTGCAGGTCTCGACCTTCGAGCTGTTTGATGCCGTCAATCTGGTCTTTAGGGAAGACCATTCCTCCCGTTGGATGCTTGACGTGTGGCAGCGGCCGGAAACCTGCAGGGAAGAGATTCTCCTGCTTGATCTGTTCTGGCGTCATTGAGTTCAGCTTCTCCCAGGTCACCCCAGGCGGCAACTTCACCCGAACTCCCCCCTGCACTGCCCGGCGACCAGCGGACATCTGCTCCCCGGTTGGTTTGTCAGACAGGTCATAACGGGCTTCCAGGAGTTCCTGAGCCGCCTTCTGCACTGAGGGTTTGTCGGCGATGTCGGCCTTCATCACTTCATCAAAGGGCTTTGTCGGCACGACGGGCATATAAGTCTGAGGCGGCGGAGTCTCTGGAGGAGCCGCTGTCGCATGATTTGATAATCCCAAACCCGTCCAGCCGGCACATGAAAAAAATAATGCGCCGACAAAGGGGTTCAGGAGACGACGGGATTTTCGTATGTGATTTTTCATTTCAGAACTTTACGGACTGTGCAAGAAGTCCGGCTATTCGCCTGATGAACGCCACAGGCGGATTGAGACCGGAGGGAGACGCTGTTTTGCCCGGGCAGAGACGAACAGGCGAATTGACCGAGTCGGGAGACGGTCGATCAGATCAATTTGCATCGATCTCTTCTTATTCTCCTTTCAAAAAACAGGGGAACAAGTTGAGAGGACCGCAGGCAGGGAGATTTCAGCAGATTTCCGCCGTGAACTTCCGAACGGTTTCCCCAAGTGACGCTGAGGCGCAACAGGAGTCACGCTCAAACACGGCTCCCTATTTCAAACTTCATTCCAGATTGCTGGAGAAGAGTTCGGAATCGGCCCTTGCCGTCCCCCAATAAGGGAGGGCGTGGGACTGAACGGCGCGAATCTCTGCCCAATTCGCTTCCAAATGATTTGGAAAGAAAATGGTCGTCGCCGGGATTTTGATTGAAGATCAGTCAATCCCGATCTGTATTTCCCATGCGACTCGCTTGAATCAGTCTCAGAGATTGATAGCTTTGGAGAAATTTGCGCGCGGCCGGCGTGAGGGGGGAGAAGGTGCGCGTTCGGTGGTCTGGCCAATAGCAGACGCCCATTCGCACCCGGAAGAAAGTTGTCCACACTGGTCAGGTTTTGTCCTCCAGTGTCATCGTCAGTGTCTTGGCGATGATAATCGGCTGTCAGGTCTGATGAGTTCAGGCCGGGCCTCTGTTATGGTGGCGGCTGGCGTGCGGAGAATTGTTTAGATCGAGACTACCACTGCGCCTTCTCTCCCGGGAGAACGGCACCTTGTCTGTCGAAGAACATCGCCCTCTGACGGGGGGATGATTTTTGCAGATGAGCAGCGGCTCAAGGCCGGGTATCCAACGGCGGCAACGCCAAAATATCCACTTTCGTTTCAACAGGATTTGCACCACAGTGCCACGACGCGACGATCTCAAGAAAATTCTCATCATCGGTGCCGGTCCTATTGTCATTGGCCAAGCCTGTGAGTTTGATTACTCCGGAACGCAGGCATGCAAAGCCTTGCGAGATGAGGGGTATGAAGTCGTTCTCGTCAACTCGAATCCGGCGACGATCATGACCGATCCGCAGACAGCGGACCGGACCTATATCGAACCGATTACCTGGCAGTACGTCGCCAAGATTCTCGAACGCGAAAAGCCGGATGCACTGCTGCCGACTCTCGGAGGCCAGACGGCGCTGAACACCGCCATGGACCTGCACCGCCGCGGGATCCTCGATCAGCTCGGAATCGAGATGATTGGTGCCCGTGCCGACGTGATCGCCAAGGCTGAAGGACGTGATTCTTTCAAAGCGGCGATGCAGAAAATTGGGCTCGACGTTCCCCGATCGTTCGTTGTCCGTAACCTGCAGGACGCTCGCAATGCCCTGCGGGAAATCGGACTGCCGATCATCATTCGCCCGAGCTATACGCTCGGCGGACAGGGAGGCGGCATTGCCTATAACAAGGAAGAGTTCGAAGAACGGGTTCGCAACGGCCTGAAGCTCTCTCCGATCAATGAAGTTCTGCTGGAGGAATCCGTACTCGGCTGGAAAGAGTACGAGATGGAAGTCATGCGGGACTGCGCAGACAACTGCGTGATCATCTGCTCCATCGAAAACCTTGACCCGATGGGAGTTCACACCGGTGACTCCATCACCGTTGCTCCGATTCAGACGCTGACCGACAAAGAATATCAGCGGATGCGAGATGCCACGTTCGCCTGTATCCGCGAGATCGGGGTTGAGACGGGCGGTTCGAACGTCCAGTTTGCGGTCAATCCAAAGGACGGCCGCATGGTCGTCATCGAGATGAACCCCCGCGTCAGCCGCTCCAGCGCCTTGGCATCGAAAGCGACGGGGTTCCCGATTGCAAAGATTGCCGCCAAGCTGGCTGTTGGATACCGACTCGACGAGATTCCGAACGATATTACCCGGGAAACGCTCGCCTGCTTCGAGCCGACCATCGACTACGTTGTCACGAAGTTCCCCCGCTGGACGTTCGAAAAATTCCCGGATGCCGATCCAACGCTGACTGTGCAGATGAAGTCTGTCGGCGAAACGATGGCGATCGGCCGCACGTTCAAGGAGTCGCTGCAGAAGGCCATCCGCGGTCTGGAGATCGGCCTGTTCGGTCTCGGTGGCGGCAAGAAGGACCTCTGGGGAACTCCTGAGCAGCCAGCTATCGAAGAGATTCGCAGCAAGCTGTCGATTCCAAATGCAGATCGCATTTTCTACCTGCGATACGCGATCAAGGCCGGGCTTCCTCTCGATGAGATCTACTCTCTGACCTCGATCGATCCGTGGTTCCTGCGTCAGATCGCAGACATCATCACTCTGGAAGATGAGATCCGCCAGATCCATCGTCTTGAAGACGCCAGCTACGATCTCATGTGGCGGGCGAAGCGGACCGGCTTCTCTGACAAACAGCTCGCCGGATGGTGGCAATCAACCGAGATGGATGTTCGCGCCGCCCGAAAGCAGATGGGCATCATCGCGACATTCAAACAGGTCGACACCTGTGCCGCTGAGTTCGAAGCCTATACGCCGTACTACTACAGCACCTACGAATCCGAAGACGAAACCCCGCCGCCCAGTGACCGCAAACGGATCATGATTCTCGGTGGCGGTCCGAACCGGATCGGCCAAGGGATCGAGTTCGATTACTGCTGCTGTCATGCGTCCATGGCGATGCGGGAGCTGGGGATCGAAAGCGTGATGGTCAATTCGAATCCGGAAACGGTTTCGACTGACTACGACACCTCTGACCTGCTTTTCTTCGAGCCACTCACCACCGAAGACGTTCTGAATATCTGCGACCGGATCAATCCGAGCGGTGTGATTGTTCAGTTCGGTGGACAGACACCGTTGAATCTCGCCCGTGGACTGGAAGCAGCCGGAGTTCCCATTATCGGAACGAGTCCGGATTCCATCGACGCGGCAGAAGACCGTGAGCGATTCCAGGCAATTCTCGAGAAGCTGAACCTCCGCCAACCACCCAACGGCATCGCGGTCAACAGCGAAGGCGCTCGAGCTAATGCTGCCCGCATCGGCTACCCGGTGCTGGTTCGCCCCAGCTATGTGCTGGGGGGCCGCGCGATGGAAATCTGTCACGACGAGACACAGCTCGTCCGGTACATGACAGAAGCCGTCGACGCTTCACCAGACCACCCTGTACTGATCGACAAGTTCCTGCAGGACGCGATCGAAGTCGACGTCGACGCCATCAGCGACGGCGAGACAACGCTCGTCGGCGGAGTCATGGAGCACATTGAAGAGGCCGGCGTTCACTCAGGTGATTCCGCTTGCGTGCTGCCACCCTGCACTCTGCCTGAGTCGGTCATTCAGGAAATCAAAGACGCAACCTATGCACTCGCTCGCGAGTTGAAAGTCTTCGGGCTGATGAACATTCAGTTCGCAGTCAAAAAGACGGACAACAAGTACGACGTGTACATGCTCGAAGTGAATCCGCGGGCGTCCCGGACAAGTCCGTTTGTCTCCAAGGCAACGGGTCTGCCACTCGCAGGCATGGCGGCCAAGATCATGGCCGGTGTGACACTGAAGCAGCAGGGCTATACAACGGAAGTCTGGCCGAAGCATATTTCCGTGAAGGAAAGCGTACTGCCTTTCGCCCGGTTCTCCGGTGTCGACATCATTCTCGGCCCTGAAATGCGGTCAACCGGGGAAGTGATGGGGATTGACCAGACCTTTGCCGCCGCATTTGCGAAGAGTCAGATCGCCGCCGGGATTGATTTCCCGCATACCGGTACTGTCTTCATCAGCATGGCCGGCGCTCACAAGAAGGCGATGATCGAACCCGCCCGAAAACTGAAAGAACTCGGATTCCGCATCATTTCGACGGCCGGCACAGCCAAGGCCTTCAATGACGCAGGAATTGAAGTGGAGACGATCAAGAAGGTTCAGGAAGGACGTCCGAACCTGATCGACTTCATGGTCAACGGCGACGTACAGTTCATCTTCAACACCCCAAGCGGACGCGGAAGCCGGACCGAAGAAGGGCGAATTCGCTCCACTGCGGTCAGTTATGGCGTTCCATGCGTGACGACATTGCCAGGGTGCCAGGCGATGGTCCAGGCCATCGAGTACATGTACCTCAATCCTGCTCCGCAGGTGAAGTCGCTGCAGGAATGGCACGCCGAAGCACTCGAGTCCGTCTAAAGAGATTGAACCGAGACTGAACTCCGCGACCCTGCACGGTCTTTCTGTGCAGGGTCTGTTTCTAAGTCTCGTGTGAGGTGCAGAGGGGACGCACAGGGAAGAAGTTGTCGCCGGGGAATGGCTCTGTCTGCAGAGTCATTCCAGCGAAGAGAACGGTGTCGCTCCGAGCTTCCCGATTGCTTTGGCTGTAGGAGGTGATGTGATCACCCTCGCGGTTGCCAGTCTCACTCAGCATCAGTTCTGTGCAGCATGAGTCTCACGCAGAGAGGTGAGATCTGATCAAGCTTCCACGGCGCACCGGTTCACTGTGTACAGGTCCACTGGGGCCAGCTCTGTCACCTCATTCCCGCTCAATCCGCATCCTCGTCCATTGCCCACTGCGGATTGTTCAAAGAAACTCGGTTTCATGCCTGCCTGTCACAGGGCGCGCGCATCTCACGCGTGACGTCATTGCCGCCGAAGGGTGTCCCATTGGCACAGCTGATTCACGTTGAGCCAGAGCGCTATTGGATTTGATCTCTCGATGGCAAGTGCCAACCCGGCGAGAAGACGGTGCGCTTCACGTCGCGACAATCACATTGATGCGCGAGGGCTCACGGCTTCAGGCAATTTGCGGCGCTGCTGACGTCGCTCGTTCTGATACGATTTCGCAATCCGGCACTCTTAGTGAGCGGAGTAATCGAGGGCGACGCTGCTGTAAGGAGCCATTCCGCCGTACTGGGGCGCACCGTACTGTGCGGTTGCTCCGTATGGCGCCATCGTCGTGGTACCGTAAGGGGCCATCGAAGTTGTCGATCCCGGGATCGCGGCCTGCTGAGGAATCGGAGTCAGGCTTCCACTTGGGTATTGTCCACAGTTCCCGCCGGGGCAGGTGCTTGGAGCGTAGGACGGCGCGAATGACGGGCTGTAAGTCGGAGCATAACCGGCACCATACCCTTGCCCTCCACATGGGTTGCATTGCTGGTGGTGGGCACCACAACATCCGCTTGCCGCTGCCACAGTTGCCAGCGCCAGCAATGAGAAGAACCGCTTCATGACAATTTCCTTAAGTGGGCAAAATTGACGAGGAGAGGGGGTTTGCAAAGACGGAACAGGAATCAGGCGGAGGACCCGACGTTGGACCTGTCAGTCTGAAAGGGAATGGCTTTTGAAGATCGGAGAAAGGATGCAGCCGGAGGTGAGGGGCTCAGGGTGGCTGCGGGCGGGAAGTTATGGAGACCGGCAGAATCGGTCAATATGGATTTTTGAAAAACCGAATTTTCACTCAAGTTTCCGGGTTGGTCCGTCGAGCGGCACCCGGTACTGGGACTGAGCCAGTGGGGAAATTCTGGAGACCCCGCCGAAAAAGACCATTTGTTCAGGCCTGTTCGTCGGTAAAATAAAGGTCACTTCCTGCAGGGGTGGGAATCCCGTTTCCCATTTAAAAAGCCCCTGTGAAGATCCGAAATCCCCTCACTGGAAGAAGATCCCCCGCTCCACCCGGAACTCACAGAGATGAGTCCGCTCGTGGTGGGCAGGATAAAGTGGGGGAGACTAAAAGGGCACGTTTATATGCCGACAATTGCTTTTGCGTCTGACTTGCACTTATTTGCTCGCAGGTCGACCGCGGAATCTCATTTTTCCACTCTGGTCGAGGCCGCCCGAACTTCGGAAGAATTTGTTCTCGGGGGAGACATCTTCGATTTTCGCTGGTCCTGCTATCCCGACGCCGAAGCGACAGCGAATGCCGCCATTGATTGGTTGGCCCGTTTTATCGACAGTACGGGAGATTGCCGGATTCGATTCGTCTTCGGAAATCATGACGATCATCCCCTGCTCCATACGCGGATGGAGCAACTTCAATTGGCAGAGTCCCGGTTTTCATTCAACCGCTTTTATTACCGACGTGGAGACACGCTCTTTCTGCATGGAGACGTTGCTGATCGCACGATGACAGCCAGTGCCCTGGAAGAGCAGCGAAACCGCTTCGAACACGGAACCCGTTCTCCGCTTCAGCATAAAGTCTATGACCTTGCGGTGCGCGCACAGCTGCATCGGATCGCTCCGCCCGCTGTTTATCCCAAGAAGCGGGTGGCGCGGCGAATTCTTTCGTACCTGAAGCACATTGGTCAGGGGCCTGAGACCGGCTTGATGCACGTCTGTTTCGGGCACACGCACCGGCCCGTTGATCACTATCAGATCGATGGGGTGACCTTCCATAACTGCGGCGCTCCGATCGGAGCCGGAAAGTTTCGGGTCGTATGCCGGACGATCGCTTTGCCTGAGGGCGAATAATTGCTCCCGCTTTGATGAAGTCGTGCTTGCGACCTCGTCCCCGGTTCCGCTTCCCTTCAGTCTTCCCAAACAGTCGTTGCCGCGCGGCCCGCTGTTCTCTTAATCTGTCCCCTGTGGAACGACTGCGCTCGCCACCGAGGCGCGGACTGGACTCAAGTGAACGGGAGCTGATGTGGGTTTACGCGTGCTGCTGATGGGAACGGGAGAATTTGCACTGCCGGCATTCGAGGCGGTGCTGAATTCGCAGCATGAAGTTGTCGGGCTGGTGACTCAACCTGACCGAGTCGGACAAGGACACCATCATCATCCCCACCCGGTGAAAGAACTGGCGCAGAGCCGGGACGTCCCTGTTTTTCAGCCTGACCGCGTGAATACTCCAGAATCTCTGGAACGGCTCCGCGAGTTTCAAGCAGATCTGTTTCTGGTCGCAGCTTACGGTCAGATCCTCTCTGCAGATCTTCTGGCAATTCCGCGATTCGGGGCGATTAATCTGCATGGTTCATTGCTTCCAAAGTATCGCGGCGCCGCACCTGTGCAGTATGCCGTCTGGAAGGGGGAAGCGGAGACCGGCGTCACGGTCTTCCAGATTGAACCGAAACTCGACGCCGGGCCGATGCTGGGAGTTGTGAAAACTCCAATCGGACCCAAAGAGACCAGCGGTGAACTGCATGACCGACTGGCCCTGCTCGCTGCTCCGCTGGCGCTTCAGGTTCTTGAGCAGATTGAGACGGGCACGCACGTCTCGACTCTGCAGTATTCCGGCGAGGTGACGAAGGCTCCCCGCATCAAGAAGGAAGAAGGACTGATCAACTGGAGCCTTCCCGCTGATCCGCTGGGTTGGCATATTCGAGCGATGCAGCCATGGCCCATGCCGTTCACGTTTCTGCATCTGCCCGGGAAGAAGCCGCAGCGCATGCTGATTCTTGACCTTGAGCCTATGCCGGACATGCCATCGCTGGCCACTCTTCCACCGGGCGCAATCATCGTAAAAGAGAATCAGTTACTCGTTCGGAACGGAGCTGCAGATGCCGGATCAGTGGTCCGTGTGACAATGCTTCAGCCGAGTGGGAAGAAACCGATGTCGACGGAGGACTACCTTCGCGGAGCCAAACTGACGGACGCTCATTTCGGTCCTGAATCGTGAATGGGAACATCAATCGGGTTCTGGCCGAATTTCATTGAGAACATTGAGTCGAAGGCCGATGTTCACGGATGAATGCATCGAATTTCCGGTCTCACTTTCACTTCGCTATTTGTCTGCCGGTTCATGTCGTCACTGATTTCTGCCCAGATTCGTGAAACCTGTGACGCTGCCCGACAGTTTGGAATCGACGCTGCGCCGATTGCTGTCGTTCTGGGAAGCGGTCTGGGAGCGTTCGTGGATGTCGTTGAGGCATCTGCGGTCGTCTCTTACAACGATCTGCCTCACTTCCCGCGGGCGACTTCAATTGGACATGCCGGCCGACTGGTTTATGGTCGGGTGCAGGGGCGTCCTGTACTCGTCCTGCAGGGACGATGTCATCTCTATGAAGGGCATCATTGGGAGCAGGTCACGTTTCCCCTTCACGTTTTGCAGGCTTTCGGCGTTAAGAATCTGATTCTCTCCTGCGCGGCCGGGGGGCTGTCGTCAAAGTTTCGCGTCGGGGATCTGATGGTGATCCGCGATCATCTCAATTTCAACATGCATCGGGCGGCCGTGCCACGCTGGCTGTTACACCGCCTCCCCTGTTCTCCCTTCGATGAAAAGCTGAATCAGGAGTTGTTGTCAGCAGCCGCAGATTACTCTGTATCGATCCGCGAGGGGGTCTACATTGGAGTCTGCGGCCCGAACTATGAGACCCGCGCTGAGCAGAGGATGTTTTCCATGTTCGGGGACGCGATTGGAATGTCGACCATCCCCGAAGCCATTGTTGCCACTCGCCTGGGAATGAAAACCTGCGGGCTCGCCACGATCACGAATCTTTGCACTCCGGATGCTCCGCAGGTCGCCGATGGACAGCATGTGATCATGGCGGCGTCCGAGGCGGAACCAAACTTTCGCCGACTGCTGCTTCGCTTCTTCGAGCGCTTATCGCCATCGCATTCCTGCTGAAATTCCGGACGCTCTCTCTCTTCCTCACGTGAGACTTTCCAATCGGCGGAAATGACCGATATGCCTTGATGTGGAGTCCTTCACTGCGGCGATGCGAACCAAACCTGCATCTGGTTCAAAATTCCGCAATCAAGTGCAGTCGGAAAAACCGATAAGAACTGCACAGTCCGCACTGCAGGGGGCATTCTGTTTTGTCCGAACCTCGGCTGTCCTCATCTGGACAGCAAAGAGCCTTCCCTGCTGTCTGAGTGATCTGTCTGAGTGATTGTGAACACGGATTTCCACGGCACGGTCTCTGATACTTAAGACGTCCGACTGGTGCCTTGGGACCGAGTCAGCGGCTGCCTTTGAGTCAATCGCGCTCAAGGCGGATCAGTCCATCGCGAGAGAATTGCAACGGAGAGAATTTGCCGTGATCGTCTGCATTGGAATTGCTGTCGTTCTCGGCGCCGTGTTGACCGGGTTCAGCATGGCCGGAGGCCACGTTCACGCCCTGATTCACCCTTCGGAAGTTGTAACGATCGGCGGAGCCGCTCTGGGGGCGTTGATTGCCAGTTCGCCTCCGAAGGTCCTCATGGACATCATTCACGGGATCATCGGACTGGTCAAAGGGGGAAACACCAACAAGAAGACCTATATCGAGGTCTTCCAGGTGTTATATCACTTCTTTCGCATTGGCCGCCGCGACGGTCTCCTCGCTTGGGAATCGCTGCTGAGTGATTCTCATGATGCGGTCTTCGGAAAATACCCTCGCGTCGCTAAAGACCACCATCTGATGGCATTTCTGACGGGAGCACTGACCTCGGCGTCGGAAGGGACGGAAGCGAACCAGCTGCAGGACCTGCTCGACACCGAGCTGCGTGTGATGTCAGAAGAACATCATGCCGCAACAGGGGCTCTCTCCCGAACCGCGGACGCCCTGCCCGGCTTCGGAATCGTCGCCGCGGTGCTCGGGATCGTGATCACCATGCAGGCGATCGACGGCCCGGTCGAAGAGATCGGCCATAAGGTCGGTGCGGCTCTGGTCGGAACGTTTCTGGGGATTCTGTTGTCCTACGGCGTCATCGGACCGATGGTCGGACGTATGGAATCGATGGGGCTCGAAGAACTGACCCTGCGGCAGACGATCGCCAGTGCTATTGTCGGCTTTGTGGATGGAGGAACTCCCAAGGTCGTTCTCGACAAAGCCCGGCGCGGAGTGCCTACAAGTGCGCGTCCTTCCATTCAGGAAATGGAAGAGCTTTATAAAGAAGTAGAGAAGTAAGCCCGCGTCCAGAGTATTGATCAGCAGAGCGATTCTTCAGGAATCGATTGACACATTCGAAGTCGTCGGAAGGAGAGACAATGGCGGGCAAGGGAGGCGGTGCCTGGAAGGTTGCCTATGCCGATTTTGTGACCGCCATGATGGCGTTCTTTCTCGTGATGTGGCTTGTCTCTCAGGATCAAAAGATCAAAGAATCGATCGCCCACTATTTCCAGGGGCCGGTCGGAATCAACCTGCTCGGAGAGTCGTCCCGGACGAGTCATTCCGCCGGTCTGTTCTATAACGAGATCATGGGACCGGTGCCGGGTTATACGGACCGGTCGGCCGGGCGCAGTATCGGGACCGCGCCTGAACCGCCCGATCCGGACAGTGACACCATGGCCGTGGCCGACTGGATTCTGGAAGACAAAACCCAGCGGGACCACTGGCTGAAGGTGGCTCAGGCACTTTATGACAAGGCCCGCCGCGAGAACCCCGATCGCAAGGATGTTTCCTACTTCAATTCGATCGTGAAGCCGCAGCTCATCTGGGAAATGCATCACCAGATTTCCCAGCCGGTCGTCGACAAGATGGAAGGTATCCACCGCGAACTGCTTTTGAATTCGCTGTCAAAGATCGACTGGTCCGCTGTCGCCGATGAATGCCTGCTGCGCATCAAGCAATAGCAGTCGACATCTCTTGCGAGTGGTCTCTCTTGCAAGTCAGTTTGCGTTATTGGTCCCACTGGCAGACGATCCAGCAACCCGCCACATAGTTGTGGGGAGAGCGTCTGGTCTGCCAGCGAACTTCGATCAGGAATCGCACTGACTGATAGCGAGGACAGTCAAACTCAGCGACATAGTATCGCTCTTTCAGCGGATGGTCCGATTGCAAGCCAATTCCGCGCGGCGAGAGATCCCGAGTCACTGCCAGCTGGGCTGGTGCGTGTTCATCCAGAATCTCTCTCCCCTTCGCGTCGACGGGACGCAGATAAAAGGGGATGTCGATGACGCTGCGGCGGTCGACTCGACGGTTATTGGACTCCGGGAGAGGTTCTCCCGTCAGGCGGAGACAACCTGCTGAATAGCTGCTCCGAATTCTGTCAATTAGCTGTCCGATTTCCTCCTGGCAGGGAGGGACATCCAGGACCAGCGCACTTTGGGTCCATTCCTCCATGGAATCTTCCTTCAGTTGTGCATTGCCCACTGCAGATTTTAGTCGCGAACTGGACACCTCGTGCCTCATTCCTTCTCGGCCGACAGGTGTTGGCTGACATGTCGAGGAAGTCGTTGATCCCCTCGAAGCATGAAACCGAAGACAGTATCCCATCGCCTGAAGAACAGCATTTCCCCTCTATCGATGACCAATTTCATAGAGTGGGAACACCCCGAAATGCGGGTGGTGCGGCGATGACGAAACCGAGCCCCTGATGAGAACGGCCGAAGAGGTCACCAGACCAGATTGCTTTTTGATCTGCCCTTCCCCGCCACGCGGAAGACATTGTTTTTCCTGTCGAAAACCGCGTTGCGTGGACACTTGGCAGGGCAAACTGCTCTAGAAACAACTCCAGCTCCTCAACTCAGGGCTTTTCAACCCTATGACCCAAATGTTTCCCTGGGTTTAGTCAATCAGTGTGAACTCGCCAGAATTCACCGAGCACTGAGGAAAGTGAGGAGATGATGTTCCCAGACAACGCTCAGGCATCACTCGATGTCTCCGTTTTGCAATCCTGACGATTTCGACGCAAGAACATCGGGCGGTATAACCGATGCACTCGATACAGACTGTTTCGCGCGACGTTGAATCGTCTGGGGGAAGCCCGCACTGCGATTTCGGGGAATGACTTTTGTCATCGGCCCGATCACGACAGCGATGCGGTGCTGAAGCCGGACCACGATCCAATTCGTTCCAGAATCAGTTTTCAGCAAGATCAACTGCGCCGGGGGGCGTTGCGAGATCCGGGATGAAGAGCGTCTGCCAGACGCGAATTATCTCGATTCGGATTGAGATCAAGGGGCGAGTCAATGCAGGCAGTTCGTGTATCCGGCATCGCGGTAATGTTGCTGGGAGTGTCTGTGGGAGTTTCTGGATGTCAGCTGTGCGGCATCACAGAGCGTTATCAGGACGTCATTGACCATATCGCGGATCGGTCACCGCACCTCGATCGGTGGTATCATCCCCAGTGGGACGTCAGCCGGATCGGCCAGCCTGACTGGTATCAAAGCGCCTGGAACCAGCATTGGGTGAGCCCGGAGCATGTTCGAGGTCTGCGCACTCTGCCGGACTACCCTCATAACCCGCTGTACATTCAGCCGCAGATTCCACCTGAGCCGCGTCCGATCCCTGATGCTTCACAGCTGACACCAGAAGCGATTCCTGCGGAAGATCCTGCGATGCCAGCACGACCTGGCGATCAGCTGGGGCCGATTCGCGATCCACAGCAGATGGAAGAAGGGACCCGACTGCTGCCGCCTTTGCCAACGCAGCCACTTGTTCCTCCTTCGCCGGGGCTGTTGACACCGCCCGACTCAACGAACATTCCGCTGCCTCCGAACAACTGAGGAACTGACGACCGGAAAGAAAGACGGGACTCGCATAAAATTCATCCCGGCACCAGCGATCCGGCCTAAAGTCGCGGCAAGGCGAGTCCCGCGCAGCAGAGTCACACCCTGCGCCGTCTCACACGGCGAAGCTTCACACAGCGATGGCTCACACCGAGAAGTCAGACAGGTCGAGGCTTGTCGGCTCATTTGTGAGCAGCTGAGCGATGAGTCTCGCGGTCGCAGGTGAGTTTGAAAGCCCTGCTCGGAAGTGGCCTGCGGCAAGGGTGAGATTCTCCCAGCCGGAAACCCGTCCCAGATACGGATAACCACGCTGGGAATGGGGACGAAAGCCACACCAGGTCTTTTCAATTTGCAAGGACGCGGTGGCCGGGATCAGCTGTCGGGCAAAGGCTCTCAGCCGCTGAATCGCCTCCGGGGTGTTCGCTCTTTCGAAGGCGACATCTTCTTCGGTCGCACCGATCAGGAGACGTCCGTCTACTCGCGGCACAAGGTAGTGTGACCCCGATTCAATGGTCACCTGAAAACCCGGAAGATTTCCGTTCAGAAGAACAATCTGTCCACGGATCGGTTTGATCTGCAGACTGACCGAGAGCGATTCGAGAAGCGTGCGACTCCATGCACCGGCTGTGACGACAACTTCCTTGGCTGAATACTGACCATGATGAGTCATCACCTGACTGATACGGTTCGCCTCGGTCTTCGACTCCGTCTTCCACTCAATGACCTGGTGGTCCTCCAGCAGGCGAACTCCACGCGCCTGACAGCCAGCGATGAGCGCCCGAAGATGACGCGGGTTCCGCACCTGACACTGATCAACAAGGAGCGATGCCGACTGGACGGACTCGCTGATTTGCGGGACCCGTTCCCGGATTTCACTGGCGCTCAGTTGCTCGACACGGACGCCACGCTCCGTCCACCGCCGCAGCAGATCCTGAGAATGCGATTCCTCTTCGATGAGCAGCCCTTGGCAGGCGCGATATTCGTTGTCGACGCCCGTTGTTTCTCGCAATTCAGCAGTCAATTCAGGCCAGAGTTGCGAACTCATGACGGCCAGCTGATGAGTCGGCAGATGCCCGAGGTCTCCCGGCGGGATCATTCCAGCACCGGCCCAGGAAGCTTCTTTCGCCAACTCAGATTGCTCGAGTACGGTAACTTGAGCTCCTCGAAGTGAGAGTTCCCAGGCACAGGTCAACCCGATCACACCGCCGCCGACGATCAGCACATCCGACATGAAAATCACTGAGCCTTTGCATTCAAGGCAATTGAGAGAAAACGGTTCTGATCTATCGGGACTTCAGACTTTTGAAGTAATCGACAGCGATCGCAGAGCCTTCGACCCCATAAGTTTTCTTCAGCGCCTCGTTCACCGTTTCCCCGCGCTCGACCGCACGAAGGAACTGCTTGAATGGCTCTTCTCCGGCCTTCGCCTGCATGTATTTGACGATGGCGAAACCGACTGGTCCGACAGATGCAGGAGAGAATGTTCCGTCGATAAACAGCTCTTCAGGGCGACTGACTGCCGGAGCGAGAGCAGCCGCTTCGGTCTCCCAGCCCCGAACGCGTTCCGGGCCGGCGACCTCTTTTGATTGCTGATAGCCCAGCCCCAGTGCAAGCCACTCGGGAATCGCCTTCTCTCCCCGTTGGAGATAGGCCATTGTGAGGCGCTGAACAAGAAGCTCCTCGAGGCTTGGACCCTTTCCGGGATTGTCGCCCGTATCTTCGAGAGCGAGATAGGCGTCGCCGTGCCCCAAGGTGACCTGCGAAGTCGAATAGACCTCTTTGGGGGCGCGACGTGACTGAACGCGACTGGTGAACTCCTCGAATGTGGCCCGATCTTTCCAGACGAAAATCGCCAGCCGCCCGCGCCAAGGGACACCTGCTCCACCGAATTTCTTCTGAATTTCAGCGAGATGTGATTTCGCCCAGGTTTGAACCTGCAGCAACCGACTCTGATCAACATCGCCGACAATCAGGAACTCCGGGGATTCCACGGAATTGCGGATTCCTTCTCCGGTGGCATCCCGGTACTGGTCAGCAGTCTTCTTCTGTCTCAGAGCCGCCATCTCGGCGTCGGACTTTGACCCGAATTCGCTACGGGCCATCTCGGCTTCCGACGGGACAAAAGTTGCAATCTGAGTCAGAGGATCGTTTCCGTCGAAGGTATTTCCCTCTTTGAACCAGAGCTTGAGATCCTCGTAGTTCTTACGGGTGATTCGTGACTGATTCGCTGGCATGCGGGGATTCTCTAGGCCACCCACCAACCGGAACAATCTGCTGTTTTCGGCGTCGCCGGGAATAATCACTTCCCCGCTCTCGCCCCCCTTCATGATGTCGAAGAAGGTCTCAACCGAGAGCCCGCCGGACTTTCGCTGTGAGTTGTGACAGTTCAGGCAGAGATTGGCCATGAAAGGGGCGATATCCCGCGTGAATTTCACGGTCTCAGTCCCAGTGGGCTTCGGAATTTTGACGTCCTTCTTGGCGTCTTCAAACATTAACTGAGTCAGCGACATCGAAGGATTAATGCCATCGAACTTCGCCCCGGTTTTGATCCAGCTGGAAATCTTTTCTTTCTCTTCATCGATCAATGGATTCCCGTTCGCTGGCATCCGGCCCTGTCCCTGGGGAGCATTGATTCTCGCGAGAATCAAACTGGTGTTTGGATTGCCAGGTGTCAGCAGCAATCCACCCATTCCGCCGGTTCTCCATCCTGCAAATGTGTCGAGCCGCAGTCCTCGACGAGGATTGTTCTCACCGTGGCAGCTGATGCAGCGAGCGTTGATGATGGGAGCAATCTCTTTGACGAAACTGATCTCGCCAGAGTCAGCAGGCTTCCCTGCTTTCGGAACTGTCTCTCCGGTCGCCTTCGAAAGTGTCTCGCGCTGGCGATCGATGGCCGCTTGAAGCCGTTTGATGGCGGGGTCAGTCTCGGCAACGCCACTGGTTGTGACGATCTCTTTCAGTTTCTCTTCGACACCAGAGAGCTGCGTTCCAGCTGCGTCGTAGTCTTTCTTCCGAATTGCGGCAGCAGCCTGTCCCACGTCCTTCGTCAGCTGAGCGAGTTCCTTGCGATGAGCTGGTGTCAGTTGGGCGAAAGCTGCCCCCTCGCAGAAGCATGTCAGGCCGAGCAGAAATGCCAGGACAATGCGGAACCGCTGCATAGTCATCTCTCAGCAATGGGAGTGATCAAAAGCCGCAGAGATTCCCACGGGCTGTCCCGCGCCTCCCCGGCATGGAAGTCGAGACTCAGTATAGATCCAATCGTCCCGCGGTGAAAGCACTGACAATGGACGAGAACCGTGAGCAAATGGGCCGGGAGTCAGTCGATGACAGCGACCGAGCTCTCTTGGCAGTGAGATTACTCAGGCGTCTCAGACTCTGCATTCTTTGGTGATTGTGATGCACCGGGAGGAGTCCATCGCCGGTTATGATGCAGGATCTGGAGATCAGGTCGCTGCCGCGCAATGGATTCAAACACCCCAGGTTCCGGGTTCACCCCCAAAAGGGAAAGCTTCTTCAGAGACTTCATCTTCACGAAGGACTCAAGATTCGGTTGCGCTTCAGGCGGATGAAAATACGAAACAGTCTCGATTGCCGAGCATTCAATCAATGTGGACAGTTCCGGTGCAGTCAAGGAGCGGGCGAAGGTGACAGAACGGAGGCGGGGGACCTCCTTGAATGCCGAAAGTGTCTCCTGATCGAATTTCGAATCGGGTGAAAAACTGACTGAGGTCATCTGAGGATGCGCGCCGAGGTTGTGAATCGTCGTCGAAGTCGTCTCCCCTCTCAGGCCCAAGGCCGTCACCTTGGAACAGTGATTTTTCATGTCACGCACGAACTGAGGGGTGATCAGCTCGGAATCAATAAAGAGCTTTCCCAACAGCGGAAACGTTTCGAGGGCGACTGCCAAGGACTGTGTGTCTTTAAGTTTTCCCACCTCGAGCAACCAGACATTGGGAAACCGGGGGCCCATTTTAGAAAGGCCTTGAGCAGTCAACGGAATCCCGTTCAAGCAGATCACGCTGGTATTTCGATTTCGGCTCGAAAAATGAATCAAGGCCGACTCTGTCACTTTCGTATTCGGAACGCGGAAGTTCGCGACCTCCTTGAGCGGTGAGAGCGCTTCCAATCCCGCATCATCAAGGTCGGTTCCGTCGAGCCGGAGCTCGTAGATCGAAGGGAGCGCCGCAATGAGCTTCAATCCATCGAGAGTCAGATTCTTACCAGTCAGGTTAATTCCGTATAACCTGAAGGGACCTTTGGGCAAGGCCTCCGGATGACGGATATGGTAGCGAATGATGTTATCCGCAGGTTTCACATCAACTTCACCGCCTACGGAGAGAACCCATTCTGCGGCTGCGCGGTCTGCCATCTTTGAGGCGAGCGAATCTGGATTCGGCCGATATTCCTTCTTGTCGATGACGATGGACAGATCGGGGTGAAGGGCAAGAAGTTGATCGAGACGTTCTGCATCATAGGCAGATTCTGTGAACTGAAGACTCCTGAGTGTCTTTACCTGTGACAGTCGTTCAATCTGCTCCTGAGCGATCTTCGATCTCGCAATTTCGAGTTGCGGCTGATTGAAGTTGAGAACAAATTCCTCCCATTCAGAGGCGGAGAGTTCACGGGAGATGGTGATCTTTTTTAACTGCGAGAGCAGTTTTAACGCGGAAAACGTTCCTGGATCCGAGGTGAAGACTTTATCAAACAGCAGACTCGTGATTTTCGGATTGAAAGCAATTGCCTGAACGCTGTCGTGCGTCACGTGTCCCTGGAGTCCAATTTCAGAGACATTAGGACAATCCCGGAGTAGGTCCTTCATGAACTGGGGAGTACAAATTTGCCCCCGGACAGTTAATGAAGTGAGATGGGGGAAGCCGCTCAGAACGCGTGAAAGTTGAGGGCTCGCCTCAATGCCCGCGCAGTGCAGAGAGGTCAGCTCTTGCAAACCTTGCGAGATCTCCCTGAGATCCCGGACGGTCAACGGAAGTAAATGGAGATAAAGAACCTTGGTGTTTCTCGGTGTTGATGCAAAGCGGACGACTCCGGCGGAGGTCACCTGATTGTTGACGAGTTGCAGAGTATTCAGCTGTCGAATGCTGGATAACGTCAGCAGTCCGTCATCGTCGAGATCGGTCTCGACGAAGGACAAAGTCCCCACCGACTTCAAGTCGGCGATCGCCTGAATGGTCCCCATTGGAACACTCCGTTTCAAGAAGAAGACAGATCTCAACCCGAGCTGTTTACCAGCAAAGAGAGGTTGGTCTAAATCGGCGGCCGATTCCAAGAAACGTCCACTGCCGTTGTCGATCGAGATGAGTCCCGAGCCCCCTGCTGATCGAATTGCGGTGACTGCTCTGCGCAGTAAATCGGATTCGCTTAAGGTTACCGGCTCCGATGGAGTCGACGGGGTGGACGATCTTGCGCGTTCATCTGGCGTTATTTGAGTTTCTGCGGCCGATGTCAGACGGTTGATTGCGAGATCCGATCCCTTGGCAATTTGCACAGGGGGCTCTGGGCCTTCCTTGTTTGCGAGAATGACCAGAATCGTTCCCAACGAAAACGCTCCCACAGCGGCAGCGCTAGCAATCTTCCAGCGAAATCGATTCCCATTGCCGTGGCTGGCGGAGACCATATGCTTCGGATCCGTCAGTTTGGCCGTGAGTTGGGAAGCTCTGCAGTCATTGATGGAGGAAGGAGGAGGATTGCTGGCACTGACCGTCCATTTGGGGAGTGTTCCTTCAAGTAATCCTTTAAGGTCTGCTCCGTCGCAGAATGGGGCGAGTTCTGCGGCTAACGCAATCGGTGGGAAGGGCCGTTCCTCAGGATTTTTTGAGAGCAGGCGACTGATCAAAATCGCGAGTGCCTCAGGGCAGTCAGGACGTAAGGTACGGACATCTGGTGGTTTCTCATTCGCGAGTGCGGACAGCTTCTTCAGGATCGAAGAATGCCTCATGTCGGCGAGTGGCGGCCGCCCCACAAGCAGGCGAAACAGCGACGCCCCCAGACTGTAAAGATCCGCTCTGATATCGACCGTATGGGTGTCTGTGCTTTGCTCGGGAGCCATGTAGTCGAGAGTCCCCATGACTTGCCCGGTCGAGGTCAGTTCTTCTCCCACGGGGCTGACCTCCTCCAACAAGGCCAGACCCATGTCGAGAATCTTCACTGTCGGATTCAGCCCGCGTTGCGCGTGAGCCAACATCAGGTTCGATGGCTTGATGTCACGATGGACCAAGCCGAGCTCGTATACATGCTGGAGTCCAATGGCCGCCTGCCGAATCAGCTCGCAGGCGGTCGGAACAGGAAGTGGTCCGTTCTCCCGTGCAAGTGCTCCCAGATCGCAACCGTCGATGAGCTCCATGACCAGAAAATGGCAGTCATTACTTTCACCAGCATCATGTGCGATGACAATGTTCGGATGCTGCAGCTTCCCGACCGCGCGCATCTCGCGCTGAAACCGGGAAACCGCCTGCGGATCGTTCATGCAATCAGGCGGCAGAATCTTGATCGCAACCATCTTGTCCAGTCGCTCGTGCCTGGCCCTGTAGACGGCTCCCATTCCCCCCTGCCCCAGTTTCTGAAGAAGTGCATAATGACCGAGATGCCCGATCGGAACGGGAGCCTGTTGTCCGGGACCAACCTCAGGGACGTGCGAGCCATCCGAGATGACGGTTCCTTCACGGGCCCCAGTGACACCGGGATTCGTAGGATCCGCCGGGACGCGATTCCCTGGATTCGGGTCAGCCGGGTCCACTTCAGGGGGCGTCTGACTTGTGATCGGAGTCTGGCCGGTCGTGAGAGAATGATCCTGGCCCATGAGATCACCACTTCCGTGGCTTGGTGTCTTGGATCAGTGCCTATCCGCGATCATAACCCGGGAAGTGACTCTCCCCGACAACGAATAGCTGAAAAAATCCCTCTTTCAGAAAAGACAGATCTAACAAGTCTTAACCAAATTTTTTCTCCGGAGAACGTCACTTTCCTGCTCAGAATTCCCGGGATCACTCGTCTGCGAAGTTGAAAGGGCGACCGAGGATGGCGACGATAAGTGCAACGGCCCAGAATATCTGAGACTTCTGCAGGACATTCGACGTGAAAGCTTCTGTCTGGCTGAACTCTTCTCTTCAGAACCTCCTGACACTCCTCGGCTTGCTCAGCGCCGGACATTGCTTCGCTGAGGAGGCAATTCAAACGGCCTCAGCGCCTGCAAAGGTCTCTGCCTTTCAACAGATCGATGCGTTACTGCCGACGCCGACTGAAAATCGACTCGCCACAGGTGCCCCCGGCCCGGCGTACTGGCAACAGCGTGTCAGCTATCAGATCGAGGCGACTCTGGATGAGCGTCGCCAGATGCTCATGGGCAAGGAACTGATCCGGTACGAAAACAACTCGCCGCATGAGCTCCCGTATCTCTGGCTGCAGATGGAAGTGAATCAGTTCTCTCCCGGCTCGGATTCGGTCCTGACGCAGACTTGGAAGAATGACACCGAAATTCATGTGAACGATCTTCAGCGTCTGATTGCTGCATCGACGTTCGACGGGGGAATGAAGATCCAGTCGGTCAAAGCCGAGGATGGGACTCCGCTTTCCCACTTCATCAATAAGAATCTGATGCGGGTCGATCTTCCACGTCCGTTGGCCCCCCGCTCCGAAATCAAGTTTGAAGTTCGTTGGGAGTACCAGATCAACGATTCGAAGCTCCGGCCGGGGAGAACGGGCTACGAGGTCCTTGATGACGGGCAGATGATTTTCTGCATGGCCCACTGGTATCCCCGATTGTGTGCCTACACCGACTATGGCGGATGGCGGTTGAAGCAGCTCATTCGTTACGGAGAGTTCACGCTGGAGTTCGGTGACTTTGACGTGAAACTTAACGTTCCCGCGGACCACGTGGTCTCTGCGACTGGCGTTTTGAAGAACGAGCATGAGACTCTTTCTGCGGAGCTTCGCGATCGTCTGAAAAAAGCCGAGACCGCGCCGGAACCGATGTTCGTCGTTACGAAAGAAGGGGCCGACGCGAAGCGTGAAGCGGCCGCCTCTCCTGATTTGGTGACGTGGCACTTTCAGGCCGAAAACGTCAGAGACTTTGCTTTCGCCAGTTCGCGGACTTTCATCTGGGACGCCTGGGGCTGCAAGATCGGCGACCGCACGGTTCGCACGCAGGCTCTCTATCCTCGCGAAGGGATGCCGCTGTGGAACCAGTATGCCAATCACGCCGTTGCACAGACACTCGAGGTGTATTCAGAAGTCACCGGGATTCCCTATCCCTGGCCGCATGCGACTTCTGTCATGGGCGTCATCAGCGGCGGAATGGAATACCCGATGATCAATTTCAATGGACCCCGTCCAGAGAAGGATGGAACATATTCGGACGATCAGAAACGTCGGGTGATCGGCGTCATCATCCATGAGACCGGGCACAATTGGTTTCCGATGATCGTCAATAGTGACGAACGACACTGGATGTGGCTCGATGAAGGGCTGAACACGTTTGTTCAAGGATTCGCTGAGCGGCGCTGGGCGAAGAAATACGATCGCGGTGCCCAGCCACGAAATATTGCTGACTATCTCACCGGCGAATCACATCAACCGATCATGACCGAGGCCGACAACCTCCTCGAAGTTGGCAGGAATGCCTACGCCAAGACGGCCGCCGGGCTGACGATTCTGCGTGAGACCATCCTCGGGCGAGAGCTGTTCGACTTTGCATTCAAAGAATATTGCCGCCGCTGGGCTTATCGCCGGTCGCAGCCTGCTGATTTTTTCCGCTCGATGGAAGACGCGACCGGAATTGATCTCGATTGGTTCTGGCGTGGCTGGTTCTACTCCACCGGAGTCTCAGATCAGGAGATTACATCAGTCTCCCGCCGTCTGCTGGAATGGGATGATCCATCGAAAGCCCAGGAGCGTCACCGGCGCGAGGAGCAAAAGAAAGCTCCGAACATCACTGTGATTCGTGACGAGGGATCTCCGTTCCGTGTCGAGAAGCACCCCGCCCTGGCGGACTTCTATGACACCTATGATCCTCAGGCGCCAACGCCGGAGAAGGAAAAGAAGTTCAAAGAGATGCTGGATCGTCTGAAACCGGACGAACGGGAGATGTTGAAGTTTGACACGCCGCTTTATGAGGTCAGACTGAAGAATAACGGCACCCTGCCGATGCCAGTGATCCTAGAACTTGAGTTCTCGGACGGGGAGAAAGAAGTCCGTAGATACCCCGCCGAGATCTGGCGCCTCAATCTTGAGACGCTGTCGATTTTGTTGCTGGCTCCCAAAACTGTGGTTGCGGTGACGGTCGATCCGTTCAATGAAACCGCTGATCCCAATTTCAGCAACAACCGATTCCCTCGACGAATTGATGAGACGGATCTGAAAGTCACAAATCCTGAGAAGAAGATCGAAAATCCCCTGAGTGCTGCAGAAGACCTGAAAGAGAAAAAGGCGAAAACGTCTGAGTCGGGGAAGGACGCGCCTGAGAGCGGAAAAGCAGATTCGGCTCCGGAGAAATCCAACTGAGATTAAACGTCTGGAAGCGGTGTCGATGATGAGACGATGACGCCTGGAAACCGTTCCGGAGCGTCATTCGAAAGAGAACGCTCGGGATCACGAGAAGTCACTGCATTTCGCGTGGTGATCTTTCCGGAATCGTCACGACTTTTCTGAAAGCAACTTCAAAATTCCAATGCTCAACTGAGCGATTGGCCCGGTTGTGACGCGCCCGTTCCTTATCAGATCGACTCCGGAACAAGTCTGAACCCGATTTTCCGAATTCCCGCTGATTCGTGACGTAACAAATGAGTGTGGCATGATGATGCACACTGCCTCTTGCGGTGCCTGTTTCTCAGTTTTTTCTTTCCTGATTTTAAGGATTCCGGCGATGCGTTTGCGCCTGCTTTTTGTCGCGATGTGTACTGCTTTGGGGCCTGCGGCCCTGACCTTGGCGGCCGAACCTGTTGCCCCAAATGTGAAAGCCGTGATTGAAGACTCGGCTCGCAAGTATGAACAGGCTTTCGCAGCACGAGATGCCAAAGCACTGACCAGCTTGTTCACCTCCGAGGCCGAGTACATTGATGGTTCCGGGGCCATCTCTCATGGCCAGGCTGCCATCGAGCAGGAGTTCACTCGCAGTCTCGCCGAGAGCCCGCAAGGCACCCTGAAGGTTCAGATCCTTGCCATCCGTCCCATTGCGACCGGTGTCATTGTCGAAGATGGGGTCTCGACGTTTCTGACTCAGGCGGGATTCCCAGCTTCGCAGGTGCCTTACACGGCCACGCACGTCCGACAGGCTGACGGCACCTGGAAGATGGCGAGCGTCCGTGAACTTTCTGAAGCAGAACTTTCACCTCATGCACGCCTGCAGTCGCTGAGCTGGCTCGCCGGTGCCTGGACAGAGAATGTTCCCGGCGGAGCGGTCGCGACAACCTGGAAATGGTCTGAAGACGGCAACTATTTGGTCAGTGAGTTCTCGTTCGTCGGTGCAAAGGGGAGAACTCTGGCCGGATCACAGCGTCTCGGCTGGGATGCCCAATCCGGGAAGTACCGTTCATGGATTTTCAATGTTGACGGAAGTTCAGCCGAAGGCCTGTGGAAGCAGGAAAAGGACGGAACGTGGACGGCGCAGGTGTACGGAGCGACCGCAGAAGGAATTCCTGTCATGGGAACATTGACTTACGCCCCTGACGGTGGGGACGGACTGGTTATCACTCAGACGGAACTGGGGCCAGATGGATCGGCCATTCAATCGCATTCCCGACGGCTGGTACGGCAGCCCCCTGCTCCGGATCGGGCAACAGGCACCCGTTAAATCCTCCGCGCCGCATCCAGAGAGACTGCCCGCGCTTGCCTTTGATTCACTTCGCATCCACCCGACGAAAATTCTGCTGAAAGGTCCACCAATGAAGTCCTTGTTATTACGTTGTTGTCTGATAGGGAGTCTGTCGCTCGCAGTGGGGGGAGACACTGGGTGGGCGCGAGGCGGTGGTGGGGGTGGCGGCAGAGGAGGCGGTGGCTGCGGAGGAGGCGGTGGCTTCGGAGGCGGCGGAGGATTTGGC
>JAEZFD010000011.1 GCA_023417655.1 Planctomycetota bacterium | reverse complement strand
TCGACAATGAGTCGATCCGGCCGGTCTCTATTTACTGGAGCACCTGTTTTACTGTCATTCTGGTCACTATCGGTCTGGTTTCTCAGACCTCAAGGATCAGGCGGGTTGGTGCTTCGATGGTTTCCTTGATGCGACGCAGGAAGGAAACCGCTTCACGACCGTCAACCACGCGGTGATCGTAGGTCAGAGCGATGTACATCATGGGGCGAATGACAACCTGTCCGTTCACAGCGACAGGGCGATCAAAGATCCCGTGCATCCCGAGAACGCCGCTCTGTGGCGGATTCACGATCGGAGTGGAGAGCAGAGATCCGTAAACCCCACCGTTGGTGATCGTGAACGTTCCGCCTTCCAGTTCTTCGAGGCTGATTTTGTTTTCCTTGGCCTTCTGGGCGTAACCCGCGATGGCCAGTTCGATCTCGGCGAAGCTCATCCGTTCGGCATTACGCAGAACCGGAACGACGAGGCCTTTGCCGCCGCCGATTGCGACGCCGATGTCACAATAGTTGCGGTAGATCAGTTCGTTCCCGGAAATCTGGGCGCCGAGCTGTGGATACTGGTTCAGGGCGTCAACGACAGCTCGCACGAAGAAGGACATGAAGCCCAGCTTGATGCCGTATCGTTTCTGGAATGAGTCCTGATAAGATTCTCGCAGTTCCTTGATGCCGGACATGTCGACTTCGTTGAACGTCGTGAGCAGAGCCGCGTTGTGCTGAGCTTCGACGAGACGACGGGCGATCGTCTGGCGGATCGGAGACATCGGCTTGCGAAGCTCTTCGCGACCGGCAATCTCGGTTCGCGGGGCCTGAGCAATGGTCATGCTTCGCTGGACGTCTTCCTTGAGAACGCGTCCGCCGGGACCTGTACCTGGGACCTGAGAGGCGGAAATCTGGTTCTGTCCGGCAACACGAGCGGCGGCGGGCATCACATGGCCACTGCTGCTGGCTGCGGGGGCTCCCGTGGCGGCCGGCTTCGGGGCAGGGGCTTCGGTCTTGGATTCTGGTTTGGCGTCGGCTGGTTTCGCAGCAGCGGGGCTGGCGGACGATTCACCGCCGGACTTGGCTCCCGGCTCGAAGATCGCAACGACTTCACCCACGGCAGCGGAATCACCGGCCTTCTTGGAGACCGACTTCAGCACGCCGTCTGCTGGGGCAGGAACATCGAATGTCGCCTTGTCGGTTTCCAGTCCGACCAGGTTGGTGTCGGCCGCGACCCAGGTGCCTTCTTTGACATACCATTCGCCGATGAAGACTTCACTGATCGATTCCCCAACGGTGGGGATTTTGATTTCCACTGACATCTGCTGTCACCTTGACTGACTGGAATGGACCGTGAGGAACGGGTGTTCTCGAGGATCGTTGGTCGATCTGGAGAGGAGGGACCGGATCGAAGAATCATTCTCATTGCCGCGTCCGATGGATGATCCGTCATCCTCTTTTTCGGAGCGAAAATCTAGTGTACCTCGGTTCGAATCATAGTTTCCTGATTCCAAAGGGGGCAGTCCTCCCGACCGGAAAATCAGATTGCGAGTGAATCCGGTTCAACCCCGGCGAGAGTTGCCGATCGCCTCAAGAGGTTCTTCAATCAACCGATCTGGATTGTTCCAGGAACTGTCGTTCGCGAGCGCGATTGTGTCAGTTATTGCTTTGGGGTTGCAGGCAAAGCCCGAAGAGTCTGCAATAGACGGTTCCCCCGGTGCCGTTTGATCGTCTCGCACTCCAGAATCTGAGGTGTCGGTGATGGTGTCACTCAGCAGGTTTGCTCAATCTCTGACTGTCGAAACGGCGTTCAGCGTTCTGGCGATTGCCCGAAAGCTCAAGGCTCAGGGAAAGGATGTGGTTGAGTTGGAAATCGGCGACAGCCCGTTTTCGACTCCTGCTGCGACGAAACAGGCCGGGATTCAGGCGATTCAGGAGGATCAAACGCATTATTGTCCTTCACCGGGACTGCCGCATTTTCGGGAAGCCGCGGCTGCTTTCGTGCGAAGCGAGTTCTCCATTCCGGCGACCGCAGAGAATGTTGTCATTGTTCCCGGGGCAAAGATTCTGGAGCAATACTTCTGCGAAGCGGTGTTGAATCTGGGCGACAGCGTTCTCGTTTTCAGTCCGTACTTCCCGACGTATCTGCCGAACATTCAGCGGCGAGGAGCTCAAGCTGTCTTCTGCCCGTTGCGACAGGAGACGGGATTTCGTCCGCAGGTCGCCGATGTTGCCTCATTTCTCGAAACCGCTTCTTGTCCCCGGGCGATTTTCCTGAACTCACCACACAACCCGACAGGCGGCGTCGCCACCCGAGAGGATCTGCAGCAGATTGCCGATCTCATCCGGGGGCGGGAAGTCGCCGTCTTCAGTGACGAACCCTATTGCCATATGGTCTGGAATGGTCAGCATCATTCTCTGCTCGCCGAGCCCGGGATGCTGGAGCAGGGAATGGCGGCCTTCACGTTCAGCAAGTCCTATAGCATGAGCGGCTGGAGACTGGGCTTTGCGGTGACCAGTACCCCGATCGCGACGGCCGTGGGACGAATGATCAACACGACACTCTCGTGTGTTCCTCCCTTTGTGCAGCTGGCCGGAGAAGCGGCCCTGACACAGGATCGCGCGGAACGTGACTCTCAAATGGAGCGATTCCGGCAGCAGGTGACGCAACTGACTGATGGACTAAATTCCATCCCTGGCTTTCATGCACTCTCGCCTGCCGGGACATTTTATGTTTTTCCCAATGTCGCTCCTGTCTGTAATCGACTCGGAATCACGAGCCACGGACTCGCCATGTTCCTGCTGGAAGCGGCGGATGATGAGATCGGAGTGGCCTGCCTCGGCGGTGAGTGTTTCGGCGACGCAGGGCACGGGTTTTTACGGTTCAGCTGTGCAGAGCCCCCTGAGCGATTGCAGTTTGCCGTCGAGTTCCTGAAAATTGCTATTTCACGGACAGACCGGGTGCAGCGCTATCTTCAGAAGAATCCCGGCTTTGTCCTCAAGGCTCCTTATGCAGAACCGATCCCACATCGCTGAGGCGACCGTGGGTGAAGTTGACAGGTCTTTTAGAAGATGCGGATTAAACTCCTCTGGCTCGGCTATCTGCTATTGCTGTTTGTGGCAACCCATTATCCGATCCCGGAGCCGGTGGCTCGATACGTTTCACTGATGGACAAAGCGATTCATGCTTCAGCCTATTTCGGTCTGACTGTGCTGACAGCGGCGTCTTTCCTGACTCGGCGCTCCCCGGTGATCAACCTGCTGCTTCTGGGGCTGATCCTGTCGGGATATGGCGCGCTGGATGAATATCTACAGGGCTTCGTGAATCGCTCGCCGGATGTTCGTGACTGGATCGCCGACAGTGTGGGGATTGTTCTGGGGTGTCTGGTGATTTACTGCTTCCGCCATCGGCTGCCTCATCGTGAACCGGCGATGAAATGGAGTCCCATTCCCGTCGAGTCTCACACCGGCACTTCCAGCGAACAGAAAACCCCGCTGACATGATTGAAGTTCCCTATCTGGTCCGACTGGGAACCCGACTGGCTGCCGGTCTGTCTTCGATGCCGACTGCGCAGAAAGAGAAGCACCGAAACTTCCTGCTCGGTTTTCAATGCGCCGATGGCGGTTTCCGTGGTCGGGAAGGGGACTCGGATCTCTATTACACAAGTTTCGCAGTCCGTGGATTGGCGATGCTCGATGCTCTGGACCCTGAGACCGTCGCCAGCATCTCAAGCTACCTCGCTCGATTCGACGCGGCGCAACTCTCGACTCTCGACGCTATGAACTGGCTGTCGACCGGGATGGCCCTCCAGTGGGCCGGTGGCCCGGAGTTTATCAGCGATCAGGCTCGATTCAGCGAAGAGTTGGCGATTCGGCTGGAAGCCACGCGGACGGCCGATGGGGGATATGCCAAGTCGTCAGAAGGGGCGACCGGCAGCACCTATCACTCATTTCTGACACTGCTGACCTATCAACTGCTGGGAAGGTCCTTACCGCGTCCCAATGCTCTGTTGCAGTTCCTCTATGATCGCCAACGGGACGATGGTGGCTTCGTCGAGATCGCCCCAATGAAACGCAGCGGCACCAATCCGACGGCCGCCGCCGCTGCCATCCTGCAGGAACTCAATAGGCTCGATCGAGAAACCGTCGCGGATATTCAGGGATTCCTCCGGGATGTCCGACAGCCGGAAGAAGGCGGTTTTCAGGCGAATTCCCGAATCCCGTTCGCCGACAGCCTGTCCACGTTCACAGGCATTCTGACTGCGCAGACACTCAAGCTCACGCAGAGCTACGACGCGGCGACCGTCCGAGGTTGGGTACTCGGGCAGCTGAAATTTCCAGATGGCGGCTTTCGCGCCGCAGCCTGGGATAACGCCGCAGACGTTGAGTACTCCTTCTACGGCCTCGGGATTCTCGCACTCCTCAGTTATGAACCGAATCAATAGGGACGTCCACCAAAGCGGCGGCCCATGATTGGGCAGGAGACTCTACTTCTGCGAAGAGCCGCGGATCTGCTCCAGTAACCCACTCAGCCGCTCAACCTGTTCAGGGTGACTCGCGGCTATGTTCGTTTGCTCGCCTGGATCTGCCTTCAGGTTGTACAGCTGAGGAACCCGCGCATTGCCGGATTCAATTCGGGTGTTTCGCTGCACGACAACGCCCTCGCTCGGGGGAATGTATTTCCAGTTCCCGGAGCGAATCGCAAGGCCCCGGCCTCCTTGCAGAACAACGGTCTCTCTTCCGAACTCCGATTTCCCGAGGAGTGCCGGCAGGACGTTGAAACTGTCAGGGGCTTCTGAGTTCTTCAAGGGAACCTGGAGCATCGCAGCCATGCTCGCGAGCAGATCGATCTGGCAGACGATGGCGTCGCTCACGCCCGGGGTGATGTGACCGGTCCAACGCACAAGAAACGGGACCCGAGTCCCTGCTTCGAACTTGCTGTATTTACCGCCGCGCAATGGTCCGCCTGGTTTGTGGTCGCCCAGCTTCTCAACGGCCTGATCCTGATAGCCATCATCGACCACTGGACCATTGTCACTCGTGACGATCAGCAGTGTCTTGTCGGCGAGCTTCAGCCGGTCGAGTGTTTCCAAAATCTGTCCGACACACCAGTCTGCTTGAACGATGGCGTCCCCGCGCGGGCCTAACCCAGACTTCCCGACGAATCGCGGATGAGGGACTCGGGGAACGTGGGGATCATGCAGAGCGAAATACAGGAAGAACGGCTTCGCCTGATTCTGTTCGCCAAACCGGACGGCTTCTGCTGCGAACGTGTCGGCCATGTCCTCGTCTTTCCACATGGCCGCCTTGCCGCCGGTCTGAAACCCGATGCGCGAGATTCCGTTCACGATGCTCATGTCGTGCCCGTGACTCGGATGGATCTTTAATAACTCAGGATTGTCTTTACCTGTTGGTTCATTCGGGAATGATTCCTTGTAGTCGACCTTCAGGGGGTCGTTCGGATCGAGACCGACGACGTGATGATTCCGCAGGAAGACGCACGGCACCCGATCAGCGGTCGCCGCCATGATGAAAGACTCATTGAATCCGACTTCCAGCGGGCCCGGCTTGATGTCCTGGTTCCAGTCAATCTCGCCTTCGCCCAGTCCCAGATGCCATTTGCCGACGACGCCGGTGTGATAGCCGGCCTTCTGCAATACAGACGGCAGCGTGGTCGTTCCCGGCTTGATAATCAGCGCCGCATCGCCGGGGAGAATGCCGGTCCCTTTCTTCCGCCAGGCGTACTCACCCGTCAGCAGGGAATACCTTGACGGCGTGCAGGTCGCTGCGGAGGAATAGGCATCGGTGAAGCGAAGTCCCTCTTTGGCGACACGATCGATGTTCGGTGTGGGAATCGCCGTTGCTCCATAAGCTCCCACGTCGCCGTAACCGAGGTCATCGGCGTTAATGAGAATCACGTTCGGCATCACGCTCGGAGCTGCATCGGCAAAGGCCGTGGCCGACGTGACCAGATGGAGCAGCAGACTCGCTAGCGGAATTAAGACGCAGACGAACCAAATTTCGTCTGTTCCCTGTCGGGGCACCAACGAAAGTCGTTGAGTTGCTTGTTCTGTCTTGGCTGGGTCCATGTTTGCAGTCATACTGAAACTCATCTCTCTTACCTTTGCCGCAGGATGAATCGCCCAGGCTCCTGACGGAATCGTAGCCAGTTCCTGCCTGAAATTCGCTCTCGGAAACGTGCGAGGAGAATCGGTTGTGAGTGATGCCCCTGTGCAAGTCTACGCCGCCAAGAACTCGATCGAGGCCACGCTGCTTGTTCAGCTCCTCGCTGAGGAAGGGATCTCCGCCCGGATCGCGAGCAATGCGGTCGAAGCCGTCGCGGGAGAGGTTCCCTGGCAATTGGCGACTGTCCCGATCTGGGTGAAATCGGCCGACGCCGAACGGGCTCAGGCCGTGATCAGAGAGAGAAAGCCTTGAGACCGTTGCTATCGTTGGTCTCGCCAGACAACGCCTCAAAATCGGCAATTCGACGCTCTCAGACTGCCCAGCCGAGAGTGAGTGGATATAATCCGCCGTTGATTTGGTCTATTGCGGATCAGCGTGCTCGCAGCGGGAGTCAGGCGGAATGGGCGTCTATCTGGGAATCGACATCGGCACCAGCGGCACGAAGACTCTGGCGATCCGTGAGGACGGCAGCATTCTTGCCTCGGCGACTCGCGAGTATCCGCTGTCGACTCCTCAACCTGGCTGGTCGGAGCAGGATCCGGAAGACTGGTGGAAGGCCAGTGTCGCGACCGTGCAGGCGGTTCTCGCCGAAGGCCAGATTGATCCGGCCAGCGTGAAGGGGATTGGGCTGTCAGGTCAGATGCATGGCAGTGTCTTCCTGAACAAACAGCAGCAGGTCATTCGCCCCGCGTTGCTCTGGAATGATCAGCGGACCACCCGCGAATGTGCGGAGATCGAAGAACGGGCAGGCGGCCGCGAGAAGCTGATCGAGCTGGTTGCCAATCCGGCGCTCACCGGGTTCACGGCTCCCAAGATTCTCTGGCTGAGAAACCGAGAGCCACGCAACTTTGAGCAGCTCGCTCAAGTGTTGTTGCCGAAAGACTATGTCCGCTTCCGACTGACCGGTGAATACGCCACGGAAGTGAGCGATGCCTCCGGAACGCTGCTGCTCGACGTGCGGAACCGGTGCTGGAGCCAGAAACTCCTCGACCTGTTGCAGCTCGACAAGTCTTTGTTTCCCAAGGTCTATGAGTCCGAAGAAGTCAGCGGCAAGCTTCATGCTGCTGCGGCCAAGGCGATGGGCCTGCCGGAAGGAATCCCAGTCGTCGGCGGCGGTGGCGATCAGGCAGCAGGTGCCGTCGGGAACGGCATCGTCTCGCGGGGAGTGATTTCGGCCACGCTCGGAACCAGTGGGGTCGTGTTTGCTCACAGTGATGAAGTGCAGATCGATCCGGCCGGGCGACTGCATACCTTCTGTCATGCCGTGCGGGGGAAGTGGCATGTGATGGGGTGCGTTCTCTCCGCCGGGGGGAGTTTGCAGTGGTATCGCAATCAACTCGCCGCCGCTGAACGAGTCACAGCTGAGGCCATGGGCGTCGACCCTTATGAACTGCTTTCCGCTCAGGCGTCCAATGCACCGGCCGGTTCGGAGGGCTTGTACTTCCTGCCGTATCTCACCGGCGAACGTTCACCGCTGAATGATCCCTACGCTCGGGGAGCCTGGATTGGGTTGTCTCCCCGACATGAGCGAAAGCACCTTGTGCGGGCGGTCATGGAAGGGGTGACCTACGCCATGAAAGACTGCCTCGAAGTGACGAAGGAGATGGGAATTCCGGTTGGCGAAATTCGTGTCTCTGGCGGCGGTGCCCGGAGTTCGTTCTGGAAGCAGTTGCAGGCCGACATCTATGGTCAGCCCGTTGTGACCATCAATGCAGAACAAGGCCCGGCCTACGGTGTTGCATTGCTTGCTGCTGCCGGGACCGGGGCCTATCGAAATGTCGAAGAGGCCTGTCAGGCGACGATTCGGGTCGTCAGTAAGACCGAACCGGACGCCGCTGCACGGACCCGTTATGAGAAATGTTATCCTCTGTTCGGAAAGCTCTATCGATCGTTGAAATCAGACTTCCGTGAGATTTCAGATTTGGTCGAGTCACAGGCCTGATCGATCCGCATGAAACGCTGCAATCACTACGACGTGGCTTTCGAAGAACTGCTTCGGCGGTTGCGCCGCCCGTACGTGGCTGTGAATGAAACCCGTCGCGCGCTCAGTCAGACAGCCTCGTTGAAGTCAATCGACTTCATCGTGTCATCGGCTCAGTCTCAAAGTCTGCTGGTCGATGTAAAAGGCCGTCGACTGTCTCCCGGCTCCCGGTGCTGGAACAACTGGACGCCAGAGGACGACCTCACGAGTCTCGCGCAGTGGGAGGCCGTGTTCGGGAACAGTTTCCGGGCGTTGCTCGTCTTTGCCTACGATATCACTGGTCCCCAGAAACGGGCACAGCACGATCTTATCTGGGAGATTCAGGGGAGACGCTATGCGTTTTATGGGGTCTGGGCGGACGAATATGCTCAGGCGAAAAAAGTCTATTCTCCCCGTTGGAACACGGTCACTGTCCCGGCGGAGACATTCCGTCGTCTGAGGCGTCCGCTGCTGGATCTGCTGTGATCAGACCTCAGAACTCCAAGGCAATTTTTCCGATGATTTACCGGTTCCCGTTCTGTCGGAGGGTTTCTCCCTTTTCAAATCCCTGGTGAAACTGGACAATCAGGCAACTTGATCCCGGTGGTTCTGAGCCGGATTCACCGACCGGACGAGGTTCAATTCCGATGAGTCGAAACATGCAGCCGGAGCAATCTGATCGTCGCGCACGCAGTGTCAAGACGCGACTTCGGTTCAGTCTGGTTGTCGCAATGGTTCTGACCGCCATGCCCTTGGGGCTCTCTTCAGAAGCCCGGGCTCAGGCTCCTTTGCTGGCCCAGGTCGGAGCACCTCCGGTGACCCGTCCGCTGTGGTTTGACGGCGCAATTACGGTCGCATCAATTGGCCTCGGCTTATTCGTTGTCTGCCGAAACAGCAACCGCAACTGATGCTCTGCTCCCTTCAGACATCTTCGACGCTGATCGCTTCCAGTTTTGATCTCTCGTGCAATGTAGGTCGTTCACGCTGATTGTTGGACGATCGTCGCTTCCCATTCGCACGCGGACGCCTCTTTCAGCTCTCCGAAAGAGGCTCTCAGGGACGCTGTCCCTGGGGGGAATCAATCTCGATGAATGCGACATTTTCTGAAAATCAGGCTCTCGAACGGGGTGGTCGAGGCCGTTATCATCTTCGTGCGAAATGCGCTGTACTTTGTGTTTGAATGAAATGAGTTTTCGACAATGGATTCACAGCTCTCTCTGGGGTTTCACTCATCCACTGATGCTGAGACCCGAAAGGAAACGCGGGCTGAACTGTTGCGTTATGTGAACCTGAAGCTCGCGGCCAACGGCCTGCCGATTGCCGCAGAAGCCGGAGGAGCAGAACTCGTTCGTCTTGCAGGGGGCCTGCTGGCGAACTTCCGGGAGAAAACCCGATTGCTGGAATCCCGTCAGCATTGCCCGGCTGATACACGTATTGAGAATTTTCTGAATTCGCATTTTGCGGACCAGAACCTCGGCGATCCGATCCGACTGCCTGGGAATTCTTTAATTCTGGATCGTCATGGCATCGCCCGGCATCTGTCACTGCCTGCGGACGATGATGTCTTTACTTCGGAGTACGTGAATTCCTATCGCGTGCGAAACGGGGTTCTGCATAACCCTCGGGCTGACCGCCGCACAACAGTCGGAACCTTCCATGTGGTGGAAGGCGGGCTTCCGTTCCCCGGCGACAAACGAGGAGTTCCGCGCGTCGCTTTCGTGAGAATGCTGAAGCACGCCTTCAATGCTCCTGAGTCGCTGCTGACACTTCCGTTCACGTCTCAGTCGCCAGAGCCGGGGAAGACCTGGGTCTCCCTATTGTTGCGGCCGCTGGTCTGCCCTGAAGTGCCAGGCTGGACCCCTGCGAAATCAATGGAAGTCCGGTTCTTTGCGCCGGGCTCACTGGTCAGCAATCTCGACTTCGTCGAATCGATCTTCGGGAACGCCGGCGATCCGTTCATTCCTGAGAATGATTCCGCACTGGATATCGAGCACTGGACCGGCCACACCGGCTGCGTCATTCTCGCTCCGCATGTTCTGCAACTGACGAAGAAGGAACTGGGACTCCCGCACATCAGTCAGGCGACAGAACGGCAGAAACAGGACCGGATGTGCTATGAGGATGAATCCGAACTCTACAATGATGGTGACGCGTTCAAGGTCACCTGCCGGACTCGCGAAGGCGTGATCGTCACGTTGATTGCGGATAACTATTACGGTTACTGCAAGAAGGAAGTGAAGACTCAGATCAGCTATGCCGCCAACCTGATGGGGGGCGCTGAAGAAGAACATGCCGGCGGGGCTCTCGTCTTTCCAAGCTGGAATCTGGGAGAGAGCTTTCAGTTCAACAGTCGCCGCTATAACGGCGCGACTTTTGAAGATGTCTGTCGCGCCTACGGGGAACTGTTCGAGCTTCAGCCGGAAGGCTATGGCATTGACCGGAAGTTTGCGAACCTGCTTTACATTCCGGAAGACGCCCAGGCAGATCTTCGGGCTCAGACAATCAGCTGGAAGCGTGACGGCAAAGACCACACGATTCCATTGCTTCCCGGTCAGGTCTATATGGGGCCGTCCGGCTATCGGGTGCGGATGGAGAAGCATCCGAGTGCCCCGTCATGGCGACTGATTGGAACCGGAAGCGAGGGCCTGTTCTGTCACAAGCCGTGTACTGTCTCCGGGGGCGGTAAGAGCGAGATCAGCAAATCGCTCATCGATTACATGGAGTACGGGTCGATCTTCGTCTCTGACTTCGAAGCAGACATCGAACGGGTCCGGGAGATCTTCAAGCGGGACTACTCGAACCGCTGGGCTTCCGAGTCGCTCGCTCGTGAACGGAACGCCGAACGGCCAAGTCGCAGTATCCTCAGCCCGAAGCGATCGCTTGGCAGTGTCATCAAACTGCTGACTCCTTCAGATGAATATGCTGATGACTACAACCAGTGGCTGTCAAAAATTCCGAGCCATGTCTATGCACTCGTCTTTGCCATCAAGCGGTTTCATCAGCCGGAGTGGGGGGAGGACTGGGAATCTCACTTCAGTGTCGACTTCGTCAATGGAAGCGACGGGCATGAACTGAAGCTTGAAGACCGCAAACTTGTCGGGACTTACCTGCGTGTGGGGTTCGGCAAAGCCAAGCAATGGCGCCTGTTCAAGGTCCGGCAGGACTTCGCTGCTGCATTCAAGGTTCAGACTGAAGACGACATCACCGCTTCAACGGTCGTGCCAATGCGTGTTCTGACCGGCTTATCAGAAGAGATGAAGCAGTCAGGGCAGATTGCGGTCAAGTTCTCTGAGAACTGTGAATTCCGTCTATTCCAGCGGCCTGACGACGCCATTCACCGTGGATTCGATAAGCAGGCGGAAGCGGATCTGGCGCGCGAAGGGGTCAACTTCATTTCCAACTTTGAACCGTTGGAGAAAAAGGAAGTTGAGCAAATGCTGGAGAAGGTTGTCGACTTCGATGCCTTCACCGCTCCGATGAAAGAATTGCTCCTGTCTGTGAAACAGGCGGATCGGGGTTACATCGTCTGTTCGGATAACCCGCGACGGGTCGGTGGCGTGCCCAGCAAGAATCCCCGATATCTGCAGGATCGACCGGACATGGTCAATCCAATGCACCGGCATGTCGCCGAGATCGGGACCCGGTTCTTCCGCAAGATTCCGCTCAATCAGTGGGCGCCGTTGCCTGTTACTTCGATTCTCTCAGGGCGGCGGAATAACCCGCCTGAGAAGGCAAAAGGAATTCGCAGTCTGGCTGTCTATAACCCGATCCATTATCAGGAACTGCCTGAACTGTTCATGGACTATATCTGTTCCCTCACCGGGAAGAGTCCGTCGACAACTGCCGCAGGAAGTGAAGGGGCACTGACGAAAGGTCCGTTTAACGCTCTGCGTCCGACGGCCGATCTGAATACCGCGCTGATCAGTATGATTCTGACGGGCCTGCCCGGGTTTTCGACAGCCGCAGGGCACGTCGGAAGTGACTGTCGGTTTGACCATGACATCAGTCTGCTGGTTCCGGAAATCTGGTGTCGTCTTTCGGCCGAAGAACGCAGCCCTGAGTTTCTGATCCGCAATGGGCTGATGGAGCCAGTGGCGGATATTCCTCAATCTGGAGGAAGCGTTATTCCGGCTCGCCGACTGGGATATCGCATCACGCGCCGCTTTGTGCAGCGATACTTTGGGCGTGTCTTCGACAATCCGGCGACCGTCTTTGACGATCGCATTCTGCGTCCAGAGACACAGGACCCTGAGTCATTCGCTGATGGCGTCCAGTACATCATGGAAGCTTATCAGCGTGTGGCCCTCCGGTACTTCGAAGATGGCTCGATTGAAGAAGCCTGTCCTCCGCTGAAGGCCCTTCTGCATATCATGGCCTATGGTCACTTCGAAGGAAAAGACGAACGCGACCCGGTTATCCGACAGCTCTTTAATCGCGAGGCAGTGCTTCAGAGTGACTGGTATCAGGCACGATTGAAAACCCGGCAGTCGCGTGAACAGGAGCTCTGGCTGCGGCATCTGAATTCTGTATCAGATTATCTGCAGAATCAGCATGGGGTCTCGCCTGCATTCCGGGAACAACTGGAGCAACGGAAGGAACTCGCCGCTCAGATGCTCGAAAAGGTCTCTGCAGCAAGTTACCTCGATCAACTCCAGGGATCCTTGGGGGCAGACCCATTGCAGGCCCAATAAAGTTCCGTCGGGTGACGCAGTCATTAAAGGCCCAATCGATCCCTGTTCTGCTGAGCCACTGAAAAAGTGACTTCACTCACGCAGAACGGGGGATGCAGGGATTGAAACGGAACTCAATCGGATGCTCCGGGGGGTGTCGAGAAAACCGGGAGAAACGGTTCCGAAACCGAGGGCGGCTCTCGTCAAACCGTATTGGAGCAGGTAGGCTGAAGTGGAGATTGACCACTCAGGTTTCATGACAGTCTGGGTCGGTTGAGCTGTCCCGATGCACGACAGAATGAGAGCTTGCAGTATTCCCAGCAGGCGGAACGGAACGAGATGAACGATCGGATTCCTGCTCTGGTTTTCGGCAGCCTATTGCTGGTCGTCGGGCTCTCCATGCTGTATCTCCAGCGTCAGGCATGGGTGCGAACTCTTGAATCAGGACCTCGTCCAGGCGACCTTCCCTTTTTGCGACGCCGATATCGCCGCCGCAGTCAGATTGGGGGAATGATCGTCATCATCGGGCTGATGATTCCGCTGGGTGATTCATTGATCCCATGGAAGGACGCGCCAGGCACTTTCGCGGTGTACTGGATGGTCGTGCTGGGACTTGCCTTCTGGACGGGGATGCTCGCCATGGGTGATCTGGTTTCGACGCAGCTGTTCATGTCTTCGGAACTGAACCGTCTGCATCAGCAGGAAGCCCAGTTACGCGAAGCAGCCGACCGGCTGCGGAGCCGTCAGGAAAAGACGGACCTCTGACAGAGCGTCGTGACGGCCAGCCTGCCTTTCATTTTCTGCAGCGAGTAACGGCGATGTCTGCTCCAGATTCCCTGCCTGATTGTCGGCTCTATGTCCCTGATGCCAAAAGCTGGCAGGTTCACATTCAGCGGTCGGGCGACCGGGTCTATTGCTTCGCAAAAAATCCCGGAGAAGACTACTACCATCTCATCGTGGATGGAGAGATCTATCTCCAGCGCGGAGATGAAGTCTTCTGTCTCCGCTGCGCACTGAGACAGGAATCGATCACAACGGATCGTCTGTTCTGGCAGCACCGCACCCGGCCAGATCGGGGCTGAAGAGGAGAGAAGCACCACGGTGATGTCGCCGATGGTCTTTCAGTGGTGTCTGTAAGTGCTTCTGGTGCAGTGTTTTGTGTTGGTTCAGTTTCGTGGCCATCCGGCTGTATGGAGAGTTTCTTTCTTCAGCACCCGCTGCCGGTTACGATATGGTTTTCGGAAATTCCCGAGCGGATCTGAGGATCGCCTCCTCAACCAGACTTCCCGAGTCGTCTGCGGACTGTTTTCTGCGAAGTCAACATCGGTCCCACGAGCTTGAGTCCGCCTTCCTTCAGGAAATTCAGCGAAGTTTCTCTCATGGTCTCTCCTTTGAAATTGACATCCTGGTCGGCAGCGGCGTTCTCGATGGCGTTGATGGCAGGTTGTCCACCAACCCTCGAAACTCCAGCGAAGCCAGAGCCCGCAGCCCCAGCCGGTGAGGCAACGGCTCCTGAGAAGTCTTCAGAGAAAGCTTCTGAAAAACCGGCGCCTGCCCCGACCTCAGAGCCAACGCCCGCACCGTCACCTGCTCCAGAGGCCGCGAAGCCAGCCGATGCACCGGCGACGCCTGCACAGTCAGAGGAATCGGTGAAGAAGCTGGAGGAAGCTGGCGTCCTGATGAAGAAGGACGCCAAAGGTCTGGTCACCGCCGCGGATTGCAAAAACGCGACGATCGGCGACGCCCAGATGGCTCTGTTCGCTGGATTGCCTGCTCTGAAGACGCTGAGCCTCGAGAACTCCGCCGTTTCGAATGAAGGGCTCAAGAGTCTGAAAGACATCCCTTCGCTGGAAGAGCTGAGTCTTCGTCGTTGCACCAATATTGACGACGCTGGACTGGTGGCACTGCAAGATATTCCAAAGCTGCAACGCCTGTTGCTGCTCTTCACCCGGACAACGAATGAAGGTCTCGTTCACCTGGCACCGCTCAAGCAGTTGAAGGTGCTGGACCTGCGAGGGTGTATGCAGGTCGGTGACGCCGGGCTGGTTCATCTGGAAGGTCTGAGCGAACTGGTTGACCTCAAGTTGCGGTCGTACTCAGTCACCGATGGCGGAATGAAGTCGGTCGCCAAGCTGACCAAACTGCGATCACTGTCGCTTGAGGACTGTGGAGTCGGCAGCCCCGGCATCGAAGAACTGAAGACTCTGAAGCAGCTCCGCACGCTGAACGTGATGCGAACCGTCGTCGGAGACAAGGGGCTCGTCGGACTTGCCGAGATGCCATTGGTGGATCTGATCCTCCGGGACACCGCTGTGAACGGCCCAGGGCTTGATTCGCTCAAGGGAGCAAAGGAGACCCTGACGAATCTAGATCTGAGCGAGATTCGTATCGGAAATGAAGGACTCAAGCACGTTCTGCAGTTCAAGAAACTTCAGAATCTCAACCTTTGGACAGGGAGTCTGGACGATTCAGGTGTGGCAATGCTGACGGAATTGCCGGATCTGAAAGTGCTGAATTTTGAGAGCTGCCGGGAAGTGACATCGGATTCTGCAGATCATCTTGTGAAGCTGCCGAAACTCGAATCGGTCAACCTGATTGAAACCGGTTTCGACGATGCCGGGCTCGAGATCCTTTCCAAGAGCAAGTCACTGAAGTCGATCTCGCTCACCCGGACGAATGTGACCGACGCTGGAGTGGAGAAATTCAAGAAAGCCCTGCCTGAGTGCAAGGTGATTCAGTAGTTCCTGTCGCGTTTCGCAGGTCAGCTCAGAGTAGTCGGGCTGACTGCGAAACATCCAAGTGCCTTCCTGCCCAATTCTGTTGCAAGCTTTTCCATGGCGGTTGATCTCGTCCCTCTGACCATCAAGCGGCCTGAGCCCAATCTTCAGGCCGAGCGGACCTGTCGTCTGGTCACGCTCGGGTGCAAAGTTAATCAGTACGAAACTCAACTCGTGAAGGAAGCACTGGAACGAAACGGCTTTCGAGAAGCACTGGACGGAGAGAACGCGGACCTGTGCGTGGTGAACACCTGCACGGTCACCGGCGAAGGCGATTCGAAGTCCCGGAAGTTGATTCGCCAACTGGCTCGTCAGAATCCGGGGACTCGAACAATCGTCATGGGGTGCTATGCCACCCGTGAGCCAGAGGCGATTGAAAACCTGCCGGGTGTCTTTGAAGTTGTCACAGACAAACGTGAACTCCCTGACCTGCTGGCACGGCAGGGGGTTTATGACATCCCGAATGGCATCAGTTATTTCGAGGGGCGGAAGCGAGCGTTTGTGAAGGTGCAGGACGGCTGCATTCTTCGCTGCACTTACTGCATCATTCCTCAGGTTCGGCCCGGCCTTCAGAGCCGTTCTCCTGAGGACATCGAACAGGAAGTTCGACGACTGGTTGGCAACGGGTATCAGGAGATCGTGATCTCCGGCATTCACGTCGGGCACTACGGAGTCGATACCACCCGCAAGAAATCAGGCTTGCCGCCGTTTCGACTGTGGCATTTGTTTCGCCAACTGGATCGGATCCCCGGCAACTGGCGGATGCGACTGTCCAGCATCGAGGCGAACGAAGTCGACGACGACTTCATTAAAGCCGCTGCAGATTGCGAGCACCTTTGCCCCCAGTTTCACCCGGCATTGCAGAGTGGTTCGGACACCGTGCTGGAGCGGATGCGTCGCCGATATCGCGTCGGGAAGTTCATCGACAAGCTCGATCGGATTCGTGACATCATGCCGGACGTGGCATTCTCGACGGACGTGATCGTCGGATTCCCAGGTGAGACGGATGAGGAATTCGAAGAGACCCTGCGAACCTGCGAGCGGGCGCAGTTCATGAAGATGCACCTGTTTCCATTCAGTCCTCGTCGGAGTACTCCGGCGGCGACGTTTGGTGAGCAGGTCGTTCCACAGGTCCGGAAGGCACGCATGGAGCGAATTGCCGTTCTCGAGCGGGATCTGGCCCAGAAGTACTATCAGCGTCACATCGGTAATACGCTCGATGTGATGGTGGAACGGCAGTGTGAGGAACGCCCCGGTTGGGTGCAGGGAACGGATCGGTATTACATGCCCGTCCAGATTCCCGGCAGTGCAGCTGATTTGGGAATGATGGTCCGGTGCACCGGGACGGAGGCGCATCGAGAGTGTCTTCAGGCAGATCGAGAGACGCCATGAAATCGAACTTCTTCGAACTCACTCAGCAAGAACAGCTGGTCGTGGTCACCATGCTGCTGGAGCAGTTGAGCGAAGAAGATAACCTGGACCAGTTGGACGAATCCTGGACGGCCCTGATCGAAAAACATCATCATCGGGCGATCGTCCTTGATCTCTCATCGATCCGGTTTATGACCAGTGCGGCAATCGGACGAATGATTGGATTTCATCGCAGGATGACACGTTACCAAGGGCAGCTGGTCATCTGCTCGCTGCAGCCAGCGGTGGCGGAGTCGCTGGAGACCAGCCATCTGCTGACCTATTTCTGCGTCGCTGCAGATCTGGAGGAAGCGATCGCTCTCACCAGGCAGACTTCGGCGAATTAGAGTCGAGTGTTTGAGAAGCAATGTTTTTGAGTCTTTATCCGGAGTAATGGCTGGTGGATAAGTTGGCGCCGTTGATCGTCATTGAGGGAATCGACGGTTCTGGGAAAGGGACGCAGTCTGCGATTCTGCATCAGCGGTTCGAGCAAGCTGGAATCCGTTCGGAATTGTTGAGTTTTCCCCGCTATCAGTCCACATTCTTCGGGGCGCGGATTGGTGAATTCCTGAATGGGAAGTTCGGCTCTCTCAGTGAACTCCCCCCGTTCCTTGTATCGCTGCTCTATGCAGGTGACCGGTTTGAATCCCGAGAGGTCATCGCGGAGGCTCGTCGGCGTGCGCAGGTGGTCGTGCTCGACCGGTACGTCCCCTCGAACATCGCTCACCAGGCAGCCAAAGCGGACCCGGCAGAACGGGAAGAATTGCGGAAGTGGATTGAACACGTTGAATACAACCTGTTCCAGCTTCCTCCGCCCGAGAAGGTGATCTTGCTCGACATTGCAACCTGGGCTTCTCAAGAGTTGATTCGCCGGAAGAATCCACGGTCCTATACAGATCGAAAGACCGATCTGCAGGAATCCGATGTGCCTTATCTCGAATCAGTTCGACAGCTCTATCTGACGCTCGCGAATCTCTCCCCGAGCTGGAGCATCGTTTCGATCTCGCAAAACGATCAGATCAGGTCGATTGACGAGATCGCTGAGGACATCTGGAAGCAGGTCCAGCACCTGATCGCCTAGGGCAAATCTGCTCTCACTCCGACTTGAGATCCTGAATCAATGTCCTCGTTCAATGCCAGTCGATTGCTGATTCATCCCCCCTTTTCCGGGGCGATGAATATGGCCGTGGATGAGTTTCTTTTGAACGCTGGCACAGAAGGTACGTCGGCGCTTCGATTCTATGAATGGTCGTCACCTACTATCTCGTTAGGGCACTTTCAGGCGGTCGCTGGTTCGAGTGTCCCTGAACGATTCAGTTCATTAGATCGTGTGAGACGGCTGTCCGGTGGGGGAGCAATCCTTCACCACCACGAACTTACGTACTCTTGCGTAATTCCTGCGTCGCATCCTGTCGCCAGCGAACCGGTTCAGCTTTATGACCTCGTACACGAGGCCATCATAAACGTGCTGACCGCGCAAAAGGTTCCGTGCCAATTACGGGGCGACGCTGCTTTTGCCGATCAGTCTTTTTTGTGCTTTTCTCGTGGGGATGCCCGCGATATCGTTTCGGGCGCCCATAAAATCGTCGGAAGCGCTCAGCGCCGCAGGCAGGGTGCCATTTTGCAGCATGGCAGCATCCTGCTGAAGAGGTCGGAACTGGCTCCAGAGTTTCCGGGAATCGAAGATCTGACTGGAGTCTCTCTGTCAGCTGAAATCCTGGTGACATTATTGATTCCAGCAATTGCCGCTCGACTCGAGTTGCCGCTGGAGAAGCGGGAGTTCAGTCCGGAGGAATGGGCGGCCATTCGGCAGCAGGCTGCGAATGGAACAATCAGTCTCTCAGGATCCACGATCGAACGGCAGGGACGGGCCGACTGCCAGTAAAAGGACTGATTACGTGTACGCTGAAAACGGAAAGCTCTCGGGTTAATGATGTCCTCTGCGGCCGACTCATCATCTCCAAAGAAAGTCCTGATCACCGGGATTACAGGGCAGGACGGTTCGTATCTCGCTGAGCAACTCGTGGAGCAGGGTGACGAAGTCTGGGGACTGGTGCGAAAGATGCCGGGGCCAGACAGCTGGATCGCACCGCTGCTGCAACCTCAACCCGGCGGTCAGCCCCGGGTCCAGCTGCGAGTAGACGATCTGCGAGACACGCAGTCACTCCGGGGGATCATGGATCAGATCTGTCCTGATGAGGTTTATCATCTGGCCGCACAGTCGCATATTCACCTCTCCTATCAGACGGCCGAGCAGACGACAGACGTGATCGCACTGGGGACCCTGCGGTTGCTGGAAGCGATGAAGGAGTTCTGTCCGCAGTCCCGTTTCCTGCTCGCCAGTTCGTCGGAAATTTTTGGTGAACCTCGCGAGTTTCCGCAAACGGAAGAAACGCCAATGGCGCCGCGGAATCCGTATGGGATTGCCAAGTCATTCGCGACAAGTCTGGTGCGATGTTATCGCTCGCAATACGGGATGTTTGCGGTCAACGCCATTTGCTTCAATCACGAATCTCCCCGTCGGGGAAGATCGTTCGTCACTCGCAAAATTACTCGCGGAGCCTGTCGGATCCGATGGGGACTGGAAGAGTCTCTGAGTCTGGGAAATCTTGATGCGAGAAGAGACTGGGGATTCGCTGGAGAGTACGTCGAGGGGATGAGGATGTGTCTCAGGGCCGACCAGCCTGATGACTATATCTTTGCGACCGGAAAGACACTGACGATCCGTGAGTTTTGCAGCGAGGTTTTCAGTTATCTGGGGATGTCCCTGACATGGCATGGGCAGGGCGTGGACGAAACCGGAGTTGATCAGGACGGGATCGTTCGAGTGAAGGTCGACCCGCAGTTTTATCGGCCGCATGACACCAATGTGCTGGTCGGGAATCCTGCGAAAGCGGAACGTGTTTTAGGCTGGCGAGCGAAAGTCGGTGCTCCGGAACTCGTTCGAATTATGTGTGATGCCGACCTCGACCTCGAGCGCCCGAGAAGTCCCGTCTCCGTTCCGCAGAACGGATGACCTGCGTCTGGAAATGCAATACAATGCCCGTCTCTTGGGCTGTTCATCTGGTAATTCACGACTCAGAGTTGCCAAGCTGATTTTTGATTCATCTGATTTGGGGAAGTCCAATGCCCGTCCGTGGCATTCGCGGTGCTACAAGTTGTCAGGAAAATACGCAACCAGAGATCCTCGCTGCGACGAGAGAGCTGTTGACGGAAGTCCTTGCGAGGAACGGGTTGACGGACTTTTCCGAAATCGTCTCGGCGATCTTTACGACGACGCCTGATCTGAATGCATCCTTCCCTGCGGAAGCCGCACGCGAACTCGGAATGAGTCAGGTTCCGCTGTTGTGTGCTTCGGAGATCGCCGTTCCGACAGGTCTTCCCCGGATTATTCGCGTCTTACTGCACGTGAACACCGAGAAGCACCAGAGCGAAATTACACACATCTATCTGAATGATGCTCGGGCCCTGCGTAAAGATCTCTCCTCCGCTCAATAGTCTTTGAGCGATTTGAATGTCTGACCGGCATTTTCTGGGGCAATCTCGCTCCCGATGACGATCCACGACGCCTCAGGACCGTCCCTGACTCTGAGCGGGTGGAACCGTCGATGCTGAGAATTCGCGCCGTACTCTATGCCGCCGCGGTCGGACGGTTAGAATTGTCGGATGAACCGACGGGTGTTACTGCCCGTGCGTCGACGCGTTTGAAGTGATGTCTGCCAATCGCAGCCTGAGAGGGCATTGCGGAAATCCTTTTGGAGGACCGTTGCCCAAATCGGGGAAGGCGTTCCGTCATCACTGACCTGACCGATGAGGATTTTCATGGCGTATTTCAGCAGACTGACGGATATCGTCACCTGTAACCTCACGTCGTTGCTCAAGCGATCTGACAACACGGAAGCCGCACTCGAACAGATCCTTTCGGAAATGCGGGAAGGAGTGGCCGGGGCCGAGCGCTGTGTACGTACGGCAATGTCGAATGTCTCCCGCCTCGAAGGCGAGATCGGCGAGCATCGGCAGGAAATCCATAGCTGGGTAAGTCGTGCTCAGGACGCTCTCAAGCAACAGAACGATGCCGCAGCCCGTGACTGCCTGCAACGGAAATACGAAGTTGAAGATCTGATTGCCGGTCTGGAGCAGCAGTTGCAGGCCGCGATCGGAACCCGTGACCATCTGCAGACGATGCTCTGTGCGCTGCAGGCCCGTGTCGCGGAAGCAAGTCGTCGTCTGCTGGAAGTTCGCGGGCAAGGGGAAGCCCCTTCTCCCGAATCCTGCACGCTGGTCGGCGAGTCATTCTCTCCTCGAGTCTCTTCGCAGCGAGTTGACGCTGAACTCGAAGAATTGCGTCGCCAGATCAATCTGGGATAGCATCGCGAGCCTGAGAAGAGAGTCCAGTATTACCACTCGGATCAACACGACTCTGGTCAAGCAGACAGAGTTAAGCTGGCCGAGAATGGCTCTCTGGTGACCGGTGAGTCGGCAGTTGATCGCCCTCTCCATTCTCACTGATGCTCTCCTCCATCGGTCGCTGGGAATGGTTCGGACGAAAAGGTCCCCGGTTCTCAATGACCGGTGATTCCTCTTCCGGTGGCGAGCACATTCCTCCGTAACATTTCCTTCTCGCGGGAGTCCCCCTGACCTGATTGGTTCGAATCACGATGTTCACGCAGTTCATCAGGCGCTCCGTGTTCGCTGGAAACCTTCAGGGCAGATGAGTTCGTGACCATGACCGAAATGACGCTCGAGACCGACGTGCAGTACCTGCGTGGAGTCGGTCCCGCCCGCGCGTCGTTATTGGCGAAACTCGGCATCCTGACGGTCGGCGATCTCCTCTGGTATCTCCCACGCGATGTTCTCGACTTCAGCCTGATCCGCCAGCCGCATGAACTCGAAGTCGACGTTCCGCAATCGGTTAAAGGAACGGTTTCTGACCTTGATTCCCGGCCGCTTCGGAATGGGAAAACGCTGACCAAAGTCCTCTTGGACTGCGGCACTGACTATGTCAGAGGAAGCTGGTTCAATCAGCCCTGGATGCTGAAAAAGTTCAATTATGGACAACCCGTTCTGTTTTCCGGAAAGCCGAAGTTTCGGGAAGGGAAGTGGGAGTTCACTCATCCAAATGTCCAATATCTGGAAGCCGAGGATCTGGGAGAAGCATCTCGATTGGTGCTGACCCGATATCGCCTGACTGAAGGCCTCAAGGTCGCGGAACTGCGACGTCTGGTCGGCTTCGCACTGGATACTGCGCTCGATCAGGTACAGGATCTTCTCCCTGAGGAAATGACATCGCAGTTGCAGTTCGACCGGATTGACGCTGCACTGAGGAAAGTGCATCGGCCTGAGTCGGCAGAAGAATTTCAGTTGGCGCGATCGCGTCTGGTATTCGATGACTTTCTGGAATTCCAGCTGGCAGTTGCATTACGCCGACGGGCCTGGCGAGCGCGATGCAATGCACCGATTCTCGAACGCACGGCCCTGATTGATTCGCGTATTCGGCGACTGTTCCCGTTTCCTTACACGGCTGGTCAGAACATTGCGGTTAAAGAGATTGCTCAGGATCTTCGCTCAGGTTATGCAATGCATCGCCTGCTGCAGGCAGATGTCGGAGCAGGCAAAACCGTCGTCGCCATTGATGCGGCTCTGCTTGCAATTGCCCATGGCTGGCAGGCGGTCATCATGACCCCGACCGAACTGCTGGCGAACCAGCACTGGCTCACCATTCAAGGGCTTCTCGCCGAGAGCCGAGTCTCCCGGGCGTTACTGACGGGGAGTCTGACAGCGAGTGAGCGGCAGCGAACACTCAGCGGAATTGCAGATGGATCCATTCAGCTCGTGATCGGAACACAGGCACTCATTCAGGAGGGAGTGAGTTTCCAAAAGCTGGGCATGGTTGTCATTGACGAACAACATAAGTTCGGTGTTGCCCAACGGGCGCGCTTTTCCAGTGAAGAGAACGCGGTGCCGCCTCATGTGCTCGTCATGACAGCCACGCCGATTCCGCGGACGTTGTGTCTGACGCAGTTCGGGGATCTCGATGTGACGGTCGTCAAAGACCGGCCGGCTGGCCGTCAGCCTGTCATTACCAGCAAGATTACAGGTGAGGCGGCACGGGAGAAGGCTTGGGCATTCCTCATTGAGAAACTGCAGACCGGACGGCAATTGTATGTCGTCTGTCCGTTGGTGGAGGGTGAAGACCTGTCTTCCCCAGGGTCATCCGCTGCCGAGCAGGTGTATCGTGAACTCGCGCGGGGGATCCTCTCAGACTTTCGTGTCGGTCTCGTGCATGGTCGCATGAAACAGGAGCAGCGCGAACAGACCATGGATCAGTTTCGCGATCACGATCTGGACGTGCTCGTCGCGACGACCGTGATTGAAGTCGGTGTCGATGTCCCGAACGCGACTTTGATGGTTATCCTCAACGCAGAACGTTTTGGACTGTCGCAGCTGCATCAGCTGCGGGGTCGTATCGCGAGGGGAAAGTACAGGGGCTATTGCTTCCTGATGACAGAGACGGCAACGCCCGAGAGTTTGACCCGCCTTGCGGTGCTGGAACGCACTGCCGACGGCTTCGAAGTCGCCGAAGAAGACTTCGAACTTCGTGGGCCTGGCGATGTGCTGGGAACGCGACAACATGGCGAGTTGCCGCTCCGCTTCCCGAATGTCCTCAAGGAATCGAAACTGCTTGAACTCGCACGGCACGAAGCTGAGCGGATTGTCTTCAGCGGAGAATTTGAACAGCCGCAGTTTACACAGTTGCGGGAAAAGATCTTCAATCGCTTTGATCAGATGATGGATCTGCCGCGGAGCGGGTGACCTTTTTCAGCCGGAGGCTTCGCAAGTCAGTTTCAGGGCTTCGGGGGTTGAAACACGCGGGGACCAGTTAAGAAGTCGCTTGGCTTTGTCGTTGGAGTATCTCAAAGGCTTCCAGATTGCCTGAGATTTGTAGCGGCTCAGAACGGGAGGAAGCTGTCCTTCCGACCAGTTCGAGTACCACCCGTACAGTGCCGAGAGCGGCGCAACCACAGGTCCCGGAATCCACAGCGACCGCACTCGACGGCCATGCGTCTTCAACACCTTGAGCACTTCCCGGGTTGTTGGAAGTTCATCGTCAACCACATTGAAGACCTCCCCGTCCAGCCCCGGCAGGATCCCAGCCTGAGCAATCGCCTCGGCACAGTTTTCGACGTAGACATAGGGAAGGGGGCGGCCACCTCCCATGCGAATCAGCAGCGATCCGAGTGAGAGTCCAATCCGACTCGTGAGCAGTGAACGTCCCGGTCCATAGATCACCCCAGGGCGGATCACGACCAGCGGCAGACCCCACTGTTCACGTGCTTCCCACGCAATTTGTTCCTGACGGATCTTGCTGAAGGTATACGCATCCCGCTGCTCAGGATGAGGATCAATGGGAGCCGTCTCATCCAGCTTCCCCCAGCGTGGAACAGCTTGTGTTCCATAGACTCCCAGTGAACTCACGAGGACAAAGCGTTTCACCTGGGCAAGCGCTGCTGCTTCCAGCAATGATCGATTGGGAATGACCGTATTCAGAAACATCGCCGACGTGCTGCCACTCAGTCCGGCGGCGAGATGATAGACCACGTCGACTTCAGGGAGTTCGCGGTCAAGGATTGCCCGGTTGGCAACGTCCCCATGAATCAATTGAATTCGGGAGCGATGTTCCTCCGACAGAATTGAATTGAGTCCTTTGAGGTCACTGGACGCTCGCACGAGGCAGCGGACATTCCAGTTCCGCTCGACGAGAGCCCGGATGAGGCGGCGTCCGAGAAAACCTGCGCCGCCGGTGACAAATGCGGTTTGTGTCGCGGATTGGGTCATTTTCGGCTCGCTGACCTCGTGTTGATTGCTGCGATTCTGTTCACGGATGAATCGTCATTCAGACTCTGACTGAAGGACGATTCATGACCTTCGGCATCGCGGCAATGATCGAAAATCCTGTCCATCAACAAAGTGACGCGATAGGCCTCAGCGTGAGGAATCGGAAGCTGTGCCTGCTGTTGCACGGCCTGATAGAACCGTTCAAACAGAGTCTTCATGCCGGCGAAGTAGTGGATGTCGGAGGCGGCAAAGCGCCGAAGATTGTGTGCGAGGTTCCACGCCGCATTCCCAAGGTGCTGCCACGGCGACTCGAGCTTGGCGAGTGCACCCGGGAGCCGGGGCCGACGTGCGAACGTCAGCGTCTGTGCGTCGGAATCGAGCTCAAGGTTCCCACGGGTTCCGAAGATCCGGGTGATCCGTTGCGGCGGGAGCGATGTGGAGAACATCAGGCTGCCGGTCTGTCGGTCTCCCTGCAACTGGACGGTCAGTTCCGTGGGGAAAGGGAGATCCATCCGCCGTCGCCATCCTCCGATGATGTCCGGCTGATCCATCTGCATCAGATCGGTGATGCGATACAACGGATGAGAGATTGTGTTCTGGAACAATCCGCCTGGGAGCTTGCGGACCCAATGGTTGGGGTTTGTTGCAACTTGAGATCCGAAGCTGCCATCAATGGGGTAGCCCAGAACTGATTCGATGTGCCGGACCTCTCCGATGACCTTCTTCTGGATCCAGTCTTTTGCCTTGATCCAAAGGGGATCAAAAAGCTGATCATGCCCGACACACACGAAGCGACCGGTTCGCTTCGCGGCGGCAAGAACCTCGAGGGCCTCTGCGGCGTCCAGGGTGAATGGCTTCTCGACATAAACATGACAGCCCGCTTCCAGCAATTCGATCGCCAGAGGGGCGTGGGTATGTGCTGGTGTGGTCAGGTGAACGACGTCAGGCTGCGTCTTCTCGAGCATCCGCTCGATGCTGACATCCCAATGGGGAACCTGAAATCGCGTGGCCGCCTGCCATGCGAGGTCCTGATGGACATCGCAGACTGAAACGACTCGCGCATGGCGAATTCGCTTGAGCTGCGAAAGATGCGCATCGGCGATCTGCCCGCACCCGAGAAGTGCGACGCGAATTTCACGCACTGGAGTCTGGACTGTCGCAGCCATAGAGTCACGCATGCTCCGAGAAACACTCGCGATAGAGTGATTCGTATTGCCGAACCATATTGCGGGCATTGAAGTGCGTCTCAACCCGACGACGGGCCGCGTCCGCCTGTGTCTGCCAGAGAGGCTGCTCATCCAGCATGTCGCATATTGCCTGAGCGAGCGCTGCCGGATCCTGTGAAGGAACCAGTTTGCCTGTTTCACCCGGGACTACGATTTCGGGATTGCCTCCAACTCGGGTGGTCACGATTGGAAGTCCGACAGCCATCGCTTCGAGCAGAGTGAGGGAGATGCCTTCCGTCTTCGATGAGGAGACAAAGAATCCCGCGGTTCTCAGGATCTGAGGCACATCGCTTCGTTCTCCCAGAAACTGAACATGAGCTCGAATGCCGAGTTCATCGGCGAGTTGTTCCAAGCGGGGGCGCTCACTGCCGTCTCCGACCAGCAGCAGCTGGAAACGGGGCTCATGCTGAATCACTCGAGGCAACGCCCGGAACAGCGTCGCATAGTCCTTTTCCGGAGACAGTCGCGCAACGGACACGGCTGTCGGGACGAGTTGAGGCCCTTCGAACCGAAAACGCTCCAGGTCGATTCCATTCCAGATCGTTTCCATCCTGCGGGCGTTCAGCGGATCCTGTCCCTGACAGAGACGGGTTGCATCTTCAGAGACGCCGACAACACGTGACGAAAGCTGGTTGGCAATCCGGAACTGCAGTCGACTCTTCCAGCCTGGACCGCACCCACGACCATGCTGTGTATTGATGACGGTGCGGACACCGGCCAGGCGCGCTGCGAGAGTGCCGTAGAAATGCGGATAGGTATTATGGGTATGCACCACCTGAATCCGTCGGGCCTGCAGGATTTCCCGCAGTTTTCGGATTGCCTGTGCCTTCTTGGTTTGAGGCACCCCGAGTGAAATGACTTCGAATCCGGCATTCTGAAGATCAACGGCTGGTGGTCCCAGTTCCCCCAGAGCGACGAATGTCAGGGCCACATTCTGAGGTTGATGGAACCGGCCGAACTCGACCAGCAGACGCTCCAGTCCGCCTGTCTTCAGGGTCATGCTGACATGGCAAATTCGCAGCTGACTCTTCAGACCCGCTGCCCGACGGGGAGCGTTCCCGGAAGAGACTTCCGTCACTGAAGCGGGTGATGAGTCGTTCATGATTCGATTCCGTGTCTCTTTGGAGCCGGAGTGGTCTCGGCAGTCGCCGTCTGACTGGCGACTTCAGATTGTGATGAACGTGACAGCCTGCCTTTCATCCGCCGACAGACACTGAGGACAGCTGATTTCAAACTCGGGCGAGACCAGGTCATCCAGCCCAGTTGTGCCACCTGATTGGACAGATTGTCTTTGTGTCTTTTGTCGCCGACCAGAAAGTCATAAGCGTCAAAGTTCCGCTTTAAAGCTTCACACATGCAAAGATAGTGCGAGATCAATCCGGGGCTTGGTTTCTCTTCAAAAGAGGCGAACCCAGACAGATAGTCCAGCAGACGTTGACGATCATTCAGTAGAAGCAGGCAGCCGATCGTGTCGTTCTGCTGCCGGACCCGAAACAGCACCGCTTTTCCTTCCAGAAACAGTTTCAGACTGGCTTGCTGCTGGAACTCCAGAAATCGCTCGCTCGCGAACGCACCCGGTTCCCCGATCGCCTGCCAGCGTGCCTGATGCAGCTGAATCAGTTCCTGAAGAATGTCTTCGGCCTGCGTGATATCGCTCGCCCATTCACACGTCAGCTCGCCATATTGTTTGAGTCTGCGCTTCAGATTGGAACGGGTGCTCTTTCCCAGTTGGCTCAGAACGTCCGTGCCTGACATCCGTGCCGCTGCGAGATCGAAGTAACGTGAATCGCGGCTGCGTACGGCGGCAGTTGGGAAGTGCTGCTGCCAGAGCGAGAGTTCTTCGACAGGAAAGCCATCCAGCCGAAACTGCTCCATCTCGACCTCCGCCATGAGTCGGCGGCTCAGATCTGCGATGAACTCGCTGCGAAAATTCGGGTCGACCAGCAGGCCGTTGTATTCCACGCAGACGCTGCCGGGCTGAGGTTCACCGGCTGTTCCCAGATGCCGGGTCCGGACGGAAAAAGGACCATCCTTCTGTCCGACTCCATGCGTCAGCAGGCAGAGACCGCGGACCAGTCCGCCTGATTCGGCGACTAGAAGTTGATAGGGCACAACATCTCCGTAAACCTGCAACCAGGACTCTGTCCAGGTAGACGAGCAGGCAACGGGAACATTCCCAAGGCGGAGTTCCAGCTGTCGCCACAGGGCGAGTCCCTCTTCAATCTGAGACGCCGTCAGGACGTGCCAGATCAGCGCAGCTGAAGTAGAATGAGTTGAAGCAAGATGGCTCTCGATCGCCGTCATAGTGTTCCCGCCAGACTATTCACTTCTTGACTGATCACAGGTCGCTGCTGGCTGCGACGTTCCAGAAGATGGATTGCTCCTCTGGTTCCGAGCAGAACGAGACCTCCTCCTGCGGTGACAGAGAGAAGTCCGATCCAACCTCGTTCCGGGACAAACTTCCAGGCAACATCACAAAAGACGATCAACGCGACAAACGCAGGGATCTGCGGAGCGACGACCTGATTCCAGAGTGCCAGCCGGGAGAGCTTCAGTTCCCTCACGGCATATGGCAGCAGCACCGCCACTTCAATCACATACAGGGGAATAATGGTTCCCCAGGCGACGCCGATGATTCCCCACCATTGGATGAATAGCAGTGACAGCGCCAGATTGATGAAGGCTTCGAGTAGATCAATCCAGGCCTGAGAACGGACCTGACCGATTCCCAGCAGAGCTTTCCGCACAACCACCATCGGCAGCGCAATCAGCTGCGATGCCATCAATAAAACCAGAACGTGCTGGCTGTCGACATACTGAGGGCCGATCCATGTTCGAATCAGCAGTTCACCGAAGTAGTAGGTTCCGATCAGAAAACCCCCAGAGAGCAGGAAGGAGACTCCCATTCCCTGATGAACCAAATGAGCGAGTGCTTCTTTTTTGTTATGGGCATAGAGCTCTCCGGCACGCGGCAGGATCGCTTCACCAATCTGCGAAATCGGGATCTGCACCATCTGCACAATTCGCATGCCGATCTGATAAGGCACCACCGCGAGTGGCCCGAGAACCAGCCCGATGATCACGGTATCAGTGAAGTAGATCAGGTATTCCGCAAGGAGTGCGATGGCGTTGAAGGCACTGAAGTTGACGCACTCCCGAAAGGCCTCCATCCGCGCGAGCCAGGGAGCGATTCGCAGTTCCGGAATCTGGCGATAAGCAAGGATGGCACTGGCAGAGTGCTCGATGACTGTTGCAACGAAGAAGATGAGCGAAAGGGTGACCAGTCCATACTGCTGCTGGAGGCAGAGCAGGGTGAGTCCCAGTCGCACAAGCCCCATGATGACTTCGATTCCGCGTTTCAGATCGAGTCGCTGGGTGCCGACCAGCACACCGCCATAAACGCTGGCGATCATTCCGAGCCCGATCGTGCTGCCCACGAGCAGAATCGAGACCTGAATCTCACCGACGGGGAGTTCTCCCCATTTGTCGAGCGACGGAGCCCACCAGGCGAACAGCCCAGTGAAGATCAGCACGAGCGATGCGGTTCCGCAATAGATTAGCTGGATCGTGCTGACGACCGTGTTCAACTTTGCCCATTCTTTCCGTGAGGAAAGATCGGCGACAAACCGACAGATCGTCGCGCCGAAACCGGCGTAGATCATTGAGGAATAGCCGGCAATGGCATTGATGAAGATCCAGGCGCCGTACTGGGCTTCTCCCACCGTGCCGAGGATATACGGCATCAGGAAGAAACCGATCAGCACGGTGACCAGATGGGCACCCCAGCCGGCAATCACATTTTTACGGACGGTCATCGTGTGGCTGCCCCGCTCGTGACCACCCCGACGGCCGACCGCTGCGATCGGGACAGGCGACGTGGAAGGTTCAGCACTTTGACCGGCAGATAGGTGGCCATCCAGCAACCGAAGTTCCGCACGGACGGACGATCATTCAACAATGCCCTGTAGTACTGTCGAGCGAGTGGGAGATCACGCAGCCAGAACAGGGAGGCCGCGTATTCGTCGAGTAAAGCGGCCCGCTTGCTGACAACCTTTTCTGCAGGAAGCTGATACTGTTTTGCGAGCGTCTCCATATTCAGGAGTTCCGCTTTAATCACTCTCGCAATTTGCTGGGAGAGGCTGTTTTCAGCAGGCGTGTAGTCAGTCAACTCCTTGCGCACTGTGACGATTCGCTGGCCGGTCGCAGCCAGTCGCAGCCAGAGGTTGTAATCTTCTGCCCCGATGAAATCGCGACTCTCGACGAATCCACCGACCTGCTCGAACAGGGCTTTGTTCGCGATGACGGTCGACGTGCCGATGTAATTATGCTTCCACAGAATGTCGAAATTCAGGTCGTCGTCGTATCGAAAACGGTCCTGCAGCGTGTAGGTATGCGAGAGACCAACACCGGGTTCGAGGACAGCGGCCTGAGTTTCCAGTTTCTCGGGGACCCAGGCATCGTCAGAATCGAGGAAGGCGATCCACTCCCCGGTTGCGACGCGGACACCGTGATTCCGCGCGGCTGCAGGACCGGCGTTCGGCTGTTTGATTAGTTTCACGTGCGGCACGAAGGTCTGCACAATCTGGCAGGTGCGATCCCGTGAGCCATCGTCGATGACAATGATCTCATGGGGAAGCACGGTCTGCGCGAGGATACTCTGCAACGTTCTGGCGATTGTTGCTTCAGCGTTATATGCAGGAATAATCACGCTGATGGTTGGATGCGGCATGAATAGGCTTTCAACTCCAGCGGGCAAACAATCGAATGAACACGTAAGTAAATGCGAGCAATCCCGCACTCGCAGCCACCCACGGTTGCAGCAGGCGGAACGACAATCGAATTAATGGCTTCGGAAACGGCCGATAGTAACCGACCAGATTCATGTATGAGGCGGCGAGTCCGGCGATCATGTACGTCGGTGAGACATAGCAGCGCGAGAGCGAATACATCCCGGTACACCACTCAGCGAGAATGGCTGCGAGATACGGGAGGAAGCGGCGCAGCGTCGGATCACTGATTTTGAACCCGCTCCGCTGTATCAGATAAATGGTCAGGCCCGGCAGGAAAAAGCAGCCCATGAAAATCGTGCCGCCGAAGAATCCCAGTTCCACGAAGGAGTGGACAAAGGAGTTATGGGCGACGTGCTGTCCCAGCTCGGGATAAACCCCTTCACCGATTCCGAAGAAGAACTTGCCTCCCTGAATGGCCTGCAGACCTTCGGACCACAGCTGAATGCGCTGCTGACCTGTGCCCGACGAAACATCAATATTGGCCGCTCGTCCGAGAATCACTGGTGCAACGAGAGCTCCTGCAACGCCAATGGCAATAGCCACCTTGGTCCCATAGCGGGTGATGAGCCAGACAAGTCCCCCCACGCCGAGAGCCAGGAGGCCACCGCGTGAATAAGTGTAAAACATCGCGACTGCGTTGATGCAGATCGGAATGATCCAGAGATATCGGATCCCGGTTTGGGCAGGATCTGTCAGAAAGAAGACAGAGATAATTGTCGTCGCCACGATGAGCAGCGAGATGTCGTTGGGATCATGGAAGACGCCCAGTCCGCAGAGGCGGAAGAACCAGATTTCATTCCCATAGATGTCCTCGCCATTTCTGTCGGGGATGTGCCTGAGAATTTTCCGGTCTGCAGGATCCAGATGCCGTTCCTGATCGAGGACGACAAGAAACTCAGGGTTTCCCTCCCACTCCTGACAGAATTTTCGATAGTCGACAACGCTATAGGCCACCATCACTGTCGCGCAGATGACTGTGGTCATCAGAAAGGTCCGGAACCGCTGTGGGGTGTTAATGACCGACACCAGCAGCAGGTAATAGAGGACCACTTTGACCATGTTGAAGAGAACAAGGTCGAGCTCTTTGAAGTTCCCGGTGGTCGCCCGAGAGAGGACGATTGCCACCAGCATCCCCAGAACGCAGAAATTGACGGGCTGATGAACGAGGGTTCTCCAGCGCAACTGATGCACGAGATCGTGGAATCCGAAGACCAGTGCTCCGGCGATGCAAACAAGATAGAGCTGAAAATCGCCCAGGACGGGCATGAATTCCTGGGGCCGCATGAACAGCAGCGCATTCGCCATCAGGAAGAGATAGTAGGCGACCACGCTGTCAGTCCGTTCCGCGAGGGGAAAGCACCAGAAGGGGGGATGACTCATCGACCGGAGACCCATGCCCGGCTTGCCCTGCAACCGACACAGTCAGGGCCAATGACGTTGCTCAAATATGGAACGGACTCTGCTGGGGAGATTGCAGAATCAACGCAACTGATGCCAGAAATCACCGTGTGAAAGGGCAACTTCTCTCTCTAATCGATGAATTCGGCATACTCCGACTTTCGCCTGCGGTCCCGAAATCAGATTTTGCGGTTGCCAGACTGCAGGTTCTCTGCGTTAATAGGCGGCGATTGGGACAGTTCTGTCCCCTTCAACCGATGATGATAGCGCAACAGAAGAGACGCGCAGGCCACTCAGGATGTCACGGAAACGCGACCGGGGCCGGTTGCTTCCCTTCTGACATAATCCCTTTCAGACGAACACCTTTCGTGGAACGACGGGTCGCCGTTTCGACTCCATGAGCATGTGTGCAGCCAGATAGTTGCTTGGAATGAGCCGAAAGTCCGAAAGCGAAAATCAGGTAAAACGCTCCTCCCAAGGTCAGCTCATCCTGTATCACGGCATGAAGCTGTCCACCATGTTCAAGCTGTTTGCTCTTAAACCGAGCCTCAGTTTGAAACGTTGGATCCGTCTCGGGTTAATGCCATCCTGGGGACTCTACAATTCGTTTTTTGCCGGCGTCGAGAAGCTGGTCTACGGTAAGCGGATCGAACAGACGGAAATGGCCGGGCCCCCGATCTTTATTCTGGGCTACTGGCGTTCCGGCACCACAATGCTGCATTCCATGATGGCGGCCGACGAGCGTTTCAATTATCCGACGCTCTACGAAGCGGTCTTCCCTTGGCACTTCCTCAGCACGGAAAAGGTGTTTACGGCACTGACCGGTTGGATGGTTCCAAAATCTCGTCCCATGGACAATGTCGAGGTCCACTGGAAGGTTCCCCAGGAAGATGAATTTGCGATTTGCGCGATGTGTCTGGTCTCGCCATACACGTTGCCGCTTCGCCCTTTCGATCAACAGGAATGGACCCGTTCTTTCCATATTGATGATTTGCCTCCTGAAGACCGGAAGCTGTGGGAAGACTCAATCACACACTTCATGAAGAAGTTGACGCTCCGGAAGCCTCGTCCGCTCGTGATGAAGTCCCCCTCGCATACCTACCGAATCAAGGCGATTCTGAAGCTGTTTCCGGACGCCAAGTTCATCCATATTTCCCGTCACCCGTTTGACGTATTCAATTCGACGCTGCACCTGCGGTCGACGATGATCGAAGAGAATACTCTGGGGCATTCGTATCATCCTGATGCTGAAGACAGTGTGATTCGGACGTTCATGGACGCCTATTACACCTATGAGCGGGAGAAATCAGCGATTCCCGAAGGGAACCTCGTTGAAGTCAAGTACGAAGAGCTCGCAGCAGAACCGTTGAAGCATCTCGAACGAGTCTACCGGGAATTGAATCTACCGGATTTCGAGGTGGTTCGGCCTCAACTTGAAGTCAAACTCGCCGGACACAAGAACTACAAGAAGAATCGCTTTCAGGTCGACAAGCACTGGCAGCAGCAGGTTTACGAGCGTTGCCGGGAGTTTTACGAACGGTTCGGCTATCCCAGCCCTGAGCAGGAGGATCGTGAGGCCGCAGCATAAGGCCTCCGCTGCGTGATGCGTGAAGCGAGAATCGCCGATTCAGCGGCCTTCCGGACATCTACTGATTTCCGGCGTGGGTAGGGCGACACCCCGGAGGACTCCCGCGTCGCAAGGCAGGTTCTCGGATTTTTTGCCGTTGAACCGTGACAAAGGCGGTCAGGTCCTTCATGCTGTGGACAAAGGGATCACACGTTTTCCTTCTGTGCAGTTGATTCGGTCGCAGAGGCGGAGAACAAGATTTCAGATGGCGTGATCCCTGTTCACAACAGCTGTTGCCGAAGAAGTCACGAGATATGACAGTCAGCCTTGTCACCGGCGGTGCCGGGTTTATTGGAAGCCATCTAACAGAAAAACTTCTGGCTCGCGGCGACGAGGTTCGCGTTCTCGATGATTTCTCAACCGGTCGCGCTGACAATCTGGCAGCAGTCCGCGATCACGAGCGACTGACTCTGATTAATGGATCGATCACGGACCAGCGGCTCGTCATGGAGTCGGTCCACGGCGTCGATGTGATCTTTCATCTTGCCGCTGCGGTGGGGGTCAAACTGGTCGCAGAAGACCCTGTTCGGACCATTGAAACGAATATCTATCCCACTGAGTTTCTGTTGAGACTCGCCTCACAGCAGGGGTGCCGCTTTTTTCTGGCAAGTACCAGTGAGGTTTACGGGAAGAACCCCAAAGAGCGCTGGAGTGAAGAAGACGATCTGCATTTCGGGCCGACATCCCGTCCCCGCTGGGCTTATGGATGTTCGAAAGCGATCGATGAATTTCTGTCTCTTGCCTACTTCGGAAAATACCAGCTGCCTGTGACCATCGGTCGCTTTTTCAACGTCGTCGGGCCGCGTCAGGTCGGCAACTATGGCATGGTGATTCCCCGGTTCGTCGCACAAGCCCTGCAGGGGGGGCCAGTGATTGTCTACGACGACGGGGAACAGGTCCGCTGCTTTGCGCACGTCAAAGAAGTCGTCGACTGTGTCATTGGGCTCACGGAATGTGACGCTGCTGTCGGTCAAATCTTCAATATCGGCAGTGATCAGGATGTTTCGATCAGACAGCTCGCGGAAGAAGTGATCCGTCGGGTCGATCCGAAGATTCCCATTCACTATCTCGGTTATCAGCAGGCCTATGGCGCAGACTTCGAAGACGTCCGTCGCCGTGTTCCCGATCTCGCCCGGCTGGAGGGCGTCCTCGGTCGTAAGCCAAGTCTGTCACTCGGACAGATACTGGATGACATCATCGCCTGGAAACGTCAGACGTCGATGTAGTCCGAACGGGCGAGGGTCGCACGAGAGAATGTCGCCACGCCCGTTCTGCGAGCGTGGCGACCGCTTTCAGCTTAACTGACAGGAGTTGTCAGACGGTGCGTCGGCACTGGTCGGCCAGGGCGGAAGCTTTGGGTCTGACGGAACTCGACCTTGATTTTCATCAGATCCGCGACTTCCAGCACGGTCTCTTCGACGAACTCCTTGAGCTGTTCTGGATCGCAGGCAACTCGGGCGTTCACGATCACTTCAGCCTTGCGGACATCGCAGTTGGAGGGCAGCGAAAGTTCCACCCCACTGTCACTGCTGATCAGATTCGCGACTCCGAAGAAGCCTTCCCAGAGTCCGATCGCCTTCAGGTGAGCAGGCTCGAACGAATTCCGCTTCAACTTTCCCTGGAGCTGAATCACGATTCCGAGCAGGAAGTCGTCAAGGAAGAAGTCCGCTTCGCCCGTCACGGTCATGCTGCTGTTCAACCAGCCGAGTTCTGCTTCCCCTTCGGCGTAAGTGTCGTAGTCAATCTCGAGGATCTTGCGACCGAACCCACCGTCCTGGGCGAGAAACTGAACGAGTTCCTCAACCCCTTCCCCTGTTCGTGCAGACATGCGGAGAACGGGAGTGCCGGGGTACTTTACTTCCAGAAGTTCGTTGATCTCTTTGAGTTCGTCGGCGCTGAGCTCATCAATTCGATTGATGAGAATGAAATCCGCTTCTTCCAGCTGCTTTTCCAGGATGTAAGCCGCCTTCGGGGAGAATCCGGTGCCTGACTGACCTTTCAGAATCTTCAGTCCATGGCTCGGCTTCAGAATGACACCATAGGGGGCAATTGTGAATTCGGCATCAAACAGTTGCTTCAGCGGCTGAATCACCGTGGCCACCAAATCCGTGCAGCTGCCGACGGGCTCCGCCAGAATGACGTCTGGGCGCTGATCCGCGGACAACTTGCCCATCGTTCCAATCAGCTCATTGAAGTTGCAGCAGAAGCAGGCTCCGGCCACTTCACCGACATCGAATCCTTGCTGGCGGAGCGTGTTTGTGTCGACGAGGTCAGTCGCCTGATCATTCGTGACAATCCCGACATTCAGGCCTTGAGCCCGGTAGGTTGCGGCGAGTCGCCCGAGAGTGGTCGTCTTGCCTGCCCCAAGAAAACCGCCGAGGAGGATGAATCGAATCTGGTGTGCCATAGTGGAGAGGTCCCCTTTGAGATGGACTCAGGCCAAGCAAGTGACTCAGGTAACATTCTGCAGGTAACATTCTGACAGTCAAACACATCCTGAAATGTCCGCAGGGATTCGTCAATCAGCCACGCGGCGGAATTGAGTCACCTGCCATTTTGGCGCAGCAATGGAAGCCGAATCGCTTTGTTTCATTCGAGGATGTCGTAATGGCAGAATGGCTGGCGTTCCGAAAGTGATTCGCGTGTATTGGGTTGCGTCTAATTGGAAATACTGGCACGCCGTTTGTAGTAGCGGAGCAGCACAGCGCCATGACCGCCCATGGTATTACCCGGCGCTGAGTGGGTGTCTTCTGCTGGGAAGACCCGCTGATCAGGGCGGAATCGTTCAAAAAATATTGGGGTTGAGGAGTAGTCATTCATGGCGAAAAAGGCCAAAGGCGGTTCCAAGATTGTTCCCCTCGGGGACAAAGTGGTGTTGAAGCGTCAGGCAGCGGAGGCAACGACCGCTGGAGGAATCGTCCTGCCGGATTCTGCAAAAGACCGACCGCAGCGCGGTGAAGTCATTGCCATTGGTGACGGCCATACAAAAGATGATGGCACCAAAGTGCCGCTGACCGTCAAAGAAGGGGATCGGGTGATCTTCAGCTCTTATGCCGGCGATGAAATCAAGGTCGGCGACGAAGAATATCTGCTCCTCAGTGAGCGAGACATTCTCTGCACCTACTAATTCTGAATGGGCCAGGCTGCTGCAATTCAGGGAGGAAGTTGTTGGTCAGATTCAGCGGGAACGCTGTTTCTCCTGACTGGCGACGTGAGAACCGGCAAGCAGCCTGCACCGTGCGTCCGCATTGAAGTCGCGAAGGCATCGATGAGTCTGGCGAAACCGGTTTCAGACGGCTCATTCCAGGCTGCGACTTGATGAGCATGAGCGGACAGCGAATCGAATATTCCACCGAAATCTCGAACTGATAACTGCATCAGGAGTTTCAATAATGGCCAAAATCATTGCTTTCGATCAGGAAGCACAAGAAGCGATGCGTCGCGGTGTGAGCAAGCTCGCCAAGGCAGTTCGCGTCACCCTCGGCCCTAAAGGCCGGAATGTGATCATCGAGAAGAGCTTTGGCTCACCAACCGTGACCAAAGACGGTGTCACCGTCGCTCGTGAAATCGAACTCTCTGACAAGTTCGAAGACATGGGTGCCCGCATGGTTCGCGAAGTCGCGAGCAAGACCAGCGACGTTGCTGGTGACGGAACCACCACCGCGACCATCATGGCTGAAGCAATCTACAACGAAGGCCTCAAGGCCGTCGTTGCCGGTGTCAGCCCGCTGGAAATGAAGCGCGGAATCGACAAGGCTGTCAACGACATCATCGAAAAGCTGAAGTCGATGGCAATTCCTTGCCGCGACAAGAAGGCGATTGCTCAGGTCGGAACCGTTGCCGCTAACGGCGATGACACGATCGGCAAGATTCTTGCTGACGCCATGGAAGCTGTCGGCAAAGACGGTGTCATCACTGTCGAAGAAGGCAAGAGCCTGCAGACTGACTTCGAAGTCGTCGAAGGGATGCAGTTCGATCGCGGTTACCTCTCTCCATACTTTGTGACTGATTCACAGAGCATGGAAGTCGTCCTCGAAGACGCTTATGTGCTGATTCACGAAAAGAAAATCAGCAACATCAAGGACCTCGTTCCAGTTCTGGAAAAGGTCGTCAACTCCGGCAAGCCGCTGTTGATTATCGCTGAAGACGTTGAAGGCGAAGCCCTCGCGACTCTCGTGATCAACAAGCTCCGCGGAACCTTCAAGATCGCTGCTGTGAAAGCACCTGGCTACGGCGACCGCCGCAAGGCCATGCTGCAGGACATCGCCATTATGTGCGGTGGACAGGCTGTGTTCGAAGACCTCGGCATTAAGCTGGACAACCTCCAGCTCTCTGACCTCGGCCGCGTGAAGAAAGTTGTCATCGACAAGGACAACACCACGCTGATCGAAGGTGCCGGCAAGACTGCCGACATCAAGTCCCGCATTGAGCAGATCAAGCGCGAAGCTGCCAACAGCACCAGCGACTACGATCGCGAAAAGCTCGAAGAACGCGTCGCCAAGCTTTCTGGCGGAGTGGCTCAGGTCAACGTCGGTGCTGCGACCGAATCTGAGATGAAGGAAAAGAAGGCTCGCGTTGAAGACGCTCTGCACGCCACCCGTGCTGCCGTCGAAGAAGGGATCCTGCCAGGGGGCGGTGTCGCTCTCCTGCGTGCTTCCACTTCCGTCGAGCCAGGCAAGCTGACTCATGACGAAGAAGTTGGTTACAACATCATTCGTCGCGCCTGCCGTGCTCCTCTGACTCAGATCGCCAACAACGCTGGCGTCGACGGAGCCGTGATTGCTGATCGCGTCTCCGAGAAGAAGGGCAACGAAGGCTACAACGCTGCCACCGACACCTACGAAGACCTGGTGAAGGCCGGTGTCATCGATCCAGTGAAGGTGACTCGTACTGCACTGCTGAACAGCAGCAGCGTCGCGACCTTGCTGCTGACAAGCGATGCCCTCATCGCTGAGAAGCCAAAGAAGGACGAGAAGAAGGGCGGACACGGCCACGATGGTGACCTGTACTAAGACCTGCTGCTCTCGATCGGTCTGATTCTGAAATTAGGTCGAATCAGAGCTGACAGATGCTACGGAAATGATGTCCGGCGCCAGTGGCAGTCATGTCGCTGGCGCCGGACTTTTATTTTGGGGAGCGGTTGAACCGGGACAGGGCGCAACTGTGTCCCCGTTTCCAGAGCTCGGAAGTGTCCTGACTTTCGCGGCATTTCCGCTCTGTCTAGAATGTGGTTTTGTGCCGGACGGTCGAATTTCTCAATTTGCGCCGGATCTTTGCAACACACGACGACTCACTGATTGAATTTCTGGCCGATCGCATCGGCATGGGAGCTACCATGGCCCGCAAGGGAGAACAATTCGCCGGACTGACCGTGGCACTGATTACCCCGTTCCGAGGGGGAGCAGTCGATGAGTCGGCTCTGCGGAAACTGGTCGACTGGCATGTCGAACAGGGGACGAATTGCATTTGTCCATGCGGGACCACAGGCGAAAGTCCGACGCTGAGCCACGAAGAGCACGAACGGGTTGTCGCCATCGTCGCCGAGCATGCTGCTGGCCGCATCAAGGTCATGGCCGGAACCGGCTCCAACTCAACTGCTGAAGCAGTTCGTCTGACTCGGCGTGCAAAGGAAGCGGGAGTCGACGGCGCTCTGATGGTGACGCCGTACTACAACAAGCCAATGCAGGACGGGTTCTATCAGCACTTCAAGGCGGTTGCTGAGTCCGTCGATCTGCCGATCATTCTGTACAACATTCCTGGCCGTACCGCCAAGAACATGGAGCCAGATACAATCTGCAAGCTGGCCGAGCTTCCGACGATCGTCGCGATCAAAGAAGCGACCGGGTCGCTCGATCAGGCTTCGCAGATTCTCAACGGCAGTGACCTGACTCTGCTGTCAGGTGACGACAGCCTGACTCTGCCGCTGCTGTCCATCGGCGGAAGCGGAATCATCTCGGTGGCTGGTAACATCATTCCGAAGGACATGATGGCCCTGATTTCTGCCTGGCAGAAGGGGGACATCGCCGCCGCTCAGAAGATGCATCACAAGCTGTTCCCACTGTGTCGGGACATGCTCGGACTGGCAACCAACCCAATCCCGCTGAAGGCAGCGATGCAACTTCTCGGCCGGGATACAGGGGAAGTCCGCCTGCCACTGACTCCGCTCTCGGCCAGCGACATGAGCAAGCTGGAAGTGACGCTGAAGAACTACGGACTGCTGAGTTAATTCAGCGGTCGAAAACGGAATCCAACAGGCACTCGATACAGCCTGTTCATGAATCTTACGGAACGTGCGGCAGCAAGAATGGTTTCTCCGGTGACAACAATTTCCAATACGCAGCAAGCGGCCTTTGACGCGTTTCTCGCGACCCGATCCGAACCGGAATGGATTCGTGAGGCACGACGCCAGGCATTTCAGCTGTATCTGGAACGCCTGCAGACAGAACTGGACCCAGAGGAATACAAGCGGCTCGAGCTGCGAACCTTCCGTCCTGAGAAGTATCAGTTCGCAGCGTCACCAACAGCCGCCGCTGCCGTCTCGACTCTCATGCAGAATCGGGCTGAGTTCGCTGGAGCTGTGACACATACTGATGGGCACTGCGTCTCGTCCTCGCTGGCTCCTGAACTGGCAGCTCAAGGGGTGCTCTTCGGCAGTCTGGAGAAACTGCTCGTCGAGCACCGTGAAAAGCTTGAGCCCTACTTCCTCACCCGAGCGGTCGATCCCTCGACAGATCGCTTCTCCGCCTGGCACGCCGCGTTCTGGACAGGCGGAACGGTGCTCTTTGTGCCGCGAAACGTCGAAGTGAAGGTGCCGCTGTACAGTCTGATCACGCTGCAGCAAGACGGTGTTTCCGACTTCAGTCACACGCTCGTGATTCTGGAAGACGGGGCATCGGCGACTCTGCTCGAAGAGACCGCTTCTGTTTCTCCGGAGACCGAAGGTTTGCACGTCGGAGCCATTGAGCTGCTGGTCGGTGCAGGGGCTCAGCTGCGATATGTGCAGCTGCAGAACTGGAATCAAAAGGTCCGCCACTTCGCGCACCAGTCTGGCCGAGTCGGTCGGGATGGCATGTTGCAGTGGACCGTGGCCGCCCTCGGAAGCCGATTGGCTCACATCCATCAGGACGTGCATCTTGACGGTCGGGGATCATTGGCCCAGGTTAACGGTGTCACTTTTGCCACCGAAAAGCAGGTGCTTTCATACTACACGCAGCAGACGCACCATCAGCCAGATACGCGATCTGACCTGCTGTATAAAGAAGTGCTCCGGGACAAGTCTCGAGTGGTCTGGCGTGGGATGATCAAAGTTGATCCTGATGCCCAGAAGACCGATGGTTATCAGCGAAACGACGCACTGATGCTGAGTGCGGACGCCCGTGCCGACGCGATTCCAGGGCTCGAGATCGAAGCCGATGACGTACGCTGTACGCACGGTGCCACTGCTGGCCGCGTCGATGACGAACAGGTCTTCTACGCGATGTGCCGAGGGCTCTCCCGTTATGAAGCGATGCACATGATCGTCGAAGGGTTCTTCGCCCAAGTCTACGATCGCATCCCGGTTGAGCTTGTTCGGGAAACGCTGAGCCAGGCCGTTGAGCGAAAATTGGGAATTGGGGAGTAGCTTGCAGCGATCAGCCTCCTGACTTTCACGAGCCCGCGCCATGCCTTCGATCAGTTACCTTTGGGGAAATGTCTGGGTCGGGCGCGGCATCATCGTGCTGGGGGTGATTGCACTTATTTTAGGACTGCGCCTGCTTGTACAAAAATTCGAGCAGATGGTCCTGTTTCCTGCACCCTCTCTCGCAGGGAATCCACCCCCGGGACTCCCGCCGGATGCGAGGCTGGAACTTCTGAAGACGGCGGATGGCGAGATTGAATCCGTCTTCTTGCCTGCACATGGTGATAAGGACTCAGCTCGTCCGACGATCATCTATTGTCACGGCAATGGCGAGGTCATCGACTTTCATTACAGTGGCTTCGAAAATTTTCGTCAGGCTGGCTATCACGTCCTGCTCGTTGAATACCCTGGCTATGGACGCTCTGCAGGGGTGCCATCAGAGCAATCGATTGAGCGGACCGTTGTCGCTGCTTATGACCGCCTGACCACTCTCCCGGAAGTGGATTCAACGAAGCTCATCGGATACGGGCGTTCGATGGGAGGCGGTGCGATCTGCCTGTTGGCGAAACAGCGACCTTTAGCGGCGGTGATTCTCGAGTCGACCTATACATCGATTCCGGACGTCGCGGCCAGCCGATTCGGTCTGGCTTCTCATCTCGTTCGCAACATTTTCGATAATCGATCGGTGGTCGCGACGCTCAGCATTCCTGTCCTGATTCTGCATGGTACCCAAGATGGAGTTGTTCCCTGTTTCTGTGCCGAGCAGCTGCACGCTGCCTGTCCCGGCTCGACATTGATTACCGAGGACTGTGGGCACAACGACTTTCGGTCAGCACAAGCGCGATCGCTTCTCTTTCTGCAGAATTTCGGCCTGGCATCTCTTCCGTTATTGATCCCAGAGTCTTCGGCCACACGTGTTCCATGAGTCCGATTCAGACCGTCATTTTCGACATGGGTAACGTGCTGGCGTTCTTTTCACATGAAAAGATGTGTCAGCAGGTCGGTGAGTTGTGTGGGTGTGATGCCCGGACGATGCAGCGCGTGTTGATTGAATCAGGGCTGCAATGGGAATTTGAACGGGGACGCATCGACGAAGCAGGGCTGAAGTTGCGACTTGAGCAGCAGTTTGGCTGCCAGCTGGATCTGGACGCACTCTGCCTTGCGACCGCAGAGATCTTTGAACCGAATCTCAGCATCATCCCAGTGCTGGATGAATTGAAACGACAAGGGATGCGACTTGTCGTGCTCTCGAATACCTGCGTCACTCACGTGCGGTACATTCAAGAGCGATATCAGATTCTCGACCGGTTTGATGAACTGGTTCTCTCATGTGATGTGGGAGCAGTGAAGCCTGAACCGGAGATCTATCAGGCAGCAATTCAGGCCGCCCGCTGCGCGCCAGAACAGGCCATCTATACCGATGACATTCCGGTCTATGTTGAGGCTGGAAGATCACACGGTCTCAATGCAGTTCTTTTCACGACGACGCTGGGATTCGCTCAGGATCTCTCACGCTTTGGTCTCGATGTCCGCAGTGCCGCCTCGCTGTGAGCCGATATGGATTTGGCCGGGATTATTGCATTTGATGTAACGTGACATTGCATATTATGAGATTAAATAATCTGTGGATATTGCTGAGTTCTCAGGTAGTATCGCCGCTGTTCTATTCAAATTGATCTGGACAATTGCTTCGCTCAGAGCAACTTCTTTCTCGTCCAAGGGTCCACACTATGATTTAGTTTGCTGTTCATCAGCGGTGTGACGCTGCGCGCCCATCTCGTCGTTCGACGTGCTCCACGGTCCTCTCAAGGAGATTGAGAGGATTTACTTTGATCGAGCTGCTGGTGGTGATTGCAATCATCGCCGTGTTAATTGCATTGCTTTTGCCTGCGGTTCAACAGGCTCGTGAAGCTGCACGCCGATCAACCTGTAAGAATAATCTGAAGCAACTTGGCTTGGCTTTGCATAACTATCTCGACTCTTATGGGGTGTTTCCCCCCTCGCAGCTGGCCAACGGAGATTGCGTTGCCAGCACGGCGGTTCCGGTTCCCACTCCTTCGCCGTGTTCCATGAATCTGAATGGCTTTGTGTTTCTTCTGCCGTACGTTGATCAGTCGGCCCTTTATCAGAAGTTTAATTTCAATCAGGCGTTTTCAACGGGAGTAACGGGGACCGGGACTCCGCTCTGCGGGGGGACCGCTACGACCAATGTTCAGACGGCTCAAGCAGCGACTCCGTCACTCTCACTGATTAGTTGTCCCTCGGATATGAGTGGGACAGTGAATAGCCCGTCAGGGGCGGGACAGCCTTATCTCCATCGCACGAGCTATGACTTTATCGTCACACGTTCTGGAGCAGCCCATCAGACATGCAGCCAATGGGTTCAACGACCGCCGGCGACTCGCACGATGTTTGAAGATGGCAGCCGGTGCCGTCCACAAGACGTGACTGACGGAATGAGCAACACGTGTATGATGGCGGAGACCCGAAAAGCCTGCTGTCTCAATGGCTCAAATGCCAACTGGTATGGTCGCGACTGGTGCATGGTCGGTCTCAATCTAGGGTGGAATCCGCCAAACCGGTTTGAACGCGAACCTAACAACCCGGCGAATGGCAGCTTCAATTACCTCGGCGATTGGACGAATACCGGAAGTTTTCACACCGGGGGGATTCACATCTTGCTTGCGGACGGAGGGGTTCGCTTCTTCAGTGAAAACGCTTCGGCGGCGATTCGGACTCAGCTCGACACCATCGCTGACGGAAAAGTTCTCGGAGAGTTCTGAGTCTTCTTATCGGATCACCTTGCCCGCTCACACTGCACGGCGATCCCTGTACTCCTCATCGCAATGCTTGCTCCGCGGGAAGATCGCAGAGCAAGCATCACTACGCGGGGGAAATTCGCTTCGCGAACCAGGTTGGAGTTCCTAATGAATTGCGTATCGACCAATGGAGACGGCCGGTGGCAGCGGCGAAGACTGCCTTGCAGTCTGATTGTTCTTGCGGGATGCCTGGCGCTGATCTCCGGGTGCCAGAGTCAGTCCAATCTGCCGGAATTCTATCAGGATCTTGTCCCACTGACGGGGACGGTGACCTGGAACAAAACTCCTCTCGCCGGGGCGGTGCTCACATTCTTTCCAACGGGCGATCAAGCCGTTCGCGCTGCCTACGCAAAGACAGATGAGCAGGGTAAATACTCGGCGATGACACCGATCCACGGTGTACCGCGAGAGAAAAGCCAGGGAATTATACCGGGTTCATATCGAGTCGTGATCAGCAAGCTCAAAATGCCAGATGGGTCGGGGATCCCGTCCGATGTCACCGAAGCTGATGCCATGATGAACGGTGCGAAAGAATCACTGCCGCCAAAGTACAGTGACGATCAGCGGACAGTCCTGACTTACGAAGCGGTGAAGACGCAGGAACCGCAGGTACGAAACTTTGACCTATAAATAGAATCCCCGGGAGCGGAACTTTTGCCCCCGGGGCACTGACTCTTGAGAGTGAGATCCTTCAACGGCCTGAGGGTTTGTGTTTCAGCGATTCACGAAATTATCCAGGACCTTAGAATTCGCCGATGACCTTGCCGTCGGCGCGGAAACAAAGATTCTGGTAGGTCGCGGTGCTGATGTTTTCTGACAGGAAGCGAACGGCCCCGTCTCCCATCAGAACTTGAACGCCCCCTTCATGCAGGCTGCTGACCCCTTTGCCCAAGTTCTGAGGAGCTCCAAGCTGAGCATAATCCCTGTTGATGAAAAACCCAGAGCGGGCCAGCGTCCGACCCGTCGAGTTTGAACCGTTGTTACTGATGTTGCCGACCCCAGCCCAGACTGCGGCCCGGTAGTTATCTCCGTCTGCTGCTGGCCCCCCGTCCCGTTCCCCAATGAACAGCGTGTTCGATGTTCCGTCGAGAACTTCCCGAATCGGCAGAAAGCTGTTGCCATAGAACATCCCTTCACCGACAGGAACCTGCGGTTCACCAGCCGCTGGGGTTGTTGTGCTCTGCGGAGAAATGCTCCCGACCATTGCGACATAGTTGGAAGTCGCGATCTTGAATCGATCGGTTGAGCTAAATCGTTCCTTAGTGTTGAGCGGTCCTGTGATGTCTGTCGGACAGAGATAGACGGGTACGACGGTCTGCAGTAGCTGTTTGTCCTCATCGGTGGATGAGGCGTTATATCGATGGTTCAGTTGTTTTGGGCTGCCAATCGCGAGCTGGTTGGCGAGATTGGCCTGATCGAGATAGGGAAGTATCGAGGCTCCCCAACCGTAGGCGGGGATGCCGGATTGATTCACAGCCTGCATGTACCCGGCCGGAAAGCGGCCAAAGGTGTCGTGGTAGTTATGCAGGGCTAGCCCGATCTGCTTGAGATTATTCTTGCACTGACTACGGCGGGCCGCCTCGCGAGCCTGCTGAACGGCGGGCAATAGCAATGCGATCAAAACGGCGATGATCGCGATCACCACCAGAAGCTCGATGAGTGTGAAACCGAGCCGACTGCGCGCGAGAGATTTCATGTGTCAGGTCCTTTCAAGCAGCGAATTGAATGAAATGCTGAACAGCAAGACGGGAGTGAATCTCGCGATGCCTGCGAAAAAGAAAGGTGAGGAGCGCAAGCATTCGCAGGATCGCGTTGTTTGATCCTATAAGAGTAAACTAATTGGTCAATATTCGGATCGGCAATCTTTGATCGGAATAATTGTTAAGAAAGATGAGGAACATGCAAAAATGGGAGATATTCCGGGTTTTGGCACAGAGAAAAAACAGAGTTTGTAGGATGGAAAAAAGGTCGAGATACATCGAAGGAGAGGGAAGAGAACATCGTCACGGGATGTGTTGATTCACTGCAACGCAGGTCGCACCGCCACAGACAGCGGGGCAGAATCCTGACGGGCCACAGGTCGGGAGAAGACGCGTCAGGATGATGTTCGTACAAAAGAGAAGCCCTGTTCCGCCTCATCAAATCTGATGAAACGGAACAGGGCTGAGTGTCTTGGCGAGCACGATGGGAGTGGCTCGCCGATTTCAGATGCGAGCCTATGACAGCAAGAGTTCGAGATCGTCTGTCGTGAGTTCTCCGAGTGGAGTCCCTTCCGACTCGAGAATGGCGTCGGCGAGCTCTCGCTTCTGCTTCTGCAGTTCGAGGATCTTCTCTTCGACGGTATCGCGACAGATAAGTCGATAAGCGAACACCTGCTTCGTCTGTCCGACTCGGTGTGCCCGGTCGATTGCCTGAGCTTCGACAGCAGGGTTCCACCATGGGTCCAGAAGGAACACGTACTCCGCTTCCGTGAGGTTCAAACCCAAGCCCCCTGCTTTCAATGAAATCAGGAAGACAGAACAGGCCGGGTCGTTCTGGAACTGATCGACCACCTGCTTTCGCTTGCGGGTCTGCCCGTCCAGGTAGGCGTAGTTGACCCCTTTGCTGTCGAGGTGCTTCTTCACGATCGCCAACATGCTGGTGAACTGGGAGAAGACCAGAGATTTGTGGCCTTCCTGAATCAGTTCTTCCAGTTGCGGAATCAGCACGTCGAGCTTTGCGAATTCCTCTTCGTCGCTCCCTTTGTCGAGCAAGGCAGGGTGGCAGGCCGCCTGTCGCAGGCGAAGCAACGCTTCGAGCACGTGCATCCGGCTCTTTCCCATCCCCTGTTTCTTGACCAGACCCAGCAACGAATCGCGGTAGTAATCCCGCATCTCGTTGTAGAGAGCCTGCTGACGGTCTCCCATCTTGCAGTAGATCGTTTCTTCGAATTTATCCGGTAGCTCTTTGGCCACTTGTCCTTTGGTTCTTCGCAGAACGAATGGACGGACCCCGGCGGCGATTGTCCGGCGGGAAGATTCGTTAGAGGCCTCTGTCGCCAGTACCTTGAAGGCCGAGCTGCGCCCCAGCATGCCGGGGTTCAGGAACTCGAAGATCGACCACAGGTCGCCGAGGTGGTTTTCGATTGGCGTACCGCTCAATGCCACCCGATGGCGGGCTTTGAGGAGGCGTGACGCTTTGGCCGCCTGCGACGAGGCATTCTTGATTGTCTGTGCTTCGTCCAGAACGGCGTAGTCAAATTCCTGATCTTTGAGTTCCAGAATGTCGCGTCGCAGCGTTCCGTAAGTCGTCAGGATCAGATCCGTTTCCGGGATCTTGTGTCGCAGTTCGACTCGCTCTGGACCAGTGTATTCCAGATAAGTCAGCTCAGGGGCGAACTTGACGATTTCCTGAATCCAGTTGAACATCAGCGACTTCGGCACGATCACCAGCGATGGAAGCTGGCGATCACGTGACTGCTTACGTTCCTGGAAGAGCGCGAGCATCTGGACGGTTTTCCCCAGACCCATGTCGTCGGCCAGACAGCCTCCGAAGCCATAGTCCTGCAGGAAGTGCAGCCATCCGAGTCCTTCACGCTGGTAAGGACGCAACTGGCCGTGGAAGTTTCTTGGTTCAGCTCGAGGGGCAATGCCGTCGAAGTTGGAGAGCCGACTGCGGACTTCCAAATAGCGGGCGTCGAAGTCGACGAATTCCTGCGACGAGAGTAAGGAATCAACGAGTCCCAGCTGTGACGTCGAGAAACGGATGCCGTCTTCACTGGCTGAACCGAGTCCGGCGAGAATGCCGTACTGCTGGAGCCATTCTTCTGGCAGAATTCCCAGGGATCCGTCATCGAGTCGAATCGTCTGGTCGCCGCGCGAGAGGGCGGCGAGCAGTTCAGGGAAGTTAGCTTTCAACCCGTTAAAGTCGACGTCTGCTGTCAGTTCGAACCAGTCGATATCAGATCGGACATTGAACTTAACCGCTGCGGGCTGCCGGACTTCCTTCCCGTCGGCGTGAACCTGCCAGCCGCTATTCACGAGCGCCCGGACGGCACGCCCCAGTTCAGACACACCGATATCGACATCATGTGCTGCCTGACGATGGTCGACGAGGCGTCGAAATCCGAGTTCATCCAGCTGAGACCAGAAGGCAGGCTCGCGCTGCTGATCACGGAGGAGGCACCTGCCGAGTTCTCGTTGCACGACCGCCCATTGGATGTTCGATCCCCGAACGAGTGTGCCGTCGTAATCGAACTCGACGTTTGCGTGAATTCGTTCGTGTTTCCATCCCCGTTTGGATGGGGAACGGAAAATAAGGCGAGGCTGGGGAACCGGGCGGACTTCTTCGAGCTGCAGTGTCTTAGGCAGATCCAGCTGAGGCAGTGCTGGCATGTCGAGCAGCCAGTCAACCAGATCCTGTTCTTCGTTTGGTTTGGCAGTCAGCTTTTGATCGCCGAGCAACATCGGCACCCAGTCGAATGCACCGAAGTCTTCCAGTCGAGCAATCTGGTTGTCTGTGATGACCAGCCCCCCAGGGAGGAGGAGCTCGCACTTTTCAATCCGGAGTCGCTTGTCGTTGCGGCGGACTTCGCCATGCAGCTGCCAGCTCTGATCGGCCTGCTGTTCAAGGCACAGACAGAGCTGCCAAGGGTCACCTTCATCCCACTGGAGAGGCGGGAGTTCGCGTTCGGATTCATCGAGGAAGCGCAGCCGCTTCGAGCCGGCCATCAACGGAAGGATGAGTGCGCACAGATCAAACGGCACACGGTAACGATAGACGGAGGTCTGGAACTCGGCCTGTTGAGCCATCCAGCCTGAGCGCTCCGGGGTTCCTCCCGCGAGGAACGCGAGGATTCGGCGGTCGTCAGCGTGATCAACTTCTTCGAGTCGACCCGGGCGAATCTTCAGCGGCTTCAGTTTTCCCCACTGGCCATTACTGCGGCGCTGACGCTGGGAGGTCTGAATTACGAGCTGCTGCGATTTCCGGCTCTCCGGAAGATCGACTTCATAGAAGATTTCGCGCTCGCGGGATTCAGCTGTTGCGCCGGGGCGGGCGGAAGCTGGCATCAGGTTCCGCAGGTCGCGCAGTTTCGTTTCCCATTCCCGTGACTGCTGTCGCGGGGCGGGACCTTTGACGGATGCGGATGCAGTGCTCTGCTTCTCACTGGGGGTGAAAACGTCGCCCCCTTCGAAGTCGTCTTCGTCCCACGTTGAGAGATCGAGCGGTGTGTACCGGGTCTCTGAAACGAACGGAGGGACCGCTCCGATCTTCGGAGTTCCTGTCAGATACGAACCCGCATCCACGGCCAGTAATGTTGCCCAGAGATGTTTGCAGGCGGGGTCGCGTGACTGTCCGTCACCGACGCACGAGCAGAACATTCTCAACTCACCGTCCAGACGGCTGAGATGGGTTTGGTATTCAACGCCATCGCGAACGACGGCATGGAGATCGTCAGGAGTGACCCTCGCAATCGAGACCCGATCTGCCTGAAGATAGGCCTGGCCTCGAAAACGGATATCGCCTCGAAACTTACTTTCCAGCAGTTGTGTCAGAGACACCCCTTGCCTCCCTGCAAACTCGAGCACGTCTTCGTCAGATTCAGAATAGACATCGACGATATGTTGCTTATAGGAACCAGCAGAAAACCTGAACACACTGACTCAGTGCGACACTTCATGGGAATCATCGCTCCTGTGTCAGTTCATCCTGACCCTCGATTGGACGTCGGGTCGGGCGCAGTCTCCCAGCGTAATGGAAGAGGCTTGCGAATTGCCAGACCGGAAGGGGGGAAAATCAAAAGCTCAGGTGGAGCATTGACTTCCAGTCCTGAATTCAGTTGGGAATGTGACCGCGGAGAGCAGTTCCGTCGGCCTGTGATTTTGGGATTGATTCTCAAATCAGATTTCCTCGCTGGCCCAGACTCGTGACGAGTCCCGGTGCCAGACTCCTTCGACGACTCCCTGCCTGACTCCGTACAGGCGACTCGCCAGTTGTAATGCCAGTTGAGGGCAAGGCGGGCGAATTCGCAGTGTATCACCCATCACCAGGTCGAGTGATTCCGGCCCGAGCGTCAAAGTGGTCATCGTGTCGGCGACGTCGATATCGGCGATGTCAGGCAACAATCGTCCGAATGCGGTCTCTGTGATTGACCATTGAGACCTCCTGCCGATGTGCCGAAGTCCTGCGTCAATGACTGCTCGTTCCAACTTGCAGCGGCTGACGACAGAAGAAATAACAGAAAATGGATTCGACTTTTCATCCCCTCGGGATGTCGTCTGCAGGTGCAGGTCAGTCACCTCTGAATCGACTGAATCAACCACAAGTTCCCGGAGGGCATGGTCTCCCTTGAGATGAACCTGCACGGCTTCACGCGATTCTGCGGGAAACGACGTCCGCAGGTCGGTCATCAGCTTTACGCGTGCCTCGAACCAGCGGAAATTCGACGGCGAATCCAGTTGATCTCCCAGATCTCCGCAAAATCCAACGACGCGGATTCCCTGCAGACTCTGCAACCCCTGAGCAAGATCGCGGCCGTCGGCTCCGGGCCGGACGCCGGTTCGGTTCAATCCCAGATTCACTTCCAGAAGCACATCAAACGTTCGGTTGAGACGCTGCGCAGTATTTGAAAGGATCTCGGCCTGAACGTAGTGGTCGCATTCAAAAACGATGCAGCTGTCCGGCGAAAGTTGATTCAGGAGTTGGGCCTGCCACCCGCAGGAGATCTTTCCGTTGTAATGAAGTCGCTGGTCATTTTGAGTGCTGGCTTTGATCAGAGCAGGTAAGTGCGAAAAGCTCAGCCCGGCAGCACCGTGAGTGCGGTGAACTGCGGCAATAGGGGGCAATGACAATTCATCACCGACGGGCCACCAGCGGAGAGACCCTGCGGGATTCACCCCCGGCGACGAGTGCTGCGACGCGATGCTCTCGTAATGGTCGAGGTCCAGGCATAACGCCGGTGTCTCCAGGTCAGACTGGTGACATCCAAGCAGATTCTGCATCAGGGGACTCTCGGAGCGGAAGGAAGAAGTGAAATCCGCTCGAATTTGGAGAGGAGCGCTGCAGGTGTCAAGCCGCAGGCACAATGCAGACACGCTAAAATGGAGAAGAGCGGTGACCTGATTTTCAGACCACCGCTCTTTGTGAGTTCCATTAATCCCGACGAGGTTACTTGGTCCCGGTCGGTTTCTGTGCGACTTCGGGTGTGGCCGGCGGAGTCGTGTTCGCCTTGTCCTCGGCAGCGGGAGCCTGAAGCGGTTTGTTGGTAGGTTTATCTGCTGATTTCTCGGCAGGCTTTACAGGCTCAGTTGTTTCCGGGGACTTGGAAGCAGGCTCAGCTCCTTTGGGCGATTCCGGCTTGTTGTCGTCTGCCTTCTTTTCGGCCTTTTTCTCCCCGGAGTTGGCGTCAGCAGGTGTGGCAGTCTTCGTCGCCTCTGTCGCAGGCATTTCCGTTGGAGGTTGCGGAGCGCCTGTGGCTGCAGCTTTGGTTCCGGGTTCAGTGATGGCAGTTCCCGATTTCGCGTCGGTTTCAGATTCCGTCTCTTTTCCGTCAGCGGCAGCTTCGGTCTTCGGAGAGATCTTCTGAGCGGCCGACGGTTTCAGGATCGGCATACCGCCGGGGAATGGTGTCAGCTGTGAAGGCTCGATCTCGGGTTCAGTGACGGGGACAGGCGTGACTCCCTCTTTGTCACCTTCGCCGGAAAGGCGACGCAACAGAGGCTGATCAGCGAGTCGGGCTGGCTGCCGTGGCATGAACCGATTTCCACCTCGTGAGGCTGGTGGGGCAACGAGGGCCGGCGGAGTCGACAGGGCCGGTGGTGTTGTCGGCTTCACTGGTGATTGCGGAGCTGGCGGGCTGACCGACGTCACTGCCTGACCGGGAAGTGTATTTGGAGCAGGAGCAGTCGGTGACATTGTCGCTGGAGTCTGAGCCCCCTGTGGGTCGCGAACGATCGTGACAGAGCTGTTTCCATTTGCTGCACCTGGCAGGGTCTGAACCGTTCGAGCCGGGTTCTGCGGGAGTTCCGGCTTCGCGGTCAGCTGTTCCTGGGCCGTTGGTTCGTTCTGCGGCTGCATCCGCTGTTGGTAAAGGACCAGAGCATGCAGGGAGTGATAGAGTGGTCCGCAGTCGGCAGGCTGAGCCGCATTCTGAATCATGTCGTTCGCCAGAGTCAGGACCCCATTGCGAATCCATGGTTCATTCAGGCGGGATTTCGGCAGAGCCACCAGCAGCCATTCCAGCATGTGCCCGGAAGACTTGATGCGTTCATTGAAGTCAGTGCTGTATCCACGAGCCTTGAAGAATTGGGTTGCAAACGAGCCATCGCGATTCTGCATCGCCTGAGCGGTGGAAATGTACTGCTGCAGCTTCTGGTCAGCTTCCAGCCAGGCACCTCGCAATTGACCATGCTTCTGCATGTAGGCATTGCGGGCATAAGCGAGAGCGAAGAGGTTGTGGCAACCTCCGCAGGGAGCTGTCAGAACTGAGGAGGAGTTCTGGTTCCGTACCAGAGCTTCCATGCTCCATCGCTCGCCTCTGAAATTCGTCCAAGCGGTGTCCTGATCGAGATAATGGGTCAGGAACCAGAGAGTCCAAGTCAGTTCTTCGTGAGACTGGACGTTCATCTGGGCATGGCGAACCATGTCGGCCATGGTGACGATCTTCCCGCTGCCAGTCCGGAACTCATGAGTGAGCGGGACATTACACATGGCGATGATCGAAAGAGACTGATTGACGTGCCCTTCGAAATCGTAAGGAGTGCCGTTGTACGGATGGGCACGCCCGCCATGAGGGGTCGCTTCAAACCAGGCCGCGCCTTTGTAACGAGCTTGCGTGGACAGAAAATCCAACGCATTCACGTACTGCGATCCGTTTTTGATCGTATAATTTTCGCGGAGCGCCAGCAGTCCATGCAGAATCTGCCAAGGGGTGTGCCGCTGGAAGTCGAGATTGCGCTTCTTGGTGATTTCGATGGCCTGAGCCACGCGAGTCACCAAGGGATCCACTGGCTCAGGCGCAGTCGATGGAGTGGATGACGGGGCAGCCGACGGTGCCGGAGACTCCGGCGAACTCGGGTTCGCCTGCAGCGATCCACTCGAGGCGATCACTGCCGTCAGGCAGACCAGGAATCCAAACCGGGCACCGCTTCGACGAATGCAATCCTCGCTTCCTCCAGCGCGGCATGACGTTGGAGCGTGATCGTGAGTGTGCTGCATAGTTGACGCATTCAGTTGCCGAAGCCGCGGGCGTCACGGCGAGGCTGCCGTGGCAGATGAGGAACCTGCTGGGCCCGGTCATCTTGGAGAGTACACGTGCCCTCTTGCACATATCGACGTGAAAGCTAGATCGGAAAAGTGCAAGCTCGAGCAGCGTGGGAAATTCTCAAAGTCCGATTATCCGCGTGGTGCGGGGAATTGGAATGAAAATGTGACAATTGGGGGAAATGGGTTCAAGTTGCAGGGGAATATTCCGACGGATTTTTCTGCAGAAGGAATGGTTATCAACGGCAAATGTGGGATTCAAGGACGTTGATTGGAACGATACCTGGGGCTGATCTTGACCCCATCTGTCCGGTTGCCCTATAGGACCGAAGTCCCGGCACCGGAATAAGCGGAAAGACTGCTGGTCCATACCGGCGGTGACGTCTCTGTTCCCAGCGTGAGAATGATACGGACTGTGCTGATTCAAAGGAATACGCAGGGCGGTCCGTGGCGGTCAATCCGACATCCGAAGGAATCTCGGATTCACAGAGTTTTAAAGACCGCCGAGCTGTCGGCTGCAGTCGGGGATGGAAAGATCACTGTTCCTGCATCAGCAGCCCGAAATAATGAATCTGGCTTTCAGATGACTGTGACCCAGACATCAGAAAGTCAGAACTTTTCTCTCAGAGAAAGCATGACGAATTATGTGCGGGATTGTCGGATACATCGGTACGCGGGACGTAACGAATTTTCTGGTCGAAGGGCTCCATCGACTGGAGTATCGCGGCTATGACAGTGCTGGGATTGCTGTCGCCCTCAATGGAAATATTCAGGTTCGAAAGAAGACTGGCCGCGTTCAGGAACTCGCCACACTTCTGGAAGAACAGCCGGTCGTCGGAACAGTCGGAATCGGTCACACACGCTGGGCAACGCACGGGGCTCCGTGTGACAAGAACTCGCATCCCCACATCGGAGGGGACGGGGCGGTCGTTCTCGTCCACAACGGGGTGATTGAAAACTACAACATCCTGCGAAATCAGTTGCAGCAGCTGGGTTATGTGTTTCGGACAGACACTGACACGGAAGTGGTCGCCCATCTGCTGGCCCATCACGTGGAGGAGCAGGCCCGACTCAGTGATGCTCCGATTACACAGAAGACATGCCTCGCCGCCTTGGAAATGACTCTGCGGAAACTGAAGGGGACCTATGGGCTGGCGACTCTCTTCCGCGATTGCCCTGACACTCTGATCGCCGCACGAAACGGTAGTCCGCTCGTTGTGGGAGTCGGTGATGGAGAGTATTTCCTGGCCAGCGATGCGACTCCATTGATCGGGTATACCGATCAGGTCGTTTATCTTGCTGATCATGAGATTGCCATTCTCACCCCGGATGGGATGGAGATCCGGCATCGTGATATCGGCCAGCTGGCGCCGTCCATTCGGACACTGGATCAGGTCTCCACCGATATTGAGCTGGGGCCGTATGCCCATTACATGCTCAAGGAAATCTTCGAGCAGCCGACCACCATCGAGAACGCCATGCGAGGGCGTCTGGATGATGACGAAGCGACCTCCATCTTTGGGGGACTGAATCTGACGACGCAGCAGTTGCGTCGAATTGACCGGATCGTACTGACGGCCTGCGGAACCAGCTGGCACGCCGGACTCGTCGGCGAGTACCTGATTGAGGAATTCGCGCGAATTCCGGTCGAGGTGGAATATGCGAGTGAATTGCGTTATCGCAATCCGCCGCTGAATGATCGCACGATGATCTTTGCGATCACGCAGTCTGGTGAGACGGCCGACACGCTGGCCGCCATGCGGGAATGCAAACGAAAAGGACATCCAACACTGGCCATCTGCAATGTGGTGGGTTCAACGATCGCCCGTGAGGCGGACGGGGGCGTCTATCTGCATGCCGGCTCTGAAGTCGGAGTGGCCTCCACGAAGGCCTTCACCTCACAGGTGACGGTGCTGACTCTCTTGGCGCTCTTCTTTGGCCGGATGCGACACATGTCGTATCAGGCAGGGAAAAACATCATTCGGGAACTCCGGAAGATGCCTGAGAAAGTGGAACAGGCCCTGCAGTGTCACGATGCTGTCAAAGAGATTGCGGAGAAGTATCATCAGTGCTCGAACTTCCTGTATCTGGGGCGTCTGTACAACTTCCCGGTCGCTCTGGAAGGGGCCCTGAAGCTGAAAGAAATCAGCTACATCCATGCGGAAGGCTATCCTGCTGCCGAAATGAAACATGGTCCACTCGCCCTTGTGGATGAGAGCACCCCCAGTGTGTTCATTGTCCCGAAGGGGGGGATCTATCCCAAGATCATCAGCAATCTGGAAGAAGTGAAAGCCCGAAAGGGGCCGGTCATCGCCATTGCCTGTGAAGGTGATGAGCGGATTGCCGATCTGGCGGACGACGTCATCTTTGTCCCGGAGACCGATGAATGTCTGTCGCCACTCGTCACGTCGATCCCGCTGCAGCTTTTGGCCTATCACATCGCTCTGCTGCGAGGCTGCAACGTGGACCGTCCCCGTAATCTCGCCAAGAGCGTGACAGTGGAATAACGCTCGCCGCGTCATACCGTCAAAAACACGGAAACGGCACGTCGTTCAGAAATGAACAGCGTGCCGTTTCCGTTTGAATCGCGGAGTTAGAGCCGAATCGGCGGGCTCATCAGACGGCAGGGGAAATGGCCGCGGCGTGACGCGAGTGAAACCTGAAATTCAAAGCATCCAGTTCGAAAGAATCTGAAGTCGCAAGATCCCCGTCAGGCTCGCTGCCCGACAGTTTTGAATTTCGAGATTTCCGATTTTGAATTTCTTTGGTGCAGGTCGCCATACAAGGGACGCTTCGCTCTACGGCAGCCCGACCTGTGACTGGGAGCGAAAATTCCGGCCGCGCTTAATGAGATTCTGTTCTTCGTCGATCGGAACAACTCGCGGTTGCAGCACGTAAGTGAAGTCGTGCCGGTCGGTGATTCTCCCAGGCAGGAAGTGATTCGTGAAGAAGTCCAGCGGGACCGTCTGATAGAACGGACGTCGGACGGGTTGCTGCACCGTAAGGGTTTCGAATCCGGGGTGTGACAGCGTGAATTCCCGGGTCCCGTAATAGGTGAAGTCCATCGAGACGGGCGTGAGTCCAACCCGCTTTCCGTCGACTTCTACCAGTGCTCCCGGGGGATCGGAACGGATCGTGAGCCGACGGCTGACGCAACCTGTCAATGCAGGCAGCATCAGGCAGCAGATGACCCAGCAGGAGATTCGGGAAGACTGACGCATCACACTGTCAGTAACGGAAGGGACTCAGCGATGACGGGAACACGAGGCAGGAATCTTTGCAGGAGATTCGATTGAATCACGTCTGCGGAGATTGCGGGGGGAGTTTAGGCAGAACTCCGGAATGCTCCAAGAGGGATTCCGGCGGTGGGATCATTCCGATGGGATGACAGACAAAAACGACCGGTCTTATAAAAGACCGGTCGTTGCATGTTGTCAGCAGTGAGCCTGTTCGACGCAAGCGGCCTGAATCGCTCGCGAAGGAGCTTACTTCTTTTCGGGAGCGGGTTTCTCTTCCGGCTTCGCCTCTGGCTTTTTCTCTTCAGGCTTCGGCTCGGGCTTTGCTTCCGGTCTTGGCTCTGGCTTCTTTTCTTCGGGCTTCGTTTCCGGTTTTTTCTCTTCGGGTTTCGGCTGAGGTTTTGGCTCGGCCTTCTTCTCTTCCGGTTTGGCTTCCGGCTTCTTTTCCTCAGGCTTTTTGGCGTCAGCAGGCTTCTTTTCTTCCGGTTTCTTCTCCTCTGGTTTTGGAGGAGGAGTGAACGGAGCGGCCTCACCAATGACCTTCAGTTTTGGAAACTCTGCATTCAGAGTCTTGATCCCTTCAGGCGTGATACCGGTCTGCCAGACATAGAGCTGGTTCAGTTTTTTCAGGCCCTTCAGGTGCTTCAGTCCGGCATCGGTCACCTTGGTTCCATAGAGATTCAGGTACGTCAGGTTCTCCAGTGGAGCGAGATGAACCAACCCGGCGTCGGTGATGCCGGTGCGTTCCAGGTGGAGCTTTTCCAGGGTTTTCAGTCCTGACAAAGACTTCAGGCCATCATCGGTCACCTTCGTTCCGGCAAGATTCAGCCAGGTGACATCGGTCAGTTCCGCGACCTTGGCGACGACGGCGTCATCGGCGGCCTGACCTGCCAGATGCAGTGAGACATCGAGCCGGGGGTCATTCTGCGCGAGCGGCATGACGTTTCCGCCGGCCTTGCGAATCGCTGCAATTGCTTCGGGGCTCGAGGGTTTCGGATCCGCAGCGTGAATGCTGGCCTGATTGCCGGCCGCTAAAAACATCGCAGCTAACAGCAGTTTCAAACTGAACTGGCTCATGTGGCTTTCACTTCCTTCCGGCGTGAGGAGCTGTCAGGCGTGATGTCGGAGTCGCAGCGACATGCTTTGCAGGCGGTGCTCAATCACGCCTCAGTGGGGCAGGGACAGCGGGGAGGGCAATTGCTGCCTACAGCATAGGAGAGTCCACAAAATCCGCAAATGCAACTCAACGTTGTCAGGCTTACTTCGCGAGCGATGAGATGCGGCCGTTAGGAAGCCCCTAAATTCGCAGAAGCGCGTCCTATTCCTCCCAAGCTCTCCAGTTCGCTCGACGGTTAGATCCTTCTTAACTGCTGCGCTGGACGGGGCATTTCTGGAATTCGGTGCAGGAGTGGGAAGAAACATTGAAGAAACTTGCGAGTCGCGTGAATATGACCTTTGAAGTCACTGCCATGCCTGATTCAATCCCGCCTGGCACAGAATGATGTGACGACCTTCAACTTTGTCAGTACTGCGTCAACACGACGCTTTTCGCCATCACGTGGTGGCATCCGGCAATCTTGGACGCCAGAAGCCACTCACCAATCAAAAATCGGGTCTCAGGAGTCATTTCATGTCATTGCCAGATTTGGCCTGCTTGGATCTTCAGGAATGCCGGGATCTTCCCCAGAATACTCTGATGGCCCCTCTTCCCCTGTTGCGGGAACTTCGTTGTGCCTTGGGGGCGACAACGATCAATATGGTGATCGGAAAGCAGCAGGCTGTTCTTGTTTCCTCTGATCTCTACGAAGCGTTCCACGTCTGGGAAGAAGACCAGTCTCCTGAAGCGGATGACGATGGCATGAGCGCGGCAGAATTGAACTGAGTCGTCCGATCAGCACCGCTGGCGATCAATTCCCAGTAGGTACTGACGCGTTGGAGAAAAATGACTCCGGGCGATTGCGGCGATGCAGTACAACTTAAACATCCCTCTTCCCGGGGGGATCTGACGGCGGCAGGATGCCGCCGTTTCTTTTTTTGGGGTCAGGTTTCCTGGCACTGCTTTCTTGCGGGCTTCGCGCAGTTGCGACCGTGGACCGCTGAGTTGGTCCGGGTTTGGCGGTGGGCCTTGCGTCTGACTTTACGGTGCGGTCGCGTATGTGAAACAATCCCGCTTTGTCCCGGGAGGGGGCCGTCGGTCGCGGAAGGTCCCTTGCTGAAAAATCCTGCTGACTGTTCAGAGATGAAACTCCTCCTGTGATCCGCATTGATTCGGTCATCGACCAGACGTTCATTCGCCAGGCAGACTGGTTTGACTCGATCGATTCCACAAACACCTTCCTGCTGCAGTCTGATGGGGAAGGCAAGCTTCTCCCTTATCTAGTGGGTGCGAACGAACAGATTCAGGGGCGCGGACGCGGAGTCAAACGCTGGTGGTCTCAGCAAGGGGCCTTGACGTTTTCGCTGCTTGTTTCCCCAATGCAGTGGGGGGTGCCTCCAGAGAAATGGCCGCTGATGGGGCTCGCAACGGGACTGGCAATGAGTCAGGCCGTTTCTGGCCGGGTGCCGGGAGCTGACGTTCGCATCAAATGGCCGAATGACGTTTATCTGGACGGAAAAAAAGTCTGTGGGATTCTGCTGGAAACTCACCCTTCTCAGTCAGGCGCCGTTGTCGTCGGGATTGGGTTGAATGTGAACAACTCGCTCATCGGTGCTCCGGAAGAAATTCGTGGAACCGCCACGTCTCTAGTGGACGAAACGGGTTCATTGCACGATCGGACGGACGTTCTGGTTTCAGTGCTGCAGCAGCTTGAATTGGAGTTTACCCATCTCGCCGAAGATTCTGCCGGGATGATCCAGCGGATTCGGGAACGGTGTTACCTCACTGGGCGATTCATCACCGTGAGTGAAGCCGGGGCTGATGTCTCTGGGACCTGTCAGGGGGTTGATGACGACGGTGCTCTGCGGCTGCTGACAGAGCATGGACCACAACGCGTCCTGGCAGGGCTCATCACGCTCAATTGAGGTTCCGAGTATTGTCGAGCTTCTGGATGCTGCCTGTCTGCGGGGCTGGGTCGAGTTTGGGGTTTTGTGAATCTGATCTGATCGCGGTGAGGCGGATTCTTTTAAGAGCTGGACGGCGCTCGGGATTTTGATTCAGGAATTCAATGCTGCCTCAGATGCGTTTCCCCGGCCGCTGATCTGCCATGTGATACGGTTGCGGTGATGTCGAGGAGAACCGGACGGGCCAGATCAACATGATCGCTCTGCCGACACTCTGAAGAACTCACCTTGTCAGCCGTCCGCATTCGCATCGCGGAAAAATCTGGGAACCAGAGAGAAGCTTCATGCGGTGTCCTCAGGTCACTGATCTGTTGGCGACATCGTACTGATCGCTTTTCTTCTCTGCGAAACGAAGTGTCCCTGCCGCGACAGCCTCCGAGATTGCGGTCGAATTTTTTTCAACCGGGGGCTGCGTATTCTGGAGGTCACCCATGTTGAAATCGTTTGCAGCTGGAATCACCGTCGGCGCCATCGCAACGCTTGTGGCGACACAGTATCACGTGATCCGTACACCAGAACGGGTGTTGATGATTTCTCGCGTGCATCAGGCGCCACTCAGAAGTGCCTATGTGGATGTGAGAGAGTGGAATCCTGCCATGTGGGAACAGTTCCCTGAACTGGCAGAGGCGGTCGTGAAAGCAGGGCGGCGGGACCTTCTGGTTCGGGACGGTTTGGCGCGTCCAGCGAATCCGGCTGCGAGTCCAGTTCCAAAACACCAGGTGATGCCCACGGCACAGCCACATCCTGTGCAACCGACCCCGCATCCTTACTCCGTCGTGCCGACATCGGCGCCCAGCTGGCCGCAGCCCACTGCTCATGGTGAGGCCATGCTGAGGACTGCACGGATTGAACCGTTAAGTCTCGTTCACTCTAAAGGAGCGGGTACGACGAGTTCCGCTGATCCAGTGAACCCGATGGCAGTGGAGCCCGTGGTCGCTCCGGTTGCAGTTCCGGAATCAACAACGCACTCCAGTTCAGTCGCTCCTGTGTCGGCTGCCCCGATGGAAACGGCCCCAATCCCCGGGGTCCCGGTGCCAGTCCCTGCTGATCTACAACCGTCTGTGGATTCGGGGCCAACAGCGGCGCTGCCTGATGTCGTTCCCATGTCGCAGGGTCCGATCTCCGCGGATGGAAAAGTTGAATCCTCCCCATCAAATGAAACGCGGAGCTGGTTCGGTTCGATTCTGCGAACTGTTATTCCCCGTGTGACAGAATCGGCATCCGCTCGAGTCACGGATCTGAGAGTGACGTCAGTCTCTCTCTTGGAGAAGCTCCAGCAGGCCGAGCAAGTGGGGGTTTCACTCGCTGAAGCTTCACCTGCTTCTGTAGCTGCCGAGACTGCCAAGGCCGAACAGGTTGCCGCCGCGCCCCCTGTGAAGGTAAACGAGATCGAGCCGACTCCTGCGGCTGTGGCACCTTCGGAGCCTCAGGTTCAAACGGCTGCAGAGCAATTTCCTCAGTCACCGCGGCGCTTGAATGTGGTGCGCTAGTGAGCGGCAGGGTGATCTTGGTGATTGAACTCCGACGAGGCTACGGCTTCGGCTGAGTCGGAGTCATCGGTCGAGTTGGCGGAGTGTAATGGGCAAAGGGGACAATCCAGATGAACCCTTTCCCGGCATCGTCCTGCTGATAACTCATCGACATGTGTGCGTTGGTAATCACAGCACTGAGGATGAGTGACCACGCGGTTCGCTTCTTGACCGGATAAGCGACAAGGATTTCGTCAGGATTCAAACCTTTGGTTATCGCAGCCTGTCGATCGATCAGCAGGCGGACCCCTGATCGTTCTTCGATGGCATCGAGCACATCCGTCAGTGGGGACTTCTGAATCCCCATCTCAAATGTTGTGAAGAGTTCCGGGAAGAGCTCGTTTCTGGGACGGCCGTTGTCAGCGCTCTTCCCGATCGGCCAGTGTTCGCTGATCTCGGCGGATGAAACCACCATTAATTGGATTTTTCCATCCGGAAGTCGCTCCGGTCGAAAGCTGAATCCCTGCTGGGAGAGCAGATAGGCCAGGCTGGTTCCGGTAGCGAGGCCCTGTGTTTCATCAAGGATCATCGAAGACTGTGCTTCTTTCCACGCGACTTCCAGCGTGTCGTGCGGCACGAGCGGAAGAGTGGCTGGCAACGGGAGCGTGGCCAGTGCCGCCTGTAAAGTCCGCCCGCGAACTGACTCCGTGGTCGGAGTTGAAAGCTGACTAAGCAGTTCCTGATACTGCGCATCCGTCAGGCCCCAGCGTGGCATTCCGGCCGGAGAACCTTGTGCGCCGTACATCTTGATTTCCTGAATCCAGTTCTTCAGTTCCGCCGGCTGGCCGGGTGAGAACGAGCGATTCGGAAAGGTCAGCTTGCCGTCGAGGTCGATGAGTCCGACGGCTTTCACGATGCGAAACGGTCCGCGTCCTTTCTCTGTCAGGGCGGGGCGATCTTCGGTGACGAACTGCCGGATTCGAACTGATTCTCCAATCGCTTCGAAATCCTGACGCCACCTCTGGGCGAGCAGCGGGCTGCTCAGTCCGACCGGTAGGACCAGGTCCAGTTCGAGCAGGGTTTTATCAGCCGAGTATTTCGGAGTCTGTGCGAAGGACGAATGAGTGCTTGTGAAGAAGAGGATGCAGGCGATCGCGACTGACCGCAGGTTCAGGGGCTTCATCTGGATTTTCCCGGGGCGCGCTCTGGTTGCAGTGAGAAGCTGTGAGCTGTATTTCAGAGAGATGGAAGGGCCTCATTCTCCTAACGTCTTAACACAGTGGGCGGTTTCCGTCCATTCGTGTGGGAGCAGCCGGTCAGCTACGAGACGCTCTGGTCACGAGTCTATCGCGAATCAGCATGCGGCGAACGAGTGCAATCACCTCGCTCTTTTGGGTGACGTCGGGGAGAACCGCTGTCGCTCCACATTCCCTCGCAAGAGCCTCCCAGTCGTGGTCATCTTCTTTCACAAGGCAGATGATTCCAGCGGAGGGGTTCGCCTGCCGGAGTTGGGTGATGAGCTCAATGCTGTCGTCATCTGCGGAGACAGCCAGGATGGCCAACCGGGGAACGTCGGCGTTGGCGAGGAAGTCTTTTCGGTGAGGATGCCAGCGAAATTTCACGAGATTCTGGCCGGCGAAAGCCCGTTCCAGTTCGGCCGTCCATAAGGAGGTCGGTTCGAAAACGAATGCGTCCATCGAAAACAGGTCTCCCGGAGTGCCCATCGTGCTGTGATATCCGGTCAGGAACTGTCGGGGCAAGAGTAGCGCCGATTCCAGCGAGACCACTCCCATTCTATTTGACGTCTGAATTGGGAAAACCCGACGAAAAAATGCCTTCGGACGAACCAGACATCATCAGGAACTGTCTGGCTGAAAGAGGTCAATCTCGGTGACGGCCGACATTCAGACCTTGTATTTTGCGGCTTTGAATAGAGACTCGACTCCAAGCTGAACTGATTCTCCGGGCGGGTTGGACCCGTCGTATCCGGTGATGGCTTCTCGATGGTTTGAGGTGCTGACAAGAAACCGGGAGTGTTGGTCCGACGTTTCTGAGGTGCATGAGGTTCCAATGACTGCAGCAGGCAGAACAACTGATCGGCATCAAGTCGTTGTCATCGGCGGCGGCTTTGGGGGGCTCAAGGTGACCTCCACGCTGAAGCGAGCGGATGTCGATGTAAAACTGATCGACAAACGCAACTTTCATCTCTTCCAGCCACTGCTGTATCAGGTGGCAGGCGGAGCACTTTCTCCTGCGAACATCGCGGCCCCGCTCCGGCAGATCTTCTCCCGGCAGCGGAACTGTCAGGTCTATATGGGTGAGGTCATTGGGCTTGATCCCATTAGCCGCATCGTCAAATTGAATGACGGTCAGGTTCCTTATGACACGCTGGTCGTGGCTGCAGGAGCGACGCACAGCTATTTCGGAAATGATCACTGGGAGAAGCTTGCCCCGGGATTGAAGACGGTCGAAGACGCCACCGAGATGCGGGCACGAATTCTGACGGCGTTTGAACGGGCGGAACTTGAACCGGACCCTGAGATTCGCCGACGCCTGCTGACGTTCGTGATTGTTGGAGGCGGTCCAACCGGCGTGGAACTGGCAGGAGCACTCGCTGAAATTTCCCGTCGAAGCCTGAAGGATGACTTCCGTTCGATTAACCCCAGCGAGTCCCAGATTCTCCTTGTTGAAGCAGCCGATCGGGTGCTGACCCCGTTTCCCCCGGAGCTTTCGGAGAAAGCCAGGAAATCTCTTGAGCGCCTGGGGGTGACCGTCCGTTGTAGCACGATGGTCGCGGACATTGATCCGACGCATGTCACCCTGAAAATGGGGGATAATGCTGAGGTCGTTCCGACAGAAACGGTTCTCTGGGCGGCCGGAGTGAAGGCTTCCCCGCTGGCGAAACTCCTTGCGGAATGCACCGGCGTGACGTTGGATCGATCCGGTCGGGTCATCGTGCAAGAAGATCTCACGATCCCGGGGCATCCTGAAATTTTCGTCATCGGCGATATGGCGAACTACACACATGGCACCGAGCGCCCATTGCCGGGTGTTGCTCCGGTGGCCATGCAGGAGGGAACATTTGTCGGCAAATTGATTCGCAGCCGTGTTGAAGGGACGAAGCCTCCACGATTCGTTTACAAGGACATGGGAAATCTGGCCACGATCGGACGCTGGTCGGCAGTGGCCGATTTCGGCTGGCTCAAAACTTCGGGAGTGTTCGCCTGGTTGTTGTGGCTGGTCGTGCACCTGATCAACATCATCAACTTTCGGAATCGCCTTCTGGTCTTGATACAATGGGGGGCGAACTTCCTGACAAGCGATCGCTCTGCCCGACTGATTACCGGGGATGATCCGTTTCAGCGACCATCGGCTGCGGATCCCGGGCCAGAGCGCCTGCCTGAGTACACAGTGAAGACTCCAGTGACTCCGTGAACTCGGCGGCAGCAACCTGATCGACTACGATATGGCAGCATCCCAACCATCGTTCGGATGTCTCGAGCAGATTGCTTGATCGAGTGCCCGCGCAGCATGTGTTTCGATTGATGATCGACTGAGTGTCGCGTGTCGAGGGCGGGCAGATTAAATCCGAGTGGTTTCTAAGTAGTCTCTGGTTGGCAAGTAGTCGCGGTTCATGATGGATGACGAATTGGATGTGCTGCAGCGTCTGACTGCAGTTCCGGAACTTCTGGCGAGTATCCCGGTCGAGCGTGTTCACGAGATGAAGTTGCAGGCGGAGCTTCGCAAGAAGTTTGATCCGGAACTGGTTCGGACAGCTCTGACGCTGGTGGAACTGCGAAATCGCGCGAAAGCCAAGTTCACGCGAGCTGCGGAACTGTGGCTCGATCGTGCCAGCCTCGAACAAGCAACTGCGGAATCGATTGCCCGGCACAAGGCAAAACGCTTTTCCGACAGCGAGACACCTGTCCTCGATCTGTTCAGCGGAATGGGCTCCAATGCCATCGGGCTCGCGCTGGAAGGGCGAAATGTCATCGCAGTGGAAACGACTGAACTTCAGGCGACGCGAGTTCGGATGAACGCCGCGGCCTATGGCGTCAGCGATCGCATTCAGGCGTCCGTCGAAGAGAACCCGCTTGCGCTGGCCGGTGAGTCTCTGCTCCATCTGCAGCCACGGCGAGAATTGGGGAAGCAGCGGGCGGTCAAACTTGAGGACCATCAGCCGGCTCTGGATGAGTTGAAGGCTTTAATTGATGTGACACCCGGCGGTGCCTTCACGTTGTCATCTGCCAGTAACTTCGGAGGCAAATTCGACGGGTGCGAAGCGGAGCTGATCAGCCTGAACGGTGACTGCCTGGAAGCCGTCATCTGGTACGGAAGCTTGCGAAAAGAACACGCGATGACGGCGACGATTCTTCCGGCGGGCTGGACGATGTCCGGGAACCCTTGGGAGGCATACGCTCAAGTCGGTCCATTGGGGACATACCTCTACGATCCCGACTCAGCGGTGGTCAGAGCGGGCCTGCTGAATCAACTCGCTGAGTCATTGCAGCTCGATCGACTGGACGGGGCCGAGGAATATCTGTCCGGGAATGAACTGATCTCCAGTCCGGCCGTGACACCGTATGAAGTCATTGCGGACCTGCCGAACAATGATCGCGACATTCGAAATTACTTCCGGCAGAGCGAAATCGGGGAGCTGGAGATCCGCTGCCGTCACGTCCCGGTCGACGCGGCGGCGCTGCGACGCAAGCTGCCACTCTCTGGCCGGGAGAAGGCCGTGCTCTTCTATGCGAAGCTCGATGGAAAGACCCGGGCTCTGATCGCCCGTCGGGTGGATCAGCAGCCCAGCTGATCGCCTTCAATTCGAGTGCTCTTCAAACAGAAACGCCGCGTCGCACTGAAGTGGACGCGGCGTTTGTCGTTCATTTCAAAGTCGCTCTCGCGAGTACGACTATGAAAGCATTTGGCATTCTGATCAGCCCGTCGCCACGCGGTAGACAGCGGATTTCCTATCGAAAACCGCGCTGCGCGGGCACTCGGTAGAGCCAATGGCTCTTAGTTGCATTCTGCGACCAGTGGACCGGCGAGTTCTTTCAGATAGAACAGACGGCCAGCCTGAGTCGGCATGTAGCTGGATGGAATCCAGGGGGTCGTACCGTGGTGCAGCGTCATCCACAGGCTGAGACCCTGCCACTGCATTCCGCGTGAGAAGATTCCGTCAGCCCCACCGATGATCGAGTCGGCTTGCAGGAACAGACCTGGGCCGATTGTGTTGGCGAAGCATGGAATCTTGGTCGTGCGGCTCTTGAAGCTCCCGAGAGCATTCTGCTCGATGGTGAGTGGGTGGAGCTGGGCACCGATACGGTGAGTCTGCTTCTTCCATTCGGCTTCGCTGGCGTATTCGCCGGCGTACTGTGGTTCCCAGAAGGCGATATGGCAGACGCGTCCGATCCCGAAGACGACGGTCAACTTGGCGCCCTTGGCCTTCAGTGCGGCGATCTTTTCAGCGTAGGTCGGCAGGTTTTCCTTGGTGGCGAAGTTCCTCTGGCTCTGAGGAACGGTCAGTTCGCCGAGTGGCCCGTAGAAGGCCTTGTTCATGGCGTCTTCGAATCCACCGGGCTCGTTGCCGGGGAGTGTGTTCCCCTTCGAGTCCGCCCATTCGTCCATGTTGAAACCATGCACGTGGCTGCAGGAGACGTTCCATTCCTTCAGGAAGTAGACAGCCCAGCGGTACATCCCCATCGGTCCAACAGGCAGAATCATGGCCAGTTGCTCACCAGCGTCGCGGGCACGCTTGATGGTGATTGCGATTTCGTGACCCATCAGGGTGTCGAAATCAGCCACAGTTTCGCAGGGAACGAGTTCGAATTTCTCGTGCCACCAGCTTTCACGCTTCTGGATGTCTTTCGGATCATCGGCGACGCAGGCATCAATTTTTGCCAGATCCCAACCCTTGGGGAAGAAGCCTTCCATCAGGGAGCCCTGAATCGTCGTCAACATGTCCATTGTCGTTCTCCAGTGAGGTCTTGCGACCTGCGTTCAGTCAGTGGTGAAGTCCAGTTGTTGCTGTGATGGCCGGTCCATCATGTCAGCGGATCTGTGATGTCAGGATTCTGCGGTGATCGATCCCCTTCAGCCGGAGTCTCCTGCAATTCGTCCTCGCGACGCCAGACAGGCAATTCTCCATCTGTCGGGCGTTGCTGCAGAATCTCGTAAGGGTGGAATCGATTCTTATAGGCCATCGAAGGACACGCCGAGATCCAGTAACCGAGATACACATAGGCCCGTCCCAGTTGACGGGCCAAGTCGATTTCACAGAGCAGTGAAAAGGTTCCCGGACTCAGCGCTCTCCATCGCGGGGCATGATAAAAATAAATGCTTGAAAGCGACAGAGGCAGAATGTCGATCAGACCAACCCCTATTAATTCATCTCCGTCCCAATACCGCAACTCATGCGCGCTCGCAAATCGGCCTTCCAGGAAACTTTGCGCATAAGAATGAAACGTCGCGGTCTGGCCCGGCCAATCCTTTCGGGATTCCATGTCGGCATGCCATGCGTTGTACAATTCGAGATGCGTTGAACTGAGAGTCGGCTTCGCCAGTTCGACAGAGATGTGTGAGTTGCGGGAACGAATACGGCGCTGGGTTTTGTTGGGTTGAAACTGCTCCACATCGATCCGGATAGGAAGGCATTGTTCGCAGTGTCTGCAGGCTGGACGGAACAGCTGAACGCCAAACCGTCTCCATCCTCGAGAGAGGAGTTGTTCCAGTTCAGCGGGTTCAAGACCTGCGTAGCCACGGTATTCAAGAGCGGCCCTCTGATCTGGCAAATAAGAGCAGGGACGCTGTGGTTCAATCAGATGGAATAACTCACGCTGCGGCATTTTGAAATTATGCCCTTCGGGAGGAGAAAATGGCACCAGGGTGAATCCCTGATCGCAAATCTATGAGAAATGTTTTATGCTTCCATTCTGAGAGTCCGCCTTGAAATCCAATCATCTGACCGCCATCTCAGGAGTCGAGCCATGTCACTTCCTGCCCGCCGGATCGCTTCTCACTGTGATGACTGCCAATCAGAGGCGACTCCCCCGGATGTGAATCGCCGCGATTTTTTGCAGACCGTCGGGCTTTCGGTGGCGGCGTTCAGCACACTCTCGCTGGCCTCCTCATTCAAAGGCGCATTTGCAGCACCCTCGTCCAGCAGCAAGGCGGAAACTGCCGCGCAGAAGCTCTACGAAACGCTTTCCGCAGAACAGAAGCAGGCGATCTGTCTTCCATTTGATCATCCCTCCCGGACGAAGATCAGCGCTAACTGGGCCGTAACCAAGCCGGCGATTCACGATCCATTTTATACCGTGGAACAACGGGGGCTAATTGCCGAGACGCTCCGAGGCATCACCAGCGAAGACGGACACCAGCGATTCCTGGAGCAGATGGAATACGATGACGGCGGCTGGGACCGCTACCACATCGCCCTCTTCGGAACTCCGGAGTCCGGCAATTTCCAGTGGATGCTGACAGGCCGGCACAACACCTTGCGGGCTGATGGCAACTGTGTGGCGAAAGCTGCTTTCGGTGGTCCCATCGTCTATGGGCATGGGGAAGAGAACGCGAAAGACAACCTCTTCTATTATCAGACTCAAGAGGCCAATAAGGTCTTTCGGGCACTCGATCCGCAGCAGGCACGACAGGCACTGCTGATTGATCCGCCGGGGGAGACTCAGGTCCAGTTGCAAGGTTCTCGAAGTGCCTTCAATGGTCTGGCTGTGGCCAATATGACAGCCGATCAGCAGAACCTTCTGGCCGGCGTGATCAAGACGCTGCTCGCTCCATATCGGGAAGAAGACGTCAGCGAGGCGATGGAGAGTCTGGAACAGGGTGGCGGACTTCAGGGCCTCTCCATGGCCTTCTATCAGAAGAATGATCTCAATAACGATCAGGAATGGGACATCTGGCGGATTGAAGGTCCATCATTCGTCTGCCACTTCCGCGGAGCGCCGCACGTTCATGCTTATCTGAACATCGGAACCCAGAAGTTGCCGGCTCGCTCCTGATCGGGCACCTCTGTAGCGGTGAAAGAGTTCCGTCTTCGATAGGTGTGCCTCGGGGGTCTCTCACGGCATCTGAGGGGGCGGTGTGCGCCGGGTGAAATTTCCTGCAGGGCGATTTGCTCGAAGTGGCGGAAGCTTGAGGAATTGATGACACAGGCGCATCGATTGTTCTAAGATGGGATCTCGTGAACCCTATTCCGCCCGCGCCCGGAGAAAGCGAGATGCCGTCTGATTTTGATGATGAAAGTCCCGTCGCCCCAATGACAATGCGGGGACGTGACTGGCCCTGTCTGCGGCAGTTTTGCGTGTTCATGGAGAATCGAGTCGGTCGCCTGCATGATCTGCTCCGGCAGATTGAACAGCACGACCTCCGGATCCTGGCGTTGAGTGTCGTCGACAGTATCGATTTCGCGGTCGCCCGGCTGATCGTCAGTGATTCAGATCGGGTCCGTGAGATTTTGTCGTTGACGAAATTCACCGTCATGGAGAACGATATTCTCGGAGTCGAACTCCCAGAAGACGCGGATCCATTCAGTATGGTTTTCCGGGATCTCGTCGCCGCAGAGATCAATATCGCCTACACCTATCCATTGCTGTATCGCCGTTCCCGGAAGGGGGCGATCGCCATCTTTGTCGACGACATCGACAGTGCCCGACGGATTTTGACCGATCATGGACAGCATCTCCTGACGGAAAATGATCTGTTGACCGACGAATTTTTCTAGAGCAGTTTGCTCTACCGTCTGCCCGCGCAGCGCGAGTTTCGGTTGATGAAAGACTCAATTCCGCGTGGCGTGAACGGGCGGATCAAAAGGGGAAACGGCCTCAGCCGGGCCGGGTCTGTGCAGCTTCTGCTTATTAATTGATTGAGTCTTCTTCGCCATCGGTTCCGGGACGTGATGGCTCCATCCTCAACTGGATTGAAATTCCGTGTCTCATCGAATATTGATCCGCGGAGCGACGGTCGTTCTGCCAGAAGAAACCCGAATCGCTGATCTTCTTCTGGAAGGGAAAAAGATTCTCGCGATTGATCCCCCCGCAACAGCCCGGGTGGATGAACGAGTCGAGGCCCAGGGACGCCATCTCATTCCGGGGGTGATCGATGATCAAGTCCACTTCCGCGAGCCCGGTCTCGAGCACAAAGAAGATCTGCGGACCGGGAGTCTCGCCTGCGCGAAGGGGGGCGTGACGACCTTTCTCGAGATGCCGAACACGAACCCGAACACGGTCACTCTCGAGGCCTTGCACGACAAGCTTGATCGCGCCGCCAGCAAGTGTGCAGTGAACTTCGGCTTCTTCATCGGCGCGACCCCTCAGAATCTCGCCGTCCTCCAGCAGGCGAAGCGAACCCCCGGGATCAAGATCTTCATCGGATCGAGCACGGGTGACCTGCTCGTTGATGATCAGGCTGCGTTAGAGCAAATTTTTGCTGAGACGACATTGCCGATCTGTGCCCATTGTGAAGATGAAGCCACGGTCAGGGCCAATAAAGAGCGGTTCGGGTCGGGGGCCACCCTCGCGGATCATTCGCTGATTCGTGATCATGCAGCCGCGCTGATCGCCACGAAGCGAGCCGTTGATCTGGCCACCCGGCATCGACATCGGTTTCATGTCCTGCATGTCTCCACCGCAGAGGAAGTGGAATTTCTGCGGAGTCGGCCGGATTGGGTCACCGCGGAAGCGTGTCCTCACCATCTCTTCTTCAATGTGGAGGACTACGGCACTCTTGGAACCAGGGTGCAGATGAATCCATCCATCAAGAACGAAGTCGATAATACTGCGCTCTGGCAGGGGCTGCGTGATGGAGTCATCGAAGTCATCGCGACAGATCACGCTCCTCATACCTTGGAAGAAAAGGCTCAGCCCTATCCGAAATCGCCTTCAGGATTGCCGGCCGTCGAGAATTCGCTGGCGCTGATGCTTGATGCCCGATCCAGGGGAATGTGTACCCTGGAGCAGATTGTCTCGTGGATGAGCGCTGCCCCTGCACGCGTCTGGGACTTAAAGGGGAAGGGGGCCATCCGAGAAGGCTTTGACGCTGACCTGGTGCTCGTCGATCTGGATCTGAAGCAGACCATTCTGGACGACGAACAACTGACGAAGTCGCGCTGGAGTCCATGGCATGGAAGGACGCTGACTGGATGGCCCGTGAGGACCTGGGTTGGCGGACAGACGGTCTTTCAAGATGGACGGGTTGATCCTGATGTGAGGGGCACTGAAGTTCAGTTCAATCGGGACTGAAGGCTCAATTGCGTATAGATACGCGAACGTGAGAGTTAAAAGATTCCGTGTTCTGAATCGCAAACTTGCCAACACTCGGAGGTTCGGATATCAAGGGCGGAAGGCGGGCGTATTAACGTGCAGACCTCACTCAGAGGCAGCAAGTTGCCACTGCTGGGCCCGCTGACCCAGTCTTGAATTTACCTTCACATCCTTTATGTAGCGTCGCCATTTTCGTCGGAGCGATGTTCATATTCTGTGACAGTCTCTTTTGATTTAGGTGATCGCGTTGTCTAAGAAAGCCCTTATCACAGGAGTCACCGGACAGGATGGGGCCTACCTTGCCGAGTTCCTGCTCGACAAAGGTTATGAGGTTCACGGAATCAAGCGGCGGGCGTCTCTCTTTAATACTGACCGGATCGATCATCTCTATCAGGATCCCCATGAAGAGAACCGCAGGTTTGTCCTTCACTATGGGGACCTCACGGATGCGACGAATCTGATTCGGATTGTCCAGCAGGTGCAGCCGGACGAGATTTATAATCTCGGGGCTCAAAGCCATGTGGCAGTCTCGTTTGAAAGCCCGGAGTACACGGCGAACTGTGATGCTCTGGGGACTCTGAGGTTGCTGGAGGCGATCCGCATCCTGGGAATGGAAAAGTCAACGCGGCTCTATCAGGCATCGACATCCGAGCTCTACGGAAAAGTCCAGAAGATTCCGCAGGACGAAGAGACGCCGTTTTACCCTCGTTCGCCTTATGGTGTTGCGAAGCTCTACGCCTTCTGGATTATCAAGAATTATCGAGAATCCTACGGGATGTTTGCCTGTAACGGCATCCTGTTTAACCATGAATCGCCTGTGAGAGGTGAGACATTCGTTACCCGAAAAATCACCCGGGCTCTGGCGCGAATTAAGTTGGGCTTGCTCGACTGTTGCTATCTGGGCAATCTCGATGCAAAGCGGGACTGGGGGCATGCGCGAGACTATGTGGAAGCACAGTGGTTGATGCTGCAGCAGGAGACTCCTGACGATTTCGTGATTGCGACTGGAGTTCAGTATTCCGTTCGCGACTTCGTCACCATTGCCGCTCGGCAGTTAAAGATTGAAATCGACTGGCAGGGAACAGGCGTTGACGAGAAGGGATTCGACCGAGCGACTGGCAAATGCATCGTGTCGGTCGACCCGCGCTATTTTCGTCCCGCTGAGGTCGAGACCTTGCTGGGGGATCCGACGAAAGCCCGCGAACAGCTGGGCTGGGTGCCCAAAATTTCGTTTGATGAGCTCGTGTGTGAAATGGTCGAGTCGGATCTCGAGTTAGCCAAACGCGACAACATGATTCATCAGGCAGGGTACAAGACCTTTCGGCACCATGAATAATTCGTCTCGAATCTACGTCGCGGGACATGGCGGGCTCGCCGGGTCAGCAATCGTCAGGCGATTGCGTGAGTTGGGTTTCTCTAATCTGCTGCTGCCGTCGCGTGAATCTCTCGATTTGACGTCGCAGGCCGACACGCTTCGCTGGTTCGAACAGAATCGGCCAGAGTACGTTTTCCTCGCGGCCGCCAAGGTGGGCGGGATCCTGGCGAACGACACTCACCCAGCAGATTTTCTCAGGGTGAATCTGCAGATTCAGACCAATGCCATCGACAGTGCGTATCAGACCGGCGTCCGCAAGTTGGTCTTTCTGGGGTCATCATGCGTCTATCCTAAGTTCGCACCGCAGCCGATTCCTGAATCGGCGCTCTTAACCAGTGCATTGGAGCCCACGAATCAGTGGTATGCAATCGCGAAGATTGCAGGCATCTTGATGTGCCAGGCGTATCGCCGACAGTATGGATTTTCTGCAATCTCGCTCATGCCAACCAATCTCTATGGGCCGGGCGACCATTTTGATTTGAAGCAGTCGCACGTTCTGCCGGCACTGATTCGCAAGTTTCATGAGGCGAAGTGCAACGGGTCTCCCAGTGTGACGATCTGGGGAACAGGTCGTCCGCGTCGGGAGTTTATGCATGTGGACGATCTGGCCGACGCGACCGTTTTTCTGATGCAGAACTACGACGAAGAGGACATCGTCAACGTCGGCTGCGGAGAAGATATTTCAGTCGCTGAACTGGCTGAGCTGGTCCGCGAGATCGTGGGCTATTCAGGGGAACTGATTTTCGATACGTCGATGCCGGACGGAACTCCACGAAAGCTCCTCGATACACAGAAGCTTTCCCGGCTGGGATGGTCTCCGAAGCGAAACCTCGCCGATGGAATTCGTTCGACCTATGAATGGTATCTCGCCCAGCAGGCGTCGAGTGAGCCACTCAGTAACGTCGTCACGAGTTGATAGAGAAGCGACGGCTGTAGTGCATTGCTTCGTTGAGAGGACGCGTCGCAGTCCGTCGCTACTGTTCGCGTGGAATACTCCCCGACGGTTCTTCATTCACTCGGAACGCCTGAAACTGCGTCATCGCGGGGGTGCCGTGGACTGTTTCTTTCAGCTCGGGCGCCCAGCGTTCAATCTCCTGCTGCCAGGCAGGGTCGATATTCTCCCAGCGTCGAAACTCCGCTTCGACGGGCAATGGAATCGACTTGATGATGCCGAGTTGCTCCAACTCCCGAAATCGCTCCGGAGTGACATAGTTCGTAAAGCCGTAGGTCGTTCGATAGCGCAGGATTTCATTCCAGCTTACGAACAGATGGGTGATGCCCTGCTTTCGTAAGTCCTGCAGAATTTCTTCGCGGGGACGGAGTTGCCAGCTGTCGGGCCCAGTCTTTTCTGCGGTCCAGAGTTCAAACAGATTCTGATCGAAGACCGTGCAATAGACATAAGGAAAGTCGGCATCGAAGAGAGCCGCCTCACCGATAAACAGGACTTTCGAACCCGGCGGAAGGTCCAGCTTTTTCGCCACGGTAACGGAAGGGGTTTCAGTCAACTCCCGGGCCGCATGGAGATCTATCAGATAGCCATTGAATCCGCAGAGGGGCGTTGTGATGAAACCGAAGTTGTACGTCACCGCCAGTCCGACGAGGCTCACTAGCGTTGCACGTAGAAAGAGCTTGGGGACTGCTGAAGATTGATCAGGCTGAACTGCCGGACGTGCTCCCTTTTTTCGAAGCGGTTCAACGGCCGGAGCGACCCGAGTCCATTCGAGTGCTTGCCAGAGTCCGATTCCCGCCAACACGGCCATGACGGAGTTCATCGGAACCCAGAAGCGGTCCAGCCGGTGTGTGAACAGGTACCAGGCGACGAGCAGGAACAGGGCATAGCCTGCGACTTCCAGCACTGCTCTGCGGCGAACGGCGGACAGGCACGCGAGCGGCGCGAAGCCGAACAGCAACGGTGACTGCCAATCATTTGCGAACAGCACTCCACGCAGGTCATTCCAGCCGGGCTGCAACAACAGGGGAGGATGTGCTGCCTTCCATTTTGCCTGTAACTCCGCATTCCAGTCGATTCCGCCGAAGACGGAGTACAAAAGCGGATACACAGGATTGCCGGTCTCAAGCAGGTTCTTCAGCATCCAGGGCCCGAACGTGATGAGGACTCCAGCTGAATACAGCAGGCACTCGAGAGTCACTCTGCGAGGCGTGGTGCCGGGTGTCTGAATCGCGGTAACGAACCCTGCGACTGCAAATGGAATGGCGACGAGAATCATCCCGGGATACTTGGTCGCGACAGCACTTCCGGCCAGCAATCCGAGAAGGAGTGGCCCAGAGTTCTTCCACTCTGTTCGTTCTGTCCCACGTCCGTCGCGCCAAAGCAGGAACGCCAGCAAGGCAAGAACGACATAGCAACAAAGTGCTCCTTCGGTATAAGCGATAATGGAGATTCGGTAGGTCCAGGGAATGGTGAGATAGATGAGAGCGGCCAGCAGTCCTGACGTTGCTCCTGTCAGTTGTCGGGCGACACAATAAACTCCCGCTGCCGTGACCGGTGCGAATGCGGCGAGGACCGCCTGACCGACCAAAGCCCCTGTCTGCCAGTCTCCCCAGACGACCATTCCTGCAAGCAGCAGCATTTCGGTGAGAAACGGAAAGCTCGTGTAAACATCGTGAGGCAGGAAGTGGATTCGGCCAGCAAGGAAGTATTCTTTCGGGCCGCCCAGATGATATTCCTTCACATCAAAGTCCGTTGGAGGCAACAGGGCTCCAAAGAACATGCAGCCGAGAAACGGGACGGAAATCAGGAGGCAGGCCCAGAAGAGCCAGGGAGTCTTGGCCGGCTCTGACGTCTTCGCCTGCTTTGTTGATTTTTGTTGAGCGGCTTGCGATCTGGTGGCGGCTTTCCGTTTCGCTTGGGAAAGCCGAAGCCAGCCTTCCAGCCCGATGGAAACCCCCATGGCGCAGACGAACAATGGTTTCGAGAGGAGACCGATGACTCCGCAGCCGAGTGTAAATAAGGACGCAGCGGCGAAACCCAGACCTCCGGAGAGGGCGATCTGGGTCGCAAGATCGAGAGCAGGCATCAATCTCAGTGCCCGTAGGATGAGCGCTCCGGTCGCGAATGACGCGGCGATGAGGAACAGAGCCGTGCTGCCGGGCGCGATCCGCTGGCTCAGAAACTTCCAACCGGTCGTTGCTGTCTGCGGGGGGGCGATCAGCTCCTGATAGATCTCAGGCAACATGAAGAGGACGTCGGACCGGTACAGGGACCGTTCAGAGTTGGAGCCGTTCGGAAGCTGAGACGTAAAAAACAGGCACCAGTAAGCCAGAATCCAGACGACTGCCAGCATAGGGCGCCAGCGTTGCAGGGGGGAAATCGTCTCAGTCTGGAGGTCGTTCATCGCATCCACGGCGGCTTGGTTTCAACAGGTCCCGACAGCACCATCACACTCAAGCGTCTCTGTGATCGGGCTTCAGAAATTCCGTGAAGACGGCCTCGAACTTTTCCACTTTCGGGTGAATGACCAGCTGGCAATAGGGCTCGTGTCCATGCGAGGCAAAGTACTGATTGTGGTAGTCCTCCGCCGGGAAAAACTTTTTGAAGGGCTGCACTTCAGTGACAATTGGCTTCGCAAAAACTTGTGCTTCTTCAAGGAGTTTGATGATTCGTTCGGCATCGGCCTGCTGTTCTGCATTGTGATAGAAGATCACAGAACGATACTGGGTGCCAACATCGTTTCCCTGCCGATTGAGCGTCGTCGGGTCATGTGTTGCAAAAAACACTCTGAGCAAACTCTCGAAGGAAACAACAGACGGATCAAACGTGATCTGTACGACTTCGGCGTGGCCGGTCTGGCCGGTGCAGACCTCCCGGTAAGTCGGGTTTTCAGTCTGGCCTCCTGAGTAGCCGGACTGAACGTGCGAGACGCCATTGATGCGAGTGAAGATGGCTTCAGTGCACCAGAAGCATCCATTCCCGAAGGTCGCGAGTGCCAGAGACGGATTGGGTGCCTTGTCTGACATGAGAGTGCTCCTTTGAGATCTGTTTCCTGGCGCAGTCTAGTTGATTTCCATCTGAAAATCCCGGTGTGCTCCAGTCGCCCTGGAGATGACTTCGCTGAAGTGCGTAGTCTTGCGGGCGGGTGGCTTCAGGACTGCTTGCCTGCGGACTATGATGAAGGGGGACGATTCATTGGATACAGGAGCGTACTGAGATGAGTGAAGAACTGTCACGTCGTGGCTTCCATCAGCTGACGCTGGCTGCATTTGGCGGAATCATGGCAGGCAGCCTGTCCGGTTGCCCAGACAAAGGGGCACCGACCCCGAAGCCAGAATCGGGAAGCTCGACTTCAGGCCCGACTTCCGTAGATCCTGCCCCGACCAGCGGAGAAGTCAGCCTGCTCCTGCGGGAGCAGCATGTCTGCCGTGGATTGAACATCTGCAAGAATCTTGGAGCCAGCAAAGACAATGCCTGCGCCGGACAGGGGACCTGTGCGACCGTCGCGGCCCACGCCTGCGGCTCTCAGAACGAATGTAAAGGTCAGGGAGGATGTGGAACGAACCCCGGTGAGAATGCCTGCAAAGGGCAAGGGTTGTGTCACGTTCCACTGGAACATGCCTGGGAAGCCGGTCGAAAGAACTTCGAGGCGGCAATGACCGCTGCCGGCAAGAAGTTCGGGCCAGCTCCTGCAAAGACGAAGTAACGATTCAGGTAGTAACTGAGGACGGATGGATGAGCAGCGAGGCACCACGACTGGGATTGCCGAATCTCGGCATGGGAGTGGGGCTTCGCTCTCCGCATTATCCCTATCTGCTTCGGAACCGTCCGTCTGTCGACTGGTTCGAGGTCATTTCGGAAAACTATATCGACTCGCAGGGGCGTCCCCGTGCAGTGTTGAACGCCATTGCGGAGCACTACCCGGTGGTGATGCACGGGGTGTCAATGTCGATCGGCAGCTGCGATCCGTTAAATCGGGACTATCTTCAGAAGCTGAAACGATTGGCCGGAGAAATCAACGCCTGTTGGATTTCCGATCACCTCTGCTGGACCGGAATCGCAGGCCACAATTCGCATGATCTGCTGCCGATCCCACTGACGGAAGAGAGTCTGGCTCACGTCGTCGAACGAGTCCGGGTTGTTCAGGAAATCCTGGAACGTCCCTTGGTTCTCGAGAATCCGAGTACCTATGTCACGTTCAAGGCGTCGACGATCCCGGAATGGGACTTTCTTTCGCGGCTGACGGAAGAGACCGGCTGCGGTTTGCTGCTGGACGTCAATAACGTTTATGTCTCCAGTCGCAATCATGGGTTTGATCCGATCGAGTACATCGAGAATGTCCCTCATGACCGCATCGTTCAGGTGCATCTGGCCGGGCACACGGATTTCGGGACTCACTGCATCGACACGCATGATGGACCAGTCGTGGATCCTGTCTGGGAGCTCTATCGTCTCGTCTGCCAAAAGACCGGCGGAGTTTCGACTCTGCTGGAATGGGACGCCCAGATTCCTGAGTTCCCGGTTGTGCATGCTGAACTGCTGAAAGCCAGAGAGTGGATGGAGCAGACTCAGGGACACACAGCTAGTGCAGCTCGTCAGGAACCGGAAGTGAAGCCAGCCGTTGCAGGGATTCCGCAACCCGCCGTTTTCGTGGCAGCGGAGGTCGAACCGTGAAGCCGCTCCCATTGGAAGCATTGCAGCGATGGATGATGGCCGTCATCACACATCCACAGGGAGTTGGAGCAGGCGCGAACAGCCCGCCCGCCCGATCCGCTGTCGGATCAGATGAGATCAATGTGGACGCCGTGATTGAGCCGTCCAAGCATTGTACGAGTGATGACCGGCTCGGCATCTATGGCAATGCCTATTTCGCCCGACTGATCGACTGTCTGGCCGTCGAATTTCCGACCGTCCGACATTTCGTAGGTGATGACGCCTTCGCCGGATTTGTGGTCAGCTATCTCCAGCGAACTCCGCCTGGCAGCTACAACCTCCATGATCTGGGGCGGGAGTTCGCAGAATCACTGCGAGCGACCCGACCGGAGAAGGCACCTGAAGAGACGCTCCCGGACTGGGCAGACTTCCTGATAGAGATCGCGCGTCTTGAACGTCTCTACGCGGAAGTGTTCGACGGGCCGGGCGATGAAGGAGAGTTGATGCTCTCCACGGAAGACCTGCAACGTGTCCCTATGCAGCGTCGCGGTGAAATTCGACTTAAGTTTGCGCGATCATTGCGGCAGGCGAAGTTTTTGTTTCCGGTCCATCAGGTCATTTCGCAGGTCAGAGCCGGGGAAGAGGTCACGATTCCAGAACCTGAGGAGACCTGTCTGATCGTGTATCGTCGAGACTATGTGGTACGCCGTCTCGCGGTGTCACCGGTTCAATACAGAATGATCGGAGAACTGCGGGCGGGCCGGACTTTACCGCTCGCTTTGGGATCGGCAATCTGTCTGGCAGAGCAACCAGAAACGCTCACCCCTGAACATGTGCAGGAATGGTTTCGGGACTGGACCGCTGCAGGACTCTTTACCGGAATTGAATGGGAACCAGAAGAGTTCGCAGGCTGAGCATTCCTCTGAATTCACATCATTGCCGACGCGGAGTGACTGATGCGGGGCTGGATTCGTAATCTTCTGGTATTCGCGTTCTTTCTTCAGAATGCCAGTCCGTCAATTGCTGACGGAATGCCATCGATCGGCGACTTCGGTCTGGCCCACTCGATCATCCCGGCTCAACAGAACGGGATCGAAGTCCGATTCGCCGCTCCTAAAGTCGTCGTGACTCCCGCAGGTCCAATCATCGTCGCGGTCCTGGCAAGAAATGCTTCGGATCCCACTCGTGGAGGCGTTCCCTCGGTCGCGGTTTCGACAGACGGCGGAGCAAAGTTTGGTCCGCTCCGTTCACTTCGCAGTGATGCCGCTGATGCCGAGTACGTTGCTGCGACTGAGTTCGCCCTGGGATTGGCTCCCGATGGAAGTGTCATCCTGTTGTCGCAGGCGACCGACAAGAAGTCGTCTGCTCCGGTGAATGGCTGGCGATCGTCAGATCAGGGTGTCAGTTGGCAGCCTGTGAATCTGTCGGCCTGGCACCGCAATCAGGTGGAAACGGTCTTTGGGGGGATTCTGCAGGTTCCCAACAAAGGACTTCTCGCCTTTGGATTCGCACCTCGCCGTCCTCATGAAAACTCTCATTCCATCTGGGAAGCAAGGTCGACGGACGGAGGCTTGAACTGGAGCCCTGCGAGAGCAGTCCCCTTTGCATCGCAGCTGCAGCATGCTCAGCCGACGCTGATTAATACCGGTGAACAGTTCGTCGGGCTCGTCCGCACCGACCCCAACACATTTGTGCAGATTGCCCCTCGCGATCAGGGAGGGAAGTGGGATATCTCTGCACCGGGCATTCTGTCGAAGGATCCAGCTCCTCAGGCTGATCCACACCCATGTCTGGCAGTCGATCCAATGAATTCCCGTCATCTGCTTGCATTACTGCCTGAGCGGATTCATGCGGACGGGGCCAATCTCGTTCGAGGCCGGATCGCACTGTATCACTGCGATCTGAATCAACTGCGGTGGCATCACCGCGGAGACATTGCCCGCTGCTCACCTGAGTTCGAGAAAGATATCACCGCCAAATCAGCCTGGCTGACCCCGCTCGGAGGCCGCCGCTGGCTCGCCATTTTCTATTGCGATACTGCTTCTGTCGCAGGCGATCTCTATGGCCTGACCTTCGAACTGACGCCTTAATTGATACGAAATCGCGAGCTATTCCGCCCTTTCGACTTCGGAGGGCAGAATCTCGACGATTACTAAACCGCCTCAAATCGTGAGCGCCAGCCTGTCGTCAGGCTTTGCTGTTTAGGGAAGCTTGAGGAGGAAGGGGTCTCGCAGTGATTTGCGAAATTGGATAAACATTTTGCAGGGCTGCGCAGGTTGATATTGCATACAATGCAATGCGGCATTGCAAAGTCTTTTGAAGCAATTTGTAGCATCAGACTCGCATATTGTTAATATCGACTTGATCTTATAAGTGAAGTCAATTGCTCAAGACGACTTCCGCGATTCTCGCTTCTTTGTCTTGCATCATGCCTGCGTATCTAGCGGAGCCACCACCCATGCGCCCTGATCTCTCTACCCATCGAAACGCTGATGGAACGAAAAATTCAACAAGATGTCTCGCTGCATCGGGGTTTACTCTCATTGAGCTTCTTGTTGTCATCGCGATCATCGCCGTTCTGATCGCGTTACTCCTTCCTGCTGTGCAGCAGGCCCGCGAAGCCGCCCGTCGTTCGCAATGTAAGAACAACCTGAAACAAATCGGGTTGGCGATGCATAACTATTTGGACGTAACCAGCGGTGTGATCCCACGGGGAGTGAATCACACCAGGGGGCGTTCATGTTGTTGTGAAACAGACAATGGCGAGTTTGCTCATACATTCCACACCATGCTGCTGCCTTACATTGACCAGTCCGCTCTGTATCAGAAGATCGACATGACTGTTCTCCCCGGCGATGTGAAAAACAGGGCAATCTGGGAAACAAAGATTTCGGGATTCATCTGTCCCAGTGCGGTTGAACCTCCCAGCTATAATGGATGGCCGACGGCGGCCTATCACAATTACCCGATGGCCGGGACGGCACACGGCCACGGCCTTTGTGGGATCCACGGTTCAGCGGCGACCAATGGTCTCTTTGCGTCACGCTGGGGACTCCTAGTCGCAGAAACGTCTGCGCGATACGACCCGCAGATGAAGTTGACAAACATCAGCGATGGACTGAGCAACACGATCGCCTTCTCGGAGTTTGCTGCGAGAATGCCAGGCGCCCTCCCTGCGAATTTTTCATATGGATCGAGCTGGTATCGTCCTTATTATGGAAGCACAGAGTTTTCCCCCCTGGTGAATGCGACGCCGAACAGCCCTGCGGTCACTTATGTTCAAGATAACGTAAGCTACGGAACAGCTCGCAGTGCCCACACCGGTGGAGTACATGGGCTCCTGATGGACGGTTCCGTTCGGTTTATCAGTGACAGCGTCCACGGTGGAACGTGGAGGGCTCTGGCAACCCCTCAAACTAACGACGTAGTGGGCGAATACTAGGCAATCTGAGGCGGACGGGACCGATCTCGCAAACTGCTCCCTGTTAAGTGGATTGCTGGGCCCGTTCGTAGCGATTCAATTCGACGCCACCGCCAGTCCGAGTCCGTTCGCCTACCATTTGCGCGATCGATACTTGCTGTTTCTGATCTATTGCCGAATTCAATTCCAGTGGCATTCTCCTTCATTCTCATGAGGCAGAAACATGAAAATTTACCCGCTTGAGTCGTTGCCGGTGTTAACTCTTGCACTCATTCGGAGAGGACTTGGAATCGCCATATTGACTTTGGCGTGCTCATTCGGATGCTCGAACGGACCAGCGCTCCCAAAACCTGTGAAGGTTACCGGTCAAATTCAGTTGAAAGGGAAGCCTGTGGCAGACGCGACGATCTCCTACTTCGCGGTCGCTCCAGTACCAGGCCTGCCGACCAGCGATCGGTTTCGCCAAGGCACGATTGGAGCAGACGGGCGGTATACAATCGACAACGTCTATCCCGGCGAGTATGTTGTGTCGATTTACAAGATGGGGGGGGAGGCCGAGGTTGAAAATGCGGCCACTCCGGGCGACCCCGCTTTTGCTAAGTATTCGACCGAGAGCCCGCTGCGAGCCGCTGTCAGTGAAGAGGCTGCACAGTTTGATTTCAATCTTTGACCCGACATCCGGCAGGTCGTAGGTGACCGATTCGATGACAGCGATCGGAGAGCTCTACGCCAGCAGAGCATCGACAACGTGGCCTTCGACGTCTGTCAGGCGGAAGTCTCTTCCCTGGAAGCGATAGACGAAGCGGGTGTGGTCGAAGCCGAGCAGGTGCAGGATCGTCGCCTGCAGGTCGTGGATGTGGACTTTGTCACTCGCGACGGAGAAGCCGAGTTCATCTGACGAGCCATAGCTGAGGCCCGGTTTGGCTCCGCCTCCGGCCATCCACATCGAATAACAGTCCGGGTAATGATCGCGGCCAAGTAGTTTGCTGTTAGCGGTGCGGCCCTCACGGAAGGGGGTCCGCCCAAACTCTCCGCCGCAGACGATCAAAGTGTCCTCCAGCATTCCTCGCTGCTTGAGATCGTTGATCAATGCCGCGACTGGCTTGTCCATGGACCGGCACTTCTTTGTCAGTCCGTCCTCGATGGCCGAGTCAGCGCTGGTTCCATGGAAGTCCCAGCCCCAGTCGAACAGCTGGATGAAGCGGACACCCTGTTCTGCCAGGCGGCGCGCCAGCAGGCAGTTGTTGGCGAATGAGGCTTCCCCGGGGACAGCACCATAGGCTTCGAGAATGTGCTTAGGCTCGCGGGTCATGTCCATGACCTCGGGAACTGACATCTGCATCCGGAAGGCGAGTTCGTACTGAGCGATCCGGGTGATCGTTTCCGGATGCCCGAGTTCCTGTGCCTGAAGTTCATTCAGATCACGCAGCGCATCGAGTGACTCACGACGCAGGTCACGTGACATGCCGACCGGATCACTCGCGTAAAGAACAGGATCTCCCTGAGAACGACACTGCACTCCTTGAAAGACAGACGGAAGAAAACCGCTTCCATAAGAGTTCCTGCCGCCGTTTGGTTGCACACCGCTGGAGATCAGGACCACGAAGCCAGGCAGGTTGTCGTTCTCTGATCCAAGGCCATAGGTCACCCAGGAACCGAGTGACGGTCGGCCGGGGCGCGGGGATCCGGTGAGGACGAAGAGTTCAGCGGGGGCATGATTGAACTCGTTGGTCGTCATCGACTTGATCATGCAGATGTCGTCAGCGACCCCCTGTAGGTGAGGCAGCGCATCCGACAACCAGAGCCCTGACTCCCCATACTGCTGAAATGTCCGCGGGGTTCCCATCAGCTTGGGCACCCCGGAGGTGAAGGCAAATGTCTTCCCC
>JAEZFD010000068.1 GCA_023417655.1 Planctomycetota bacterium | reverse complement strand
AACAGGACGGTCTTGCCATCCCCTTCACCGAGGGTCAGTCGTTCAAGAGAAAGTGACTTCTCGAACTTCTTGTCCAGGGCAGCACGCACTTCATCGGCACTCGGAGCATCCCCGACGAACCGGAAGGTCACCATTGAGCCCCCGCGGAAGTCAATGTCGAGATTGTCTTTTCCGCGAATGCCGACCAGAACCAGCCCGGCGACCATGATCAGCAGAGATGCCGCAACGACCGCTCGGCGTTTGCCCATGAAGTCAAAGTTGGTGGTTGGCACGATGTTGAGCATCTTGACGTCGGTGATCCAGCGCTTCCGCTCAGCGATATCGAACAGCAGTCGTCCGACATACACGGCTGTGAACATGCTGATCACAATCCCGATGAACAGTGTGACGGCGAACCCCTTCACCTGCTCTGTTCCCACATAGTAGAGAACGACGGCGGTGATCAGGGTCGTGACGTTGGAGTCAAAGATTGTTCCGAAGGCCTTCTCGAAACCGTTCTTAATCGCCATTCGCAGGCTGGCCCCACGCTGACGCTCTTCTCGCATGCGCTCGAAGATCAGCACGTTGGAGTCAACCGCCATCCCGATACTCAGCACGAGACCGGCGAAGCCGGGCAGTGTGAATGTCGCATCGATCAGGGCCATTGCACCGAGGACCAGAATCAGATTCAGCGCGAGACAGATGTCAGCGACAAAACCTGGAACCAAGTAGTAGATCAAGGTAATCGCGAAGACTGCGATAATGGCGACGGTCATTGCCGTGACGCCCTTCTTCTGCACGTCGATCCCGAGCAGCGGACTGACGGTGAATTCGCTCGCTGGTGTGCGATACAGCGGAACCTGCAGAGCCCCGGCGTTCAGGACCCCCAGCAGATCGTCAATTTCCTGCTGAGTGAACGAACCTTCAATCACCCCGGTTGAACCGATGATGGCGTTAATCGTTGGAGCCGAGTGAATTTCTTCGTTCAGGAGCACAGCGAGGCGGGTCTTGTAATCAGCACCACTTCGCGGCTCGTAACGTGAGGTCAGCTGCTGCATCAGATGACCGCCGCGATTGTTGAACGTGAACCCGACCGCCAGACCGCGATCGGTGATGGTTTCACGAACGCTCTGCAGCAGATCACCGTCAATTCGCTTCTTCGGATCTGGATCAACGACGACCAGATACTGCATGACCTGCTGACCGTCACGTTCAACCGTGCGGTAGTGAACGCGGTCGCCCGGGTGAACCTTGGGCTCGCCATTCTTCTTGTCGACAGCAGCGGGACGCCACTTGGCGACGAGCTGACCATTGCGAGTAATCTCGTTGACCTTGTCACCCTGCTGATCGGCCAGCTGGATCAGATCGGCATGGTCCATGTCGTTAGCGAGGACCGAAAATTCGAGCTTACCGAGGTCGACGATCTTGCGCTTGGTAGATTCGACCTTTTCCTGATCGGCACCGGGGACGATCACTTCGATTCGGTCGGCACCGACACGGCGGACGCTGACTTCCTCAGTTCCGGTGGGATTCACACGTCGGCTGACGGCACCCACCATCTTTTCCATGACGTCGTTGGTGATCTGTTTGCCGGTCGCTTCAGCTTCCGGGCGGTTGACGGCGAACTCCAAGTTCGTTCCCCCGGCCAGATCGATCCCCAGACTGATGGCATTCCACGGATTGCCGGTCTTGATCGTTTCTGAGACGAACGGCCAGAGGGCCAGTGTGATGGTGAAGAGAACGATGCCAATCTTCGTGGCATACTCTCTCATCTTCAGGAGGCGAGCGATCAGGCTCCCCAGAGCAAAGGGGACCACAACCAGAGCGACGATGGCCAAAAAGACCAAAATCCCTCGGCTATCGTGGGCAGCAGTGGCTCCGGCGGCCTCGAGCGTCGTTTCTTCAGCGGCGAGCAGCAGGTTCATACTGAGCGAATTCATCCCGGGTTACTCCGTCCCTGTTCTCTTTGCCGGCATCGTGCCGCGTTGAAGTGACCGATACTTCCATTGGGCAACTGCAGGTGCTCGCCGGAGAACGCCAGACCTCCGCCTACGCAGAGAACCGACATTCCGCAGGTATCTCGACACCTGACTCAACTCAAACAATTTCAGGCAACAGCGGGCACGCCTGATCGGAAAGACAAACACAACTCACGACGTGGAGACACGTCGCTCAGGAGCTGGCCTTCCCCTTCTCATTTTCTTTTGAAGGGGGAGGAACAAGAGATTCCCGAATCGCGCCCGCCTGGAATTTGATCCGCGTATTGTCATCGACGCGCAGGGTCACTTCTCGCTTATCTTCCGACACACTCACGACCTGGCCGAGAATGCCCCCGATTGTCACGACCGGATCGTTCTTCTTCAAATTTGCAATCATCTGCTCGCGACGGTTCCGTTCTTTGGATTCCGTCCGACCGAACAACATCTGCACGATCATGAAAATGACGAGTCCGCCGATCATGTAAATCATGAACTGTCCCGGCCCCGGATCTGCCGGCGCAGGTGCCGGATCCGCAGCGAGAAGACTGGCGATCTCAAAACTCATCAACATCATGATTGACCTGATCAGCGTGAGGCAGGCTTGAAAAACTGCCCCCTCATTTCTCTGCCAACATGAGTCAGCAGTTCAAAACAAAAGCGACTAGTTTAGAGATTGGTCGCCATACGGGCAAGATGGTCAAGCCGAAACTCTTGCGCGGAGTTTGACTTAATTGCCACCCTGAGGTCCCGGACAAGCTGCTGGTAATAGGCAAGGTTATGGACCGAAAGCAACATCGGTCCCAGCATTTCGCCGACATGGAAGAGATGCCGGAGATAACCCCGACTGAAACTTTGACATGTGGGACAGGCACAATTCTCATCAAGCGGACGTAAATCCCGCTGATGCTTAGCATTCCGCATCTTCACAATCCCGTTACTTGTGAAGGCGGTTGCATTGCGTGCATTCCGGGTCGGCATCACGCAGTCGAACATGTCGACCCCGCGGAGAACCGCCTCGATGATGTCGATGGGGCGCCCCACCCCCATCAGATAACGAGGCTTGTTCACTGGGAGGAACGGAACGGTGACATCGAGAGTGGAGTACATCTCCGCTGGCGCCTCCCCGACGCTGAGTCCGCCGATGGCATACCCAGGGAACTCAAGTGGAAGCAATCCCATCGCCGACCGCTCTCGCATTTGCGGGCTGGTCGCCCCTTGGACGATGCCGAACAGGGCCTGATCGCTTCGCTTGTGACTGTCCCGACAGATCCGCGCCCAGCGAGTGGTTCGCTCGACAGCCGCTTCGAGCTTCGACATCGGAGCGTCATGCGGCGGACATTCATCGAGACACATGATGACGTCGGCGCCGAGATCTTCCTGAATCTGCATTGCCCGCGACGGGGACAGATCAAGCAAACTGCCGTCAATGTGAGACTTGAAGATGACACGATCGTCACCCATCTGTCGAAGCTCGGCGAGACTGAAGACCTGAAATCCACCGCTGTCGGTGAGAATCGGGCCATCCCAGTTCATAAAGCCGTGAAGGCCTCCGAGATCACGCACAACACTTTCCCCCGGCCGAAGCGCGAGGTGATAAGTGTTCGCCAGGATCATTGAAGATCCAATGGCCTTCAGCTCATGCGGCCAGACACCCTTGACGGTGCCGCGCGTTCCCACCGGCATAAACACCGGCGTCTCGACAACGCCGTGCGGAGTGACGAAACGTCCCAGCCGAGCCTGCGAGTTGGAATCAGTATGGTCCAGATGAAATTCGAACATCCGTTAGCCGAGCATTTCCTCGAGAACCGACTTGGGGGCAAGGTCGTACTTCAGTGGCTCCATTGAAAACGAAGCCCGCCCCTGTGACAGGCTGCGAACATGAGATGAATACCCGAACATCCGGGCGAGAGGAACTTCCGCCTGCAATGCCGTCAGGTGGTCCCGATTCTCACTCGCGAAGATACGGGCATGACGCTGATTCAGGTCACCCTGGATGTTCCCTACGAATTCACTCGGTGTCACAACCTCAAGCTTCATGATTGGTTCGAGCAGGCCAATCTCACCCTTGTTGAGTGCACTCTGAACAGCGTGAGTCGCCGCAGCACGAATTGCTTCTTCTGTGGTTTCACCCTGCCGGTAACCGACGCTGAGGATCGTGATCTTGGTTTTGATCATCGGATACCCCAGCCGTCCGCCTGACTGTGCGGATTCCTTGACCGCTTCGCGAACCGCCCGATCAAGCTCAGCCGGAATGGAATCAGCTGGCACCAGCGAAATCACGGTGATCGGCTGCTCGGACTCGAATGGTTCCACTTTGACGCGAACGCTGGCGTAAGACGTTTCCCCATTGATGGAACGCTGGAAAATTTCTTCCGCTTCGGATGTCTCACGAACTGTTTCGCGATACGAAACTCGCGGTTTGTGAACGCGAACATTCAGATTGAAGTCTCGCTGCAGACGTTCCTTAAGGATCTCAAGGTGAAGTTCACCCATCCCTGAGATAATCGTCTGGCCGGTTTCTTCGTTGATCTTCGCTTTGAAGGTGGGGTCTTGACGCCCCAGCCGCGCGAGAGCATCTTCAAGCTTTTTGCGATCGGCATTTGTCTCAGGTTCGACCGCCATCGAAATCACAGTCTCAGGGAAGGTGATCGATTCAAGCAGCACTTGCTCCTGCTGTTCACACAACGTATCGCCAGTGACAACATCCTTGGGACCAATGATCCCGCAGATATCACCCGCTTCGACAAAATCGGTCTCGATCTTCTCGCGGGCATCCGCCTGGATGTGCCACATCTGACTGCAGAACTCCTTCTTGCCTGTTCGAGGATTCAAAAGGCGAGTCCCTGACCGCAGGACACCGGAATACACTCGCACAAAACACAAGTCGGCATGCTTGTCGGCCACAATCTTGAAGATCAACGCCGCAAGTGGCTCATCATTGCTTGCACGAAGTTCAACTTCAGGTGAAGCATTCTTCTTCGGCTTGGGATTGATGCCCTTCACAGGCGGAATATCCAGCGGACTCGGAAGATAACGAGCCACTCCATCCAGAATCGGCTGCACTCCAATATAGTGCAGTGACGTTCCGGCGAAGGTCGGCTGCAGTTCACCGGCAATCGTGGCTTCACGAAGCAGGCGGTGAATGGTCTCTTCCGGCAGATCTCCCTCAGCGAAGAACTGCTCCATTGCGGCATCGTCGCGCTCGGCGAGAACGTCGATCAACTTTGATCGCCACTCTTCCGCGATCAGCTGATGTTCCTCGGGAATTTCCTCTTCCCGGATGACTCGCCCCTGCTGGGCGGCGTCAAAGTAAAGAGCTTTCCGGCGAATCAGATCGATGATTCCCACGAAGTCGTGCTGCGATCCGATGGGAATTGTCAGTGGAACCGGGTTGGCCTTCAGACGGCTCCGCATCTGCCCAAGCGTTCGCTCGAAGCTGGCTCCGATTCGGTCCATCTTGTTGATGAAGCAGAGCCGCGGAACATGATATCGATCAGCCTGCCGCCAAACTGTCTCGCTCTGAGCTTCGACCCCTTCGACAGCGCTAAAGACAACAACCGCACCGTCGAGGACTCGCAGACTTCGCTCCACCTCGGCCGTAAAATCGACGTGCCCTGGTGTATCAATCAAGTTGATGCGGACATCTTTCCACTGGCAGGTCACCGCTGCGGAATAAATGGTGATGCCGCGCTTGGCTTCTTCCGGATCGAAATCCGTTTCGGTCGTTCCGTCGTCGACGTTTCCCATTTTATGGATCGCGCCGGCGTAAAACAGAATTCGCTCTGTCGTCGTGGTCTTGCCCGCGTCAATGTGAGCAACGATTCCGATATTGCGGAGCTTTTCAATTGGAAACGGCATCGTCATCACCATCGGGCGAGCAGGTCAGGAAAGCTGGGGAGCGACCGAGATTGAAGTTCGACCAGCAGTCAAAAGCGAAAGACCAAGGTCTCAAAACAAGTTTAGCTGCACAGTTTCAGTGTGCAGCTAAACGACAATTCAACTTGATTTCAGCTGCCCGGTAAACCGGGAATGCGATCGAAATTACCAGCCGAAGTGAGCAAATGCGCGGTTCGCATCTGCCATACGGTGGACGTTTTCACGCTTGGTCATTGCAGTCCCTTCACGACGATAGGCTGCAATGAATTCGTCGGCGAGAGACTGAGCAACCGGGCGACCCTTACGGCCACGAACAGCTTCCAGAATCCAGCGGATCGACAGAGCCTGCTGGCGTCGGCTTCCGACCTGAGTCGGAACCTGATAGGTGGCTCCCCCGACTCGCTTGGAACGGACTTCCATATGCGGCTTCACGTTTTCGATCGCCTGAGCGAAAACTTCTGCAGGAGAAACGTCGGTGATCTTCTTTTCGATGATCTCCATGGCGTCATAGAACACGCCGAAGGCCACGCTCTTCTTGCCGTCATACATCAGGCAGTTCACGAACTTCGTGACCAGCTTCGATCCGTAGCGAGGATCCGGCTTCAGCTGTGTTTTGCTCGCAGTAAAACTCTTCGCCATTGTTCTCTTTCAGCAGTCATTTCAGACAGGAGCACGGAATTCAGACGGCACCCGAGGCACCCAAAGGCCTGCACAACAGGCCCTTCTTACTCCATCGGCACCATTGCCGACGTCATGCAATGAGCGAAATCCGCCGCGAACCAGCGGCAGAAACCACTCTTACTCTTCGAGCCGGATTACTTAGGACGCTTGGCCCCGTAACGGCTGCGGGCCTGACGGCGCTTCTGCACGCCGAGAGTATCCAGAACCCCGCGGATGACTTTGTATCGAACCCCTGGCAAGTCGCGAACACGACCACCGCGAACGAGCACAATCGAGTGCTCCTGCAGGTTGTGGCCTTCCCCGGGGATGTAAGCGGTCAATTCCTTGCCGTTCGACAACCGCACGCGGCAGATCTTTCGAAGAGCCGAGTTCGGCTTCTTCGGAGTCATGGTACGAACCTGCAAACAGACCCCACGCTTCTGTGGAGCGCCTTCCAGCAGTGGCGTCTTCGTCTTGGAAGTCTGCTTCTTGCGAGGCTTGCGGATTAACTGATTGATTGTCGGCATGGAACCGTGTATCGCGTCTTTTCAGTTCAAAAAGGGGCACCTGTGAAGGCACCTCCCCCGGCACTACCGTTGCGGGGGGACGAGTAAGGAATCGAGAACTGTAATCGGATGGGTTTCGACGGTCAAGCGTTCCGCGGGAGTTGCTCACCTCACGTTCGGCGCCGTTTTCCCAAAACACCTGCAGGACTTAGACCCTCACCTGAACACCCGATCAGAAACCAAATTTCCGTAAGGTCCCGTTTTACAGGAAGTCCCGACAATTATGGACCTGCCTGGGAGGGCGAAACGGTTTGCATTTGACATGCGCTCACCCCGGCTTATGATTACTTTTGCTCAACCGGTTCGCTCATGCTGTGGGTGGATCAAATCGAGTGCAAATGACCCGCCTTGCCCGGGACAGGCACTCGTGTGCTCATAACGGTTCCCTGCGGGTCAGATGCTTTTGTAGACCTGTCACTCTGCTGCCCAGTCAGCTTTCCCGCCAGAAACTAAAGGTGCTGCCATGTTTGGAATCGGAACGCCAGAAATGATCATCGTTGGGATCATCGCTTTGCTGCTGTTCGGCAAGCGACTCCCAGAAGTGGCACGCAGCCTCGGCAAGGGAATTGTTGAGTTCAAGAAGGGAATGAACGGAATCGAAGACGAAATCCGTAACCCCGGCTCGACAAACTACTCACAGTCAAGCACAGCAGCTCGCCCGGCAGTGGAGAGCGACGACCAGCAGTGGAAAGCTCCCCGCTTCGAGCCACCAACCACTGAACCGAAGACAGAATCCTCGTCAGCTCAGTCATAACTGACGAGCGAAGAGAATCTGCTCAGGGTTTCCCGGGTGAATCAGTTCACAAATTCCTCAATTGCCTGTCCCAACTCGGGACGGGCAATTTTTGTTTTCTAGGTTTCCCGCTTTCAGCGACTGCTGGCAGGCAGAATCTTTCCGCTCTATGATGCACGCGTCTGATGACAGAGAGGCTTCGGCACACATTCAACCGCATCTGATCTCCCCCCACACGGGTTCTGTGCGGACCTGATGCCCCATCGCCAAACGAAATCAGACAGGCGCGGGATTCCTGGCCGGTGGCCGAAACCAAGGCACCGCCAAGAGCAATGCCGGATCCGAATTATTTTGAGTCCCATTCTCGCCGGAGGAGAACCAGGGGAAGCGCGGGGTCACCTCGGGCAGAACTCCGCTCAGGGTCCGGCGACAGCCAGTTCTACTGATGAGCTGAACTGGAGGCCCACGTCATTGACGTCGAATGCTGCAGAAATATTGCTGAGAACACTGTCCCGTAAAACCGAGACACCTGGTTCGATTTGACCAGACCAAGACAGACCGCCTGTTTTCTCTCCTTCAGCCCTGCAAGACGCACATGCTGTTACTCATCATCCGCGCTCTGTACATCCTCATCTGCGTCGGAGCGCTGGCAACATTCATGTTCACCAGCAACGCTGCTCCCCAGACGATGCAGGAATACCCTGTCATCAGCTTCTGCGTGATGACGTTGATTACGATGTGCGTCCTGCTGGTGGATGTTTTAATTCCCCAGAAGCGGGTCGACATCGTCTCCGCCGTCTATTTCGGCTTACTGATCGGGGTCCTGCTGGCATATCTGTTCAACCTTGCAATGCGACCACTGTTTACGATGCAGGATCTCTTTCAGAATGAAGGGAACGGCTATTACACGGCGTTCTCTCTTCTGACCTTGCTGGTGATGCCTTACCTGAGCATCACATTCCTGCTGCAGACGAAGGACCAGTTCCGTCTGGTCATTCCTTACGTCGAGTTCTCCCGTGAACTGAAGGGGGGACGCCCATTGATCCTCGACTCAAGTGCTTTGATCGACGGTCGGATCTCGGACATGGTCACAACGCATATCGTCGACTCCGAGTTCGTGGTTCCGCAGTTCATTCTGCAGGAAGTTCAGGACATTGCTGACAGCCACGACAAACTCCGCCGGGGCCGAGGTCGTCGCGGACTTGACGTTCTGAAGAAACTGCAGCAGGACCCCAAGGTCGAGATTCGCGTTCTTGAATCGAAGGGCTCCCCGGAGAAAACTGTCGATCAGCGACTGGTTGACCTCTCTCGCGAATTGAATGGTCGACTGGTTACGAACGATGTGAACCTGAACAAGCTGGCCAGCGTTCAAGGGGTCGACGTCGTTAATCTGAACGAAGTCGCTAACGCTCTGAAGCCTCGGTTCATCCCCGGCGAACACGTCCGCATTCGCATTATCAAAGAAGGGGAAGGCCTCGGTCAGGGAGTCGGTTATCTCGATGACGGCACCATGGTTGTGGTCGAGCACGGCAACCGCGAGATCGGCAAAGAGGTCGACACCGTCGTCACGAGTGTCCTTCAAAACAGTGCAGGTCGTATGATCTTCTCCCGCCTTGCCGAACAGCAACCCAGCTAGAGCAGTTTGCTCTCCCGTCTGCCCGTGCAACGCGCGTTTCGGTTGACAAAAGACTCAATTCCGCGTGGCAAGAACGGGCAGATCAAAAAGCAAATCTGTCTTATTCCAGCTCAGCATGATCGGAACGAATGGAACGCCCCACTGAGGATCGGCTGCAGCGCGCCTGGGAGCAGGTTCGACAGGAACTTCTGAATCGCCGGGGAACAAACGGCTGCTGGACAGGATCACTTTCGGCATCCGCATTGTCCACGGCGACCGCCGTCATGGCGCTTGAGCAGATGAAGCGGCACGCGGCCGTCCCGAATACAGTGACGCCGTTACCCAGCCAGTCACCGGGCAGTCTTCCTCCATCACCCCAGCGGATCAGTTGGGAAAAACTGATTGACGGTGGGCTCGAGTGGCTGCTGCGACATCAGAATTCAGATGGAGGCTGGGGCGACACGGTTAAAAGCTTGAGCAACATCTCGACAACGCTCCTCGTGCAGGGAGCGTTCCTTGCAACGCGGGGGGACTCGGTTCGCCAGGCCGCATTCTTTCAGCGATCAGAGGTTTATGCACAATCAGCTGACAGCATCCCCGGAATGGTCGCCCGATATGGAACCGACAAAACATTTTCGGTCCCGATCCTGACACACTGTGCTCTGGCCGGGATGGTTCCCTGGAGCGACGTTCCTGCTCTTCCGTTTGAACTCGCCTGCGTGCCTGCCCGCTTTTATGCGGCAATGCAGTTGCCGGTGGTCAGCTATGCGTTGCCGGCTCTGATCGCCATCGGTCAGGCGCGGCACCATTTTCAGCGTCCAGCGAACTCACTTTATGCGGGACTTCGCGATCTCTGCATCCCGCCCAGCCTCCGCGTGCTTGCGCGGATCCAACCGGCACTGGGAGGCTTTCTGGAAGCGACGCCCTTAACGAGCTTCGTCACCATGAGTCTGGCCGCGAAGGGGCTCGCCGATCATCCCGTCGCGGTTCGTGGCTCCCAGTTCATCGTGGCTTCGGTTCTGCCGGATGGCAGTTGGCCCATCGATACTAATCTCGCAACCTGGGTGACAACACTTTCAGTGAATGCTCTGCGAGGATCACTCCCTGCGGAAGAACGGGAACGCGTTCGGGATTGGTTGCTCGCTCAACAATTTCAGACCATCCATCCTTACACTCAGTCCGCCCCGGGAGGCTGGGCCTGGACCGATCTCGCGGGCGGAGTTCCCGACGCGGACGACACCCCGGGAGCGATTCTCGCACTCTGGAACCTCATCGACGGTGACCTCGATGAACCGACCGCCCGAGCCATTCAAAGGGGAGCATTCTGGCTCCGGGGACTTCAGAACAGGGATGGCGGCTGGCCAACCTTCTGTCGCGGCTGGGGAACACTCCCCTTTGACCGCAGTTCCTGCGACATCACCGCCCACTGCATCCGGGCTCTGCATCGGACAGACCAACAGCTCCCACTGGGACACTGGGTCCGGCACTCAGTCAGTTCAGGGTTCCGCTATCTCGCGAAGCAGCAACGACCCGATGGTTCGTGGCTGCCGCTGTGGTTCGGAAACCAGCATGCGCCCGACGACACTAATCCTGTTTACGGTACCTCAAAGGTACTTCTTGCCTATCGCGAAACTGGTCAGGGAAAGTGCCCGGAATCTCAGTCGGGATTAAACTGGCTGAGGCAGGCACAGAATTCTGATGGCGGCTGGGGTGGGCAGAACGGCTGTCCTTCCTCGGTTGAAGAAACTTCCCTGGCTCTGGAAGCCTTGCTGGGGGATGACCGGTCCGGTGATGCGGTTGCAGCCGGATTGAAATGGCTGGTTCAGGCTCTGGAAGAGGGACGAGTTTTCGAACCCGCTCCTATTGGTTTTTATTTCGCGAAATTATGGTACTTTGAAGATCTGTATCCGCTGATTTTTGCAGCTGCCGCTTTACACAGGGCAGCGGGTCGAATTGACGTCGTGGTCTGATCTCCCTGTTCTGACAGGTTTTTGAACATGGTATCGCGCTCCAGTTGCCATGCTCACAGCAGATCGTGTCGCCCGTGCAATTCCGCTTTGCAGCCGAGTCGCAGCAACGAGCCTGCCTTGCCCGTCCCTTCGCCGGGGTCGGAATTGAACGGGCGTCCAGTGCAACGACCGTCTGCCCCATCCAGACCGCGACTGCGTTGCAGCAGGTCCGGTCTGATCAGTTTCGCAACGGAGATCACTTCGCATGGCTGAGCCCACCCTGGATCTGACCACCGACGCGCTGAATGACGACACTCTGTCGACACCCGTGCCAGCGAGTTCCCGATTTCCGTCGGACGAAGAGGATCCACTCCCGCAAAAGCGAACGCGGCGAAAAAGTACCAGCCATTTGAAACTGGTACCCGAAACGCTCGAAGCACGTGAGCGGATCAAGGCAGCCGCTGAGGAGTTTGCCCGCTCGCTCGATAAAGCGAAGCCGTTCTCGCGAAACGATCTGGAAGGCTGGGGCCGCACTCTTCTTCAGCGACTCAACGAACCTGAAAAGTTCCTCGGCTTTGTGATGGTGCTCATCGGGAACTTTTTCTGGAAACAGCAGTTCATTTCCGTCCCGTTTGAACGCCGTCTCCTCCTGCTGCCACACTGCCTCAAGCATGCCGCGGGTTGCCCCGCCGAATACAGCCAGTTTGGGCTCGAATGCGAAAAATGCGGGGCCTGTTCGATCGCCGACTACAAAGTTCGTGCCGAACAGCTGGGGTATAAAGTGCTGGTTGCTGAGGGGTCGCCGGTCGTCCTGCGGATCATCGTCGAAGGATACGTCGACGGGATTCTCGGTGTTGCGTGCCTGAATGTCCTCGAGAAGGCAATCGACAAGGTTCTGATCGCCGGAGTCCCGAGCTATGCGGTCCCTTTGCATTCAGGCGACTGCAAGAACACGACACTGGATGAAGCCTGGGTCTGGGACGTTCTCGAGAAGTATGAACCGCTCTCTGCACCGATGACGCGCAGTTATATCTCGCTGATGCGTGCGACAACGGATCTCTTCACAACCCGATATCCTGATCTTGTGATCCGGCATCGCAGTGACACTCCTGAACGAGCCCTGTCTCCGCTGGGAATGACGGAGAACGTTGCCCTCGACTGGCTGGCGAATGGCGGTAAACGGTTCCGGCCATTTATCACGCTCGCAGCCTATGACGCAGCTGCAGGAGGTGAATGCGTAAACGGACGCGTTGACCCGCAAGCCCAGCCGTTTTCAGCCGGAGTGTCGAAAGTGGCGATGGCGATTGAAGCCTTCCACAAGGCGTCACTCGTCCATGATGACATCCAGGACAACGATCTCTACCGGTATGGCCGCGAAACGCTCCACCGGAAGTATGGCCCGTCATCCGCCATTAACATCGGCGACTATCTCATTGGAATGGGCTACCGGCTGGTGAATGAAGCCCGACAGGACATCGGAGCTGATGTTGCTGGTGATATTGTCGAAGCCATGGCACAGGCCCACCTGAAGCTTTGCGATGGTCAAGGGGCGGAGATGGCATGGCAGGCGTCGCCCGACTGGACCATTACGCCACTTGATGCGCTCCAGATTTACGCTCTGAAGACCTCGCCCGCCTTTGAAGCAGCGCTTTACGCAGGGTTCCGGATGGCCGGAGATGTCTCGGCATATCGGCAGACGATCTCTCAATTCTGCCGCCAGCTGGGGGTTGGGTTCCAGATTCTGAATGACCTTCAGGACTGGCAGGGAGACGATCACAACAAAATGATCGCCGGTCAGGACGCGCTCGCACTGCGCCCGACATTAATCCTGGCACTCGCCTTAGAGGCCGCAAGCGAGGCCCAGAAGAAGCAGATTCGATCGATTTTCGAGCAGCCGGGAAGCAACCCCAAGCGATTGGAACAACTTGTGCTGCTTTTCGAGTCGTTGCAGGTTTTCGAGAAGGCACAGGCTCTGGCAGAGAAAGCCCGTCAGCGGGCAGAGGCTTCGGCGGATGCGGTGGAATCTGACGAAATCCGTCAACTCCTGTACTTCTTTGTCGACTCGATTTTGTCTCGGGATCACGAGTTGACGCCGTGGGAACTTCTGCAAAAACAGAATCAGACACTGTTACCGATCGTGTAATCGGAGAAACAACATGGTCAACTGGCAGTCCGGACGGCGCAGCGGAAACATCGAAGATCGGAGGAGCGCCGGTCCTGGCCGGATGGCGATGGGAGGTGGCGGCGGTCTGATCATGCTGCTGCTGGTATTTATCTTGTCAGGCGGCGATCTGGGCCAAGTCCTCAGATTCTTCGTCGCCAACCAGATGCAGAACGTCCAGCAACGGGCTCCCCGGCAGCCAAACCCACAGGAAAACCAACAGGCTGACTTCGCGTCAGTCATTCTCGCCGACACCGAGGACGTCTGGTCAAAACTGTTCGCACAAATGGGGGAGCGGTATCAGCCCGCCCCCATGGTTCTCTTCAGCCAACAGGTCCGCTCTGGATGTGGAATCGCCAGTGCCGCATCGGGTCCGTTCTATTGTCCTGCGGATCGTAAGGTATACATCGACCTGTCGTTCTTCGAAGAACTCGACCGACGGTTTGGAGCGCCGGGGGATTTCGCCCAGGCTTATGTCATTGCCCACGAGGTCGGACATCATGTTCAGAACTTGATGGGAGTGATGGATTTGCGGCCTCAAATGCTGCAAAAAATGAGCGAGAATGAGTTCTCCGTCAGACTCGAACTACAGGCCGACTTCCTTGCCGGAGTCTGGGCCCATCACGCTCAAGTCGACAGAAAAATTCTTGAAGAGGGTGACATCGAAGAAGGCATCCGCGCGGCGCAGGCGATTGGAGACGACACGTTGCAGAAGCGATCCCAAGGATATGCCCGACAGGAGACCTTCACACATGGCTCGTCCGCACAGCGAGTCCGCTGGTTCAAGAAAGGGCTCGAAACCGGGGATCTCCGGCAGGGAGACACCTTCAACGCCAATCCGCTCTAAGATCAAGGCATCGAGGAGCGAGTCGTCCAGACCAAACGAGAGCGGGGGAATGAGTCTCACTGTGAGCTCACTCCCCCGCTCCTGTATTCATCTCTGACAGACTCGACTATTTCAGGCACTCGATGAGCTGATCCTCGAGACCATCGAGCTTCACGTCCACACTTTTGACGACTCCCTGAGCATCCACGAGCCAGTATTGTGGGGTATCGACGACCCCATAATGTCGAGCGATCGGATGAGCGTCTCCCCGTCGGCCCGGATCAGAAAAGAAGACCTGTTTCCAGTCGAGCCGTGCCTGCTGAACGAACTTCTGAGCCATGGCATCATCGGCATCCAGACAGACCCCCACGACACCGACGCGTCCCCGAAACTGCTGCACAACTGATTGGATCTTCGGGAGATCTGCGCGGAATTGATCCGAGTTTGATGCCCAGTACGCAATCAGGAACGGCTTTCCCTGAAGTTGATCAACAGTCAGGTAACCGCCATCGAGAGTTGAACCGCCGAACTCAACCAGCGGCTCATTGACGAGTCGCAGTCTCCGCAGCGGACCAGCAGCCTGATCGGCGAAAGGAGTCTGTGGCAACGACTGTTCGATCCAGGCGAGGCAGGTCTCGGCTTCCTGAAGCTGACCAATGCGTTCGCACATACGGGCGGCCGCGAGCACATTCACCCCGGCCCGATGTGATTCCTGCGGGAAGTTTGCACCAAAGATACGGGCCTGACGTGCGTAAGCGAGAACCCATTCCGGGTCGAGAGCCTCTCCCTGACCAGCCAGAGTTTGTGTCAGCTGCAGAACGCGGGTTGCACATTCGACCGCTGCAAAGGACGTCGGGTCCCGCTGAAAAAGTGTTTCTGCGTTCTGGCTCAGCAGTGTCGCCTGTTCATGCTTTCCTGTCAGGGCGAGATGTGAGCGTGCATCAGACAGATAATGCACCGCACTGTTGAATGCCTGTTCCTGTCCCGGATCCTGATGGGTTCGGGCGATGATACGAGTCGCGAGTTCGATGGTCTGCGTCCAGCGAAGTTGCTTCTCCCGTTCGATCTGTTCTGGAGTCAGGCGGACTTCGGCATACTCGCCTGGTCTGCCGGGGACGGGCTGCTTCAGCATGTCAATCGGCGCGGTCCGGAGTCGTGCGATCTCCTGCAGCAATTGCTCCGGTCCAGTGAATCCCTGTGTTTCCTGTGTCGAGAAAGAGGTCGCAGAAGCAAGCTCGATTTCGCTGCCGCGTGAGGCACTGCGGAGGACAGTCTGCTCCTCGTCACCAACATCCGTTGTGACAACGGTTTCAACTTCCCGAAACGCGTCCGTTGTCTCGGAAGATGATGCCCCGCAACCCGAATGAATCGCCAGACTCAGCAGGGAGCAGGCCAGAAAGGACTTCTGTCCCCTCCATTGGATGGCCCGCTGATTCACTTCTGGAAGAATGATTCGATCTGACATGTCTTCACATCCCTGCTCTAACACAGAAGTCCGCTCTCTTCTTGAGAACCGACAATCCTCATTGCTTGCCTTCGTATAAGGACTCGCCAGCTCAGGGAGCGACCAGTCCGACGAGTTCTGACAGGCTCATTGATCTCATCAGTAACGAACTCGGCGGGATTCGAAAGTGCTGAATAAAAGTCAGCTCCGTCGAAAGAACACGGCCACCACCCCGCGGTATGATCTGGAGGACATTGCAGAATGAACTCCACGTCTCCGCACGGGGCGTACAGCATTTTTCCTGTCGAAAACCACGTTGCGCGGACACCTGCAGAGCAAACTGCTCTAGAATCAATTCCCAGCAGCGAGCAGGCAGGATGACGCCGAGGCACTCCTGTGAATCGCTTGCTGTGGCAGATGACTGCGAAATCAATGTCAGCGGGTTTTAAGCAATTTCTACAAAATGAATCAAGACGCGTTCTCTTCCGACTCAATTCCTGTCCTGATTCCAGAACTTGGAGTCGAGGATGCGACGATCACCTTCTTGATGTGGATGGTCCCAAATGGTGCACAGGTGATCCCGGGTGAGCGGATTGCTGAACTCCTGATGCAGGGAGTCGTCTTCACACTGGATGCGGACGCGGAAGGGACGCTGATTGAACGACCGGGGCTGACCGGGGAAACCGTGACCGTCGGACAGTCCATCGGGGAAATCCGTCCAGCCGAGTGAGGCGTGGTGGCGCCATGAGTCTCGTCCTTATCCTCAGCTGAACGTTCAAGCGGGACTGATTTCGTGACGGTGCCCGTCGTAAGTCAGCTTGACGTCCTTGTCGTCGATCGTGGTTGCGAGGTGAACGGGGCGCCCCCAGATCATCTGCAGATTGACCAGCGTGTCGATCGCGTAATCCCGCTTCAGCTCGACTCCCTGATAGTCGTGCTGAAGATAGAGCTCGCCTCGATTGGCGTAGTTTCCATCCTTAACGAAGATGAACGGGCGGCCATGATTCGTCAAATTCGCCAGCAACTGCTTTTTGATCGCCTGAAATTCCCGGGAGGCCACTTCGTAGTTCCCTGAGCTGTCGTTGTAAGCAAAGCTGAACATCTTGTGGCGGCGGCAGAAGTCTTCGGTCAAAAATGCGTCGATGAACGTGAGATCGTTGTGAATCTTTCTGACTTCAAAGATCTTGTCCCGCCCCAAACCCAGTTGCTTGTCCCAGGCCCGTCGTTCTTCGTCGCTGTGGCATTCCTCCCATTCCATGCCGAACTGACCTTTGTTCCAGCGCTATTCGATGTCGCGGAAAAGTTCGATCCCGATCTTATAGGGATTCAGCCGTTGCGGACTCATCGCCATCGTTCCGGAATGATGGTCGGCATAGTCGATGATTTCCGCATCGGTCAGGCCGTGGCGGGTCATGATGGTCGAGTGCCAATAGCTGGCCCAGCCTTCATTCATGATCTTCGTCTGCCCCTGGGGAGCGAAGTAATAGGCCTCGTCCCGAATGATGGCGAGGATGTCATGCTGCCAGTCACGTAACGGGGCGTATTGCAACAGAAACAGCAGCACGTCCCGCTGCGGCTTCTCCGGAAATCCTCGTGAGGCAAGCCGGGATTCTTCAACTTCGCGTCGGTTCTTCTGCTCCCGCTCCAGCACGTCCGGAGGATTGATATAGGGATCCATGTAATCCTTGGACGTGAATCGACCTTGCGCTTGCTGCCAGTGATCCGGCGGCGGCGCGTTCAGTTTCTCGTCCGCCTCCCGTTTGTCCTGTGCGGCCTGATGAATGTCCGGGGTGCGGCGAATAAATGGCGAGTGAGGGTCGATCAGATTGTCGAGGGAGAGACACGCGTCAATGAAGCGTTCGACGGTCTCGTACCCATGACGGTCGATATACCGATTGATTCGGGCAGCGTGATTCGCCATCTGATCCAGCATTTTGCGATTGGTCTTCGAGAACCAGGCATTGTTCTTGAAGAAATCGCAGTGTCCATAGACGTGGGCGATGACAAGCTTCTGATCCCCGATTGCATTCGCCGACAGCAGATAGGCATAGCAGGGATCGGAGTTGATCACCATTTCGTAGATCTTGGACAGACCATACGAATAGCTCTTCATCAACTCATCGTATTCAGCGCCAAATCGCCAGTGCGGGTAGCGAATCGGGAAACCGCCATAGGCCGCAAACATGCTCAACTCTTCATAGTCGAGCATCTCGAAGATGGTCTCGAAGAAGTCGAGACCATACCCGGCGGCGATGGCTTCCATCTCCTGCTGGATATCCACAATCTCAGGCGGCAGCGATCGATGCGTGGTAACCGGCATGACGTCTCCCTGGCAAGCGCACACTCTCTGAAGTCTCTGGAGACAAACGAGAGTGCGGTTGCGATTGACCGTGCATTCAGGTGCGGCGATGCCCCATTTTACGGCTGAAATGCGTCTGGAAACAGATGAGTTTCAGAAATGCCCATGTTCCAGCTCATCCCCTGATTGCGGTCGCGCTCGCCTGAATTTCCCAGTTTCTCGTGTGGTTATCGTCCGGCTCCGTCGTTTCGATTCGCCGACAGTTCCCCAGAAATCGCATCATCGATCCAACCGGCGTGAGGGGAGCGGTTTCCTGACTTTTCGTGAAAGTTCGGCCGACTCATTTGACCGGGATGTATGGTCGGGCATAATTTGAATCTCACAGTCGTGGCGAAAGCTGCGTTTGCAAACCGACGAATTGAATGCAATTTCATGACCTCTCTGATCTCCATTGCCATTGAGATTCGAATTTCGCGAGAGATCGCGATTCGAATTTCATTGCCGCATGGGATCTGAAGTCTGGCTGGAATTTCCAGAAGCCCTTCTCGGATCCTGTGATCTGGGAAGGGCTTTTTTCATTCAATACAGAATCGATTCTCAGTCCTGAGGCGGTAGCCGATGACCTCGCTGAACCAGGCGACGGCTGACCGTTCCGATCAACAACGAGTCTGACATGTACATCCAGATGTATGACACGACCCTGCGCGACGGCAGTCAGGGTGAAGGCGTGAACTTCTCGCTGCAGGACAAACTGCTGATTACGAAGAAGCTGGATGAACTGGGATTCGATTTCATTGAAGGGGGCTATCCCCTCTCGAATGAGAAGGACTTCGAATACTTTCAGCAGGTGCAGAAGCTCGAGCTGAAACATGCGAAGGTCTGTGCCTTCGGGATGACCCGACGCCGCGGCGTCACTCCGGATCAGGACGTCGGGATGACCGCACTGGTCAACTCCAAGGCTCCCGTGTGCACAATCGTCGGCAAGACCTGGGACCTGCAGGTCACCGAGGTCATGAGGGTCAGTCTGGAAGAGAATCTCGAAATGATCCGGGATTCCATCGCCTATCTGAAGTCGCAGGGCCGCACTGTTTTCTATGACGCGGAGCACTTCTTCGACGGCTTCACCGCGAATCCGGAGTACGCGCTTCAGACGCTGAACGCCGCTGTCGAAGGGGGTGCCGATACACTGGTTCTCTGCGACACCAATGGCGGCAGCATGCCGGAGCGGATCACCGAGATCGTGAAGCGGATCAAGTCGACCATCTCCACCCCGTTGGGAATCCACTGCCATAACGACTGTGAGATGGCGGTTGCGAATTCTCTGGCTGCCGTTGACTGTGGCGTCGCTCAGGTGCAGGGAACCATCAACGGCATCGGGGAACGCTGCGGGAACGTCGACCTCATCAGTGTCGCTGCCAATCTCGCATTGAAGAAGACGGGTTATGAAGTCCTGACGAATGGGGCTGGCCTGTCCCACTTCACCGAGCTGTCGCGTTACGTCTATGAACTGGCGAACATGAACTTTCGCTCTGGACAGGCCTATGTCGGCCGCAGTGCATTTGCTCATAAAGGTGGGATGCACGTTCACGCAGTCAACAAATTCGCCCACAGCTATGAACACATCAATCCTGAGATCGTGGGGAACGAGCGACGGATTCTTGTCAGCGAACTCTCGGGCCGCTCGAACATCGTTGCCAAGACAACGAAGCTCAAGCTCGACAAAGATCCAGACCTGATGGGGCAGATTCTCGCCCGGGTGCAGGAACTCGAGAACATTGGCTATCAGTTCGAAGCCGCTGAAGCGTCGTTCGATCTTCTGGTTAAGAAGATCGCGAACGCTTACGAACCGAAGTTTGGTCTCATTCACTATCGGGTCAACGTCGAGACTGCCGGTCAAGGAACGCCGCTTACCGAGGCGACCGTCAAACTGAAGATTGATTCTGCCGGAATTCGTCACGAAGTGGCCGAAGGTGATGGACCAATCAACGCTCTCGATCAGGCACTGCGCAAGGCCCTCGTTAAAACGTACCCGACACTCGCCGAGATGAAGCTTGTCGATTACAAAGTTCGGGTCATCAATTCTGCTGGCGGCACCGCAGCGAGTGTCCGCGTGGTGATTGAAAGTGCCGACGAGAAGGATGTCTGGAGCACCATCGGCGTCAGCGAGAACATCATTGAAGCCAGCTGGCTCGCTCTCGTCGATGCAGTGGAATATAAACTGTTCAAAGACGATGGCCTGCTCGGAGGGACGTGATTCCAGAGCGGGTGATCCGATGTGACCCCGATTTCGGAAAGAGTCGCCATGCTGCACCGATGTGCGCGCAGGTTAAGCCTGCTCCTGTTACTGGCAATCATGGCGACTCCTGTCTCCGCACAGCAACGGGCGAACAATCGCCGGAATCAGAACGCCGCTACCGACCGGCTGAACGTCGTGGTCATCTTCTCGGATGACCTTACGGCCTCGGCGCTCAGCTGCTACGGTAATTCCATCTGCCAGACGCCGAACCTGAATCGGCTCGCCAGTGAAGGCGTGCTGTTTCAGAACGCATATTGCCAGATGCCGCTGTGCGGACCGTCCCGGGCGTCGCTGATGAGCGGTCTTTATCCCAACCGGACCAAGATGCTGAAGAACTCGTCCGTCTCGGGGAGTTATCGGGCACTGAATCCGGAACTCGCAAACCATCCCAGCATTGGCGGGTTCTTCCGCGAACAGGGATACCAGTCGGTCAGGGTTTCCAAAATTTTCCACATGGGAATCCCAGGCGGGATTGTCGCGGGAACGCCTGATGGAGATGACCCTGATTCCTGGGACGTTGCTTTCAACGTAATGGCGCCAGAGCATCATGCGGAAGGAGATCTCGATCTCCTCACACCGAAGCGGCAGCACTACGGTTCGAATTTCTCCCGGCTGCGAATCGACGACGCCCGCGACGAGACCCAGGCTGATGTTCTCGCCTCCCGTCAGGCTGTCGCTTGCCTGGAATCACTGAAGGCAGGGCAGAAACCATTCTTTCTCGCCATCGGCCTGGTTCGCCCGCACGTGCCGCTGGTCTCCCCCGCCCGCTGGTTTGACCGGTACTCACCGGATGCAATCAAACTTCCAGAGTGGACCGAGGAGGAACTCAAACGCGTCCCTGCACCGGCACTCACAATGCGCAACGGGCCACGCTATGGGATGAATGAGGAACAGCAGCGTCAGGCAGTCGCAGCGTACTATGCCTGCGTCAGCTATATGGACGAACAGGTCGGCCGCATTCTTGATGCACTTGATCGACTCAAGTTGCGAGAGAAGACAATTGTCGTCTTCATGTCCGATCACGGTTACCAGCTGGGCGAGCATGACTGCTGGCAAAAGCTGAGTCTGTTTGAGCCCTCCGCGCGGGTCCCCTTATTGATCTCGGCCCCGGGCTCGAAGTACCTGACCGGCGCCGTCTCCAAACAAATTGTGGAATCAATCGACCTTTACCCGACGCTCGCAGAACTGACAGGTCTGGCTGAGAAGGCTCCCCAGATTCTTCAGGGACAGAGTCTCGTCCCGGAACTGCTCGCTGAGAAAGCGAAAACTGACTCGCCGCAACGTCGAGAGGTGGCTTACACCGTGACGCTCGAAGACGGTGAATCAATCCGCACGCCACAATGGCGTTACACCCGCTGGGGGAACGGTGAAGAAGAACTGTACGACGAAGTTGCCGATCCGGCTGAGCGAAAGAATCTCGCCGCCGATCCGCAGCGTGCTCAGCAACTCGCCGAGCTGCGAATCCTGCTCGAACAGACACGTCGACGCAGTCTTGAGTAATCAGTTGTTCTGCAAAGCCAATTGGCGATTTTCTATTGCACCTCAAGACCGGGAACCATTCGCAGCCTTAACGAGATTCCAGCTTCTGATTCACGGTGTCGACTTCGTTGTTCTGCGGGCGGATCATTTCAAAATAGCGTCGAATCGTCTGGCGATGACCGAGCGGAATCGGCTCGTTTTCGAGTACCGACTCGCTGAGTTGTTCATACTTCTGGAGCTTCTCACGGTACTCACGGCTCGCGGTCTGTGGCGTCTCTGGAGCGTCAGAGGTCTCGGTCTCCACGTCGCCGGACTCCGATTCCTGTCCCTGAAGTTGCAGGTTCTGGTTCGTTCTCAGCTGAGGAGTCTTCTCACCCGGCTGGTTGCCGCTCCGAGCAGTTCCCGCTTTCTGCCCCCCCTTCTTTTTGCTCTCTGACTGGTTCTGACATTCCGATTCACACTCCCCTTTGCACTCGCTCAGACACTGACACTGCTTTCGAAGCAGATCAGAGAGTTTCCTCTTCCGCGATTGCTTCTTGACTTCGCCCGCGAGTCCCTGTGCCCCTTCGCTGAAGCGTGATTTATTCCCCTGTGACAGCCCTTCTGACATTTGCTTCGCAGCCTCGCGAATCTGTCGGCTGGCTCCTTTCGATGAATTCGCGGTCGTTTTTTGCAACTGTTCCGTGACGGCCCGTTCGGTCTGCTGATTCATCTGGGGGAGTTCAGTGAGCTTCTCCAATTCCTGAGCCGCCTTCTCCAGATCTCCTGACGACAGCGCGCCACCGGCCGCCTGCATCGACTCAGCGAGAGACAATGCCTTTCCAATGTCCTGCAGCTCGGCCATCACGGCGGGATCATTCAATTGGGCCTGCCGGGCTTCCAGTGCTGACTGCATTTCCGACAGCTTTGCCAGGGCTTCTTCCGGCACGATCCCCGGTTCGCTGAGTTCCCGAACTTTCTGAGCGAGTTCCTTCAGAAGTTGTTCAATCTCCTCATCTACTTCCTGCTGATTGAATTCTTCCAGCTTCTTCAATTCCTCTTTCAGCTTTTCGGCCTGAGTGCTCACCACGGGATGATTCACCGGGGCCGCGATGACTGCGTCGGGACGGGGAACGAGAAACACGAGCCCCAAAGCAACCAGCGTACAGAACAGTCCCCCAGCCAGCGGGCGAGGAAACTGGAACGGCGCCACCACAGCCGGGTTGACCTGCTTCAAGTGGTCTTCCGCGTCTTTCACCTGCAGACTCTGAAGCGAGGAACGATCTGGCAGATTCTGGAATGACCAAGCTGTGACAGTCCTGTCTTTAAGGGAATAAGTCTGGTCAATCGCTCGGGCAGCTTTCCGCAACGGAGTTGGTGCCATAAACGCAATGCTCGCACCTAGCACCGGACCGACGAACAGGATTCCTAAAATGTGTATCCAGGAGGGTGTCAGCACCTGCAACTGCATCAGCAGACCGACAATGCATCCGCTGACACCGCTGATGAGTGTCCCCCAACCTCCGCACTGAGCCACCCGGAGCCATTGCTGACGTGACCTCACTGCCGTGAGTCGCTGCTGAATCGGGTTCATCGGAGAATCCTGTCTGCGAAAGACTTCGAAATTTCGCGATGGAACAATGGCTCAGTATTCAGTCCGTCGTCAGGATGTCATCCACCACACTACGAGAGAGACCATCACGGAGCCAGAACTGTTTTGAAAATTGAATGTCCCGTCGGTGTCTCTGGACTGTGACGTGAGACAGGCTGGGGAACTGATTTCCCTGCGAGTTCCTGCACTTCAATCGGCGGAAGAGTCTTGGGCCAGTCACCCCGTAGGATCACATCCCGGATCCGACATCCAGTCTGATCGGCATAACGGAACAGCCCGAAGAAACGTCCCTGTGGGGGTTCCTTCAGTTTCGTCATGGCGACCGCCTCACCGTTCACAGAGACCGTGACACTGTCTCCGCGAATCAGGAGCTTGATCTGATTCCAGTCATCCGGCTTCAGAGGGACCGAACCGGCGGCCCCTTCAATTGGCTCGCTGTTCGTCGGCGACAGGCCATCGACATCGTACTGAGCCCTTGTGATCTGATGTTGGCGAATCCCATCCGGCTTCAGCAGAAACGCCGTTCTTCCCAAAGCGGGAGCGATCTCCAGTTCGTCAGGTTTGTAATAGGTCTCGATTGAAATCTCGCCGTCTTCGAAACAGGGCCGACAGTACTGCAGCAGCGATTCCTGATTGACCAGTCCCCCGACAATCTGATCTCCAGCAAGTTCTCCCCCGCGAGCGACCCAGATTTGTTTGGCAGATTTTGGACGGTTAGGAGTGTCGACGATGAACTGATGCCCGAAGTAAGCACTGTTCCAGCCCTTCATTCGAGACGCGGCTAAGAGATTGACCTCATCGGGAATCGTCGGACTGCCAGTGATCTTCACCTCGTTCAGCTCGCAGTTACCCTCTGGAGTGCGTGGTCGCAACACCAGCCAGGGAGCCGGGGGATCAGTAAACTTCTCCTGATTGACCTGAACGTCGTTGTAGTAGGAGGTCGCGACCTTGTCTTTAACGGTAATCCGGAACCGACCAACTCCTGATACAATCTCCTTGGCGTTCCAGGGAATGACACGCTCGAACCGGCCAAAATCGAGCAGCTTCAGTTTCTTCGCTTCGGCGTCTGGCATCACTCCGGCCAATCCGAATAGCGGGAATATCTGCTGTCGCGAGACTGATGAAAGAGTCGCGTGAACTTCGAAGTCCCCCTGCAACGGAGAAGCAAAATAGAGATCGGACTGCCTCTGCCCCGGCAAGGTCATCAGCCGACTGGCTTCCCGCTCCCAGTCAACGCCGGTGTGCCCGGCCCAGCGATCGGCCGCGCTCGCTGGCGACGCCTCCTTCCACTGAGAGAGTGCCTCTTCAGTCGCAACGGATTTCCGTTTCAGACGAATGGTCCGTGCCAGCAATGCGGTATCGTCTGCCTGCCAGTCTCTGTTCTCAGAGCTGAATTTCTGGCGTTTCTCCGCCAACTCGTGTGCCGCATTCAGGAGCTCCGGTTCCGCTGCGGCCAACCAGCAGACGACAAATGGTCCAGCATATGATGCCGGCGAATAGTCTCTGCTCCCTTCGCTGCTCACTTCAGCCTGAGCGGCCTTTAAAAATGCGAGCACCGACGGCATGTCTTTTTCCTGTAGCGCAATCAACGCGAGAAGCGACTGCCGAGGCCCGGTCGGGACGATGTCATCAGGTAACGCTTCCGCTCGCTTCTTCAATTCGCCGAGCCGGTTGGTCTTTGCAGCCAGCTGAACAAGATTCCAGACCGGAGCCAGTAAACCGTCTGTGGACGAGTTCCCCATCGAGGGTCCGCCTAGAGGTGCGAGTCTCGCGGCGAACTGAACTCCCGCCGGTCCCTCTTGCGGGAAGACCCAGGCTGTGAACTGTTGATAAGCCTCTTCGTCCGGCAGGATTTTCAGGGTTCTGGTCAGGTCGAGGATCTGTGCCCGATGAAATCCAATCGGTGCTAATTTCTGCCCCAGAGCCCGCTCTTGTGCCGGCAGAGCTTCGCCCGATCGCAACAACGGCAGATTGATCACTGAATCCACTGACTTCGGCCAATTCCCTGTCAGCCGTGCATGCCGGATGCGTCCGTTGCGTCCCGCCCGACATGAGAGACCAAACGTCTCCAGCGAATTCTGGTCCCGAGGAGATTCGAAGCATGCGACATCGTTAATTTTCAGCACAACAGACTGATCGCCGACTTCCAGTGAGGCTCGATTCCAGCTTCCCTGCTGCAAGGAAATGGCCTGATTCCCCAGTCGTTTTCCGAATTCGCGGTTCTGCCTTCCGACGGGGATTCCGAAGATTTGATCATCCCATGTTGACGTTGCAAGGCAACGAGGGCTGACTCCATCAGATGTGAGATCGAACGCCCACCTCCCCAAAGCGGGCGAAATTTCAACGAGCCCCGGTTCATACCAGAACTCATAATCGACGCGGTCTCCGGTCTCGAGCGGACGGTCATATCTCAAACTGCGAATGATCTCGGAGTTCGTTGGCGACTTCCGGGTCGACAGGGTTCCTTGAACGACATACCAGTCGGGATTAATCGTAGCCTCAGCTTTCCCGGCCGAGGGACCTATTAAACCGGTCGGCCTCACAGAAGCAGGCTGCTCGGACCGCGTGTCCGATGGTGACTGAATCTCCGAAGTCATCAGAGACCAGCCGGAAAGTCGGTCTCCGGCAATGAGGTCGACCTCTGAAAGGATTTCTGGAGTCCCCGTCAACCGGGCCTGCTTGATCGCACTGAATCCTCCGGCGTCCAGAGCAAGCTGCAGCCAGGGACCGTCAATGACTGACCTGGTTTCGCGCAGGCGCTGACCATTCACGAAATACGTCAACGTTCCTTGTGAGGACTCAATACGGATGTGATTCAGGTTTTCGCCGCTCCTGCGAAGCGCAACGGCGGGCAATTCACGTTCTCCTGACCAACCGTTGCCTGCACAGCGACTTCGGAAGAGCGAAATGACTTCACCGCTCATCGCGACTCCGACGCCCGCTTGTGGGGTTGCCCAGACATCGACATCAAATGCCCAGTCGCCTGAGAGCGGGGAACGGAAAATCAATTTGCAGTCTGAAGAACTGTTTAATTGCAGTAACTGATTGTCGTCTGACACCCACCAGCGCGGCGAGTGCTTTCTCCACACGTCGGGAAGTCGACTTGAAGCATTGATCCAGTGCTCAAGCTTCGCCTCTGGCGCGATCGATTCGACGCCCTGAAGCCGGCGCTGAAGCAACGTCCGATCGAGTTCAATTCGCTTGATCAGTGAAGTTGCCCTGCTATTGCCCGGGATTGCAATAAGTTGCGGATCCACTCCCGATAAGAGATCAGCCAGAGCGGGAGTCCGCATCAATTCCTGCCAGACGAGATATTCTCCACTCAACAACTCCCGTTGATTCGGTGACAACTTCTGTCGTCGCTCTTTCGCCATGGCGAAATACTTTCCAATCAGCGGGCGGGCGGTTTCCAGTTCTCCCGTCCGCATCAGAATGATCATCCACAGGACCTCCGCGTCATCTCCACCGGTCTCGCGACAGGCCGCGACCTGCGACTTCAAACCCGAGAGCGTTCCCGACTCTGCGGCGGCATCAACCAGCAGTTGAAAATTGCTGATCAAGGAAGTCTGGAGCAGAGGCTGCAGCTTCTCGACCGGATAAACAGACGGATTGAAGCCACCCTCTGAAGGCAGCTCAAAACACTTCGTTTCGGCAGTCACGAGTCTCACGTTCTGATGTGTCTGATCAGGGAGCGTCCACTTCCGCCAGATTTCAGCCCGTTCAGCCGCTGGCCGCGTTGAGAGGTCGCGAGCAATTCCGATGAGCGCCAAGGGAGCCCGAACTTCGCCGAAGCTCGTTGACGTGTTGTCGGCGACCTGCCCGAGGTATCGCAGCGCCAGTGTCGTTTCTCCGACCGAAGAGGTGACTTCAGCGATCGTGGCGAAGTCGTTGTATTGGAGGTGAACCCCATAAGTTCCCCCATAGCGGGCATACGACTTCTGTCGAATCGTGGCGTACTTATCGATGAATTCGGTGACGGATGATTGCTGTCCTTTCAGGGTCAGATCCCGAAGAAGGCCGATCATCCACGGGTTGTTCAAAACCTTGGCGGCGGTCGCAGATTCGGATTCCAGCCGATCGAGTCGAGAGCCCATGATCCTCAATAGAAGCGGTCCGGCTTCTGAGCTCAGTTCCGGATGGTCAAATGCAGAGAACGCCGCGCCGGCAGCAAGCTCGAGATCGTCAGGCAGTTTGATTGCAGCCTGGTTCAGTTCCTGCAGATGGATCCGCGCTGCGTTGAGATCGTTTCTGGCCAATTCCAGTCGAACGAGCAGTGAAGGACCGGAGATCTTTGAGCGGGGACTCTGGCTTCTCGCGATCACCTGCTGAATCACTTCATCAATCTTCCCGCCCCGTTGAGCCCAGATCACGAGCTGCTGAGACAACCCCTCGTCTTTCGCGACGATGTTGGCGTCATTCACGGAAGAAAAAAGCAGGATTTCATCCGTCCGATTGGCCGGAAGGATGCAGGCGGTTAATACCTTCAGGACGGCCTCCGGTGGATAATTTCGACCTTCCCAGTGGATAAGCAGATCCTTCAATGAGCGGGTCACTTGCGGAGTGATGGTGTCCAGAGGTCGCGCAGAGCCCATCGTCGCACCCGTTGACGAGATGATCAGCGGAGCCGTCGTGCGGCTCATCGGGGCGGTTGAAATGTCTTCAACTGGAATCCCCCCTCGCAGGGCGACGTCCACCGCTTCGAACGACAATGACGGCATCTCGTTCTGCGTCGCCACGACGGCGAGTTCCATGCAATTGCGGAACTGAGAAATCGTCAGCGGCGCGACGGTCTGTGCCTTCGGAGACGAAGCGGCCGCTGTCGGTGGAACGGCGGCAGTGGGAATGGCAGAGGGAGCGACCGTCGGAGCCACCGCGTCTGGAGTGCGAGGTCCCGGGGAGACGTTCCGGCCGGATCCTGCAGGAGTCGTCTGTCGGGCGGAGGACTCAGGGCGCTGACCTGCCAGTTTGAGATATTCTTTCCAGTAGCTCTCTGCCTGAGCTTTGTCGCCCAGTCCAAGGAAGGTCAGCCCTGTTTCGTAGTAAACGGCGAGAGCGAACTGAGAGTTATTCAAACGCTGACCTGCTTCCAACACAAGGTTCATCAGCTTCAGACCAGACTCGCGCCGGGCTGGATCCGCGAGGCAGGCCGAAGCCACCAGCCAGACAGGGAGAACCTGTTCCGCCTGGGCACGATGGCGAGCATTGGGGCGCTGCTTCGCTGGAATCTCATCGAGCGGATGATCGGCGACAAACTTCAGCAGCTGAGCGATTTCTGCATCGGCAGCGTCGCCTCCCTGCTGCAGCCCCCATAAGGCCGAGAAAACCCGGACGGACCAGTCTTCAGGATGCTTTTCACAAAGATCAGAGATCCGCTTTGCGACGATCTGCTGGGAATCAGGCCGCTCCTTCCAAGCCTTCAGCAATGGAAGAACTTCGCTCTCAATCACTTTCGAATCGCCAGAAGATGAATCAGGGACGACCAGCATCAGGTCAACCACGGCACCTGACGGAGTCCCTTCACCATCAGTCGGGAGGATCGCTTCCAGCGCTCTGTCTGCAGAGAATCTCTGAATCTGCTGCCGACATGTTTTCATGTTCCTCTCGAACTCGCCTTTGAGCTCTTCAATCCGCTCAGGACGCCCGTAGTAATTTGCGGCAACTGAGAATGAAGCAGAATTCCGCAGGGCCGCACGATAGATTTTCAGACTCTCTTCGGGGTACCCCAGTCCCATCAGCCGTTCGCCGACGAACTTAGTATTTTCAATCTTCATGTACGCCTGATAACTGGAATCATAATTTTGCGTCACCTGCTGTTGAAATGCCTTGAGAAGTTCAGCTTTGGCTTCTTCCTTCCGACCAGTCTTGATCAATACCTCTGTGAGGGCTTCCGTCGGACTGAATCTGATCTGCAAGCCGAATCGATCCCCCTGCGCCGACCTCAGTAGTTTCACAGCCAGCGACTGAGTTGCCGGTGTTCCGGCGAGTTCCTGCCCGATTAGCCAGCAGGTCTGAGGCGGCGGATCCTTCAAGGTTTCACCGTCTTCGATCAGCTGCTGGAGAGCCTTGATCCCCTGCTCCTTCTGCCCGGCGTTGATGTCAATCAGTGCCAGCATTGCCTGACCTGCTGTCCATTTAGGAAGTAGCTTCAGTCGTTCGGAGATTGCGTCACGCAACTCCTGCACTTGCCCGGCCGCCTTTGCTCCGGTGAGAAGCCGACTGAATGGCCCTTCCGCACTTCCACCTTCACCGTACGAATTCACGCTGTCCAACCCGTGCCAGGGATCAGTTAATTGCGCTGATGCGGGAGGGAGGATGCCCTTCAGACCAATTTCGAAGATGCCGCGGCGTTTCCAGATGTTGGAACCGTGAAGATTGTTAAGCAGCTGACTGGCGAGTTCTGGACGTTCATCGACGATTTTTCTGGCGAGCTTTTCTCCTTCCTGCTGAGTCGCTTCATTGGATAGAAGAGCCTGGACCAGATTCAGCACGCTCCATGGATCGCGAAGATTCTTCAGGTTCATCTCCGAAACGATTCGGGCCAGCTGCGGCAGCTGTTGTGCCTGCTGGAAAAGACTCTGCACCTGATAAAAGTCATTCCAGAACCATTCCGGCTTCTCTTTGAGCAAAGGTTCCAGCTGTTCGCAGGCTTCCTTCGTCTTCGCTGAATCACGAAGAAATTGGACGTAGCGGAGCCTGACGACGGGATCACCCTTGAACGTCTCGATCCCTTCTTTGAAGAGTGAGCTGACCTGATCTTTCTGCTGCCCGGTCTGATAAAGCTCCATGAGCTCCAGAAACAGGGGGAGTGACAGTGGCGATTCGGATTTCCGCTTCTCTAGAGCCTGAATTCTTTCCTTCAGCCCCCCAGTCTGAGCAAGTACTTTCAGGGCTTGTTGCCGTTCGCTGTTCTGAGATTCATTGCTCGAGAATCGGATCATTGCAGGATTGACTGGTGTCGCCGAAGTCTGCTTCCGCAGAATTGAGATGGCCATCTGTTTCGCCAGCTCGGAGTTCCCCTGCACCTGAGCGAGCGTCATCAGGTTCACCAGAACGGGAGTCTGATTTCCTGACTGACGCTGAACGCGAGCGACGATCGCGTCTGACATCTCTGTCAGTCCGAGACGCCGGAACTGAGAAACCAGTTGGAGCTGAGTCTGAGTATCGAGCCGCATTCCAAAGAGCCGTTCGGCGGCAAGTCTGGCCCGTGCGGTATCGCCAATTCGTTCCGCCAGATTTAATGCAAGAAGTTCCCGCCTCTGGAGCAGTGCCTGATCCCGAATCACCAATCCGTCGACCAGTTCCAGCGCCTCACTGAACTGTTGCCGTTGCTGAAATAATGTGGCGATAGTGAAGACGATCGAAGGATCATTCTTGATGGGGCCCAGATCTCCATTCAGAATCTCGATGGCCTCGTCGAACTGCTCATGTTCCCAGAGGAAGTCGACAAGCATCAAGCTGAGATAAGGCTTTGTCTCCGGCGGGGCGTTGGCGACTCGATCTTTCAGATGGACTTCCAGATCGCTCAATAAATCCAGAGCGAGAAGGGATTCGGTTGTCTGTTGCAACAACCGCTGAATTTCCGGGCCGGAGAGACTCAAAGCCATCCCTCCCATCGAATGCATTCCCCGAGCGCCTCCCTGTCCATAGATCGTGACATAGGTTCTTCCCTGATTCTGGAGAAGCTGCCTGCTCTGCCGAACCGCGGCGGGAGAACCGACTGGCAATGCAGCTGATTGAAGTTGATCTTCGATGGACAGATCACAGATGAGGTCGAACAGCTGGAAGGCCTGCTGTGTCTTCTTCTCCGTGATGAGTACGTCGATCTGAAACATGATGGGCTCCATCGCTTGTCTCCAACCGCCCATCATGAGAACCGACGACGCCTTTGTCGGATCGCGGCGACTCTCGCGGATGGCAACTTTCCAGCGTTCGAGTAAGTCAGGCAGCAGTTCCTTTAGGCCTTCCTGCTGAGCCAGTGACAAGGCCACCTGCAGTTCATTTACAGTCTGTGCGTTCCTGAAGACGCTTTGCAGCAGTTCATCTGCCTCGGCGGTACGGCCTGCAATCCGCAGTTCTCTGGCGACACCAGCAATCAGCTGCATGTCCATCAGCCCCTGTTGCATCTGCATCTGCATCTGCGGAGGCGCAGAGGTTTCTGGAGTTCGCTGCGAAATCTTTTGAGAACACTGCAGCAGGAATTCCAGGTCTTCCTTCTCCAATGGGAACTGCCCTGCCAGTTGATTCCCGTTGCGCGTCATTTGGCGAGTCGTCTGGCGAACCTGTGTGGCCAATTCGACGAACATCCTGAGATCATCATCAGAAGCGGGATCGATTGAACGCCTTACGAGGGGCAGCATTCCCGCAAAACGGTCCTGCAGCGACAGCAGAAAGATCTGATTCCAGACTGCCGAATGAGTCGCCCCCGGTTGATCCGCGGACTCTTTGAAGTTCTGGATCAGTTCGGCCTCCGACTCGGTCACCTGAGCAATCCGGTACTGCCATCCCACTGCGGCGAATCGTGCGACCGAGAACATCTCAGGGCGCCAAGTTGCCACGTTGGAGTACGAATACCCCCGATTCTCCAAGCCGATTGCCGCGCGAATCTGATAGGAATTCTGGAACACATATCGAGTCGAATGTCGCTGTATCGACGGTGCGACGAAAAGATTCGCAGCAATTCCAGCTCTCTTCTGCGCCTGCTTCAACTGCTCGGTCAGACGAACCCCATATGTTTCCCAAGGCAAATCGATGTCCAGAATCTGCTGGAACCGGACTTTCGCTTCCGGGTATCGCTTCAGTTCCATCAATGCCAAACCTTCGCGATACAACAGTTCCCAGTTCTCCGGCTGAGCCCGCAACAATGGCTCGGTGATAGAAAGCACGGCCTCGTACTGCCGCTGATTCTGGAGGGAATCCACACTTCTCAACAGTCGGACGGGATCGTCATCCTGCTGGGAATGCCGCACGATTAACTCGCGTGCCTCCTCCAATCGCCCGTTCTGCGTATACAGCTGGGCAAGCCGCATTTCTGTTTCAACAGACGGGGCAACCCTGACGATCTGTCGTTGATAAGCAATCGCTGCGTCCAGATCCTGGTCCTGCTCACACAACTTCGAGAGTTGTTGCAACAGTTCGGTATCCCTTGTTTCGGATTCCAGCAGACTCTCGAGTTCAGATCGGGCCCGTGCAAACTCATTCGCGACAAAATAAGCTTGCGCCAGGCAGATCGTCATCGCGCGCCGCTGTTCTTCGCTTTGACGAGCCCGCTCCAGTCGACTTGTCAATTTCTCGAACTGATTCTGCTGCAGATACAGGTCGGTCAGCTTCGAAATCAGTTCCACCTGTTCGTCGATCTGATCCAACTTCTCGAACGCTCTCCAATAAAGCTCGATAGCCTCAGCGGTCTTGAATTGCTGTGCGAGCGCCGCCGCCAGAACAGTCAGCAGTTGCGGCTCGGTGGGGTTGATGCGAATTGCCTTCCGGAGTGCTTCGAATCCTTCTTCAGGTTCGCCCTGCTGAAAACAGAGTTGCGCATAGGTCTCATAATTCTCAGTCTTGCCCGGTGCAGAGAGAATCAAGTCTTTCCCGGCCTGGAGTGCGGCGTCCTTCTGACCGAGCTGCGAAGAGAGTCGCATGACGGCCGACAGGTGATCCCCTCGTGACCGACGATCCTGATCCGCCAGCTTCCGATAGAGATCTCGGGCCAACCCGGGATTTCCGCTCGCCTCTGCGAGTCGGGCCGCAGTTGTCAAAAGGGAAACTGACCCCGGCTCCCGCTGCAGGGCCGTTTCAATTGCTTCCTGCGCCTGCTCCCATTTCCTGCTTGCTTCGAAGTAACGGGCCAGAACCCACCAGCGGTCTGCAGACGCATTCGCTTCCGCTGCGAGAGTCTTCTGCAGCATCGCGGTTTCCTCTTCCAGTCGATCCGAGGCCTGCAGGCATTCGATCTTCTGGGTGAGCACCGTGTTCCGTTCTTCCGGGTCAACGGTCAGACCTTCCGCAGTCGTGATGAACTGCATCGCCTGTTCATGCTGCGAAGCCTTGAAGTGGTATTCCGCCGCCTTCACCTGCAACAGCAGATCCTTGGGATCGAGTTCCGCTGCGAGACGAATCTGAGCAAGGGCCTCCTCCGTCTGCCCAAACCGCTGCAGAATTTCCGCAAGGCGAGAAAGATTCACGGCGTTCTTCCGATCACCCGTGACCATTTCCTTCCAGGTCTTCAGTGCGTCATCTGGCCGCTTAAGAATCTGATAAAACTCGCCGAGATATTCCCGATACTGCGGGTCGCCGGGAGCCAATTGAACCGCCTGCTGATAGAGGGACAATGCCTCATCATTCAGTTCAGCATGTCGAAAGAGATCCGCGACCTGTGCCACCGTGACAGCGTCATCCCGCCGGGAGTCCAGCATGAGCTTCCAGATTCGGGTGGCTTCTGCCTTTCTTTGAGCCGGTGACAGTGATTTATCTTTGAGTACGAGTCGTCCCCAGTCGCGGAGCACATCACTGTTGCCGGGGGACGCTTCGGCGAGCAGGCGATATTGCTGATTTGCGGACGTGTAATCCTGACGATCAACGAGCTGATCAATGAACGCCCTGCGGAGCTGTACTCGCGTCGGCGCCTGCTTCAGAGCCCGTTCGAGCCATTCCGTTGCTTCAGGGACTCGACCTGCGGCCGTCAGATGTTTTGCGAGTCGGGCAATTCCATCCAGATCGTCCGGGTGCGAATTCAGCCAGTTCTCGTAGTAAGCGACGAGCCCGTCCTGATCATGGGTCCGCAGGAAAACATCCTCGATTCGTCGGCGGACGTCAGTCGCCATCCAACCATCTGGATTCAAATCACTCAGCAATGCCTCAAGGTCTTTGAGCCCTGATTGCTTCTGCCCTGACTTGATCTTCAGTTCTGCCGCCTGAATACGAAAGGTGGAACGACGATAGTCATCCTTTACCAGGCGGATTAACTGCTCATAACGTGGGAGCGCCTGTGCGACATCCCCTTCTTCCACGAGCGTGACGGCAATCTGCTCAAGAACGCGGGGATCATCCGGAAACAACGCTTCCATTCGCTTCCAGACCTCGATGGCCTGCTCGCGACGCTGTGCCCGCTGATGAACTCGGCCCAGTTGTTGAAAGATTTCAATCAGATCAGTGCGATCTGGTTTTCGAGACAACGCCCGTTCAAATGCCTCTACGGCCTTGTCAGGCTCTCCCGCCAACAGCAGAGATTGTCCGAGATAATAGGAAACAAGCGGATCCTTCGGCCTCAGTGATTCAGCGAGGCGTAATGCTTCCACTGCGTCATAATCATTTCCCCGCTGTGATTCAAACAGTCCCAGCAGCAGAACGTGCGCGCCATCACCGGGAGACGCCTTCACTTTCTGTTTCAGCTCGTTGATGAAGTTCTCAAGCGTCCCGGCCTCAACGTGATATCCATAGACCCGGTCGAGCGCAGTCCCGCGCCGCGGTGACTTCTCGAGGATCGACCGGAACCGCTCGACAATCTGTCGCTGTTTCGCATCTTCAGCGGAAAGTTCAGCAGGCTCATCAGGTTGGGCAAAAGCAACGGGTGTGAAATCGCCGTAAATTAAACTGCACAGTGCAATCACACTCATCCAGCCGCGATTGCGATTGCGACGAATCAACTCAACCTGAGCCATAACATCCCCTTTACGAGGGAAGACGATAAATCGGTCCGGCGAGAACGAGAGGGAGAAGACTCTCCAGAATAGCCTGAGATGAAACGGCGATTATAAATAAACGGAACGCGAAACCTGGAACATTCGATCAAGGTTTTTCAGTTTTTCATTTTTCTGATTCTGTTATGCCTTTCTGAGAACGTGTTTGAAAATTAGGATTTCATCTTTGCGAGTCGCTTGCTCATGAGATTGATCATGGCGATGTAAGTGACCGCTTCGCTCGACTCGGGTGTGCGTTCATAGTCTCTGGCGTGTCGTCGATATCTCGCCAGCCAAGCGAAAGTCCGCTCCACGATCCACCGCTTGGGCAATACGACAAACTTCTTGATCCCCACCGGCCGCAGCACCACTTGCAAGACCCAGCCGAATGTTTCCCAAACCCATTCTGGCAGCTCTTTCCGGGCATACGCCGAGTCGGCAAACAGGACCTTCAACCGGGGACAAACACGCCGGAGTTTCATCAGCAGGAAGCAGGCTCCATCCTGATCCTGCCAGTAGGCTCCGTGCACGACAATCGACACGATCATCCCTAGCGTATCCACGGCAATGTGCCGCTTGCGACCAGTGATTTGCTTGGCACCATCGTATCCACGCTCGACTCCACCCTCGGCTGTCCGCACCGACTGGCTGTCGAGAATGGCGACGCTGGGGCGTTTCTTCTTTCCGGCAGCCTGTCGGACCTGTTCCCGGAGACGGTCGTGAATGGCCTCCCAGAGACCACTGCGAACCCAGCTTCGAAAAATGCCATAGACAG
>JAEZFD010000054.1 GCA_023417655.1 Planctomycetota bacterium | reverse complement strand
CATGCGACTTTCCGGTTCGACGTTTCTCCCCCAGTACGTCCAATGAGTCTCTTCGTCCGGGATGCGGATCTCGTGCTCATGAGTGAGGGCGAGAGGTGCCCCCCGGTGAGTGTCGACGCCGTCCGCGAAGTCTCCTTCGATGAGCAGTACTGCGAACTGAATACGAACTTTCAGATTCCGGCGGGCGTAGCAGGAGAGAACGGGAGTTTCTCTGGCATCTTCAAGCTGAAATGTGCGGCCGGTGAGGAAGATGCGTTCTTACCGATTGAGCTGGCCCCCGGAAACTGGCAGCGGATCGGTGAGACCGAATTCCGTCTGGAACGAGTCACGGAAACAGAGATCGGTCTGGAAGTTCAACTGGCTGTCGGATTCCCCCCCGGGGCGTCGTGGGAGTCCTATCAGGCGGCCAGCACCGTTCCGCCTGTCTGGGCGAAGACAGGTCAGGGACGAACGATCCTCGCTACGGAAGTTGAGTTATCCGGGACACATGATGGATTGCATCATTTCGCCTGCCGCTTCACGAGAATCCGTACTCCTTCGGAACTGACGGGAGTTGTTGTCCGGCTTCCTGCCGTTTTGGCGACACTTGAGCTTCCGTTTGAATTTGCGGAAGTTGAAATCCAGCCAGGTGGAATCAGATCGCCCTGATCCGAATCTCCGGCGTAGCAATCAGTTCGCCCGTCTCCGGAAATCCCGAGGGTGAAGTTCAGGATTTCTTCCCTAAGAAAATAGGGTGAACCGCAAGTCAGCGCGGGAATCCACATGGACGTAGATGGGAATCCAGACAAAAATAGGGAGGTTGGCGTCGCCAGCGGCAGATCACCTGCGAGACCCACTCCGGGACAAAATTTGTCAGCTGACGACCGATGACACTCAGGAGTGCACAGGGCCGGTTCATTCTGAATTCAATCCTTACCATTTCTGTCGAGAATCACGTCCTATCGCACCGTCGTTGATCACGGAAACGTCATCTCGATGAGTATTGCGTAACTGCGAGTATCCACTTCATGTCCGACGTGATTGCACCGAAGAGTCCTCTCACACGGCCTCACTCTCATTCGAAGCCAGCTGTGCCCGTCAACGAGCAGACTGAATCAGGCTCATCCACCGCCCAATCCACAGGAAACGTGTGGCGCTGGGTGTCACTCGCACTGATGCTGGTAATCGCAGCTGGTCTCGGCTGGGCCTATGCGAACGGAGTGATCGGTGCGGATCACCGGGCGACGCTCCCCCCTGAAGAAGCGATTCCAGAGCGGCCCGAACAGACGTTCGTTGTGACCGCCGAGCCCGTCGCGATTCGTACTGTGAAACGGACAATTGAGGCAGTCGGGACGCTCAATGGCTTCGAAGAGATCGTTGTCAGTGCCAAGGCCGAAGGTCGGGTTCTGAGAATCCTGCGCGACGTCGCGGACCGCGTTCGTCCCAACGAACTGCTGGTTGAAATGGATCCCACAGATCTAAAACTGGGAGTCAGCCAGGCAGACAGCAATCTCCAGGTGGAACTGGCTCGGCTCGGACTGGAACAGACTGTCGATTCCAGTTTCGACCTGAAGAACGTGCCGACAGTCCGTCTGGCCGCGGAAAAACGGGAACTCGCCCGATTAAAAATGGAACGGGTGCAGAATCTCGATCAGCGACAGGCGACCACCAAGGATGCCGTCGACAATGCCGTCAGCGAGTTCCGCATGGCCACCGCCGAACTGGAAAACCAGATGCTGATCGCCAAGGCCGGACTCGCCACGATTCAGGCCCGCCGGGCCGCTCTCGCGATCACGCAGCAGCAGCTGGTTGATACGCAGATTCGCGCCCCGAATCCTCAGACGTCGATGGGAAGCTCCCCCGTTGAAGTCAGCTATGTCGTCACCCGTCGCGGGATTGCGGAAGGAACTTTCCTCCGTGTTGGGGACGAAGTCTGTCGGCTGGTGATCGACAATATCCTGAAATTACGGGTGCCCGTCCCGGAACGTCACAGCAACGTCATTCAGATCGGTCAGAATGTTGACGTCTGGATCTCGTCCAGCACGACACCGTATCAGGGGACCGTGACGAAAATTTCTCCCTCGGTCGACACGGCGACTCGAACGTTTCAGGTGGAAATCCAGATTCCTAACGAATCCGGACATCTGAAGCCGGGGGGATTTGCAAAGGCCATCATCGAAGTTTCCCGCAGTGAAGATGCCCGAACGGTTCCACTCTCGGCCATGGTGCGTTACGCCGGAGTGATCAAATTGTTCTTGATGGAGAACGGTGTCGCCCGGGAAGTGAAGTTCCAGCCGGGAATTCAGACCACTGACTGGGTCGAAGTGGCGGAACCTGAGATCCCCACCGACGGCATCGTCATCACCAGCGGACAGTTCCATCTTGCCGAAGGAACGAAAGTTGAGTTGAGGAAAGCCGGATCCGCCCCCGACGAAGAAACACCTGGAGACGCTTCTCAGGGAACTGAACCTTCGACTCCCACCTCGCCCTGATGATCACTGGGCCACACCGGTGAGCAAATTGCAGGCCTCACAACAGATTCCTGACGACATTTCGAACTCTGCTTCAACTGGATGGCTGTCTGTGAACCTCTCGGAAATCTGCATTCGTCGACCGGTTTTCACCTGGGTTTTGATTGCAATGCCCGTGGTGCTGGGAGCGCTCGCATATACCGAACTGGGGGTGGACCTGTTTCCGAAGGTCGAGTTTCCGGTCGCTTCCATTTCTGCAGTCCTCCCGGGAGCCAGTGCGGAAGAAGTCGAAACCACGGTCACGAAGCCGCTGGAAGAGGCGATTAATACGATCTCCGGTCTCGATGACATTCGCTCCACGACGCGCGAAGGATCGTCCACCATCATCATTCGCTTTGTGATGGAGAAGGATATCGATGTCGCCGTTCAGGAAGTGCGCGACAAGGTTTCTTCCATTCTGCGACAGCTGCCGGAAGGAATGGAGTCTCCCGTCGTCAACAAGTTCGACATGGACGCTGCTCCCATCATGACGATCGGGATCTCGGGCCGGCGCGACGAACGTGAAGTGACCGAGATCGCAAAGCGGAAAATTCAGGAAGCGCTGCAGACGGTTCCCGGGGTTGGATCGATCAACCTTTCCGGAGGACGAAGTCGTGCCGTCAATATTTATGTCGACATCGACAAGCTGGCCTCGCAGAACCTTTCGATTGAAGATGTTCGGTCCGCCATCGTTGCCCAGAACGTGGAATTACCTGGGGGAATCGTTGATCAGGGATCCCGGGAACTCGTGCTGCGCACGCTCGGGCGAATTGAAAAAACCGAACAGTTCAACGATCTCATTATCGTGAATCGGGGAGGCTTTCCTGTCCGGATTCGTGATATTGGCCGCGTCGAAGATTCCATTGAAGTTCCGCGCGGACTCAGCACGCTCGACGATCAACCGGCCGCCAGTCTCTTCGTGTTGAAGCAGTCAGGCACAAACACCGTTGCGATTTCCAACGCGGTGAAAGCCCGACTCGCCAAGATCCAACGCACACTGCCGGATGACATCAAGATCGAGATCATTCAGGATCAGGCGCACTTCATCCAAGAGTCCATGGACGAAGTGCAGTTCCACCTGTTGCTTGCTGCCGTTCTGGTGTCAGGCACCATTCTCCTCTTCATTCGGGACTGGCGAACGACGGTCATTGCCACACTCGCGATTCCGACGTCGATTATTCCAACCTTCCTGTTCATGCAGTACATGGACTTCTCGTTGAACAACATCACGATGCTGGCTCTGATTCTGGCCATCGGGATCGTGATCGATGATGCCGTGGTGGTGCATGAAAACATCTTCCGCATGATGGAAGAAGAAGGCCTCAATGCCATGGAGGCCGCCCGTCGCGGCACTAGTGAAATCGCGCTGGCGGTGATCGCCACGAGTCTCTCTCTGGTTGTGATCTTCGTCCCGATCGCTTTCATGGGCGGCATCGTGGGACGCTTCTTCAGCAGCTTCGGACTGACTGTGGCGGTGGCCATTCTGATCAGTCTGTTTGTCTCCTTCACGCTAACTCCAATGCTCTGTTCGCGGTTCCTGAAGCTCGAGCCGGGCGGCGGACACAACTCCAAGTCAGGGTTCGTCTATCAGTTGATTGACCGTGGATATGGACTCGCATTGCGATTCGCACTCCGGCACCGGATTCTGACGGTGTTTGTCTGCTTCCTCGTCGTGCTGTCGACGGTGCCCATTGCGATGGTGATGGGGGTCAACATGGTCCCCCGTGATGACCAGAGTGAGTTTCAGGTCAGCATTCTGACACCGGAAGGCTACACGCTGCAGCGAGCCACCGAGGTGATCAAAGAGATCGAAGGTCGAATTCGGCAACTCCCCGGGACGACACACTGCTTCACAGTCGTCGGCGACAACGGCGGAAATCGGAAAGGGCAGGGGGATGTCACCAAGGGATCGATCCATATGGCGATGATCCCGCTGGAAGAACGGAAGTACAGCCAGTTCGAAGTCATGAAGCGGGCCCGAACGATTCTGCTTGATTACCCGGAACTGCGAACAGCGGTGATGGATGTTGCCACCATCGGAGGCAGCGGTTCTGACGGTGACAGCCGCATCTTCCAGATGTTTCTGCAGGGGCCGGACCTGCAGAAGCTGGCGGAATACTCCGAAACACTGGCTGTTGAACTCCGCAAGATTCCCGGGCTGGTCGACGTCGACACGACCTTGTCATTGCGGAAGCCGGAATTGCAGGTCGCGATTGACCGTGACAGGGCAAGCGATCTGGGAATCCCGGTTCAAACGATTTCCAGCAGTCTGAACGTGCTCGTCGGAGGGCAAATTGTCACGCAGTATCAGGAGAACAGCGAGCAGTACGATGTCTGGCTCCGTGCAGACAAACCGTTTCGTGATAACCCGGAGATTCTCGACTATCTCACAATCCCGTCACCAACAGCAGGTCTGGTGCAACTAACCAGCCTGGCTCAGCTCTCCGAAGCACGCGGTCCCAGCCAGATCGATCGACTGAACCGTCAGCGGACGGTGACTGTTCGCGCACACCCGGAAGACGTCACTCTGCATGATGCGATGCGTCGGGCCGATGCCATCGTGAAGGCGATGAACCTGCCGCCTGAGTATGAAGTGACCTATGGTGGTCAGGCCGAAATGCTTGGCGACACCGCGTACTACTTCGGGATCGCTCTCGCTTTGAGCACGTTGTTCATGTACCTGATCCTCGCGGCCCAGTTCGAGAGCTGGCTCTACCCCATCAGCATTCTGGCCGCCCTGCCGGTCACGATTCCGTTCGGGTTGCTCTCACTCGTGCTTTTCCAGACCCCGATGGACCTGTACGCCATGTTCGGGCTGTTCATGCTGATTGGAATCGTGAAGAAGAACGGGATTCTGCAGATCGACAAGACGAACGAACTGCGCCGCGCCGGGATGGACCGTGATTCGGCGATTCTGCTGGCGAATCACCTCCGGCTCCGTCCGATTCTGATGACGACTGTGATGCTGGTGGCCGCAATGGCCCCAATCGCCGTTGGACAGGGACCCGGTGCCGGAGCCCGAGCCAGCATGGCCAAGGTGATTATTGGTGGGCAAATGTTTAGTCTTCTTCTCGCCCTGCTCGTGACCCCTGTGACTTATTCGCTGATCGACAGTATTCGTGAGCGATTGCGAGGAAAACACCGCAGGAAGACAACTCCAGCTGTGCAAGAGCCCGAGCTTCAGCACGTCTAGACGTCATTAAAGATGCTGAATCGACGCCGATTTCCGCGGCCGCAGGAGGGTTTCCGCCCATCCAGTGTCGATTCACAATTTTTTGAGGAATTGGAAGCCTGTGGGAAATATTCAGGCAGTTGAGCGGTGTTTCAGTGCTTTATTTCGCCTCATTTAAAGCCGGATTGTTGTCTGAAACTTCGGCGTTACGTAATCTCCTTTATCCTCGCCAACTTAAATTCTGAACATTGACCCGCCAGGCCACCCTTGTGTCCTTGATTATCAACCAAGCTGATTTTGAAGATCTTTGTCGTCGAATTCGTGATACTCGACAGGTCGCTTTCGATACCGAGTTCGTCTCAGAGAGTTTCTATCGGCCGCGGCTTTGCCTGTTGCAGTACGCTCTTCCCAGTGGTGAGTGCTTCGGAGTCGATCCATTTCTGGTGACCGATCTGAAGTCCTGGTGGGACCTGATGATCGATGACGAAACGACCGTCATTGTCCATGGGGGCCGTGAGGAGATTCGATTCTGTCAGTTTGCAACAGGGCAGCGTCCACGGCGATTGATTGATGTGCAGGTGGCAGAAGGACTTCGGTCACGCGGTTTTCCGATTTCCCATGCGAATCTGATTTCTCGAGTGCTGGGCCATTCGCTGCAGCACGGGAAGGAAACCCGTACTGACTGGCAGTACCGTCCGCTGACTCCCCAGCAGATCAGCTATGCACTTGAAGACGTCAAATATCTGAATGACGTCTGGAAAACCCAGTCGGCATCCTTGTCTTCACAGGGCCGGCTCGACTGGGCTTTCGCTGAGATCGAACGTCTCATCGATCATGTTCTGGCGGAAGAAGATCGCGAAGGCTGGACCCGACTTCCGGGTTACGGTCGATTGTCACGACGCGAAATGGGAACCGCCCGGGCTGTCTATCAATGGCGTGACGCCGAAGCACAGCGTCTGAACCGTCCTCCGCGTCGCATCCTTCGGGACGACCTGATCATCGAACTGGCTCAGCGCCAGCCGAAGACGGTCCGCGATCTGAACATGACGCGCGATATGAATCGCCGCGACTATCAGCAGTATTCCGAGCAGCTGATCGAGCTGATTAACAAAGCTCTTGAGCTGCCAAACGATCAATTGCCTGTGAAGGTGAACGGGACTTCGCATCCTGCACAGGACGAAGTGCTCGCGAGAATCCTCGGGTTGGCCCTCGCCAATCAGTGTCAGGCCCTCGGCGTCTCGATGACTCTGGTCGCGACTTCCGCGGATCTGAAGGACTTCGTTCGCTGGCACGTATTTGAACAGCGAAGCGGCCCACTTCCGAAACTGATGTCTGGCTGGCGGGCGGAAGTCTGTGGCCAGCTGCTCGCGGATGTCCTGGACGGGCGGGTCACTTTACGAGTGTCGGATCCTACCAGTGAGTATCCGCTGGAATTCGTGAATGGGGTCGAGTCTCGGTAGAGTTCTGCAACTTAACGCCTCGCCGAGTAGGCTGCCTTTTCAGAAGTCTGGCATTCGTGGAGCAAACGGCTCTCAGCGTTTCGTTCGCGAATGCCTTCCGGGATATTCGCTATTCAAACAGCTACAGATACTCGACGCGGACAGCGTGGAAGATCAGGCTTCCCCAACATCAGCCTTACGACTGGGGCTGCGGCAGTGTCTGGGATAGTGGCTGGGGATTCAGTCCCCCGAATCGCCGTTCACGACTCGCATAATCGCGGAGAGCTGAGTGCAGCTGGCTTTCGCGGAAGTCAGGCCAGGCGGTTTCGGTGACCCAAAGTTCGGCGTAGCTGATCTGCCAGAGTAAAAAGTTGCTGACCCGCATTTCTCCGGCGGTGCGAATCACCAAGTCAGGGTCGACCATTCCCGCCGTGTACAGATGAGACGAAATGGTCTCTTCAGTGATCTCAGCCGGATCGAGTTCGCCGGCATTGACCTTCTCGGCGATGCGCTGCATCGCTCCGACGATCTCGTCCCGCGCTCCGTAATCCAGTGCCAGGCACAAAGTCATGCCGGTATTTGCCTTCGAGGCATCAATCGTTGTCTGGATTTCCTGAAGGATGTGAGGTTGCAGCCGATCTGTCCGGCCGATGGTCACAAACCGGATTCCCTGCCGCATGATCGTTTCACGTTCGGCAATGACGAAGTGTTTGAGCAGTTCCATCAACAGATCGAGTTCAACTCGGGGTCGCTTCCAGTTTTCGCTGCTGAAGCAGTACAGAGTGAGTTGCTCGATTCCGAGTCGCGAGCAGTTCTCAACGACGTTGCGGACACTTTCGACTCCCCGACGGTGACCTTCAATGCGAGGATAGCCACGGGACTGGGCCCAGCGACCATTGCCATCCATGATGATCGCGATATGTCTCGGAAGGCGGGCCGGATCGAGTCCGAGTGTTTCCAGTTGAGCAGTTGTAAAGGGAGCTTCCACCGACACGAAGATCAGACCCCATAAAAAACGATGTCCAACGACCCGAACGGACGGAAAGAAGCACGGCCTATTTCCGTCACCTGATACAGCGAGGGGATCCGACACGACCTCCGCAGACTGGCCAGGTTCGAGTCGAGATATTGCAGGTAACTGTATTGTGACCGAACCAGCTCAGATGGGCAATCACACAGACAGGCCCATCCGCGGAGAGCAGGGTGAATTGTCGGTGTGAGGAAGTCGCACGCAGCGCAATGTTGAGAAAGAGATCTGCCCGAGACTGCGGAATTCCACGTCCGGATAGGTCATTGTGGGGCAACTGCCTGCGGGGGATTCCCTCTCCGGAGAATGCGAAGAGGAAATTGGTGTTCGCGCGAATTAACTTCGCACTCCGCGTTCGGTCAGATCCATGAAGGCGTCGTTCAGCTGCCGCTGTTCCCGTCCAAACGAGACGATCGTATAGCCCTGATCAAGGACCTCGCGGATCAGCTGGCTGCTGTCGGTGATCAGATGATTCAGCCGTACTCGGACATCAGAGCGGCCTTCAACTTCATCGATCGAGAGCACTCCCCGAATCCCCTTCAGGATGCTGAGCTGTTCCTCGGGAGGGCACGCCAGTCGCAGCCGGTAGGCAGGGTCTTCGGTCTCGTGATCGAGCAGTTTCTCCATCGAACCGCTGTATTTCGTTTTTCCCCGATCGATCACCGTGACACTGTCGCACAGGTCCGATAGTTCGCTGAGAATGTGGCTGCTGATGAAGATAGTTTTCCCCATCCGCCTCAATTCCCTGAGGATATCCATCAGCTCGATTCTTGCCCGTGGGTCCAATCCGCTGGCCGGTTCGTCCAGCAACAGGAGTTCAGGATCATTCACGAGCACGCGGGCGAGGCTCACCCGTTGCTGCATTCCTCGTGAAAGCCCCTGAATCAAGTCGTTGCGACGCGAATCCATATCGGTCAGAGCAAGCAGGTCATTGACGATGCGATTGCGATCGTTCAGGGCGTATCCATAGGCCGCTGCAAAGAAATCGATGTATTCGAAAACCGTCATCTGTCGGTACATGCTGAAGTGATCGGGCATATAGCCGATCTTGCGGCGAATGGCCTTCACTTCCCCACGCACATCAAGCTCGAACACCTGGATGTTGCCGAGTTGTGGTTTTAGCAGCGTGCAGATCAGTTTGAGTGTCGTTGTCTTTCCGGCGCCGTTTGGTCCAACGAAACCGTGCAGTGACCGCGGCATGACCTGGAAAGTGACACCGTCCAGCGCTCTGTGCTCGCCAAACAGGTGGACCACGTTCTGCAGATCGATGATTGGATTCATGGGGCATCGACGCGGGTTGAGGCACAGGAAATGGCGGAATGAACGGAATTTCCCAAGGCGAAACGATCTCGCAGAACCAGACTGTTTGCAGGGTCATTCCAGCCGGAGACGCTGGCATATCATACGGCTGCCACGATAAAGTAGTTGAAACTTTTGTTTCATTTTTCGTCATACCGTGAACTGACCTGTCGATCGACGTCTGGCTGAGGGCAGCCCCCTCGTTCACTGCTCCTCTCATCTAATGTTTTTTCCCATCCGACCAGTTCTGGTTCGAGCAGGCTCCTGGTTCTGACTTGAGCAGGATGGACCGGAACCCGTTGCGAAGCCTGAAGATCAATCACGTGAGTCTCCTCCTGCGATCGTTGAGCTGCATGAAATCTTCCCTGAACGGTGAACCTTCCGTTTTCTCCCCGATGCGATTGGGGATGCTCTGCACTGTCAGGGCTTTCCTGCTGGCCGTCTTAATGGGTGTTCCTTCATTCGCGTCCGCGGTTGAAGTGCAGATCGCAGATGTTCAGTTAGGGATCAATGGATCATTCAAGGTCGGTCGCTGGGCACCCGTTGAATTCACACTGACAGGACCGGAGGGAACCAAAGTCGTCCCCGTTCTCCGGACGGCTGACCCGGACGGCAACCCGACTCTTCAACCACTGCCCGTCGTCACTCTGACAGAAGACCCGCAGACAATCCGTGGGCTCGTCCGTTCGGGACGGCTTGATGGTTCCATCCAGATTCTGATTTGTGCCGAAGGGGCCGATCTCGCAGGCGAGCCGCTGAAGCAGCTCTCTCTCCGTGTCGAACAAGGGGGAAAGTGGAGAGCATTTCGCCAGTCATCCCAGTTTTGGGTGACGATCGGGAAGCAACCTCTCCTTGAAAGCGGTCTTAAAAAATGGACGAGCGGACGGGGCGGGCTTGTCAATTTCCAGGAGCTGGATGAAAACCAGGCGAACTTCACCTCTGCGACTGCACTCGACAGTGTCGACGTCCTCGTGCTGAACGGTGACACCATTCTCTCACAGCAGTCGTCAGAATCGATTCGTGACTGGGTCAGAGGAGGCGGGCGCTGCCTCTTTTCGCTGGGGGAAACTGGAGACGAGCTGAAAGACAGCCCCCTGGCTGAGTGGTTGCCGCTGATGCCTCAAGGGAAGGTCGATGTTCTCAAACTGACCGGATTCAATGATTTGGTTCCCCGCAGCAGCAGCCTCCGCACACTCTCAACCTTGCCGGCCGCGAGCTTTGAGCGGTCATCCGGAAAAGTCATTGCTGCAGGACTTGTCGAGCCTCTCGCCGTGCGGGCGGCATCGGGATTGGGAACCGTCACGATGGTGGCTGTTTCGCTCAGTGTGCCGCCGTTGCTGAACTGGGAACCTGATTCGCAGGCACAGCTTGTTTCTGCATTAGTCGGGCTTCCCTCTCCTCAGCAAGTCAGTGAATCTGCAGCAATCCGGGCGGAAGCAGCGTCCGAACTCAATCCTTCGGCGGTCACCGATCTGCAAGGACAGCTGAATCAGAGCCTCGATCATTTCTCGATGATTTCGCGCCCCTCTCACTGGCAGGTGATGGGCTGGATCGCCTTGTTCGCTCTGATGATTGGTCCGCTCGATTACTACGTCGTTACTCATCTGCTGAAACGTCCGGAATGGACATGGGCGACTGTGATCATTTGGTCGCTCCTCGCCTCCGGCCTCGCCCTGGGTTATGCCAATCAGAAAAATGATCATTCGCCTCTGAGTCGTCAGATTGATCTGCTCGACATGGACGCTGCATCTCATTCCGTGATCGCCCGAAGTTGGTACGGGTTTTATGGGAATGCAACGGAACGTCTTGCTGTCACCGCCGAGCCTCAAGCTGCACTCGCTGGAACGACGTTAAACGAGCCGCATCTCAATGTGAGCTGGTTGAGTCGCCCAGGTGAAGGGTTCCGCGGCATGGACCGGAACGGAGGAATCAATGATTCCCTCCCGAGCTACGAGTTCCGCACCGATCGTTCCGGGATTGCTAATTTCCCCGTCGAGGTCTGGTCGTCAGGGGCAGTCCATAGTGAGTGGACAGCGACTGCCCGGGACTTGCTCCCGATCAATAGCAATCTCAGCATCAGTGGGATCAATCGGCTTGTCGGCACCATCGAGCATCAACTGGATGGGGAGATCACCGACTGGTTCATCGCCCATGATCACTTCGCCTACTTCGATCGAAGCGGAGAAAATGGCCGTGCGGCACCTCTGACCCCGGGGAAAAAATGGGATCTCAGTTCCGCTGGCTCCAGCCTCCTTCGCGGTCATGTTCTTTCGCTTGTTGAACGAGGATTTGCTGTGGCCGATCAGCTGGACGCGGACACCAGCATGAGCCGGACATCATACGACCCGCTGTCAGTCGACCCCTTCCGCATTGGCGTCGCCATCAGTTTTTATTCATTGCTCGGAGGGGAGTCATACACCGGGCTGCAGAATCAGTCGCTGGGGCGTCTGGATGTCTCCCCGCTGATGGAGCTGTCACGGGCGGTGCTGATCGGGCGGTTCAGTCAGCCTGCCAGCAAGTTTCAGATCAATGGAACGAGTCTCCCGGAAGACAATCAGACAACCATCATCCGATTACTTCTGCCGATTCAGGCGAGTTTGCGCAATAGCGATGCGCCGCCAACAAAAGACATTCTCGAGTACCGACGTTAACACGCTGAATGATAATCGCCGACTGGGTGAGATTTCCCTTTCGGAGTTCTGGAACACGTGATCAAACTGTGTCTGTGAGTGGAACGTGATTGAAACGATTAAGCTGACGAAACGCTACGGTAACCTCATTGCCGCGAATGAAATCTCGCTCTCCCTGAAGGAAGGGGATGTCTACGGCTTTATTGGGCCGAACGGGTCAGGCAAAACGACCACCATGCGGATGATCGCCACGCTCCTCAATCCCGACTATGGGGAATGCTACGTCTGTGGACAGTCGATCTATTCGAATCCACAGGAGATCCGTCGACTGGTCGGGTATATGCCGGACTTCTTCGGAGTCTATGACGACATGACCGTCATGGAGTATCTGGAATTCTTCGCTTCGACTTATCGCATCAACGGTCCCGCGCGACGAAAGGTCTGTGAGGAAAAACTGGAACTCGTCGACATGGGCTTTAAGCGGGATGCAATGGTGAGCCAGCTTTCCCGCGGGCAGACCCAGCGCGTCGGATTAGCAAGAACGCTGCTGCATGAACCCCAAGTCCTGCTTCTCGATGAACCTGCGAGCGGTCTGGATCCCCGAGCCCGAATTGAAATGCGAGGGCTGCTTCGAAGACTGGGATCGATGAAGAAGACCGTGATTGTGTCGAGTCACATTCTTCCAGAACTGGCCGATGTCTGTACCCGAGTCGGGATGATCGAACGGGGAGTGATGCTGGTGGACGGGGACGTCGACGAAGTGATGCGTCAGGCCCGTCAGGCGATTCTGCTGGAAATCAAAGTCACAGCGGAGCCTGAGCGAGCCGCAGCACTCCTTGAACAGATGGACGAAGTGCAATCCACGACGCTCGATGGAGAAACAATTCTGGTCACCCTGAAATCAGGGATCGAGGATTACACGCCGCTGGTTCCGACGTTGCTGGAAGCTGGCTTCCATATCCGTCAGTTCCGCGAGGAAGAGGTTAATCTCGAGACCGCGTTCATGCGTCTCACGATGGGGAAGCAACAGTAAGATTCTGTCAGCTGATAGAGCCCACTCAGGCTTTCGTGCCCAGTAAGCCTTCGGGAATCTGTATTCCCCAGGAGTTGTACTGGGACCACCACCAGACACCTCCGGCGATGATTCCGATCAAAAGCAGACCGCTGATGGTGGTCCACAGACTGAGTCCCGTCGAACGCTGATCATTGCGAATTCGTTCGGCGACTATCCCGGCAAGATGTCGAATCTCTTCGCTCGCATCGTTCTTCTGCATTTTGATCAGCACGGGTAAGTGAGCCCGGGCCACATTCCCGGCTTCGCCCATTCCGATCACGGCTGCCTTGCGGATTTCTTCATCGGCGTCTTCCAGGTGAGTCGTAAGCGTGACGAGTTGAGCCCGGTCATACCTGGCGACATTTCCCACGACTCGGAGAGCTTCCACGCGGAGCGGCTTGTTCGGGCTGACCAGTGACTGCTGCCAGTGACTCTCCCATTGATCCCCAATCCCGGCCTCACGCCACAACCAGGCGTTGCAAACCAGCAGGAAGAGCAAGGCGCAGACGAGCCCCGCGGCGAGGCGTCGACTACTGGGCGGCAGTGGACTGACGGCCGCCGCGATTTCGTCTGTTTTGACTCTGGGTGCCGAACCGGGTTCTTCCCGGGATTCTGTGTAACCAACGGGGAAGTTTTTCGCTTTCTCGGCCTTGGTCGTCACCATGACCGTCTGGTGGATCATGCCCAGATCACGGGCCACTGCCGCCGCCGACTCGTACCGTTTCTCGGGCTCCTTTTCAAGAAGCCGCATGATGAGTCGCTCCAGTTGAACTGGGCAATCGAGCACTTTTTCTGATGGCCGGGGAGGGGCTGTGAAGCAATGCATGTGGAGCGTTGCGCCAGCGGTCTCGCCCAGCAGCGGAACTTCTCCTGTGATCAGTTCGAACAGTACGCATCCCAGCGCATACAGGTCTGTACGCGGTGTGACCTCGAGCCCGCGGATCTGCTCCGGAGCCATGTAAAGAAACGTGCCAGCCGTCTTCCCGGCAGCGGTGATTTTGTTGGCACTATGAACACTCGCCAGGCCGAAGTCGCTGAGTTTCAACTGACCATTGGGTCCCAGCAGGAAATTACTGGGCTTCACGTCGCGGTGGACGACCCCTTTTTCATGGGAGCACTCAAGGGCTGCGCACATCTGCAGCCCGTACTCGATCACCTGTTCCCAGGAGAACCGGCCTTTGGCCTGCAACTGGTCTTCGAGTGAGCCCCCTTCAAGGAGTTCCATCGCGTAGAAACGACGTTTATTCTCGCAGACTCCGCCGAAGCACCGCACGATATTTGGGTGCCGCAGGGTTTTCAGAACATCGAGTTCACGCTCAAAGCGGGCAAGAGCGGTTTTGTCCGCGGTGTCCGTAGGCACCATTTTCAGCGCAACCTGACGGCCATTGACGACATATCGTGCCCGATAGACAACACCCATCCCTCCCTCGCCGATCTGCTCGAGAATCTCGAACGGCCAGATCCAGCGAGAATCCGTTGCTGTTTGCTGTTGTGAAGAGCTCATTTCTCCACTCATTGTCAGCCGGATGCATCTGAAGGCACGATCTGAAAGTTCATTTCACATCGTGAGGTTCAACACTGTCTCTGAATCAATCGCTGAATCAGACAGTCGCCTCAGCTAAAATCTTGAGATCGAGGAGGAGTCCAATGGAAATTGTAATCACAAACAGTGATTAGGCCCAACAATTCTATCGGATGCGATGGGGAAACCCTGAACGCCCTTCTTCCATCGAGGGAGCTGAATTTAAAATTCACTCAAGCGAGTCGAGCCGTGAGTGAGTAGGTTGAAAATTTCATCGTTCCAATCTGTCAGATTCCGCAGGCCAAGCAAGCCTGAATTCCCGGATCGACGGAAAATTGCATTCAAATCGTTTTTGAAGTGTTAGAGTATCTTTGCTGCTCTAAGGGTCTATTCTGAAAGTACTTGAGGGGTTGGCGAACGTGACTGCTCGGGCGAGGGGGTCTCATTGGTGACCCCCTTCACCGGGTCGCATTTATCGAAGCAATCGGTGAAAATCTATTTCAGATGAATTGTGAGCAGGTTTTCCCGTTCCCCGACCGGGGGAACGCCGTTGTCCCAATAGAAACTTTCCCGATAGAAGCGGCGCGACTTGCGTACCTGGGAGAGTAAACATCACTCGGCCAAAGACGATTCGATTCATCTGCTCAGCCAGAACCGAATGTTGAGGCCGGTTGCAATCAATTTCTTCGCGGCGATTGAACAGCCGCGCCACGAAGGAACAGAATCATGAACGTCCAGATCATTCGCCGGTTGCTGCTGGAAACGGACAAGCGACTGCTCTGGAAGCTGACCTGGAATATGGGCGTCAAAGGCGCTCTCTCCGTTCAACGGTTCAAACGCCGGCTCAAACGCGGGAACGTTTTTCCTCCCTTTCTGTACGTCTCCGTGATCAACTCATGCAATCTGCGATGTCAGGGGTGTTGGGTCGATGTCTCCGCGAAGCAGCAGACAATTGACCTGGCTGCCATGAATCGACTGATCAACGAGGCCAAATCGCAGGGCAACGTTTTCTTTGGCATCGTCGGGGGGGAGCCGTTCATGCACCCTCAACTGCTGGAGATTCTGGAAGCACATCCAGGGTGTTACTTCCAAGTCTTCACGAACGGGCACTTCATCACCGATGAAGTGGCAGCCCGACTGCGGAAGATGGGGAATGTCACTCCGCTGATCAGCATTGAAGGGACCGAGATCGTCAGCGACGAACGTCGCGGCCGTCGGGGAGTCTATTCAAAATCGATGCAAGGGCTGCAGAACTGTCTGAAGCACAAGCTGTTCACTGGGGTTTGCACCAGCGTCTGTCAGACGAATATCGATGATCTTGTGAATGACGCCTGGGTGGATCGGCTGATTGAACTGGGAGTGTTCTACACATGGTTCCACGTCTATCGCCCGATGGGTCCAGACGCATCCCCGGACCTTTGTCTCACTGAAGAGCAGCAATTGCGGGTGCGGAAGTTTGTCGTTGAAACCCGTTGTCGCAAGCCGATCATTTTCGTCGATGCTTATTCCGATCATCAGGGACAGGCTCTTTGCCCCGCTGCGACCGGGATGACGCATCACATTAATCCCTGGGGCGGAATCGAACCCTGCCCGATTATCCAGTTCACGACGGATTCCATTCATTCAACCGAGAAGTCTCTGGCCGAGAAGCTGGATTCCCCTTTCCTGCGAGACTTCCGAGAACTGGCACGGCAGACGACCCGCGGGTGCATTGTGTTAGAACGTCCCGACCTGCTTGAAAAACTCGTGGCCCAACACGATGCACAGGACGGCACCGTCCGGAGAACTGCACTCGCCGAACTGCAGGCGATGCAGGTGCGGCCGTCGCAATTCAACCCCGCGAATGCAATCCCGGAAAAGAGTTGGGCCTATCGGCTTGCCAAGTCGCTCTTTTTCAACGATTTCGGAGCTTACAAAGGACGGGATCACAGCCAGTTCTCCGCACCTGCTGTTTTGAGATCGGGCTCAACGGCAGCGCCAGTCCCCCCGTTAGTGCAGTTGCAGACCGGGGCCGCGCAAGAGACGTAAATCTTCTAACTCGACAACATGAACCCCGAACCTGACTCGCGACTGGGTGTCGGGACGGAATGTCAACTTCCTTGCGGAAATCAGCACATCCGCCAACACTCTTGAATTCCCTTTCGGATGGCGGAGTCATGGACGACGGTAATCACCAGCTTCAGAAACAGGCCCAACCAGAAGCCGGCTCTCTCGCAGAGCTGCTCGTGGTCGCATTCCCGCTGATCATCAGTGCCGGCTCGTTCTCACTGATGAATGTCGTCGACCGGATCTTTCTGGCGCGGCTGGGGGTCGACGAACTCGCTGCGTCGATGCCGTCGGCGATGCTTGTCTGGACTCTGATGAGTCTTCCGCTCGGTGTCGCGGGTTACACCAATGCCTTCGTCTCGCAATACGAAGGGGCCGGTCAGAAAGATCGGTTCGCCGCCTCACTCTGGCAAGGGCTATGGGTTGCTCTGGTGGGAGGCTTTGGGCTCTTGCCGCTGATCCACTTCGCTCCTCAGATTATCAGCGTGATGCACCATGCCCCTTCAGTTCAGGTCTTGGAGGTGCAGTACTTCCAGTGGCTCTGTCCCGTTGCGATCCCCACATTGCTGAATTCTGTTTTCTCAGCCTATTTCGCAGCCAGAAAACAGACTTCGATCGTGATGTGGGTCAACGTGGGGATTTGCCTGCTGAATGCCTGGCTCTGTTATGCGATGATTTTTGGCTGGGGACCGATTCCTGCCATCGGAATGATTGGAGCCGCTCTTTCGACAGTGATCGCCCAGCTTGTGGGAGCGATGATTCTCGGAGTGATTCTCGTCCGTGACGGGAGTCGGGACGGATATCCGATCTGGGAGACGTTTGGAGTCGACTGGACGCTGTTGCGACGCATGATCCGCTACGGTGTTCCGAGCGGGGTGCAGATGCTGATGGACATCGGTTCGTTCACCATCTTTATCGCATTGATTGGAACTCTCGGAACGCACGATCAGGCGGCGACAAATCTGGCATTCACATTGAATTCACTGGCCTTCGTGCCGATGTTCGGGATGAGTACGGCCATCGTCACACTGGTCGGGCATCGGGTCGGAGAAGGGCGGCCGGAACTCGCAGTTCGAACCGTCTGGAAAGCCTTCTTCATTTCCGGGGCTTACATGCTCGCCTTCGCGGCGGTTTATCTCTCGCTGCCAGATCTCATCCTGTCTCCGTTCCGACACGAATCCGAAGCGGCTCAGTTCGATCTGATTCGCCCGACTGCCATCCTGTTGTTGAAATACGTCGCCCTGTACACGTTCTTTGATGCGATGGCGATTGTGTTCGGCTCGGCGATTCGGGGAGCAGGTGACACTTGGTTTTCGCTCGTCTTCTCCATGTGTTGCGGCTGGCTGCTGATGGTGGTTCCCTCAGTCTGGGCCGTGCGCAACGGCTGGGGACTGCATGGCTGCTGGATGGCGGTTTCTGCCACCGTGATTGTGATGGGCATTGGCTTTTTGATTCGCTTCCAAAGAGGGCGGTGGAAAACAATGAAAGTCATCGAGGCCTCTGATGACGGCTCACCTCCTCCAGTCTCGGTCGCCGCCCATTAATACAGCCCGCAAAACACTTCAGCCATGACAGCCGGATTTGGCGAAAATTTCTTCAATGACAGGGTGCCTTGCTTCGGATAGGCTACATTCAGCGCTCAAAAGACCACGCTCCGGAGATGAGAGTTGCAGCAGAGACCGGAGCGGGCGATTGAAGGATCTCTGCTCGTCGGGCCTGCGCGGGAAATGCTGTGATTTCTAAGTGGGCCGACGATATTCCGATGCCATTGCCGTCGTAGAGGGTGGTGGGGAATAATTCAGTCGGTGACTTATGAGTCGTCTGCAGCATCGCGAACGGGGTCTCGGTCGAATGGATGAGGGCACGCTGGAACGACTGGTCAACCAGGTGATCCATGGAGATCGCCCGGCACTTGGCAAGTTGTTCAATCACTATCGGGACCGACTCTGGCGGATTGTCCAGTTCCGCATGGATCGCCGTCTGGTCGGCCGAGTCGACGCCGACGACATCCTGCAGGAAGCCTATCTGGATGCCGAAAAGCGAATTGAGCACTTTCTTTACGACTCGCCAGAAACCTTCTTTATCTGGCTCAGACTGATCGTCAGCCAGACGTTGATTGATGTTCATCGGCGGCATCTGGAGACCCAGTCCCGTGACGCTAGCCGAGAGCGATCACTTTCTGGAAGCTGGAGTGCCCAATCGACTTCATTCTCCCTGTCACAGCACCTGCTCGGGGAGATGACAACTCCCAGTCAGATGGCCCTGAAAGCCGAATTGGCCGAGCAATTGAACATCGCGCTTGAGGGGATGGGGCATCTCGATCGCGAGGTTCTGGCTCTGCGGCACTTCGAGGAACTGAGTAACAGTGAAACCGCGCACGCTCTGAACATTTCAGAACAGGCAGCCAGCCTCCGTTATGTCAGAGCGATTGGACGCCTGAAGAAAATCCTTGAGGCTCTCCCCGGCTTCCGCGATCGCCTTTAGTTCGTGTCCGATGAACTCGCCGTTCCGTTCGTCTCTCATCAGATCGATGGACTCCATGAATCCGGCGCCGTCGTGGTCCATGGTTTGAGATTATCTGGGGGCGGGAGCTCATCGAAATCGCCCAGATTCGTCAATAGGTGAAAATTTCCCCTCCGCTTTGCCTACCCATCGTTTTATGATGGAAAGGCCGACCTCGGGGTAATGGGCTCGTTCTCTGCGCAGGCGACCGGATGAAAAATTCGATTGCGACGGCGCAGCTGATTTCATCCCCGGTGACGTGCAGATCGCATTCGCGCAGGGCCTTATTTTGACGGTGCTGGGTTCTCTGATGTCCTCTTCTCAATCCTCCCACGAACATTCCACTGCTGATCTGTGTGGACTCCCTCAACGGGAATCTTCCGGCGGTCGGGATCGGCTCGAAGAAATTGCGTCCATCTACGTTGAGAAGCTCCGGCAAGGGCAGAAAATTGGCATCGATGAATTCGTACGTCAGTACCCAGGGATAGAGGCCCAACTGAGGGAATTTCTCCCTCTGGTCAGTGCAATGGAGGGCTGGAAACTTCAACGGGAGTTCAAATCCATTCACCATTCTCTTCCTGAGAAATTTGAGATCACTCAACTTGGGGAATTCAAAATCATCCGGGAAATCGCTCGGGGAGGCATGGGGGTTGTCTTCGAGGCCGAACAACCGTCTCTCAACCGCCGCGTTGCTGTGAAACTTCTCCCGTGGCAGTTCCCGAAGAAGTCGACATGGTCAGAACAGTTCCGTAGCGAAGCACGTCTGGCGGCACGACTGCAACATGCCCAGATCGTGCCGGTCTACAGTTTCGGCGAGCAGGACAGCCGCTTCTTCTATGCGATGCAGCTGATCGATGGTGTCGGGCTCGATAAGTTGATCACGGGCTGGAGCACCGGCCACGGTCAGGTCTGCATCGATGAGTTGATCGGTGAGTTCCATCCCCGTCTGAAACCTGTCGGCTCCAAGGTCAGCACGCGATTGCTTCGACACGATTCCTGGCCCCAGCTGGCAAAGATCGCGACGCAGATTGTTTCCGCGTTGAGATACGCTCACAAGCAGGGAACGTTGCACCGTGATATCAAACCCGGCAACCTGCTGATCGACCGCCAGGGAAAAGTCTGGATTACTGACTTCGGTCTCGCCATGGGGCAGGAAACCATGCTGACGGACCAGAGCGCGCCCCTCTCAGGGACATTGCGATACATGTCGCCAGAGCAGCTCAACCGCGGAGGAGACGTCCGCAGTGACCTCTACGCGTTTGGTGCGACGCTGTATGAACTCTGTACGCTGAAACCGGCCTTCACTGGAGCCACCCGACTGGAGCTCATGAAGCAGATTGAAGAAGGCGTGTACCGCGATCCTCGCTCTGTGAATCCGAATATCCCTGTGACGCTGGAAAAGATCATCAAGAAGTGCCTGAAGCGGGATCCGAACGAGCGATATCAGAATGCTGACCAGCTGTACGCCGATCTGCTTCGCTTTCTGAATAGGGAATCAATCGCCAGTGAAAAGAGCTGGTGGAAGCGGATCTTCGCAGGAAAGGCCTGACACGAAAAAAGCCGCCCCGGTGACGATTCACCGGGGCGGCTTGGTCTTTTGCTGATCAGTAGCAGGTTGCCTGTTACTTCAGAAATTCGCTCGCTTCTTCCATGAAGGAAGGTGGCAGGGTTCGCATCACGCCAGTGGCCTCAGCCAGTGGAACAGAGACGATGTCGAGCCCACGGAGAGCGACCATTTTGCCGAAGTCTTTCTCGACGATCAGACGACCGGCTTTGATCCCCAAGCGTGTCCCCAGAACGCGATCGTAAGCACTTGGGGAACCGCCGCGCTGCAGGTGGCCGAGAACCACGTCGCGGGTTTCGATTCCGGTTTCCTTCTCGATGAGCTTAGCGACGCGGTTTCCAATTCCGCCGAGGGAGACGTGACCGAAGTCATCCACCTTGGCGTCTTTGGTGATGTAGTCATCGCCTTCGAGCTGAGCCCCTTCGCTGACCATCACGATGCCGTATTTCTTACCGGCAGCGCGACGGGCTTTCAGGATCTCGCAGACCTTCTTCAGGTCGGTCTTCTGCTCAGGAATCAGGATGGCATCAGCGGCACAGGCAACACCGGAGTAAGCGGTGATCCAGCCAGCGTGGCGTCCCATCACTTCGACCACCATGACCCGACGGTGAGAAAGAGCGGTGGTCCGCAGGCGATCCACAGCTTCCGTCACGATGTTCAGGCAGGTGTCGAAACCGAAGGTGTAGTCGGTCGCGCTGAGATCGTTGTCAATTGTCTTGGGGCAGCCGATGGTCGGCAGCTTGTAATCCCGGTACAGCTTGCTGGCGACGCCCAGGGTGTCATCTCCACCGATAGCGACCAGTGCGTCCAGCTTCAGGTTCGAGAACTGCTCGACGATCTTCTTGACGAGCTTTTCGTCTTTGTAAGGGTTCGTCCGTGAGGAGCCGAGGATCGTACCGCCCAGTGGAAGGATCTCGTCAGTTTCCGCTGGATTCAGGACGACATAGTTTCCTTCGATGGCGCCGCGCCAGCCTTCCTGAAGGCCGAGAACTTCGCCGCCGGCATTCGCAATTGTCCGGACCAGACCACGAATGACCGCATTCAAACCGGGGCAATCGCCCCCTCCTGTCAGGCAGGCTACTCTCATTGAAATTTCCTTAATTCAATCGCTGGTTGACGCGGGCTTGGATCGTCTGCCTCGCGAAAATGCTGTGTGATTCAGGCAGAACATGATCTGCCAGCCGATGCACCGAGCGGACTGGCCTGGCACCCTGAAATCGAAGTGGAAACGGGAATCGTAAAGGCCGGGTCAAGCCCCTTCAAGCATTCCAGCTATTGCGACCAGAACGTATCACTAAGCTTTCATCGGTTCACGATCCCGTTCATTATGAACAAACGGCTCTAACGGGAACGCGGTGGTTTCCGTTTTGTGCCCCGTGCTCCGACGGGACGACGCAGTCCTGGCTGACCGGGAACATGCCGTTCCGAACCCCGGCCTGAAGCAGGCTTTCGTCCTTTTCCCCCGGGACCGGACTTGAAACCTTCACCCTGTCTTGAGCCGCCGGAGGATTTTGATCCGCCGCGTGGAAAGCCCTTGCCGAAATCCCGCTTGTCACCAGAGGCCGGTCGCTCGCGCCGTTCGCCTGCTCCCCCTTCTCCAGGGCGGCCGGACCGTGCTGGATGACCTGACCGTTCGCTGCGTTTGAACCCTTGGCCACTGTCGGAACTCGCTCCAAATTCCTGGCGCGGGCGTTTTTCAAAACGGGCCGGACGTCCAGCGCTATCGCTGCGCTGTGGCCGCTCCCGACGTTCGCCGCTGCCGAACCCGCGCCCTTCACCTGAGCGAGGCTCGAATTCTGAACTCTTCCGACTTTGAGGTCGACCGCCACGCACGCGATCCCCGAAGCCTTCGCCGCGCTCCGGGCGACCTGGGCTTGGGCGTCGTTCACCACTTCCAAAGCTGCGTTCGCCGTCTCGGCGTGGTGGGCGTTCGCCTCGACCGGGTCCACCGTGGCCTCGCTCCGGACGATCTCCGAAGCCCTGGCCACGTTCTGGTCGGCCTGCTCCGGAACGACGTTCACCGCCTCCAAAGCTGCGTTCGCCGTCTCGGCGTGGTGGGCGTTCGCCTCGACCGGGTCCACCGTGGCCTCGCTCCGGACGATCTCCAAAGCCTTGGCCACGCTCTGGGCGACCTGGGCCCGGACGGCGTTCACCGCCTCCAAAGCTACGTTCGCCGTCTCCGCGAGACGGCCGTTCACTTCGACCGGGACCACCCGTTCGACGCTCGGGGCGATCACCGCCGCGGAATTCACTGCGTCGATCGCCGGTGCGACCTGACGTCGTACGACCTGCTGCCGGGCGACCTGCGGTGCGACCGGGAGCGCGTCCTCGTGGAGAGGAGTCATTCCCCTCTTCTGCCCGATTTCGAATCAGCACGGCATGCAGTGACGCCAGTTCTTCACGGGTGAGTTCACGGTATTCCCCGCGATTCAACTTGCTGAGACGAAGCGGACCGTAGCCCTGTCGTTCCAGCTTCATGATCTTGTGACCGACGCGAGCGAACAGACGGCGAATTTCACGGTTCTGTCCTTCGGTCATCACGATTTCGACCCAGGTGCTGTCCTTCTGCTTCTTCAGTGGTTTCACACTGTGAACGCGGAATTTCCCTTCCGTGAAGAACAGACCCTGTCGCAGCTGCTCGTAGACTTCAGGGCGAGGAACACCTGCCACCTGTGCTTCATAGGTGCGGAAGATTCGATAGCGTGGGTGAGCGAGTTTCTGGGCCAGATCGCCGTCATTCGTCACCAGAATCAGACCGGTGGTGTTTTCATCCAGGCGACCGACAGTAAACAGCCGCGGACCCTCTTCAGGGAACAGATCGAGGACGAGTCGACGCCCTTCCGGATCATCGGCGGTACAAAGATACCCCGATGGCTTGTTCAGCATGAAGTATTTCTTCCGCTGAACCCGTAACCGTTCCCCGTCCATGGTCACGACTTGAGTCGAGGGATTGACGGTGGTTCCGAGTTGATCGGCGACGACTCCATCGATCTCGACGCGGCCGGTTGTAATCAATTCTTCGCAGTCGCGTCGTGATCCGAGTCCGCACTGCGCGAGAAATCGCTGGAGGCGCATCGGTTTTGCGACGGGTGTATCTTCTTCGATGGAAGTCATGGCAGATTCATCAGTTCTGAAAAAGCAATTTAATCGCGAGTCTCACCAGAAGGTGACGATTCGACGGCGATTCTGCGCACGTTCGTCGCCACTGTTCCCGGGACCGGGCGGATCTTCTGCCACGATTTCTCACAGGAAACTGGAAAGCAAGGAGTCAGTATAGCGAAATTTTCGACAAAATCGCAGTCGCCTGACTGCGATTCCGGGTGTCAGGTTCTCACTGCGGCTGCGGAGGCTCTCATTCTACAAACTCAGTTCGCAGTGCCCCTGCCCTATTTTGCAAGAAACTTCTTTAATTCCGGGACAATCCGTTCATGGGCATCCTCAAAGACATAATGCCCGGCGTCGGGAAAACGGACTACATCCGCATTGGGAAAATGACGCTGCCATTCTGCCAGGAATTCTGTGGTGAAACACCAGTCCCTCTCGCCCCAGAAGAATAACCAAGGGGCGTCAGCGAATTGGGCTAAACCTTCTTCGACCTTCACGAGCGTCGAATAACTCGGTTCTCCTTGATGCAGCGGAATGTCTTCCACGAACCGCTGGACTGCCTTCCGCTGGCTCCAGGAATGATAAGGGAGCAGGAAGCCTTCTTTCACGACCGGTGTCATCCGGTCATGATGCGAAACCGCCATGTGGATCGCGGCCCCGGCGAAGGCGTTAAAGCCTTGCACCATTAACGGCCCCAGTCCCGGTGTCCGGCAGACGGCAATGCGTGCGGGAATTCGCTTGGAGCGGAAGGCGGCCGTGTTCATCATCACGAATCGCTGAAATCGGTCTGGAAGTCGGCCAGCGGCTCCCATACCGATGCACCCGCCCCAGTCGTGACCGACGAGTGTGATTTCTTTCAGGTCCTGTTGCTCGATGAATCGACAGAGATTGTCGATGTGGTTTTCGAGCCGATAAGGGTAATCCTGAGGTTTGTCAGACAATCCCATCCCGATATGGTCGACTGCCAGACAGCGATAATCCGGCAGCAGTCCTTTGATCAGGTTCCGCCAGGCAAAGCTCCAGGTCGGGTTACCATGGACGAACAGCACGGTCGGTCCCTGTCCTTCGTCGACGTAGGCATACTGGTGCCCGTCCAGCTGAATGGACCGCAGAGTGAACGGGAACTCCTGCTGAAGTTCGGGAGATAAAACAATCGTGGACACAGGGCGAATCACTTTCGGGAGGTCGAGACCATTTCGGTCTCCTGCTGACAACAGTATCATACTGTAAACAGCCGAGTCCGGTCTCCGAAGGGACTGCATCCCCTTCCGAGCCAGATTTCTGGATTCCCGCTGTTTCGGGCCGTTTCTCTTGATCGGTTCAGTTGCGGAATCAGTCTCGAATTCGGCCGGAACCCGCGACAGTCCCGGCTGATCCGCTATTTCTTGTCGATCCCTTTCAGGATCTCTTCGACCAGTCGTTCGGCGTAGTTCGCGTTGCGGGGAGACTGCCACGATCCTTTTCGAGGCAGTTTTTCAATCTCTGCTTTAGCGGGCAGTGCCCGTTCATTCATCTGGTCGAGTGCTTCTAATGCAATGAGCGAGACATAGGCGCTTGTCTTCTCTCCGTTTGCGGCCTGAACGAGCCAGTCGAGGGCCGGAGTCAGTGTTTCAATCGGGCCGTAGCGCCCGAGAGCCTCTGCGGCCACAGTCCTGACACTGGGGGAAGCATCATTCAGGACGGTTTCCAAAAGAAGTTCATGCGCCTGACTGACAGCAGATTCGCCCCGATTGTGGAAGCCCATTGCTGCCCAATAGCGAACGGCACTGTCCGCGTGCTGCAGCCCGGCGGTCAGTTTGTCGATCGCGTCCGGAGTTCGTAGTGAAGCCACATGAGCCATCGGGAAAATCGCTTCCAGCGGATACCGCTGTCCGTCACGGGCGAGGTCATAAGGACTCATTCCCGGCGCGCGGGTGTGCAGCTCATCTTCTGGAAGGAATCCCACATCGCGGGTCTCCAGAAGATGTCGGACATGCTCCGCGCGGAGTTCGTTCAGCACGTCCTGATGTTCAGGTGAGGCGATCAGGTTTCGGGTTTCATGGGGATCGGTCTGCAGGTCATAGAGTTCTTCAGGAGGCTTGGGTTCCCAGAAGGCCGACTGCACCGGGTTAAGTTTTCCGGCGTCGTACAACTCCCGCCAGACCTGCGTGGTGGGTGTCTGAAACATATAGTCGTTATGAGCACCGGCCAGTCGGTACGGCATGTAATGGCGAATGTAGTGATATCGCTGGTTTCGAACTGTGCGGGACAAGTCAATACGCTCGTCCATGCGTCCACGGAAGCCGTAGAGATATGGCTGTGGCTCGGTCGCCGCTTCTCCCAGAAAGGCGTGCCCCTGGTATTCCTTAGGAATTGGTAAGCCGGCGAGGCTGAGCAGCGTTGGCCCCAGATCGATCAACGCGACGAGTCGTTCTGCACTTCCTGCGGCCGGTGTATCGGCGGGGAGAAGATGCTGATACTTCTTAGGAACAGACACGATCAGCGGGACACGCATCCCTGAATTCTGCAGTGAGCGCTTGTGACGCGGCATCCCGGAACCGTGGTCACCATAGAAGAAAACGATCGTGTTATCCGCCAGTCCATTCTTTTCCAGTTGTGCAATATGATTGGCGAACCAGTCATCAAGCCGGGTGATGTTGTCGTAGTACTGCGCCCAGTCCTGACGAACTTTTGGGTGGTCAGGATGGTACGGCGGAAGCCTCACCCCTGCGGGGTCTAGAACGGCCTCATGCGGACGTTTGCGGATCTGGCTTTCATGTGTGCCATTAAAATTGAAGATCGCCAGAAACGGCTGATGGGACTTGAGTTCCGGCCAGGGGGTCTTCTTGTTTGCGGTGTTCCAGAGATCTTTGGAAGTCTGGATGTTGAAGTCTTCCTTCCCTGGATTAATGCAGAAATAACCGCCCTGCCTCAGGAGCGTCGGGTACTGCGCCACATTTGCGGGTGCGGGAACGAGGCTGCGCATATGCTCAGCCCCCAGACTTGAGGCTTCGATCCCGGAGATGATGGTCGTTCGTGACGGGGCGCAGACGGGCGCATTGGCCCAGGCATTCTGATAGATGGTGCTTCGTCGGGCAAAGGCGTCGATCTGCGGCGTCGTGGCATACGTATCGCCATAACATCCCAACTCGGGGCCGATGTCTTCTGTTGTCAGCCAGAGGAAGTTGGGACGGTCATCCGCACCTGCTGAAGTGGTGATCAGTAGCAGGAGAATTAGAAGACGAGCGATAAACATCATGACTCTTCTCGAACGTGAGCAAGTAAGTTATCTGACGCGACGGAGTCGGACCTGATAGGTCCCGTCATTGTCCTTCAGCCCGTGGCCCTGATCATTCACTCTTAACCACAGTTCGCTGGCCCGCTCCGGACGAATCGCGGCATGTGGACCGATTGGGACGACGTCTAATTCAATTGCAGTTTCTTTGTCGACGGCCGAGGCGAGTGGCAACCACCCCGCCAGCAGTGTTCCAATCGGATGGCCTCCGGCGTACTCCAGTGACAGTCCCTGCGGTTCGCTGACCCAGGCAGGCTTCGCAGGATTCAGCGTCACCTGCCCGGTGGCAGTAATCTCAATTTCGGTTCCCGCGTCGACGTGCAGGCCGGTTGATTGCCACCCGGCGGTTGCAGGCAGAGTGATCGTAGCTTCGTTCTCCGACGGCCATGTTCGAGGAGGATGCGTCTGGAACGCATTTGCTGCGACATCGATGCCATAGTCGAGTCGGCGCGAGAACTCGGCCCATTCTGCGGTGAGCAGTCTGCGGTCGGATTCAAAGACTTCACCCATTACCCGTTGAAATGCGGACCGATCAAGGTTCTGCCCGAGCGTCTGAAAACGAGACTGATATCGGGGATGCTGTTGCAGGAACGCACAGATCGCCCAGCTCCAGGAATAGGGGACCGGCGGAGGTTTGGCGAATTGCTCGTTGGTGAACGCCCCGATCTGCTGAAGCGTCACTGGGCGTTTGTGAAACCACTCCTGTCGAATGATCTCGATTCTTCCCCAATCGGGGAAATGCAGTGATTCGTCAGGAAAGACTCCGAAGGCGACCTGACCGCGCGAATCGATGCGGTGCGTGGCGAAGAACTCGGCCATTCCTTCGAGATACCACAACGGCGGCAGCGCTGATGGCGTTACCGTCATGAAGGAATGCGTGGCCTCGTGAATCAGCAGGTGCCGACGGTAATAGTCGCTGTTCTGTTCGAGCATCCAAAACTCGCGACCGACCTGCCTACCGAATCGCGACATCATGAAGCCGGCAGGCTGCATTCCGGCCGCGGTGAACCGCTCCTGATCCTGCATCAGATACCCGGTGATCTGGAACTCGGATCCATCCCGGGCCGGGGGGAGTTCACCGAAGTATTGCGTCCATGCGAGATATGCGGCATCAACCAGCGGCGGCAATGTTTTCGCGATCGCTGGATCAATGTCTGTATACAGCACCAGATGCCGGGAGGTGTATTTCTGAATTCCCAGCTCGGCCGCGCGAACTTCGTTCCGTTCAGGGCGAACATCATCCGGGCGGAAGACACGTTGCGGGACGCCCGTTCCCTGTGCGAGTACGATTCTCGGTCGGACTGGGTCGGACTGAGCCTGCGCCATCATCGGAGAAGCGATCACCACTCCGAGGAGGAATGCTGCTCGGAGGAGAGGAGACAGGTTAATCATGAAATCACAGACCGGCATGGTGACGCGTCAATTTCTGGGAATCGCCACTGTGGCCCCATCTTTTTGGGCCGACTGAAGGCAGGCGTCGAGAACTCTCTGGGTTTTCTGGGAAATCGCACTCCAGACAGGATCAGGAGTCCCTGAGAGAACGAGATTCGAAAATGTCCGGAAGAGCCGCGTCTCTTGTGAGGTCACATGATTGTTGCTGAACTCCGGCACGCTCTTGCGTTCTGATCGGTGGGCCATATTGAACTGACAGCCTGAAATCTGAAAATCACTCTTCTCGAGTGACAGGCCTGCCTCATTCCCAAAGAACGGGAGCACGAAGTCATCGATCTTCAGATATCCGTTCGAGCCGCTGACAGTCATGGTCTGCTGCTGGTCGGATCGGAAGGAGCAATAGAATCCGGAGGTGACGCCGTTTTCGAACGTCAGTTCGGCGGTCAGTTCCATCGGCACGCCATCGATCTGATCCAGCATGCGAGCGGCGACGGCGACGGGCTTGGTTTCATTCATGATCCACAGTGCCATCCGGATGCAGTACCACCCGAGGTCACCGGCGCAGCCCTGAGGCTCAAATTGCGACTGAGCCCGAATATTCGACTGGAAGAACTCGTCTGGAGGGAGGAAGCTGAAATGAAACTGCATGCGTCGCAACGTACCCAACTGCGAGAGTGACTCCCGCAGTAACGGCAGTCGCTGCGAATGCATGAACATGACGCCGTCCATGAACTGGACCCGATTGTCCCGGCATGCCTGAACCATTTCCTGCAGGTCTGCATTGCTGACCGCACATGGCTTCTCGCAGAGGACATGTTTCCCGGCCTGAGCTGCTCGAATCACCCAGTCCTTCCGCAGTCCGGTCGGCAACGGGATGTAAACAGCGTCGACGTCCTTTCTCGCCAGCAGTTCCTCATAAGTGCACGCTGACGGGGTCACCTGATAAGGGCACTGCTGCTGCAGATCCAGAATGAACTTCTCCGCTTTGCTCGACTCCCGGCTCGCGACTGCGGAAAGTGTGGCATTGCCGGAGTTGTGAATCGCCTGCCAGTTCTTTCTCGCGATGTTTGCAGTTCCCAGAATCCCCCACCGACACTGTTGAAGCGGCATCGAAGTCATTCCTGTCAGCAAGTCCTGGTTCACAGTAGAATTCCCAACCGGTGAAACTCTCCCGGTGAGCACCAGTTTCCGGTCTCACAAATTAACATCTGCTTCATTGGAAAGAACAGTCCGCCGGGCTGAACGTGTCAGGAGTCACAGCGTGAAAGTCTGTTCTGAGATTTCGGAAGTGCGGGAACTGGTGGCTCAAGCCCGACGTGACGGACATCGGGTTGGTTGCGTGCCGACGATGGGAGCCCTCCACGAAGGCCATCTGAGTCTGGTGGCAGAAAGTCGCCACCGCACCGGCTTCACTGTGCTCACGATTTTCGTCAATCCGACGCAGTTCGCCCCGACGGAGGACCTGCAGAAGTATCCACGCCCCATCGAAGCCGATCTCGCTGCGTGCCAATCTGCTGGAGTCGATTGCGTCTACATGCCGCAGGTGAGTGCATTATATCCGACGGGGTTCGATACCTGGGTAAATGCTGATGCTCTGTCGACGATTCTGGAAGGTGAGTTCCGACCGGGACACTTTCAGGGGGTCACTACGATTGTTGCCAAACTGTTCAACATCGTGCAGCCGGATGTCGCATGCTTCGGCTCCAAAGATTTTCAGCAGCAGACCATCATTCGGCAGATGGTTCGCGATCTGAATTTCCCTGTCGAAGTTGTTGTTTGCCCGACGATTCGTGATCCGGACGGACTCGCAATGAGCAGTCGGAATGTTTATCTCTCGCCGGATGAACGAAACACGGCTCTTGCGCTCTCCCGTTCACTGCGGAATGTGGAAGCTCTGCTGCAGTCTGGTGAGCAACGGATCGACGTTGCGGAGCAAAGCCTGCAGGCTGAGCTCAATGCGACCCCTGGCGTTCAATTGCAGTATGCCGTGATCCGTGATCCGGTCACGCTTCAGCCCATTACGACGGCGCAGCCTGAGATGGTCGCGTTGATTGCGGCTTTCGTCGGGAAGACCCGGCTGATCGACCATCTGACGATTCGACTTTCCACGAAAGCCTGAACCTGTGACAATTCTGAGACCGACGTCTGAGATGCATGTCGCAGTTGGTCGGGACCGCAGGCAAGGGCTTCACTCGGGCGGCTGACTCAACAGGTAGCCGCAGCGTGAGATGTTCTGCGGCGTTTCCATGAAGTTTCAGGCGACTGTCAACGTTGTCGGATTGCCGTGATTCAGGTTGAGATATGAGACAAATTCTGCTGCGAATTGCCTTGGACCGCCCGTGGTCGGGCTGGGAAGCAATTCCCGGCGATGTCCCTCATCTGGGGGCGGCCTGGATCTGGCTGCTGCTGGGGGGAATCTTCCTGGCTTATCACGCACTCACCCGTCAGCGCGCAGTGCTGAAAAGTCTTGAAACCTGGGGTCTCCTTATGGGGGGGCTGCTGGTCATCAGCTTCATTCACCGTTTTGTCCCGGTGCCTCCATCGTTGCCGATCTTTGGCTATGGAATGATGGTTCTGATCGGATTTACGGTGGCCATGTTTTTCGCCTGTGCCCGGGCCAAGGCCGTCGGCATCAATCCGGAACTGGTCGTCGATTCTGCCTTCTGGGTTCTGATTTCCGGGGTGCTCGGTGGTCGGCTCGCCTATCTCATTCAGTATCGTGATCAGGTCTTTGCACCCGGGATGAGCTTTGGACAAATGCTCTTCAAAGCCGTAAACCTCAGTGAAGGCGGCCTTGTTTTGCTGGGGGCCCTGGTTGGCGGCGGAATCGGAGTCTTCGCTTATGCGTGGTCACGAAAGATCAGTGCCTTAGAATATGGAGATCTGCTGATTCCCTCCGTCTTTATTGGGGTCGGTTTTGGGCGAATTGGCTGTCTGCTGAACGGGTGCTGCTTCGGAGACCGCTGCGAACTCCCTTGGGGAATTCAGTTTCCGGCGGGAAGCACGACTTTCAACATTCTCGTGGAACGTGGTTTCCTCAATCCTGATGCACTCGCCACGATGCCCCTGCACCCGACGCAGATCTACAGTTCACTGGACGGGTTTCTTCTCGCTTTTGTCACGGCAATCTATTACTGGTATCGGAAGCACCCCGGGGACGCTCTTGCTCTCGGCTGCATGCTCTATTCGATCACGCGGTTTCTGCTCGAATTCTTACGAGCTGATGAACTGGGCCAGCTCGGAACGACACTGACCATTTCCCAGTTTTATAGTCTGGGGATCTTCGCACTCGGGTTGGTAATCATGCTCACCGGGGCTCGACGAGGCCCGGCCCGGCGGCCGCAGTTCCCAAATCGCTTGCCCGATGAAAAATCAGAGATTCCCTCGGCAAATGCAAAATCTGGGGTTCGCGCCGTAAGCGGTGCGTGATAGTTTCCCGCCGCTCGCAGGACACCCGCCTGCAGCCGGACGTCAACTCGGCGTTCGCGGTTTCTTGTCATTCAATTGATCGCTGTCTTCGTGTCTCCCCTTCCTTGAGACGGCAGCGGAAAGATCAGTTCTGATGACAGGGATTCGACTGATGACTTCCTCCATGGAATTCTGAAAGATCGGGTGACCCTCCCGTCGATCGGCCCCTCACAGGGCTTACCCGACATGGATGAAACCTCTTCATCCAGACCTGCCTGAAATTCATCCTAATTACATTTCGAAGTTCCTGATGTTCATTGCGGGAAGCAGTGTTCGTCCGGGATCCCATGACACGTCCTCAGTGAGATTCTGTCTCGAGAGACCTTGTGACTGGGTTCGTTTCGTCGATTCTTCACGAAGCCCGCCCGTCTCTCTCGCAGGAATCCTCTGACCGTTTCCGTTTCGTTTTCCATCCGCAGGAGGCGGCCGTGGAAAGAAAGTGCCTGCTGATCATCGCCTTGGCCGTGCTCACCACGTTCGTGGGATGTACGACCGTCTACAAGTTGAATCCCCTCTCTCGTTCCCATGGATTACCGACTCAATATGAGCGGGATGGAGAGTGAGTGGGATGACGCAGCACTTCAGAACCCGGACTCTGTCTTTGCGGCTGACGAAAATCGGTCTGCTGGCTCTCTGCCTGTTCAGTCCCGGATGTGAAATCGGGCGCAGCTGGTTCAGTATGAGCAGTGATTCCCCTTCCCCGTGGTTTGGAATCGACTTGATGCCGCGGCGACGGACCTCACAGACAGCTCCCCGGTCGAAGGACATTCCCATCGGGGTCGCTAAAGCCACATCGCAATCCCCGGGCGACAGACCACGTACAAAGGGAGTCTCGTCCAAGGAACTGAGACTCCCTTCAATCCCCGCTTTCTTCGATACCAATCCCGTAGAAGAACTCTCGTTCCACGGGCCAGAAGGCACCTTTTCGAAGTAGACCAAGCGAAACAAGAAAGCCGCCCGCGATCAGCATCGCGTGCGGCTTTTTCTCTTTCTGCCGGCGGAAGAACTTCCGATTTGCCTCAGCGGTCTGATGGCGGTGTTTGCGGAGGCGGTGTTCTCGGGCCGGGACGGTTTCCGCGTCCACCTGGTCCCCGGGTAGAGCGTTCAGACTTAGAAATCCCCTTGGTCGGGTCAATGGCCGCCTCATCAGGCGTCACGCCGAGAATGATGTCAAAGTTGGCGGCCAGTTCTCCGATGCGGGAACCCGGGAGCGGATCAAATGGCCGGACCACATTCGCCCGTTGCTGCGCGTCACGAATCGCCTTCACAATGCCATCCGTCTCGTTCTGTGGATGGCCCTCGACGAAGAGTTGCGTGGTCAACACACGATGACCGTTGCGGCTGATTCCAAAGTGGATGTGCGGCGTGCGTCCGGGATAAGGAACCGGCTTGATTGTGCGGAAGTAATAATGCCCGGTGGAATCCGTGAGGAATCTGCCGTATCCCTGAAAATTCTTGTCCTGCTTTTCCTTGTTCACAGTGCCGCCATGCAGATAGGCACCGTTGTGATCGCATTGCCAGATTTCGACAAACGCGTTGCGGACAGGGGATCCACTGGCCGTCAGCACCCGTCCGGTCAGATGAGTGATCTCGCCGATCGCGGGCGTCAGGGAATCGTTGATCACCAGGAGATCATTGTCGGTGTCGAGAGGAAGTTTGTCAGGGTAGAACGGGCCTTCAGTCATCGAAGGTGTGACAGACAGTTGCTCTGCCATCAGACCGGGAGTCCAGAGTGAGAGGCTCCCCACTGACAATGACTTGAGAAACAGGCGGCGATCCATTCTTTGTGCTCCGGTGATGCTGGGGATGTTCAAGCAGTGGCCCCGGAAAATGAAACACCGCTTCCGGAAGGATGTCTCGGAGAAATCGGGGAATGTCGTAGGAATCGAAGTTCGCGAGGCCTTCCATTCATAAAAAAAGGGCGACCAGAACTGAATTCTGGAGGCCCCTTGACGATCAATTTTGAGAGATTCTGCCCCCGGGACGGTGAGCGTTCCCAGTGTTGACGTTCACAAGTTATTTCTTCTTCTTTTTGGCCGATTCATCAATCAATGGGATGTCGAAATCGAGAGTGGTCTTCTCTTTCGGCAGATCCTTTTTCTCTGTGTATCCGCTGAAAATGACTTTCCCTTCGCCCCCTTCAGTCAGCGTGGCGTGTGTGGTGCCCATGATGGAAATGATCATCGGGCCGCCGACAGTGCCCTTCCCGCCTGCTTTACTGGTGTCATAAAAGCCGTCTCGGATCTCGGCGGTTCCCTGAGGACCTGAGTTCTTGGCGGACGCATCGGGGTCAAACAGAATGCTTCCAAAGGGAACCGGCTTTCCATCATAAGTGACTTTCCCGCTGACATGGTACCGTTCCGGTCCCGGGGGGGCGCCGCCTCCGCAACTCCACAGCATCAGTGTCAGGCACAACACAGGGACGATCCGGAGCATTGTGGAATTCCGAAATGAGAAGTGTCTTCGTGACATCTGTCAGATCGCCTTCATTGTCGATAGTGATGAGCAGAACGGATCTAATTAGACTATCTGGCTCTTAAACCGGTCCGTTTTCGCCGCGCGGAAATGAGTCATTCATCAATCGAGACGCACGCTGCGCGGGCACTCGGGAGAGCAAACTGACCTAACGAATACACGAATCGGCAGAGGCATTCAAGACGCGGGATTCTCATTAATGCAGCAACTCGCCAGACACACGCCCTCGTTTTTGGATGAACTTTCAGACGCGTCATAAAAAAGCGACCGCGATTCATAGGTGAACCGCGGTCGCTTTTAATCGTTGTTCGTGAGACGAATGCTTGCCCCTGTGTTTGATCCCGCTTCATTGTGAGAACGAAGATTCGGTCGGAGACGTGCATCTCTTTCCATGTTTAGTCATTCGGAAGTGCAGCCTGTTCACTGCCAGCCCGCGTGGACATGGCCCGCAGAATTCCCATGTCGATATTCTCACTGACCATGTCTGAAGAACCGTCAGCCTTCAGGAAGAGAAGTCCACCGACATGGTTGCTGCCGAAACTCTTGTTGTTGAATCTCTGGCCGCTGTTCGTGTTGGGCGCGTAAACGAGATTCTTGGTAGAAACCGCCGAAGCATTGACCTGTCCGCCACGTGGCCAAGGGCGAAGGTGGTTCTCATCTTTGTCCCAGGAAGACTCACCAACCAAGAACGTGCTGCTTGTTCCGTCAGAGACTTCTCGCATCTTGACACCGAACTGGCGAAGGAGGATTCCCTCCAGGGCGAAGCCCCCGTAGTCTTCAGCTCCGTTGACGGAGGCGACCCAACGATATGGCTGGCCTGTCGCTGGATTCGTGATTGCCGCATTGTTGCCGCAGGGACCCATGATCCCCAGGTAATGAGCTGCGACATCGTTTGTTCCTGGCTGGAACCGCGTCGTTGCTGAGGGACACAGATAGCCTGGGATTGCAATTTTCGCGTGAGCAGAGTTTCCTGAGCTCCCCCAGGATGTCACGTTCTTATTGAACTTCTGGTAGAGCGGCGCCTGATCGATAAATGGCAGAATCATGACATGGAAACCGAGGCCGTTTCCGTTCTCAATCGGCGTCTCGTCAAGCCGTGGTTCTGCAAACGCACCGGGCGGGAAGATCTTGTGGGTGTCATGGTAATTGTGCAGTGCCAATCCCAGTTGCTTCATATTGTTCTGGCATTGCGAGCGTCGGGCCGCTTCACGGGCCTGCTGTACTGCAGGAAGCAGAAGTGCAATCAAGACGGCGATAATCGCAATGACAACGAGCAACTCAATCAGAGTGAATGCGCGACGGCGTTTCAGATGCAATGTAGGCACAGGCGTCTCCAGAGAGAGAAAATCGTGGAACGAATTGCGAGAGCAAATATCGAGAATTGCAGATATGTGGCTCCAAAATACCGCCGCGAAAGGACCCGTCAATAGATTCTGCAACTCTTTTTCATGTCTGTTAAATTGAGCCGGTTAGCTTAATACCAGCAGCCACTGTTAATGGTTCGCATGCGACACTGTAAGGTTCGGGCGCCGCGCGGCTTGTTTGCGAGAGATCGTTCAATTGGAGCGAGAACGGGGAGCCGAGCACTGGGAGCGAGCCCAACGACTGAGCACTGCAAAATAACACTGACTATCAGTGAATCATTAAGAGCAGATGACACCGGGTGAGCGCGACTTAATCTCAGTCTTTCACCGACTCGCGAAAATCAAATGGCTGCCCGGCGACATCGAATCCCGGTGAGCTTGCTACATTTATTAACAGCCCGATACAGAATGCTGTCGTCAGAAAGCTCGAACCCCCATAGCTGACTAAGGGGAGTGTGAGGCCTGTGATCGGGGCCAGTCCCACAGTCATGGCGGTGTTAATTAACACCTGAGCTGCCAGCAGGGTCACGATCCCCGTTGCGATGAGACGTCCGTAAGGATCACGGGTTTGCGATGCCGCTCGACAGCCTGCGAGGACAAAGGTCGCGAAGATCATCTGCAGCCCGATTGTCCCGGGCAATCCCCATCGCTCACCAATCAGACTGTAAACGAAGTCAGTTCGCCCTGCCGGCAGGCGATATGCGGCGGGATCGTCAATGCGGTCTCCCTGCGAGTCACTTCCCCACTTTCCTCCTAATGCCAGCAGCTGCTTTGACTGAAACAGGTGGTAGCCGTCTCCCGGTTCTGGCGTGCCGTCGTCCGCCTGCTGGAAGACGGCGGTCACTCGAGACTTCTGCTCCGTACTCATGTTCACCCACAGAATGGGCAACGTCAGAATCCCTGCCGCGATCGATGCGAACAAGTGAGTCCGTCGCGCCCCGGCGATGAACAGCATGGCGTACAAGATTGGGAAGAACAGGAGTGCTGTTCCGAGGTCAGGTTCCTTGAGAATCAGAAGGACCGGCACTGCCGTCATCAGGAACGGAGGAATCAGCCCGAGGAGAGAGCGATGGTTTCGCCGGAACATCAGATATTCGCCGAGTGCCAGAATCAAAGCGATCTTGGCGAGTTCCGAAGGCTGAACGGAAATCGGACCCACCGGGATCCAGCGTCGCGCTCCGTTCTTCGGCGGAAATAGAAAGACGATGACGAGGAGGAAGATTGAGATGGCGTAAAGCACCCATCCCCACCCCTGCGTGCGCCGATACGGCAGCCAAAAGGCGAGAGTCGCGGCCATGCTGCCCAGCGCAATCCAGACAACCTGACGCGAGAGGAACGATCCTCCTTCCAGCACGTCTCCTCGATGGATTCCAGCGAGCCCGCAACCGATCAGCAGGAGAGAGGTGACCGCAATAGTCAGCACGGAACCAGAGAGTCTCCTTTCTCCATCCATGTTTTGACCGACTCCAGTTCTTTCTGCGCGGAGAAAAAGGGGGCTTTTCTCCAAGTGACGCGACGTCTGCTCCCTTCATTCTAAATGAAGCGGCCCTGTATCACACGCTGAGCGTTTTGTTTCAAAAGCTGAACAAGTCGTCTTGCCTAAGGTTCCAATTGCTCCTAATTTGACGATTGTGCTGGTTGTTTTTGCTGCAGTTGGAGAGTGAAAATGTCACTTTGGTCTGAATTCCTGCGAGATGAATCTGGAGCGATTCTGTCAGCCGAGGCCGCACTGGTTGGGACGCTCGGTGTCGCGGGGGCAGGAATTGGTTTGTCCACAGTGGCGAGTTCTATCGGGGACGAACTCGCGGAAATTGGCTTCGCATTTCGGAGCCTTGACCAGAGCTTCTGCATTCCCGAGCAGCGGGTGGGAAATGCCTGGTCGGCGGGATCTCAGTTTCTGCAGGCGCCTGCTGATGAGTCAGTTTCTCGCCTCCGGAAGGAATACGAGCAGGAAAAGCAGGCGAATCGCGAAGCGAGCCAACAATCGATCACCCCTGCCCCGAAAGAAAATCCGGAGGTCGAGTGAGCTTCCGAGGCCTTTATTGCTGGCTCCCGCAGCTACGAGACAGGCCCACGTCACGAGAGCCTGTTCAGAGAAGCTGTGGCTCAGCGTGTTAATTTTGCTTTGCATCAATAACAGCTGATTCTTTGCGGCATTATTTGAATGCCAAAGAATTGCTGACGGATTCCTGAAAATCACAGCGAACCCAACATTTTCGGCGTAGAGTCTCAGCAAATTTGTCGAAGTAGAGTTCTAATAAACTTCTGTTTTGAGCAATCAGACTGCGCCTCTCACGGTTCATTCAAAGCCGAGTGACCTGAAGGATTGGCGACATTGGCCGGTGAAATCAAGAATCTGCGAGCAACAATGGCTTTTTTTGTTGACTTATTCCCTATTCACAGAAAAAATCAACTCCGGTCAGCCAGTTTGTTTCGCCGCCGTTAGTCAATGAGCGGCCTGGCGGTTCTTTTGCTTATGGAAAAGCAAAACGAGTCGCGGTGAGAGCGCCCTCTTCTGTGCGACTCACTCCTGTGACCAGTTGCTGCATGACGCGGTCGAAGTTCGGGGAACCGCTGAAATTTTGATGTTCAAGATGGCTACCCGTGTTCCCGCATGTTGTTGATTTTGCGTCGAATGAATCATTTTCCGGTCTCGTGAACGCGTTCTCACGACTCGGATCATAATCAGATATTTGTTGATCATTGCTTTAAGAGGGGAGATGTGTTGTATGGATTTTTCCTTCGAGGTGAATCCTGATCTTGATGTTGCCATCGGGACTGAACTGTCCTTTGAAGATCAGCACGAACTCGAAATTGTCGAAGAGTTTGACTTTTCAAGCGTCGACCCACTGAACCCCACCGGTGCGAAGCCCGGTTCAGAAGACAAAGTCCGCATGCTGGCCGCTCGCTACGCCGCTGGCGTTCCGTTGTGGCATGACGAAGATTGCTACGACCACGGTCCTGCCGAGTCGCTTGAGAGCTTCCCAGCTGAGAACAGCGGACACTTCGATCTCGACGACGATTTCTAAGCCCTGATTTGGCCTGCCCGGCGACTTCCTTTAGAGACGTTCGGGCTATTGGGCCGGGATTTCAGGCTGGGAACATCTGAGTATGTTCTCTGTGCGATCCCAAGATTCAGGATGATGCAACGATTTTTGAAACCGGTTTTCCTGCCCTATTGGCGGAAATCCGGTTTTTCTGTTTCGGGTGAGCCTCCCGGTAGGGGTCCGTGTCCAGCAGGGATCGACGGTGAGGACGTCTGGCAATGAAGCCTGTGAGTGAAGCGAATTATGATCGGCATTATCGACTACGGAATGGGCAATCTCCGCAGTGTCCAGAAAGCGTTTGAACACCTGCAGACCCCGGCCGAAATCACCACTTCGCCTCGCTCACTGCAGGACTATGACGGTGTCATCCTGCCAGGAGTCGGCGCCTTCCGGGACGCGATCTCTGAACTGCGCCGACTTGATTTCGTCACGGCCATTCGGGAGATAGTTGAGGCGGACAAGCCAATGCTAGGGATCTGTCTCGGGCAACAGCTTCTCTTCGACCGCAGTGAAGAAGGAGGCGACTTTGAAGGCCTGGGTCTCATTGCAGGCAGTGTCGTGCGATTCCAACCCGAGCCGGGGCTAAAGATTCCGCATATGGGTTGGAATGCTCTGAAAATCACCCGACCACATCCGCTCGTGGAAGGGGTTCAGTCAGGCGAGTACGTCTATTTCGTCCATAGCTATCACGTTCAGCCGACTGATCCTGACGTCATCATCTGCAGCACGCAGCACGGCCATCAGACATTCGCTTCGGTCGTCGGTAAGGGGAACCTCGTCGCTACTCAGTTTCACCCTGAAAAGAGCCAGCAGGTCGGCCTGCGTCTGCTGAAAAACTTCGGTGATATGGTGGCCCGATCAGCTCTGGCTGGGGTCGCACCATAGCTGAGGCGTCAGGGTTGGCGGACCTCCGATGGAGTTTTAACACTCGTCGGCAGTGTCGCGGCGAGAAGACACCGCGCGGAGAGGAAGCCCTCCAGCGCTGTTTGCATCAGTTGATTGGTCGCACAGGGGCGTCCAGCATGCGCCGACGGAGTGGATCAAGAAACGCTCGCTTGCCATCTTTGCCGCCCAATGGAATGTTGACTCGGGCATAGCCGAAGATTTGTTCATGCCGAATGCGGTCGGTCATGACTTCCATTCCGAACTCGAAGCGTGACTGATTTCCCAGCCAGCCGAGGTCGTGGATACGCATCTCCCATCGAGATCGGGGTCCTGCAAAAGACGGGAAGCTGTCATCGGAATGGTCAAAGGAATAGCTTCCAATAAAACAGCGAGCTTCGAAGCGATCGTTCCAACCCCAGTACAGAAATCGGTACCCAATTTCCCAGTCGATTCCGCGATAAGCGCGTTCACGAAAATTACGGGTGATGAGTGTGCCGTCAGAATACCCACTGGCAACATGCGCGGATTTATCGTCCGAGCCGGGAAGGTAGCCGTTCACCCGGAACTCCCAATTCAATGAGAGCAGTTCGATGCCAACGTTTGCCTGATTGAAGAAGTTATGCTGGTCCGAGACTCGCAGGTCGTAATAAACGTATGTACCGAGAATCCAGTTCGGGTCGAGAAAGACGCGATAGCCGAGTCCGAAGAAACCGTCTGCTGCTCCATGGTCGTCGCCACGTCCCTTCAGGTCGGTGAACAGCACGCTCTCACAGTCCTGCCACAGCGGGATGAAAAAGCCGCCGGCTCCGATGACCCTGCGGTTTCCTGGGCGGAATTCAAGATTCGCATAAGGCTCCAGAATCCCACAAATTTCCGGTTGCTGGCAGAACGCATTGCATCCACCGGGAGGGCAGTTCTCGGAGCTTCGATGGTTCCTGTTCGTTGAGGTCACGAACGGCTCGCCACAGGCTTCCTGCACAAAGGGATCGCTTCCGATGGTGTCGGGATCGGTGAAGCTCGGGGATGAAGCCACTGGCTGTTTTGTGAGTGATTCCGGGGGAGGAGGAACTTGCGCGAGTTCAAGGGCGGGGATTGGATCCCGTCTTGCGGGAGGCGCAATCATCGACTCGTCAAAGCCCGCTGTTCGCAATTGAGGCAATATCGCCGGCGCGGAGTCATCGGCAGACGTCTTCAGTAACTCCGGTGCTTCTTGCGCGGGTTCCTGCTCAAGGGCTGTTGGCAGTGGAGAGGGGCGCGGTCGCGCTGATGGCATCGGCGCCGCTGCTGGAGCCATGTGAGACAACTCTGAATCGAGTCGCCGCGGTTGCATTGGGTCCGTTACCAGCGTCCATGTGTAGTCACTCTGGACGTAAGACCGGTCAGGGCTCCCGACAGGTCGGGTGAAAAGTGACTCGTCTTCAGCCAGCCGAGTTCCCGTTTCGCTTTTCGCAGGCTCTGGCGAGCTGAGAAAGGGAAGCAATTCAGGATAGCGCCGCAACGGCTCCTGAGCACAGGCACGATGCGGAAGATCGGCCAGAGCAAACAGGAGGGGCGGCAGTAGAGCGGCCAGCACAGGTCGCATCGATGAGTCCTTCGTAACCCGAATCATTGGAATGACTCGGCTTCTACGGCGAAGGTCTCGCGAGCGTCAATGAAATTGCAGCAATTGCCGGAGTTGACTGGATCGCTGACCGGCAGAAATGCATATTCTGCCGATCAGATCCTGATCAGAGGGACCCGTTCGGCAGAAATCGCTTCAACTCGCCCCGCAGGTAGAACTCGATATCGCGGGCGACTTCGAGCCGGGAAACACGGGCTGCAATCTCTTCTGCATCCGCAATGCTCATATTCCGGATCAGTTCCTTGATGGTCGGAATCGCTTGCGGCGTCACGCTCAGGCTGCGCAGGCCCATGCCAACCAACAGGGGGACAAACTTCGGCTCAGACCCCATCTGACCGCAGACACTGACTGGAATCTTTGCTGCATCCGCCGCAGCGAAGACCCGCTTCAGCAGGAAGAGAATCGCGGGATCAGCCGGATTGTAATATTTGGCGACCGTTGGGTCTGAGCGATCCGCCGCGAGCGTATATTGAATGAGATCATTCGTGCCGATGGAGAAAAAATCGACCTCACGGGCGAACTCTTCCGCCAGTAACGCGACGGAAGGGACTTCAACCATCATTCCGACCGGGACATCTCGTCGGAAGGGGATCCCCTGCTCTTCCAGATCCTCGCAGACGTCGCTGAGAACCATCTTGGCCTGACGGAGCTCGACCAAAGAGGAGATCAACGGAAACATGATCCGCAGGTCACCCTCGGTGGCGGCTCGAAGCAGTGCCCTCAACTGCGTCCGAAACAGCCCGACAAACTCGAGACTGACGCGGATACTCCGAAGTCCGAGCTCCGGATTCGGCATATTTTTAAAGACATCTTCCAGCGCACCCGGAATCTTGTCCGCTCCGAGGTCCAAGGTGCGAATAATCACCGGCTGGTTCGGGAAATTCTTCAGGACGTGCAGATAGGCCTGATAATGATCTTCTTCTGTCCTCTCCTGAGTCGCACCCAGGTACAGGAATTCGGTGCGGTACAAGCCGATGCCGTCCGCCCCACGATTTCGACAATGCTCGGCCTCAGCCGGGAATTCAATGTTTCCGTAGACAGAAATTCGGGTCCCGTCTTTTGTCTCGGCGGGAACATCGACGCGAGCCTGGAGATTGGCCGTTGTCCGCCGCATTCGACGCTGCTGAGCCTGATAGCTCGCGAGCGTCTGTGGATCGGGACCAATGACAACTTTCCCTTCATCGCCATCGATGATGATGGTTTCCCCGCCCATCACGTCAGCCAGGAAGCTGCCGACCCCAACGACGGCCGGGATTTCGAGAGCTCCCGCCAGAATTGCAGTGTGGCTGGTGCTCCCTCCGACCTCGGTCACAAAACCGCGAACGCAATCTCGATTCAGATTGGCGGTTTCACTCGGCGTCAGATTATGGGCCAGCACGATCGCGGCCCCGCTGAGTTGTGACAACTCGACTCGTTGTTGTCCGAGGAGGTGTCGCAGCAGGCTTCGTTCGAGGTCAAAAATGTCAGACGCCCGCTCTGCGAGATACTGATTCCCGAGATGCTGGAGTTCTCTGGCGAAGCGGCGGAGGACCTGAGTGGCGGCAAACTCAGGAGAACGGTGCTCCTGTCTAATCAGCTGTTCCATTTCCGCGATCAGCTTGGGATCACGGACAAACTGCAGATGGGCCCCAAAGATGGCGGCATACTGTTTGCCGAGATGCTGGGCGGCGAGAGATTCGTTTGTCGAGATCTCACTGGCAACATTGTCCAGAGCATGACGGAGTCGCTGCACTTCCGAGTCAGCTGCCGCTTCGCTCACATAGGTGTGAGGTACGCGATAGTCTTCCACTCCAAGCACAAAAGCCGGGCCAATGGCGATCCCGGGTGAAACTGCGATCCCATGTTTAACTTGCATCGAAACCCTTATTGGACTGGCCGCCATTGTGCATGAGACGCCCTCACGGATCAACCCCGACTAGTGTGTTCCGACGCAGTGCTGGAGAACCGAAATCCGGTTCAGGAGATTGGTTACGGACTCTGTACCGGAAATGTCGACGGGAATGCATCAAGGAACCAGATCGTTTTTTGGCGAAGATTCAGAACGACGTCAGGAGGCGGGTGCCAGTCAGATTCCGGTCGCTGCCTGAAATCTGACATCCGCTGTCCAAAATTTTTGCATCCGGCGGAGAATTTCCATCCACCAAAGTTCGAACTGACATGCTCGCCTCGGTCGCCGTCCGGATGGCTGGCTCTTCGGGGAGGAGGTTAGGCAGGAATTTGAGGAGCGCCGCTCCAGACAGGCAGGGAAAATGAGGATTTCATCCCTTGGGCGAAGAGGGATCGGGTGCTGTTCGCAGGGGGAATTACTCAGCCGCTTCGGAGACCTTGGAAAAGAATTCTTCCAGGGAATCCAGAACGCTTTCCACGCCGTCTCCCTGCCCCTCAAGGGTCAGGTCAGCACCGGGAATTGCCGCCAGCTGCATCAGGTCGAACATCGAACCCGCGTCAGCACTGCGATTTCCATAGCGAATTTTAATTTGACCGTCGAATCCGCTGACGATCGCAACCACCTTGGAACAGGCCCTGATGTGCAGGCCCTGAGCCAGGTGGAGTTTGACTTGCCGGGAGATTAGCGCTGAGTCACTCATGGGAGCGAGGGGGGGCATCGTGTTCATGCCGAGCGGGCAGAGCGAATTCTGAGCCAGAACTTGCTGGGTCGTCGAAAAATCACTCACCGATGCTCGGACAACGCCTCATCTTTCTGGTCAGAATTTCTGGGTAAACGCCACTCTCTGCCCGCACGACTCATCATCAGACCCGTCCAGGACAGGCGCTGATGATGGACTGGAATTCCGAAACGACTGTTGATTTGGGAGAGCGTTATTTTGTCCGCTCTGTCCCGGGACCCGGCTTTTGGTGCCGGGGAAGAAATTGCCTGAGCGCGTGCCTGAACCGTAACCAGTCAAGATGGTGCATGCACGACCCGGCAATTCAGATTTGAAACTTATGCATGACCTTCGTCTGCTTCCTCGAGCAAGTCAACAACCGCCTGCTGGGTTGTGGCCTGTTTCAGGAAGTTGCAGAAATCGTCATTCTTCAGATGCCGTGTGATTGTCTCGAGACCACGGAGATGGTCCCCGGGGCGATCTGGAGGAGAAATCAGGAGGAAGAGGATGTACACGTCTTCCCCGTCGAGGCTCTCGAAGTTCAGACCGTCGTGGCACAGAGCCACTGTTGCAATGATCGATTCGGCAGACGGATGTTTCGTGTGAGGAACAGCGACGCCCCGGCCGATGCCGGTCGAGCCCAGTTCTTCCCGCTTCAGAATGGCTGAAACAATCGCGTCTTCGTCAGCGGGGCGGATCTTTCCGGCGCGTGTCAGACTGGCCACCATCTGGCAAATTGCGGACTGCTTGGAGTCTGCTTGCAGCTGCGGCAAAATCGCTTCAGGAACCACGAACTCAGTGAGTCGCATTCGACACTTCCTTTTCCAGACAACATTCAACGCAGGCAGGAGCCGTCTGGCCTGCGAACGGCATAATGATCAGGGGGAGATCAATGAAATCAGTATCTGCCGAGCCCCGTCAGACTCTGCAACGCCGGGTTATTGTGATTTCCCGACACTTTCAGGACAACACTGGCAACTCAATATTCAGGCCGGTTTTACAGATTTCAGGCACAAGCGAAGTCCTGTTCGTCTCCCTGGGAACTTCTTCTCATCCCAAAGACACGCCAGAGACAGACCATAGGCCGGGGTGAGGCAGTTCTGCCGATGAGATAAAAGCGGAGTGAGCCCGCATTCGCGACAGTTTCAGGACAATCTGTATGAATTTGCAGCAATTTCTTGCGATTGATTCACAGAGTCGTTTTGAATTGAGCTGTAGATTCTCCCTGAGACGTCAGTCTGTCCCGAGCGACGACACTCGAGTTATTTCAAAAAATAAGGGGGCTCATGCGGCTATCGCACTCGCCCCCTTTTCTCTTTGTCATGCTCATGAACCAGCAGGTTCTTTGAGATTTGTTTCTGAATTTGACGCCGCAGCGAGGGACAATTGCCGTTTCCCGCTAACGCAACATCTTATGTCAGAAATGTTAGCGTCTTAGGCTGGCTCGACATCGAGCCCGTCTGCGACGAGTTCATTCAGTGGCTTGTCTCGACGGTGGTCCTGGACTTTTTCTTTGTACTTCCGGATCTGCTGCTCCATTTTCGCGAGTGCCTGATCGAAACAGGCCCCGGCGTCCTGGGCGTCCGTCACTTGAGAGGTCACGAAATCGTGTTTGTGCTCTGCGTCGACGAGGATTTCAACTTTGACTCGATCCCCCTCGTAATCCAGTGTCACTCGGATGGACGTCACACGTTCAAACAGTGTGACGAGCTTTGAGGTTTTCCGGGTAATGTAGTCATGAAAATCAGGACTGATCGAACCGTGACGACACGTGATTTCAATCTGCACTCGACCTCTCCTTCAAAGGGTTGTCACAGCGAAAGACGGGTTGGGCTCGACGCTTTCGGCGACGGGCCACACTATGTTCTCAGGTTGAAGTTGAGGGTAGTTCACGCTGAACTGCCTGACGCTGGCAGGATTGCCGAAGGCGTGTTTGTGAAGGCTGCGACTGGCAGGAAAAATTTCATATTTCCACCTCCGGAGTTTCATCTACCAAACAGCCAATTTTACCTGCTGGACAGCCGCGGTCAATTGCCGAACTTCGTTTGACGGAAGGATCTACAACGTCTTGGACGCCGAGACATTTTGGAGGATTATTACGATTTTCCCCCTTGCAAGGCGCGACGATACACGGCAGCGCCAGCTGCAAGAGCCTCATCCAGTCGAGCCGGATCTTTTCCACCAGCCTCGGCCAGGTCAGGGCGGCCTCCACCACCTCCGCCGACAATCTTGGCGGCATCGCGGACGGCATCACCGGCCTTCACGCCTTGCTTGACCAAATCAGGTGTGACAGCAGCGAGAAGCGAGACCTTCCCTTCGATTTCGGTTCCGAGCAGCACAGCCACGGACCCACCGGCCTGTCGCAACTGGTCGGCGTAGAGACGGAGGGTCTCGCGATCGATTCCATCCAGTCGCAGGCTGACGATCTTGGCCGATCCGACTACTTCGGCTTCGCTCAGGTACTTCTGAACGGAATCAGTCACGGCGGCCTGTGTGAACTTGGTCAGCTCTTTGCGAGCCTGTGCCAGTTCCGCCTGGAGTTGCTCAACGCGTCGTGGCAGCTCATTCAGCTGAGGCACCTTCAATGCGATGGCAACATCTTTCAGCAGTTGATCGTTGTCGCGAACGTGCTGGAGTGCCTTGTGCCCGGTGTAGGCAACAATTCGGCGGACCCCTTTCGCGACCCCTTCTTCGGAGATGATGCGACAGAGGCCAACCTGCCCTGTGTTGGACAAGTGGGTTCCCCCGCACAGTTCGACGCTGAAGTCGCCCATCGTCACCATGCGAACTTTGTCTGGATATTTCTCACCGAAGAGCATCATTGCCCCGCGCTGACGAGCCGTCTGCTGATCAGTGACTTCCGTCTGAACGGAGGCACCTTCCGCAATGCGGGTGTTGATCTCGTCTTCGACCTGCAGAATCTCGGCCTGAGTCATCGGGCCTTTGTTCGAGAAGTCGAATCGGAGGACGTCGTTGTCAACGAGCGATCCGCGCTGCTGGGCATTCGGGCCCAAAGTCGTTCGCAGTGCATGGTGCAGAATGTGAGTCGCCGAGTGAGCCCGACGAATCCCGGCGCGACGCTGGCTGGAGACTTCTGCCTTTGCGGTGTCGCCGGTCTTGATCGTCCCGTTCTGCAGCTTCCCGATGTGCAGAAGGAGATCGCCGTCACGCTGGGTGTCCGCAACTTCGAAGACGGCTCCGGAAGAGAGAGTCAGTGTTCCGGTGTCGCCGACCTGTCCGCCGGTTTCGCCGTAGAACGGTGTCCGGTCGAGCACGACGGCAATCGGCTCGTCCCCTGTCGGACCAGTGACAGATGGGACGAGTTGCTTATTGGAGATCAGCCCGATGACTTTGCCGGAACCTTCGGTGCTGTCGTATCCGAGGAACTCAGTCGTTCCCCCCTGCTTACGGATGGCATCGAGTGGACCTTCAGCCATGACTGCATCGGAGAACGAACCACGACCGCTCGTTTCGCGGTGCTGGTCGAGTCGCTGCTGGAAGGTCTCGAGGTCGACTTTCATGCCATGGCGAGCGGCCATCGCCTCAGTCATTTCGATGAGGAACCCTTCCTGAGTATGCAGCAGGAAAGCCTCGTCGCCGGTGACGACGGAATCGCCCGACTTGGCTCGATCAGCGATTTTCTGGAAGCGGTTCAGGCCGCGTTCGATGATGCCGAGGAACTGACGTTCTTCTTCCTGAATCGTGTCGGCGACCGAGACGAGGGATTCTGCAAGGTCAGGGTACGGCCGCTTCATCACGTCGACGACGGCCGGAACCAGTTCATGCAGGAACGCATCCTGCTTGCCGAGCAGATAGCCTTCGAGGAGTGCCCGACGCAGCAAAAGGCGGACGATATAGCCCTGCTTCTCGTTGCTCGGGACAACTCCTTCATGCACGCACATCGTGACGGCGCGGACGTGATCGGCGATCCTGCGAAGAGGACGTCCCTGCTCGCCGTGGAAGTCGTATTTTACGCCGACTGCATGGCCGGCGGCTTCGCACAGCGGGCGGAGAGTGTCGATTTCGAAGTTGCTCTCCACTCCCTGCATCACGGCGGCACAGCGTTCGAGTCCCATGCCGGTATCAATGTTGTTCTTCGGCAGTGGGTGCAGGTTGTTCGGAGGTGGGCCGACCCGATTGAACTGGGTAAAGACGAGGTTCCAGATCTCCACTTCTTTTCCACTGGGGGGATGGAAATAGATCTCGCTGCATGGACCGCAGACGCCGTCCGGACCCTGGCTAGGCGAACTGGCCGGCCAGAAGTTCTCTGACTCATCGCAGCGTTTAATCTGGTTGGTGGAGAGCCCGATCTCGTTCTGCCACAGGCCATAGGCCTCGTCATCGTCGAGATAGACCGTGACGGTCAGGCGGTCCTTGGGCAGGCCGAGCCACTTCTTGTCGGTGAGGAATTCCCAGGCCCAATGGATTGCTTCGCGCTTGAAGTAGTCCCCGAAGGAGAAGTTTCCAAGCATTTCGAAGAAGGTGTGGTGATACGCAGTCACCCCCACGTTCCCGATGTCACCTGTTCGAATACATTTCTGGCAGGTGGTCGCCCGGGTGAATTCCAGCGGGCCGATCCCCAGAAACTGATTCTTGAACTGGTTCATCCCGGCCGGTGTGAACAGCACGGACTTGTCACCATGAGGAACCAGCACATCGCTGGGGCGACGGAGACACCCCTTGGTTTCAAAGAATTCGAGATACTTCTCGCGGAGTTCGTCAGTTTTCATCACAGGGCTTCATGGACAGGCAGTATCGCAGCCGGAGCTCGCCTGATGCCAGGCGGCGGCGCAGTGGATGTTGGATCGTATCACTCGTCAACTCGCGAAAGAATAGAGCACACGCATCCGTGGGGACAGGCCAGACGGATTCCGGCGGCTTCGGCGCTCTTTCACCGGCTGAAAAGGACAGAAAGCCCGCCTTCAGATGCTCTGAAAACGGACATTCTGTGTTCAGATCGAGTTTCGGTGATGCGATCCCCGGCGAGTCGATGCTTTATCGCTCGAGGACTTTCTCGCCGTTCTCTTTATGGAACTGATCGATCGAACGGAGGACTTCCTCCCGGGCGGGATCGAAGAGGTCTCCAATCAACAGGTCCGTGACGTCCCCCTGATGGTTCGGAAATCGGCGGATGAACTTCCCGAAATTCAAGCCCTCGTAGTATTCCACGACCAGTCGTCGCATGCGGTTCATGCCGGCGATGAAGTCAGGGCCCCAGGCACCGAGTTGGTCGGCGGTGAAGTCATTCTTCTCGAAAGCGTCGCCAATTGCGTCAGCAGCGAGAGAACCCGACTTGAGTGCGAGCAACACGCCGGACGAGTACAGCGGATCGAGGAACCCGAAGGCGTCCCCGACCATCACCCAACCGTCGCCAGCCAGCTGCTTGCTCTTGTACGTGTAGTCTTTTGTCGTGCGGAACCGGTCACAGACGGTCGCCTGTGAGATCCGTTCTTTCACGCCGGGGCAGCGTTCAACTTCTTCCCAGTAAGTTTTTTCGAAGTCTGTTCCTCGGTTTTTGAAGAGGTAGTCGAAGTCAGCCACCACTCCGACACTGGTAATGTCGTCATGCAGCGGGATGTACCAGAACCAGCCTTTCTTCTCGAACACCTGCAACACGAGAGTCGCTCCGCCGTTACGACCTTCAGCGCGATGGGCTCCCTTGAAGTAGGTCCAGATGGCTCCTTTGTTCAGCTGAGGATCCGAGATCTTCAGTTTGAACTTGTTGATGAGCATCGAGCTTTGTCCGCTGGCGTCGACGACGACCTTGGCGCGGACTTCGTGTTCGGCGCCATCCTCGGTTTTGATCCGAACGCCGACGACTCTCTCACCGTCCATCAGTACATCAAGGACGCGGACTCCTTCGTGGACATTGACGCCATGTTCGGCCGCGTTGTCCAGCATCATCTTGTCGAATTCGCTGCGTCGCACCTGCCAAGTCTGAGAGCATTCATGCGGCTTGTTGTCCCAGAAATCGAACGGTGCGGAAGTCCTGCCACTCGCGCTGACGAACTGGACGCTGTACTTTTCGACGAAATGACTGGCCCGCATCTTGGGCAACATATTCAGGCGTTTGAGGACCCAATAGGTCTCCGGGATGAGCGATTCGCCAATATGAAACCGCGGGAAGTGATCCCGTTCGAACAGGGTGACTTGCAGTCCCTTCTGGGCGATCAGCGTTGAAGCTGTCGCGCCCGCCGGGCCGCCACCAATCACGATCACATCAGTACTGGCGGGAATCGTCATGAATCGCTTTCTTTGAAAAACGGTCGAAGTCAGAACGAGATGAGGAGATTGAATCACTGCCGTAGTTCGGCGGCTGAGTCGGTTGGAACGTCCGCGTGTTACCGCTGACGCGCCTTGTTCAGCAGTTGGATCAGCTGTTGAAGTTCGTCGGGGTGGAGGTGCCCGAGTTGCTGCAGATGGACATCGTGAAGTGGCTCGGCGAGTTCTTTCAGAAGTTCGAGCCCCTGTTCGGTGATGCCGACTTCGACGACGCGGCGGTTGTCTTCGCGTCGTTCCCGTCGCACCAGCCCGCGACGCTCAAGTTTGTCCAGCAGTCGAGTCATGTCCGGGGCCCGTGAAATCAGCTGGGCTCCCAGGCTCAAGGTTGGCATTGTGCTGGGCGAGACGGATCTCAAGAGTCGCAAGGCATTGTATTGCTGTGCAGACAGGTCGTACTTCCCGAAGAGTGCCTCCTCGATGGCTTTGAGTTCATCGTAGGTCTGCCAGAGATTCAGGTACGCCTCCTGTTGAGGGGAGTCGTAGTGTGGCCTGCGCGAGGAGCTTCGGGGATTACCAGCAGTCTGATCCATAAGCAGAAACTCTACCCGCCGTCCCAGAAAGGCGTCAAGACAATAGTTGTCGAAACGTGTATCTGGACGAGTCGATCTCGTTGAGCGAATCTGAAAATTCGACTCATTGCGTCAGGCACCGCAGGCCGATCATCTTTCCTGTCTTCTTTTTGCCAACCGGAGAGGCCGGGGTGGGGGGCGTCCACGCAAATTGCCCCTTTTAATGCTCTGGCCCCAGTTTGGATCACATTCAAATCTCGCCGTGAAGAGCACGTGCCCCCGTCGGGACGTGAGATGCAAAGAAAGTGGTTGCAGGCACCGTTTTTTGTTTGAATGGACAGGGTGCCCGTGATAGCGTGAAGTGCGAAATTCCCCTGAAATGGGGCACCGCAATCACTGCGGTCGATCTTTGTTAATCTGAAGTCGTCGCAGGACGAACGGATCCCGGCGCGGGATCTCCCCGAAGAGGAGCGATTGATGGATATGACGCGGACTTCCGAACCCCATCACGAAGTCGACTTTGTGGAAGAGATTCGCTTGCGGACCTGGGCACGGCAGAATTACGTCCCTCAAAATGAGCGGAGTCGCGGGCTGCATCCGGTCATTCTGGATGAAATGCGCCGCAAAGACCGTGAACAGGGCGAAACGTTCCATCGGGTGAAATAGCTCCCGACTTTCTTGCCGACGACTTCAACCAACTCCAGCACCTGCATTGAGTGCCGGAATCTCGTCGGCCCCTGCGCTTGTCAAACTCTGGCTCCCTCCCTAGGTCATAGCGAAGAGGGCGAGTCCGGCTGCGCTGATTCCTGTTCCTTATAAAGGTGGGCGAGTTCTCAGCCTCAGTTTGTCAGCACCAACCCGACGATCTCAGATCGGACGACTTCAGAACGGCTGTCTTTCGCTCTGTTCGCCCATTGAGGCACAGGCTGGAGAACACTCCAGAGTAATTCTCACTGAGCGCCGTGAGCTGCCAGGGTATCATCCCTGCCCCTTTGCCCGCTCACCTATCTTCTCGCCATGCACTGAGAGTTCTCTTCCCTCAGACGATCGAACGGAAGGAGGTTTGTTGAGCTACGCCCCAACTCCGGAACTGTCCATGCTTCAACATTGGAACACTTCCAAAACATTCTGCTTCAGGTTCTGACAGTCGGGCGGGGTGAGTTTTTGCAACGCGTGATGTGACAGAAAATCACCTGTTGTATTCCCGCAACGTTCAAGATAGGTGGTTTGGGTGAAATGCGGCTTTCGCGCGTGACCAAACCACAGGCGTCTATTCAGTTTGGGAGAAACTTGCGGTAATCGAAAGATTCAGTGGAGTTGCAGGAATGAACTTTGCCAACATGCCTGCCATGCTCTCGATCAGCCCCCGCAAATTCCCTCGAACTGAACTTTCCTACATGGCATTCCGTTTGGCATGCCTGGATACGAGAGAAAGACTGGAGTTAGCCCTCCAGCTTGACGTATGCCCTGACCGCAATTTTGGATTCCTGACAGAAGTTCCGTTCCTGCGGAATGTCCCGGCCCAAGTACAGCTGTCGCTGTTAATCGAGACATGGTCGCGACATGCGACGCCGATCCCTCATCAGGCGACCCTTCTGGAAGAAGCGGTCATCTATGCAGCCTGTGAGTCGGCGGCAAGGCTAGTACGCACCGACCCTGAAACCGCTCGACGGTTCCTGTGTCGTGGGCCGATCGAGTGCTTCCATCCGATCAAGCGACCCCTTGCAGATTCGTTGCAACAGTTACAAACGAACTTCGTGCAGGATGGACTCTTCCTGGTACTGAGCCAGTATCAGGATATTCCCCCCGCCCAAGCCGTTCCCCTCAAAGAACAGAACGGACTGCGAGAAGCAGAATATCAGTGTCTCTTCGACGTGCTCGGCCGCTGGTACGTTTCTCTGGAGACGCTTCCACTGGCTGACGGGTTATTGACCCGCGTGGAAATTGAACAGCTTGCATCACTGCTCAATGCTGCTCGATGTGCGAAGGCCCCTGCATAGTTCATCGGCAAAGGCGAAATAGAAACGACTCAAGTCTGCGGTCTGTCGCGCTGTTACCATCCCCTGCTCAAGTCTGCGCTTGAGAATCCCCTCCCGTCAGGGAAGGTACGGAAACCTGACATTCATCGGGATTCGGCAATAGTAACGGCCTGACGTACCTAAACTTCGTTGCGACGAGACCGCAAACCTGAGTTGCGTTTCTGTTGAATTGTGATTGAAAGCATTGCAGCGCAGATGCCATCACTGCCTCAAAAACAGAAGCTTTTCGTAAGCCTTGGAACGCTTTCGAGTTAGTTGCAGGCCCACTATTTGGGGTAAATCCGACTGGGCGGATCCGGGCGACCATTGCGCCTGTTGAGACACCGATTCTGGTTTGTCATCGCGCAAATTCGACCGGCTTAACCATGCCTCTCGCTATCATCGCTTCGCGCCCTCTGATTGTTATTTTTGCCACCGTCGGTTGTCGTTCTTACAACCCCAGCTGTGTCTTGGCGGCTGAGAACTGCTCAATTGCGAAGGATAAATCCTCCAGAGAGTGGGCTGCGGACATTTGCGTGCGGATGCGTGCTTTCCCTTGCGGGACAACCGGGAAGGAAAAGCCGACGACATAGATTCCGCGTTGCAATAATGCATCAGCCATCCGACCGGCGACGACGGCATCTCCCAGCATAATCGGAACGATCGGGTGTTCACCGGGGAGTACCGTCAGGCCGACTCGGGAAATCTGCTCGCGGAAAAACGCAGTGTTCGTCCACAGACTTTGCCTGAGATCATCTCCACGACTGATCAGGTCCAGTGCCGTCATGCTTGCAGCCACAATCGGGGGGGCCAATGAGTTGGAGAACAGGTAGGGCCGGCTTCGCTGTCGCAGCCAGTCAATGATTGGCTTACGGCCGCTGGTATAACCGCCGCTGGCCCCTCCCAATGCTTTCCCCAATGTGCCAGTGAGAATGTCGATCCGGTCCTGGACGCCGAACTTCTCTGGGGTCCCGGCGCCTGTCGGTCCGACAAACCCAACGGCGTGGGAATCGTCGACCATCACCTGAGCGTCATATTGGTCAGCCAGTTCGCAAATGTCTGTCAGGTTCGCGAGTGAACCATCCATAGAGAAGACGCCATCGGTGGCGATCAGGCGAAATCGGGCATTCTGCGCCGCTTTCAGCTGCAGCTCGAGGTCGGCCATATCATTGTTTTTGTAACGGAACCGTTGAGCTTTGCAGAGCCGGACACCGTCGATGATGCTGGCATGATTCAGCTCATCAGAGATGATCGCGTCTTCGGCCGACAGCAGCGTTTCGAACAGACCGGTATTCGCATCGAAGCACGACGAATACAGAATGGTGTCGTCCGTCTTGAGGAACTGACTCAGACGCTGTTCCAGTTCACGGTGAATCTGCTGAGTGCCGCAGATAAAGCGGACACTCGCCATGCCGAAACCCCAGCGATCGAGTGCTGATTTCGCGGCGGCGACGATTTCCGGATGATCTGCCAGCCCGAGATAATTGTTCGCACACAGGTTGAGGACCGGCTGGCCGCTGGCGACGTTCACTCGTCCATTCTGAGGGGAACTGAGAAGGCGTTCTTTCTTCTCGAGACCTTGAGAACGGACCTGCTCGAGCTGGGCAAGAAAATGAGCTTCGAAATCATTCGCCACTGTCCGTCTCCGTATCATGATGCCGGAAAATCGCCGTCGCCGATCGCTCTGCGGTGAGTCTATGCCCTGGGGACCGCTGCATCCAGCGACAGAATTCCGGCGAGTGGCGGGAAGTCGACATTCCATTAGATCCCGTGCAACCCGCGCTGCCGGAAGTGGAACGTCGTCAGACCGCGGAATTCGTGTCGCGTCTCCGGAACGCGCTCGACCGAGGTCACCGGGGGGAATTAGGTTCCAATGGCCGAGTCTCCTCAGGTCGCCGCAGCATCACGACCATTCATGACTCATCCTGGGATCGCAGCTGACTGTGATCCACCCGGAAGGTGATGCTCCCGAGACGGCCGCTTTGGGCAGGCGCATTCGCAGGATGGCGAAGTCTTGCCTTTTCAATCATTGCCGGAATGACACAATGAGTTTGACAGCTGATGGTCAAGAGACAGAGTCATTGAAGGATTCGACCATAAAACCCCAATATGTTACTCCTGACGGGCAGCCGAACGTCGCCCTGCTCCAGGACCGGACGCCGGCATGGTTGCGGTCTTCCGCTGCGACAGCGGGGCTGACGTTTGTACTCGGGATCGTTTTTATCTTCTCCAGTGTTCTCCCGGTCTGGCACACGGATCTTTGGGGGCACCTGAACTATGGCCGCTGGATTGTCACGCACGGGACCGTACCGACCGTTGAACCAACTTTGCCACTCGCGAAGGGAGTGCCGTTCGTTGATCTCCCGTGGCTGAGTCAGGTGCTGGGATACACGATGATTTCCCGGTTCGGAATTGCCGGGATTCAATTCCTCAACGGACTCGGCATTGCGACCGTCGCCGGATTGTTGATGTTCGGTGTGTTCCGTCGCACTCGAAACGTGGGTGCCGCGCTCGTCACGCTGCTGGCATTCTATTGGGGAAGCTATCAGCAGATTCTCGTTGTTCGCCCGCAGCTGGCAGGGATGGTCTGCTTCGCAGTCGTGTTTATGATGGTGACCGCTCCTCAGTGGAAACGCTGGTTTCCACTGGCAATTGCTGCTGTCTTTGCAGTGTGGGCGAATGTTCACGGCTCGTTCATTGTCGGACTCGCCATGCTGGGAGCAATGCTGACCGGGCGGATCGTAGATGTGCTGCTGCGTACGAAGGAGCTGAAATTTGTCTTCGCCGAGACAAAGATTCGCGGCCTGCTACTCGCGCTGGAACTGTCAGCACTGGCGGTTCTTCTCAACCCTTATGGAATCGGTGCTTATGCAGAAGTCTTTGCCGTTTCCGGGAACCTGAACCTGCAATCGCTGATTGAATGGGATCCGCTCACTCTACGAATGAAGCAGGGACGAGCGGCCTTCTGCCTCGCTGCAGGATTGTTCATTCTGTATCGCTTCAGCCCGCGTCGGGTGACAGTCGGAGAATTGCTGCTGCTGGGAGGACTCAGCTTCGGAATGCTCTGGCACTCCCGAATGATTGTCTGGTGGGCGCCTGTCGTTGCGTATTACCTGGGACTGCATCTGGCGGCCGTCTGGCGTCATCTGCGACACGCAACCCCTCCGGTTCGTCGTGAAGGGGGGCTCTGGACTGTGGTGACCGTCGGGATTCTGTGGATCGCATTTGCATACTCCCCCTTCGGAGTGCGGGTCATTCAGGGGCCTCCCAAAGATCAGGATGCAGTGCTGAAGCAGTTCCGTCGGGTTGTTTCCCCACTCACTCCAATCGACGTCGCCGGTTATCTGAGACGGAATCCCCCGGTCGGGATGGTCTTCAATCCCTATGAATGGGGTGACTATTTGCAGTGGGCCGGTCCGAAGGAGATGCAGATCTATGTGAACTCGCATGCTCATCTCATTCCGACCGAGGTCTGGCGCGACTATCTGAATATCGTTCACACCGGAACGAACTGGCAGGAGAAGCTGGATCGCTACAGCATCCAGACGGTGATCGCCAGCAAACTCGAACAGAAAGACCTCGTCGCAGCGATGGAGTCTCTGGAAGGCTGGGAGAAGAAGTATTCCGACAGCAAAGGAATCATCTTCGTTCGCAAGCCGCAGTCGACGCCAGCTGCCACGGCCGCGCATTAGTCACGCATTTATAGTCTCGCAGTCTGACAGCCTGTGATTACCAGAGGCCGTCAGCTTTTGCCCTCAATTCTTCAGAGACACGTTTAAGATCCTGTCTGTCGAATTATCAGCGAATACGCTGCGACCTGGATTGTGAAGATGCTCTTATGAAAAAACGATATTCGTGGAAGGCATTCGCTCTCGTTCAACTCCTCGCCGTTGGTGGGATTGGACTCGCGATCTTTCTTTCAGATGCCAATGCTCGAACACTCATCCGTCAGGAGTTACCGGGCGGAGAGGCGTTTGTGCCGGTCCCGATTCCGCATGAACTGCCCATCCAGATTTCGCGTCCGTACAACCGTCCAGACTGGATTTCGGATGAAGATCTGGCGGCCGTGCTGAATCAGACGCAGCCTCGATTTGATCGTCAGAAGATGAAGCCCAACTTCATCGAGCATGCACTTCGTGCCTGGGGTGTGGATGCGACGTTTCAGAATCCCGCCTGCGTCTCGGGACAGGAGATGCTGAAGTTCCTGACCGACAATGCCAGCTTCATGGAATCTTGGGGTGAGGAGATTTCTCCTTTGCTCGAGGAACGCCCACGCGGCATCGGCATCAACTGGGGAACCGAAACGGGAGCCAGTTACCACCACGATCACCTGCTGGCCTGTGTCACCGAGGCAGGTGCTCCGCTGAACACTCCCGTGTTCGGTCCGACCCGTCGCGATGGGACGCTGTATGACGTGATTCAGGAATCGCTGCGAGATTTCCGCCTGGATGAACGCGAAGTCGAATGGACAGCGATGGCGTTCGGCTTGTGGATTCCACCGACCAAAACCTGGATCGGGAATGAAGGTCGCCAATACTCTTTCGACCTGATTGTCGACCGCCTGTTGCGGGGCGAAAAGCGCATCGGCGTCTGCGGAGGAACTCACCGGGTCTATTCACTACTGCTATTGATTCGCCTCGATGACGAGTATGACATCCTGAGCGATTCGGCACGGGAGCAGGCTTATGAGTATCTTGTTCAGGTCCGTGACGCGATCACGAATTCGCAGTTCGAAGATGGACACTGGAACTCGGACTGGCCGAGAGGAGAACTTGCGGTCCAGAAGCCGCTTGACGAGCCCATCTACCGCTCAGTGATCGCCACGGGGCATCATCTCGAGTGGATGTCACTGGCACCGCCGGATCTGCTCATTCCTGAGCCGCAGATCAAGAAGGCGATCGACTGGGTCGTCAAAAATACCAAAGAGCAATCACTCGAGCAGATCAACGCGCACTTCACGTTCTACAGCCATGTGAATGCCGCGCTGTGTAACTGGCGACAGGTTCATCCAGCCGAGTTCTGGCGGAAATGGGAAGCCGAACATCCCTTTGATCCCGTCGCAGAAGCGGCCCTCAATGCTCCGAAGGAAGCAATGACCCCTGAAGCCAAAAAATAACTGCTGAACGAACACAAGACCCCGACATGACAGCACGTCATGTCGGGGTCTTTTTTTATGCCAGCTTTTACGTCTACTTTTATGTCAGCAGCCAGCGTCCGAGACTGAAGTAGAAGATCAGTGTGACGACGTCACTCAGTGCGAGAGCCATTGGACCGGAGGCCAGCTGCGGATCCCGTTGAATGAGCCGAAGTCCGAACGGCATCGCAATGCCGACGAGGGCACTGGCAACAATGCCTCCCAGGATCCCGAACGTCAGGCTCGCGGCGACAATCAGACTGCCCTTCCAGACCAAAGCGACCAGTCCGACAGTCACTCCACAGGCGACGCCGAGCAGCATACTCACGAGCAACTCTTTTCGGGTTTCACGCAAAAAGACCTTCCAGTTCGGTGATTGATGATGCAGAACCTGCAGTGCGAGACTGACCGCCTGAATGCTCACGCTCTCTGACAGGGCTGTCACGAGCGCGATGAACGGGGCGACAACCACAAGCGTGGAGACATCGTCGTACCAGTCGGCGATCACTGCGGCCAGCATTCCCCCCAGAACGTTGCAGAGCAGCCAGGGGAAGCGTCCCATGAATGCATGCCCGGGGTGGAATGTGGTCGAGGGTGTTAAGTGCATCCCCACCAGCTGGAACAGATCCTCTCCGTCCTGTCGGCGGTCGAATTCGAGAATCTCGTCGGTGTAGAGATCGACGTCTACCACTCCGAGGATTTTCCGGTCTTCGTCGATGACCGGAAACGCCAGCAGTTTATGGAGTGTGAAAAATTCACAGGCCTCAAACACTGTCGCCGACGATGGGATCGCCAGAATCCGGGTCGACATGATCTCGGAGATGATCGTGTCCGGCACGCTCAGAAGCAGGCGGCGAGTCGCGACGACTCCCTGCAGTTTCTCCTCTTCATCAACGACGTAGAAGTAGATGACACGACCAACGTTTTGAGCCGCACGGACCGACTCCAAAGCAGCAGAGACGGTCTGGTTGACCCGAAGGAGCGGCGCCGCAGGACCCAAATGTCGGGTGACGGGTTCGTCGAGGATGTCCCGGACGCTCGTGAGACGTTCGGCCTGAGTGACCGGAGTTTCGTCTCCGATCATGTCAGTCGATTCCGTGGAAATCGTGGCCTCAACCAATGGGACCGCAGGAGGTGACTGCCCTTCCCCCGAATACACATGATTCGAGTCAGATCCAGACGCAGCGGAATAAGCGGGGACCATCACCGCGTCCGTCGCTGTCTTCTCTGCTGCCGCTTCCTTTGACGGGGGATCGATCACCCGATCATCGGCGGGAGGGACGGAATCCGGCGTTTCATCCGACTTGAACGTCATCCTGCAGCGTCTCTTTCTCAGTCGTGAACCCGATACTGGGTGCGAGCCATTTTGCGGAGGGGATCTGCTTTGGCCGGAGTCCGATGCGGCATCTGCGACTTCAACAGCAACGGAGAATCTGGCTTCCCGGCGCAAATCATTTCAGAAGAATGACGAGGTCACTCACCGCAGTGCAACCGTGGTGACATCCGTCGTGTCGAATCAAAGCTCGTGACTGTTCGTGAGCTGAATGATCTCAGGTCAGGCCAATCAGTGACTGACTGGAAACCGGTGCCGAAGCCACACGTCTGCCTTGTGGAGAGTCGAAGTGAAAGGTGGGGTTCGCCTGATCTTTCTTGACATTCCCGATGAAGCAGTAGACAACACGCATTAGAAACGGTCAGGGAACATTTGCGAGTCATCGTGAATGTGTCGTTGAAGGTCGAGGTGATCGAGATGGTATCATCACCGATGACGAGCTCACTGACGACTCCCCTGAATGCATCTGCTGGCTGATCCGGTCATGATTGGAATCAGCCTGTGATGCCCTGCTCGCCCATGACGGGAATAGAAACAACAGGAAAGATTCCAAGATGAGTGGTCCAATTGTCCGGACAGGTGCGACTCCAAAGTTCTGGGAAAACTGGGACCAGATTTTCGATAAGAAGTCGAAGGCCAAGTCCAAGGCGGCTGCATCTGCGGCTCCAGCTGCTCCTGCCGCTGCGAAGACCAAGGCGAAATCACCTGCTGAAAAGGGCAGCCCAGTCGCCGCTGAAAAGCCAAAGGGAAAGAAGGCCGTCAGCGCCAAAGCACCAGCTCCTTCCGCCAAGAAGGCGACTGCCGCACAGCCGGCTGCAAAGACCAATCGCAAGAAGAGCTGAATCGCTGCTGGATGTCAGATGACATCCGAATGATCGGCGGACCACACGTCGCGGCGGAGAGCGCCGCGACTGTTCTTATTGAGAGGAACGATGCGGTTGGAAAGCGATCACTCTCAACCGGTCGAAATGTCCGCCGCACTCGAGTCCCGTGCCTGGATCTGGGCGGACCGGCTCGCAGTCTGGTTTACGCTGGTTCTCTGGTCGCTGGTCAGGATTCCCGTCCCTGGTGTGAACGAACCGCACTATTGGGGCAAAGCCAAACACTGGTGGAATCCGCAATGGTGTGCAGGTGACTTCTTTCTCGACTCTTCGAATCCGCATCTCTTCTTTTATGCGACCTTCGGCAGCCTGACCTGCTGGTTTCCGTTGGAGCAGGCGGCCATCATTGGTCGAATTCTCGGGTTGCTGATACTGGCCATCGGCTGGCAGCACTTCGTGCAGACACTGCTCGGCGGACGGTGGACCGGTCTGATGACCATGATCCTTTTCCTCTGCCTGCAGACCATCGGAAACTTTTCCGGGGAGTGGCTGGTCGGGGGCATGGAGTCGAAGGTTCCTGCCTATGGATTTCTCTTCTGGGGACTCGGTGAATGGTGGCGAGGTCGCCCGGTCACTGCGAGTGCCTTTCTCGGACTCTCGATCTGCTTCCATCCCATTGTCGGACTCTGGGGCGTGATTGCACTGGCGATGAGTGAAGTCGGTTTCCGCATCTGGGGAAGACGCGCTCCTCTCCCTTCGGATGGATCGCCTGTGGCCTCTTTCACTCGCAGACAATTACTGGCGAGCATTGCGGTCGGAGCTCTGATCGCACTCCCAGGACTGGTCGCAGGAGTCTCTGCACTTCAGGGGGCCACTGCTGAGGAATCGCGGATTGCCAATCAGCTGCAGGTGGGGGATCGCCTGGCGCACCATCTCGACCCGATGCGGTTTCCAAAATCAGCGTACTGGTTTGCAGGGTCCCTGCTGGTGATTTGGCTTCTGCTTTCAAAAGAAATCCCAGGGACGATCCGTCAGCGTCGCTGGCAATGCTTCGTTGTCGCAACCATTCTGATTGCATTGGCCGGGATTGTGCTTGGGTTTGGGCCGCGACCGGTGGCACAGATGCCCGGTCATGTCTGGCGACTTGCGTTGTTGAAGTTCTATCCCTTCCGGCTGGGCGATCTGTTTCTGCCAGTCGCGTTCAGCCTGGCGATGGTACAGGCGGCAAGAAGTTCTTCATGGAGATTCGCTCGACCGCTGCTGCGGCTGGGAGTGATCGCTGCGGTCATCGGGGCCTTGTTCATCGCCTTCCCTGATGAGAATCCCAGCCGGCTTTCACCACAGGAATACCGGGACTGGGGTGCGGCCTGTCAGTGGATCCGCGACCAGACCCCGACTGACTCCATTGTCTATGCCGCAGACAACAGCTGGGGATTGAAGTGGCTCACGCATCGTCCTGAGTTCGTGAATTACAAAGACATGCCGCAGGATGCCGCCCGAATTGTTCAGTGGAACGAGCGGCTGTGGGTCATCGCCCGCTGGCGGATTGCGGCTGTTCAGGATGGCTCTGTTTCAGAAGCCGAACTGGCGGATCTGAGGCGCCAGACAGGAATTCGCTATCTGCTGGCCTCGCGATTCGGACCGATCGATGCGAAGCCGGTATTCGAGCGCGGTGGCTTTCGCGTCTATGAATTGCCAGAGCCAGCCGCAACTGCGCCGGAATCAATCCCGCCTGCCAGAGATCCCTGATTCCGCACGTTGAACGAGTGGAGAGCGGAAAGTTCCCCCGCGTTCTGGGTGGGATTCATGCTCCATGAGCAGATCGCTCAGAACTCCCTGCGGCTGCGATATCGGCGACTGGTATCCGTAAGGAATTTGCGCTCCTCAGCGGTGAGGCTCGCTTCACCCTTTTCCGAGATCTTTTCTAGCAGCTGATCCAGTCGGGCTTCGACCGAGACGGGAATCGTCTCCTCACGGTCAGGTTCCAGTGTTTCGGGATTCAGGACCCGAAGTTTCGGACGGGATTTCAGTGGATTCGACCATTTCTTTCCAGAGCCACCCGGCAGAAAGCCTGCCAGCCGCCAGCCATTTCGGGCGTAGAGAAAGCCGAACAGCATTCCGCCGACGTGAGCTGAGTGGGCAATATTTCCCCCGGCACCACGTCCTCCCAGTTCCTGAAGCATCGGAAGGATATCGAAAGCTGCTGCAATGACGGCCAGCACAATCACCGGCACTGGCAGGATGCCATAGATATACCAGCGGGTATGCGGCCAATACATGGCATAGACAATCATCACGGCGACAGCTGCTCCCGAGGCACCAATCGCAACCGCGTCCGTCTGCATCAGTGCGCTCCACGCGAGGAAGATGACGCCAGACAGGATCCCTGCGACGAGATAGAACACGAAGAATTCCCGCTTGCCGATCGCGGCTTCGACTCGAGTGCCTGCAAGCCAGAGCAACCACATGTTGAACAGCAGGTGGAGCGGAAGATTGCCGTCGGTACTGTGCAGGAAGTCGTAGGTCGTCAGACGCCAGATTTGACCCTGCGTGACGACCTGGGGCGTGAGCATGAACCAGGGTTCAATGACGTTGGGGAAGACGGTCTGGACCAGGAATACGATCACATTGATCACGATCAACGTCGTGACGGCTGTCCAGCTGGCAGGACCTGTTCCGCGCGAACCACCTTCGCCCGCCATGTATTCCCGACTCTCGATCCCCATGACTTCGACACCTTCTCCGCGTAGCGCACACATGCGCGACGTTTCTCTGGTTCACGGATCCGCAACTGTGGCACCCGACTCAGTGCGCGAACCGGCTTCGGTCAGCCCTTCATATCATCGCGTTTACAATGCGACTCGACGAGGGTGGGACTTCAAATTTTCCAGAGAGGCGATGAGTCCGGGGCGTTCTGCAGCAGAAAAACGCTGAGAAGTCAGATTCCCCCGGCAAATGAATTCACGTCGCAGGGAAATGACGCTCGGTCATCCAGCGGACCAGTTCGTTGTGGAGAGTGCGAAGTTCCTGGTGATGGCTCACGCCGGCCAGGAGAACATGGGGTTTCATCCGGCGTCGCGCGAGCAGGCGATTCAGCAGCGGATAGACAGTCCGGTGAAAGAGGGCATCCCGACGCTTCTGACTCCAGTGGAGGGCCCCACCGAGTGAGAGGAAGACGAGCCCCGGAACGAGGTACCAGTGCCACACTGAGAAACCAATGATTCCGTAGAGAATTGCCGTTCCCCAGCAGACGGATCCGGCGGCCAGCCAATAAGGGAGACGGTTCTGTAGGGAAAGCTGATCGTTCATCTGGATCAGCCGTCCATACAGTTCGGCGTCTTCAACGCCGTCCCTTAAGTCGACGAGAGAATGCGGCTGGCAGACCAGCTCCCCAGACTCGCGACTGATTACGACGGATTCACCTTCCTCCGGAAGGAAATCCGCGACATATTCGAGCTCTTCGAACGGGCTTAACATCAGACTTTCCCTAGAGATTTGCCTGTTAGCCGTAACATTTTACTGAGTGAGATTGATTGCGTCAGATCCTGTGCAGTCAGGCTTGCCGCCTGCATGACGATTTCGTCCTCGATCCAATTCAACTCCCGAGTTGCCCGCGCACTGCGAAACGGTTCCTGAAGACGATTTCTTCAGGAATGACTGCTGGTTGTTTGAATTTTCTGAAGTTGATTCGCTCTGCAGACTGCAGCTCAGGAAGTCGCGACGGGAAATCCCGTTGAACGACGACTTGGCTCGTTCTGCTCAGTTCATGTCCCGGAAATGAGACGCTGAACGCTCTGCTCTGAATGAGATGATCCGAATGGATCTGCCGATGGAGTTTTGAAATGGAATCAGTAAGGATTCAGTCTGAATTCGTGCTGCCCCACGAGTTTCCTGCCGACATCGGCCCCGACAGTTCCCCCCGAATTGTAGACAGGTCAACGTCTGGCAAGAGATGATCAGGGATGACCTAGGTGCAATTCTGATGAATTTACTTACCCATCGATAAACGGTTGCGCGTGGCACTGTTTATCTCGGGTTGCATGGTTCTGGCAAGACCAGAATCTTTGCCAAACCATACGAAGTAAATCCACTTAATATGAAGTTATCTAAATCGGCTGATAACTTCCAGAATTGATTCAAGTTTATTTGGAACTGAGACCGGTTGGTTTCGATAAGCTTGATTAGTTTCCCCAGATTTCCCGGCCGAGTGGTAGTCTACGGTGGCTTGGGGGTCTTTGAGCTGGTGACCGGTCAGGATGCACACGACTCGATCGCTCGGAGCAATGATTCCCTGTTGTCGCAGCAGGCGTGCTCCCGCAACGCTGGCTCCACTGGCGGGCTCACAACCGAAGCCGCCCGCCCCGACCTGAGCTTTAGCGTCGAGGATCTCGGCGTCCGTCACCTCGCGAACGACACCGTCGCAGACATCTAATGCCCGTAGACATTTTTCGAGATTCACAGGCCGATTGATTTCGATGGCGCTGGCGAGTGTTTTCGCCCGACGGTGCTGCTGGTCCATTTCCTGATAGAAAGAGGCAACGAGTGCTTCGTCAGGAGCACCCTGATTCCACCTTAATCCCTGCTTTTCATAAAGCTGATAAAGTGTGTTCGCACCCGCTGCATTGATGACTGCGAGGCGTGGGATCCGGTCGATCAGCCCCAGTTCCTTGAGTTCTGCGAAGGCTTTTCCGAAGGCGCTGGAGTTCCCGAGATTCCCACCGGGGACGACGATCCAGTCAGGGATTTCCCAGTTCAGTCCTTCCAGAACCCGATACATGATCGATTTCTGGCCTTCGAGTCGGAACGGATTCACGCTGTTGCAGAGATAGATGCCGGCTTCCTGGCAGACGGAGCGCACCTGCTTCAAAGCGTCGTCGAAATCCCCCTCGATCTGCAGGGTCAATGCGCCGTAATCGAGTGCCTGAGAGAGTTTGCCGAATGCAATCTTTCCACTGCCGACGAAGACCACAACCTTCAGCAGTCCGGTGGTGCCAGCGTAGATTGCGAGTGAAGCACTGGTGTTCCCGGTCGACGCACAGGCGGCGATTTTCGCACCGACCATGCGTGCATGGGTGGTCGCGGCGGTCATCCCGTTGTCTTTGAAGCTGCCTGAAGGATTGAGTCCTTCATACTGGAGAAACAGGCCTCCTTCGTTCAGTCCGACGTATTTGGCGACGTGATTGGACTTCTGCAGAATTGTCTGACCTTCCCCAATCGTGACGATCTGATCGTCCGGTGCGAACGGCAGAAGTTCTCTGAATCGCCAGACTCCGCTGAAATTGAGGGGGTTCTGGCGTTCGCTCCAGCGCTTCGCGAATTCTTTCATCGAGGAGGGAACCGCGACCTCATTCCAGTCGTACTGGACATCGAGCAGCTGGCCGGTCTGGGGGCAGGCGGTCAGGACTTCCTGAATTCCATAGGTGCAGGAAGGTCCGGTGCCGATGTTTTTTTGGAATGCAACGTCTTTGGACATAATTGCTTACACTGCAGGTTCTGCGTCTGGTTTTTGCAGCCGGACAACGTGTTTTTGAGAGGAAGTCGCGGCCGGGAAATGAAAACCCGGGAATGTTATTCTTTCGTTCTGCTGCCAGTGTTGCAACGCCGCGTGTCAATCAGGGATTTGTCGCTTTCACTTAGGCTGCTTGGCCGATACAATCTTCCGCTTCACCAAATCACCAATTCTCCCGCCGCCGCAGATTCGAGAGTGGGAGCTGATTTCAAAAACATTGAGAGGGATTCGCCATGGCCAAGACTCAGCGAAAATTGAAGAAAGCCAATCACGGTAAGCGTCCGGCCAGCTCGAAGGCCCGCCGCCTGAAGCGAGCAGGGATCAAGACATAGTTTTCGGTGAAGACGCTCCCGGGGCGTTTCACTCTCCCTGAACCGACATGCCGCATGAGATGGCCTGTCAGGCGTCTGGAGCAGAGGGGGCCGCGGGAGGTTCGGCTGAAACCGGCCGAAACGAAACGACGAGATTGTCGCAGGACGCTTACGAGCGTCCTTTTTCGTTGGTTTCGAAGACCGCTGTCGGCTTTTTGGTTCTCGCAGTTCTGATCGGAAATTCACGGCGGGAGAACAATGGTCAAGCCGTCTGTCATGGCCGATCTGCAACGCTGGGGGCCAGACTCCCCTGCTCTCGAGGTCTCCCGTCAGGAAGCGGAGGACTATTGCCGTTCGCTCGCGCTGTCGCACTACGAGAACTTCCCCGTTGCCAGCATTCTGCTTCCGAGGGCACTGCACCAGCATTTCTACAACGTCTACGCATTCTGTCGCTGGGCCGATGACCTGGGTGATGAGTCTGGGAGCCCTGAACGGGCCGCCGCCCTGCTGAACTGGTGGCAGGCGGAGTTGGACTTTTGCTTTGCTGGGAAACCGCGTCACCCAGTGTTTGTCGCTCTCTGGCCGACAATTCAGGAGTTTGAACTCCCGCAGGAGCCGTTTGATGACCTGATATCTGCCTTCCAGCAGGATCAGGTGGTGCGAGAGTATGAGACGTTCGAACAGCTTTTGGATTATTGCACGCGGAGCGCCAACCCCGTCGGTCGGATCGTTCTGGGACTTGTCCGGCGCCTGAATGATCGGACGGCGAACTGGTCGGATTCAATCTGCACCGGGCTGCAATTGGCGAACTTCTGGCAGGATGTCGCCCGAGATGATGCGATCGGTCGAATCTATCTTCCGCGAGAAGACCGGGAGCGATTTGGAGTGACTCCGGAGCGGTTCGCCGAGCGGCGCACGACTCCTGAGTTCGCGGCCCTGATGCAGTTTGAGGTCGATCGGGCTCGTCAGTTTCTGCTGGCGGGAACCCCGTTGGTCGCACACATGCCGGGGCGGCTGAAAGTGGAAATCGACCTGTTCCGACGCGGCGGCCTGCTGATCCTCGATGCCATAGAGCAGGCAAAATATCGAGTCTGGGAAAGACGGCCGACGATCCCGAAATCTCGGTTCCTGACAGAAGCGCTGAAGAGTCTTCTGCTCACGCCCTTTTCGAAGCCGGTCTGAATCCTCATGATGTCACAGCCTGCAGTCGGCTTCTCTGGATTCCGACCCAGGCAGATCGTCAACGCTGAGGAAACGCCTGCCTTCAAATCAGGGCAGGTCTGAACTGAGCGCAGCTGAATGAAGTCAACGGCGGGCAGGCCGAATGAACATGATGCATCGATCCCTGTGCTCCGGCGCAGAGGATCGTTGGCCTACTGGAAATCGACATGACTGAATGGCAACGGCAGATTCCCTTCAAAGTCGACATCGCCGGTGTGATCAACATTATGGGAGGCTCGCTCTATAGCCGCCCTGATACTCCCATTCGCGAAATGCTTCAGAATGCGCACGATGCGATCATGCGACGGCGGAGGACCGATCTCGACTTCCGGGGCCGGATTGATGTCGTTCAGGATGCCGAACAGGGGACTCTCACTTTTCATGACGATGGCATCGGTCTGACTCTGCAGGATGCGGAAGAGTATCTGGGGACGGTCGGTGCCGGCATCACCGGCCTGATCAAGCGATCGGGGGAAGTCCCGGAGTCGGCAGGAGGAGCAGGAGATCGTGGCGACCTCATCGGGCAGTTCGGGGTCGGTCTGCTCAGCGCTTTCATGCTTGCCGATCACATCGCCGTCTCGAGCCGTCATGCTTCATCAGATACTGGAATTCTCTGGCAGGCGGGAACGGGTTCCGACATCCTTCTGTCGAACATCGATCGTTCGACGGTCGGAACCAGCGTCACCTTGAAGTTGAAGCCGGAGTATCGCTCACTCGCCAGCCAGACAACGGCACTGGTGAAAGCGATTCAGGAGTACGCTGACTTCCTGCCGATTCCAATCTATCTGAACTCTCAGACGAAGAGAGTCAACGTCATTCAGGCGGCCTGGTTCGAGCCTTCGCAGGATCATGAAGCGACTGAACTCGCGCTGCAGGAATACTTCGACGAAGCGCCGATTGATGTCATTCCGATCCGCGTCGAGAAGCCTGCGTCGATTGCTGGTGCCTTGTATGTCACGCCCCAGCGCGTGCCGGGGTTTACCGATCAATCGACGGTCATGGTGACCGTGCGGCGAATGGTGATCTCACGAAAGATTCAGGGCCTGCTGCCCCCGTGGGCGACGTTCCTGCGAGGATGTCTGGAACTGCATGATTGCGTCCCGACAACCAGTCGTGAGGATCTCGTACGGGACGAGCAGTTCGCACGGATCCGCAGCACACTGGAAGAGCTGATTTTCCAGCACTTCCGGGAACTCGAACTGAATGATCCGGCTCGTCTGGAAGCGGTTGTTAACTGGCATCGGTATACGTTTGCCGGTGCGGCTCTTGAGAACGCGCGGCTGCGGGATCTGCTTCGGCGGTGTTATCGCCTGCCGACCTCTCATGGTTCACTGACCCTGGAAGAGATCCTGACACGGTCGAAAGCGGACCCGCTCTATGAAGAAGAGGCCGATCGGGTCATCTGGTACAACACTGACCGCCGTCAGGAACGCTGGGTCAATTCGCTCTTCGCAGAGCATGATGTTCCCTGCGTACATACATTCCGCTCCTTCGAAGAATCTCTGCTCGCTCAGTGTGCGAACGACGATCAGGCGAGTGGAATTGATACGGACCTGAGAATCGCAACTCCGAGTACGCCGGGGTTTGCTTCCGCAATTCTGGGTGTCCAGAATCTGGAGGAAGCCGAGCCCCAGTGGAAGGAGTTCCTGAAGGACGTGAACGCTCAGGTGATGACGGGATCCTTCCGTCAGGATCAACCAGTGATGGCGTTTCTGAATGAGCGTTATGAACTCGCCCGATCGTTCGATGAAATGAAACAGCGTGGGGAGATCCCGCGCGGATTTCAGCGTCTGATTGAATCACACTTTCAGAGTGATCAGCCGCAACTGAATGAAGTGATTCTGAACCGCAGCCATCCCATGATCCGGCGGGCACTATCGCAGAAACCGGGGACTCCGTTGTCGAGTGTCGTGCGGCTGATCGTGATCAATGCGTTGAACTCAGCAGGAGCCGCGACCCCGGAATCGGCGCGTCAACAGCAGGCCAGTGACCTCGACTGGATCGCGGAATGCCTGTGGGGCCGGGATCCGTAACGCAGGAACGGTTTCCTGCGAACGGATGCGTCACACAGGTGACGATATGTTTTGACCCTGTGTTTACTGTTCAGTCAGTCCGGCCGGAGCGGGCGGATTGGCGGAAGGACTGGACGGTGGACTCAGAAGTGGAGTCGCCGCTGCCGGTGCCACAGGCGCCAACGTTGGCAGGCTTCCGCTGTTCCTGTTGATTCCAGCGGGATAGCTATTTGCGGCTGGCAAGGCGTCGTTCAGATCCATCGATCGCTGAGAGCTGGACGGCAGGCTCAGAGGATTCAGACTGGATGGAGTCCCCTGTGTTGAGCTGTTCCTGTTGAAGCTGGAGGGTGTCGACGGCAAAGCTGATCCGGCGAACGGATCCAGATCCGGAGTCGACGTCTTCAGTGGCGGAAGGGCATTGCCGGACTGTGAACCTGGCGATCCGGGGGCGGGAGCCAATTCCGGATACTTCTCCAGAAACTCCCTTGAGAATTGATATTCAGGAACTTTTCCAGTGGATGCTGAGCCGGAGTTCATTGTCGAGCTGTTCCCGGTGAGTCCTGAGTTTGTGTTCCCATTTCCGAGTCCGGTAATTGGAGAGCGAAATTCCAGACCTGAGCCATTTACCGAATTCAGCGGAGCCGGGGTCGGCGCCGGACTTGGAGTCAGGGACTGAGCTGGTGGCAGAGATTGAGCCGGTTTCATGAAAGATGGATCGGCTTCAAGTGGGCGATTGAACTGGGCTCCGGCTGGATTGTTGTTTTTGGAGGCCGATGCGGGTGTCAGGTTCTCCCTGGGATTCAACGAAGGGAAGTCAGGGAGAACTTCTTCCGGCGGAGAGGCGACGGTCGGTTGACGGGATGGAAGTTCGAGCCCCTTCAGCGCCGAGCTTCCTGTCGGCTGCTGGGAGCCTGAATTCAAAGTCGACGGCGCTAACGAAGACGGCGTGAGGGAAGACGGCATCGACAGCTGGTCCTGCGTCGGTGGCATCTTCTGTGAGTCTGGCTTGCTTGTGGAGGGAAGTCCGTTGTTGCCCCAGTTCGAGCCGCCTGATGGAAGTTCGGCTGGCTCCGGCAACACTTCACCGAAGTTCGAAGTCGATGATGGGGCCTTATTCATGGTCGGCTGCGGCAGAGAATTCAGACTCTGATTCAGGCTGTTCCCTGAAGTTCCTGGTTGCGGCAGTGAATTGTTGGAAGGCAGTCGTGAATACAGGTCACCGGTCGAGTACTCAAGACCGGTGCTCTCGCGAAGCGAGGACTTGTTCGAAGACGAAGCCGGTGCTTTGGCGAACGGATCATTCAGGGAATCACGCGGAGTTCCCAACGGCGAAGAAGGCTGAGACGGTAAGGATGATCCCGCGGGGTTGCCAGGCAGATTCCAGGAGTTCGTCGGCTGTGCCGATGAGGGTTGCGCGAACGAGGACTGCCCTGTGGTCGGCTGGCCCATCGAAGGTTGACTAATAGAGGGCTGTCCCATGGACGGCTGGCCAATGGTCGACTGCCCAGCAGGTGGGAGCTGCGACGTCGGATTCAACGTCGAATTCGACGGCCCAGAAGTTGAGAGAGAATTATTGGGCGTCGGCCAGTCGAATCCTTTGAGTGCAGACGATCCCGTGGGGTTGGAATTCGCGGTCGGCAAGGGGTTCGAAGGGAGTGAATTTGCAGGAGTGTTTGGTTGATCTGCCGGGTACTGGTACGAGGCCGGAATCGAACTGGTTCCTGATAGACCCGTACTCTGAAGTGGCGGGAGCGGCGACCCGGTGCTTTGCGGCATCGACACCGATGGGTTGAGATTCCTCATTGGCTGAGTCGGGATCGTCCCTGCTCTTGGGTAATTTGGTGGGAGTGTCGTCGCAGGAGCGCTGACCAGCGGATTCGGAGCCGGGGTGGTGATCTGAGCCAATGTTGGATGGACCACCGCCAGACCGATCTGCAGTTCCGGAATATCGGCGATGCCGTTCCAGTTCATGGCGATTGGATTGGCCAGACTGACTTTTCCAAATCGCTGAATCAGCTGCTGAATTCCGGGAGAATCCTCGGAATCCAGCTTCCAGACAATGACGCCACCTTTTTCAATCAGGGTCTGATCCATCGGGCCTTGCGGCGCGTTCGGAATCATGTCGTCATACAGGGCGACCTTGGACGACTGACGTGCGTTCCAGACTGCATTGCGAACAAGCTGTCGAGGACCGGCGACAACCGGGACCGGGCCTTTATAACCATAGCTCTGCCAGGCATTCTCAATGCCTCGCGCGAGCTCGCGGCCGGGGAAGTGTGTATTGAAAGCTTTGCGGCTCAGGTGCGGCAGCATCAGGTTGATCGCGATGAGTGCCGCAGCAAAAACACCGACGGATGAACCAATCCGAAGCAGTGACCGTCGCCATGAGAGGCGAGTCTCGCTCAAGTGGGCCCAGAGCAGCAGTGCAATTCCGAGATAAGTCCAGTTCGTCACTCCTGCGAACAGAGTCGAAGCAGGGCCGGCCAGCAGTGAGAGCACGAAAATAACGGCGGGGGGAAGGCACGTCACCCAGAGCAGGTACTGCCGTGCAAAGTCGCGTTCTTCTGAGTCCCGTGTGGCAGGCTCTTCAAAACTGAACCACGCAACCAGTGGAGTGAGTAGAAGCAGAACTGGAATCAGACAGAGCAGCTGGGTTCCGAGATAAGCCAGCGGCTGTTCGAGGTGATGCGCGACAGATGCCGCTGGTGCGAGGCGAGACTGGATCGTGATGAAGTCATTCTGCGCCAGCCAGAACAGGTGCGGCAGCATAACGGCGGCCATCATCAAACCGGCCAGAAACGGCCAGGAGGAGTCCCAGCAGCGACGGGCATGATCGTTCCACAGTGTGAACATGAACATCGTGATCAGCAGCAGCAGCGTGCCGTAGCTGGTCAGGAAGCCGAGTGCGAGAAGAACACCGGTGGCGGCCCAATAGCGACGGCGGCCTTCGGTCAATGCTTCGTGAAAGGCGAGAATACTCAGGGACCAGAAAGCACTCGCCAGATGAGTGCTGGAGAACTCAGACGACGCGATGGTGCAGGAATAGCCTCCGAGGAGCACGATCGCTCCGCAGACTGCCGTCCAGGGATGTAGGAACTTTCTTGCCACCACCCAGGCGGACCAGACACTGACGACACCACAGATCTGGGCCATCAAGTAGATCGGCCAGAGTCGCGGAGCAGCGAGCTGACTGGCGATGGAGGTCACCCAGACGGCCAGCGGCGGATGTGTCGGATAACCCCAGGCGAGTTCCCGTCCGGCGGTGAGCAGTTCCAGTGTGCGATGCGGAACGTTGGGCTGAGTTTTTGAAGCAATGATTGTCCAGACAATCACATGCAGAAGAACAATGCCCCAGAAGAATCCCAGTGTGGGATCGAGACGGTTCTGTTTCAGCATCACCGTAAACGGTGACTTTTCACGAAATCGCAGTCGGGATCCGTCCCAGTTCATCTACCTGTTCTCCATAACGGCCGTTGACCGCAGCGAGAAAGAGGAATTGCCTTGCGAAGATCCGGACAGGCCGAGGTGAGTCGGGTCAGGAGAAAAGAACGCGTGAGCCGACTCTGTCCCTAGTGCCGGCTGTCGTTCGAATCTGCTTACTGTTTCGCGATCCCGCTGTGGAATTCCTGTTCTTAATCAATTGATCTGAATGAATATCTGTGTATTGACTGTGTGTCTGCTTCGCTGTCAGGCCGCGATTTCTTCATAGAGCGCCAGTTCCTTCCGCAGCATTTCCTGCTTCAGGTACGGGTGCTCGCGGGCGGGGCTCCACTTTTCGGAGAGAGCCCTGATGACGGTGTCAGCCAGTTGATCGATATTTCCCTGCGGAACCAGACCTTGTGGGCAGATCGTCCGCAGGAGTTCGCTTGTTCCACCGCAGTCCCAGCCAACGACGGGAGTGCCGATGTTCAATGCCTCGACAGTGGCACGCCCAAAGGACTCCGGGGGATCAGACGTCAGCATCAGGATGAGGTCGGACAGGGCATAAACCTCTTTTACGTCGGAGCGGTGCCCGGCAAATGTGACGACATCGTTCAACTGCAATTGTTTAACGGTTTGTTGCAGCTCGCGGTAATAGCCCTGTCGTCGTTGATCGGGACTGCCGACAATGAGCCCGTGAATGTCAGGGCGCGTGTGACGTAGCTTGTGGAGCAGCTGCAGGAACTCATGGTGTCCTTTACAGCGGGTAATGCGGCCGACCATTGTCAGCAGTGTTTTGCCAGCGAGTTGCGGGTACGCCTGAAAGAATTTCTGCTTCCACTCTGCACTGGGCTGATAGTCCCGGGGGAATTCCTCAGGATCGATTCCTCGCGGGATGAGCCGGATACAGTTGGCATCGAGCTTCGGATAGTTGGTCCGGAGATAGGAATCGACGATCTCTGAGACAGAGATCACGCGTTCTCCGCGGGACATAATCTCACTGTAAAAGTTGACGCGGTATAAGCCGTGGGCGGTGGTAATGAAGTGGGGACGCTGATTCTCAGGCATCTTCCGCCACGCGAGCCACGCAATCCAGGCAGGGATGCGTGATCGGGCGTGAATGATGTCGACCTGCTGCTCCTGTAGAAAACGACGCAGGGGCCGGACGAACTTCAGCATCCACAATGATTTGCGGTTGATCTTCCATTCCGTGTGTTCGCCGCCAGACTGTTCCAGTCGCGGAACCATGCGGCCGCCTGCGGAAATCACGAGGGAACGGTGTCCCTGACGGACCAGTTCGTCACTGACTTCAAGCGTGCCGCGCTCCACTCCCCCGGAGTCCAGGGCAGGGACCATTTGCAGCACGGTCAGGCGACGACTTGGCATAGAAAAACCAACAAAATGATGAGAAATGATGACATTGACTCAAGTTGATCGCCGGGAAAGTACCGTAAGTTGAAGAAACAGGTCAATGCGGGTGTCGGATGGGCCGGTTTCTGCCAGTCTTCAGGGGCCCGGATGAAACACTGAATGGGAGAACTTGACGCCGGAGGCGAATGCCTCGACCATGTTTCCCTCCCCGTCGTCCCCTTTTTCGCTTGAGTCATGTTTCGACGACGGCCTGCGTTATTTTGAGAGAGTAAGTCTGATGGAAATCCTGCCCGCCATTGATCTTCGAGGCGGTAAATGTGTTCGGCTGCGTCAAGGAGACTATAACCGGGAAACCGTGTTTGGTGATGACCCAGTCGCGATGGCTCTCCGCTGGCAGGAAGAAGGGGGCGACTGGCTGCACCTCGTGGATCTGGATGGCGCGAAAGCGGGCTACCCAGTGAACGTGGAAGTGATCAGCAAGATCGTGAAGGAACTCTCGATCCCCGTCGAGCTTGGCGGTGGCATCCGGACAGATGAGACCGTCCGCCAGATGCTGGAAGAAGTCGGCGTCAAACGGGTGATCATTGGCACACAGGCCCTGAAGCAGCCGGAATGGTTCCGTGGAATCGTTGAACGTTACCCCGGTCAGATTTGTCTGGGACTCGACGCCCGAAACTCCAAAGTTGCAACGGAAGGCTGGCTCGACGTATCAGAGACTTCGGCTCTGGAACTCGCACAGCAGTATGTCGGTCTGCCGCTGGGGGCGGTCATTTATACGAACATCGCGAACGACGGCATGATGCAGGGGATCGACGAAGGAACCCTTGCCGATATGCGTGACCTCGCCAAGATGGGGCTGAAGGTCATTGCCTCAGGCGGTGTCACGACTCTGACCGACATCCGCAAGCTTCGCGATCTTTCTTTGGAAGAACCGAACCTGATCGGTGCCATCACCGGCCGAGCCCTCTACGAAGGAACCGTCGATCTCGCCGAGGCCGTCCGCGTCGCACGTTCTTAATAACCGATTGATTTGACTCGAGCGAGGGCGCGAATCGAGTGCGCCCTTGCATCAGAGGTCCTGCTGGACGAGGGGTGCAGGACCGGGGATACTCGGGGGCTGTTCTGGCGTTGCCTCCTTCAATGTGACTGCGTGCATGCCTGCCCGGATTCTGCTGATCGACAATTACGACAGCTTCGTCTTCAACCTTGCTCGCTATCTGGAGGAGCTCGGTTGTGAGACGGAGGTCCGTCGGAACGACGCGGTTTCCGTCGAAGAAATTCTGCAGACTCCGCCTGCGGCAATCATTCTCTCCCCCGGCCCGTGTACGCCTTACGAAGCCGGGATCTGCGTGGAGCTGATCCGTGCGAACCGGGGTTCCATCCCGCTTCTCGGAGTCTGTCTGGGTCACCAGGCCATCGGTGCGGCATTTGGCGGCAAGGTGGTGCGGGCACCGGAACCGATGCATGGTCGGGTGTCACAAATTTCTCACGACGCTTCTTCGCTGTTCACTGCGTGCCCTGCTCCGCTGACGGTCGCGAGATACCACTCATTGATCGTCGAGCGAAGCACTCTCCCGGCGTCGCTGCAGATTACTGCGGAAACATCCGACGGCATTATCATGGCGGTGCAGCATGTCGAATGGCCGGTCTTTGGGGTCCAATTCCATCCGGAATCGATTCTGACGCAGCACGGTCACCAACTGCTCTGGAACTTTCTCAAGATCGCCGGTCTCAAGCTGCCGTGTCCAACCGTGGAAGCAGAGCTTCCGCTGCCGACCGACAGCGTGGATGATTTCTATCGCCGCGAGTTCGATGCAACGAGCTGGCGACCCTTGTAGTTCGTCAGCAGGCGAGAGTGTTTCAGGCCAAGAGTGAGTTAGCGCGGTCGAGGCAACCCTGAATCGCCTTCCGGATCCGTTCGAGGAATTCCTGCTCGTGACCGCGTTGTTTCAGAGTCACGAGTTCTTCCTGAGTGATCGGTTCCCCAATCACGACTCGGACGGGATAGGGGCGGACAAACACCGATCCTCGCGGAAAAGCGTTGATTGCTCCGGCAACTGCAACCGGGATGATGGGAACGTCCGCGCGGCGAATGATGGAGAGGACGCCGGGTTTTATGTCCTGCAGTCGTCCGTCTGGACTGCGGGTCCCCTCGGGAAAGAGCCCGACTAAATAACCCTGGTCGAGTCGCTCGACGGCCCGGCGGATACTCTCTGTTCCGGCAGAATCCCGGCGGATCGGCATCACATAGGTGTTTTTGAGAATCCAACCCACGAATGGAATTTTGAAAAGATCGTGTCGGGCCAGATAGCTGACAGGTCGCTTCATCGCGACGGCAACCACGAGGGGGTCAATAAAACTCTGATGGTTGATCAGCAGCAAGGCGCCCCCTTCCGGGAGATGCTGCAATCCTTCGACCCGATAACGGAACCAGAACACAAAGATGTTCTGCATCAGCAATTGGTATCCACGCCAGATCCAATTTCGGGATCGGGGATTCACTGTGGATTCTGTCGCGGTCATCGAAGACTGGGTCCGTCCGGAAGAACACTGACGCGGGGAATCTCTCCCGGAGATTCAAAAACGGAAATCACACGCGGGGAGACGGCAGGACGACTTTGATCCTGCACCACAAATTGACAGAAGCGTGTGCCGTCCGCCAGAGAACGGACGTTGACCAGATTCTCCGGAGTGACATTGATGGTCTCTCCGTGGGTGGTCTGAATCTGCAGCTGGGCCACTTTGGCGAGTCTCAGGGCAGCATCAGGGCCACCGACCATGATGATCGCCCGAATGTTCTCCAGACGCGATTGAGCTGAATAAAGTCGCTGGACCGACTGGCAATTGGGAAATCGGGTCGCGAGCAGTCCGACGGCATGGCCGTCGATGCGATAAACGCCGGTCGCGGTGTGAACTCGGATGATCGTGTCACCGGCTTCTTTTATTGAGCAGGAGAGTCCGGTTCGGGCGGATTCTGATTCCAGTTCCGCTTGGACTGCTTCCGTCCGCAGCGATTTCAGGCCATCCTTCAGCAGAAGGGAGGAGACAAGATTGCGAATGATTTCCTGATCAAGCTCGCCCCAGAGAGCACCGTTTCCGACGCTGATGCGGACACGGCCGCTCGCGAAAATCGCGACTTCCGGTTCTCTTAAGACACCGCGATCGACGTACCAGAGTTCGACAACAGGGGTTCCCGGGTCAGTAGGAAGCGCAATGGCCTCATCCGCCCTTCCCCAAGTCGGGAAGAGCAGCAGACAGCCAGTTGTCAGAAGGAGGGCTTTCAACATGGACGCAGGCTATCTCAAATCCCTGACCGGGAACAATGCGAAATCCCGCTGACCAGAATGCCAACGCACTCGTTCAGATCACAGAGTTCGCCGGTGAGGGCACCAGCAGCGCGACTCTACGGAACGGCTGTTCATTTGTCGGCAGATTCCTGGATGATCTTCACCCGGGGAGGCGGATCCGCTGGAAACGTCTTGAGATATTCGAGGAACTGGAGGTCCAGCGTTTCGTAGGGGACCCCGAGAATGTCCTCCAGCGGGGGCTTACGGACGTTCCCTGGATGGTAGATCTGCGAGAGAAAGTGAATGAAGCCGTCCCGGTAGATTCCGTCCTCATAGTTCAGGAAGAAATGGGACATCGCGGCTGCCTGATTGTAAGCCTGAGCCTGCAGGGGGAATGACGCCCGACCGATGGAAGTGAATTTCCGCATAGGAAGATACGTATCCTCATCGATGATTGTGTGCCGTGCCCAGAACATGCGAATGTGTCTGGGATCTCCCATCTGGGGACCATTCTCGGTCTCTGTGTAACTTTCCAGATAACAGGGGAAGCCTTCGACAATCCAGAAGTCGGAAATCTCTCCGGCATCGACGATCTCTTTGCGACTCTCGCCCAGAATCTGGTGGGTGATTTCGTGATAGATGGTTTCCAGGCGCTCCTGAGGATCGTCGGAGGTTTCATCGGTTTCGAAGAAGTAGGCCGTGCGGTCGCGTGGCAGGTAAAGTCCGTTCGCTTTTTCAATTTCTGGCATTCGAGGCTTGAGAGCCGCGACGAACTCGGCCTTCGTGCGATAGTAGCTCACCTGATACCGCTTTGCGGGATCCCAAGTCGGGCGAGGCGTGGTATCGAGCAGTTTTTCAATCTGCTGACGAGAGTTGAAAAAGGCTGCGAATTCCCGCAGGAAGAACTTGTGGAAGACCTCAAGACGGCGTGAAAGTTCGACGCCTTGCTCTAGTCCAACGTTGGTTCGGACTACGAAATGCTCGGTCCCGATTTCCCAGGCATTCTGAAAGTCGGAGCGGAGCGCGGCCTCTTTCTCAGCACTCATCCACTGCCCGTTGAACTGTCGTTCACCGTTCTGATATCGGGTGACCAGCTTGGCATCCATCCAGCCGAAACGCGGATCATCGACCCAGCCCCGGAGCGCCATCCGTCGCTTGAAAGGAGTTGTCCACTCTTTTTTATCCTGAACGAAACCCAGCATCGTTCGCGCACTGATATTGTCAGGGTCGAAGAAGGCGACTTCCCGGACTATCTGATAGGTCAGTGTCGGATGCCCGAGACGGAGTGCATCGCGACCAATTCGGTAAAGATCGATCGCGTAATCCCGTTCCAGTTTCTGAAGCTTGATGCGCCAGCTCCGTTCCTCAACTGGCAGTGTCAGCGGAATTTCGGGCTGAAGTGCCGTCGGTAGCTGATCAATGTCAAAATTCTTCGCGGCGGCCGGAGCTGCCCGCTTTCGAATCCGCTCCGCATCCGAAAAGAAACTCTGTCGCTCGCACTCCTGCGCGACTGCTTCCATCGCAGTCTGGAAGGTTTTGTGCCGGTCATGGTACCGCTGATGCAGTAGGTCGAGCCGCTTGCTGAGGACATCCTGAGCAAATGCGGAACTGCTGTCGAACGCTCCCAGCCCTCCCCAGATCAACCCGGCCAGAAGGAGTAGTGCCCCTAATCCGCAGGATCGAACTCTTTGGTTCGACCGCCTCGGTGGAATAATCGGCGCAACTCCACCGTTCGCAGGACAGGTCGTGCTGAAATGGGGAAGTGAGCGCGTCATTTTTCAACAGATCCTTGAGCAGATGACAAAGTTAACGGGAATCGTAATGTCCGAGATCTCAGGATGGTCCATCTTTCCTGAGGGGCAGAGTGACAGCCGGTCTTCAAAATTCTCGCTCCAGTGATCTGCTTTGAGTTTTCCTCGTGGACGACTCATTGAAAGTCTCCAGCTGGCAGGAAAAACGGGATCGGGAGATCAGTTGCATACTCAAGTTGCATTCTAAGGGAACCCCAGGGGGCGGCGAGAAGAGAAGTTTCTGATGAGGTTTTCCTCAGAGGGCTTCCCGAGCAATTTCACAGTCCCCGGTGGCATCATTGACAGCCACATTCAACGAGATGAGCAGGTAATGGGTCGGAGAGAATTACTGGCGATGACACTGGAACGGACCGGGCTCGGTGCGGTTCTGTCCAGTACTGTTGGTCGCTGGCAGGGCCTGTTGGTATTGAATTACCACCGCGTGGGAGAAGCCGCGGACTCCATGCTGGATCGCGGGATCTACAGCGCGACTCAGGATGAATTCGACAGGCAGCTCGACTTTCTGAAACGACAGTTTGATGTCGTCGGCGTGTCGGATCTCGCACAGGTGATGAGTGAGCGGGGGCGGGCGGTTCTGATCACCTTCGACGACGGCTATCGAGACAACTACGAATACGCATTTCCAGTCCTCAAGCGACATGGACTACCGGCCACATTCTTCCTGACGAGTGGCTTCATCGACACGACGGCGCTCGCCTGGTGGGATGAGATCGCATGGATGGTCCACTCCAGCCGCGAGCGATGGCTCTTTCCGTTCGACGTTCTGCCTGAGCTGCTGACACTGTCGAGTCCGGCGGACCGGGAAACTGCCATCACGCGACTGTTGCAGGTTTATAAGGCCTTACCAGCCGATGAAACGGAGAAGTTCCTGGAAGACCTCGGGATTCGAGCAGGAACAGGTCGCGGCTCTCCGGAGCTGGCGCGTGACTTGTGGCTCTCATGGGACATGATCCGCGAAATGGATCGCGGCGGGATGGATATCGGCGGTCATACCGTCTCACATCCAGTGCTGTCTCGGCATTCACTGGAGGCCCAGCGGCATGAGATCGTTGAATCGAAGGAGCGAATTGAAGCGATGATTGGACACCCGATCACCGCATTCAGTTACCCGGTGGGGCACCCTGAGTCCTTCACGGAAGAAACCAAAAATCTCCTGATTGAAGCGGGTTATCACTGGGCATTCAGTTTCTCTGGAGGATTCGCACTTCCGGGGAAAGTTGATCAGTTGAACGTTCCCCGTGTCGCTGTGGCTCCGCATATCAGTCATGAACTCTTTCAGTCGACGTGTCGATTGCCGTGGCTGTTCGCATGACTGTGATCACCCTGACCATAATCACAACCCCTGCAGGGCAGTTTGAGCGGGATGGGAAACGGTCAATGGGCGTGATTGAGCAAACTGCTTAGGGAACCACTTCTCGAATCAGAATTCCCGGCCGATCCAGAGTGGCGTCTTTTACTTTGACGGAAATGACCGGCCAGTTCTGAGTCGTCGTCAGCAACTCGCTCCCGGAATCCGTCACGAGAATCGTATCGCCCACGAGAGCGGATCTCACACTTGGATGCCATGACACGGCCATGCCGGATCGCCAGATCTGGGTGGAACCGGGAATGATGGCCAGCTCCGACGGTGAATACCCGACGACTTCAGCCTGCTCTGCGTGACGCCATTCGTCCGGAACTTCGAACTTTTCGTAAATGCGTGCCACCCGTTTCCAGGTTTCATCCAGTGTCCACTCAGGACGAGTGAAGTACATTCCAGACGCCTGCACGAGTGTCGCCAGAGCGTGATCCTGACGGAGTTCGGCGGAGGGGGCTCCGAGGGAGATCATTCTCGATGCACCGACATGCAGGCCATTTCTTCGCCCGACGGCCGACAGCACGCATTGGCGTTCGATTGTTTCGTTCCCGTATGTCCAGTGCCGATAACGACTCCCCTGGGCGTCCGCGATCACCTGCAGGCTGACGGGCTCGACCTCATGTTTCATGAGTCGATGGGCCAGCTGACCTGCGATCTCAGCTTCGGAATCGCCGGGCTCAAAATTCCTGGCGGTGGCTTCAATGGCATGCGTCAGCTCTCGCGATAACTCGCGAATTCGGCGAATTTCATGCTGCTCAAGTTCCCAGCGCAGCACCCGAAGATCCACGACAGGACAGTCAACTCCGGAGACCACGCTGTCAGCCGCGACCGTTCTGCCCCGACAGACATCCTGCTGAAGGATCTCAGGCGGCTCGGTCCAGGGACGCTCTTTCAGCAGAAACCCGAGTCCTGCCAGCTCCCGATTAAAGAGTTGTCCGGAGTCGATGTTGTTACACAGGACGACGCGAGCATCCTGTGTGACCAGAATGGATGCGATCGGATGCTGCGAATTCCCTTTGCGCAGGCTGTCGCCGCCACAGGTGAGCCATGCAAAATTCGCTGGCTCCTGAATGAGTAGACCATCAAGTTGCTGTTCACGGAGGTAGTTCGCAAGTTGCTGGTGCCGTTGCGAGACACACTCTACCCGTTCAAAATCAGGGATCGGGAGTTCCCCTGACGAAACCGGCGATCTTGGGGGAATGATGGCGGACATAACCCTCCTTCGAAGAAAGGGTGTTCGCAAGCTGCAGCAGGCGGAATTGGCGATGAACGTTTTGTCTGCAGGGATGATGGTTCGCATTCACCTTAACATGGGGGGAGTGCGTCGACCAGTAGAGATGTCCTGGCTTTTTCGGCCACTCGATAAATTTCGACACCGGAATTGCCCGAGATGACCGGCCTGTTCTTCCCGGCATGTCGGAGGCAATGATTCGTTCAGGATAGTTCCGTTCAGGGCAGAAGAAGTCATGGCGCGTCACGAATCTGATCGGGAAGATCTCTATGAGGAGCTGCATCTCGCTCATCCGCGATGGGAGATCCGTCGAGGCAATGGCGTCGAAGGTCGCGGCGGAGATGGTGACAGTCTGTCTGTCGCGGCCGTCCGGGAAGCGGGACGATTCGTGTTGTATTTGAGTCCCGATGAAATGTTTCAATTCGACAGCGAAGCGAGACTCTTACGCAGCTACCGGCATGGATTTCTGTTCCGGACACAGGGGACGACTCTGTCCCGGCTGCAGCGTCACCGCACGGAGTCCACGAGTGAACTGTTACGGCACGATCTGACGCCTGAGGAATTGTCGGGATATCTGCACGAACTCGCACAATCGCTCCGGTTGCTGCTGTCGGAACTGGGGTCCGGCGAGGCCGTCATTGTGAGGACCAGCCTGCTCGATGCGTCCAGTACCGAGTTCCTTTGTCACCAATTGGAACGTTGTCTTGCGGCAGGCCCCTGTCTCGCTCCTCCTTACCCGACCCGTCGGAAGTGATCGTCGGGTTCGAGGGAGAATCAAGTTTGTGAGAGATGCGGGAATCCCTGATAAACGCTAATCTGACTTTTGACCTGAGACTGAATTTTCGGCATGAAGAAGTTGCAGATTCCTCAGTCAGGGGCAGGCGCCGGCACACTCGTTTCCTGACGGGAGGGGAGTCAAAAGGCTGCAAGAAATCACAGTGAGCGGGTACTTTCTGGATGCGTGATGAGTGACTCGATCCCCTTTCCGTCTCTGCCTGATCAGGAAATCCGCGTCCCGGTCGAGGGCCTTCAGGATGTCGTTGCGAATCTGCTGGTGAAGCACAGCATGTTTCGCTTTGACGCGAAGGTGGCCGCCGCACGACTGGTAGAAGCTGATCTCTATGGAATGCGGGGGCACGGTGTTGCCCTGCTGGGCCGATTGCTTGATGCGATCGACCAGGGGAACATTGATCCCCGGGGGCGAGTGCTGACTCTGAATGATGCCCCCTGCTTCGCGACTCTCGACGGAAGCCGGACGATTGGACCGCTGGCGGCCACTCAGGGAGCGGAACTTGCTGCTGTAAAAGCCAAGGAACAAGGAGTCGGAATCGTCGCCATCGGGAATGGTCAGACTCTCGGTTGCGCTGAAGTCTATGCCCGACTGATGGCCCATGCCGGGGTCATCGGGTTGTGTATGACCAGTTCTGGCTCAGCGATTGTGACCGCGCCTGGGACACGCTCCGGGGCCGTGGGGAATTGTGCTTTCGCCTATGCAGTCCCAGTGAAGAACCAGCCTGTCATTGTCTTCGACAGTGCCTGCGGCGCGACCTCATGGGGAAAGCTGTCATTGCTGCAGCGCTACGGGATGCCGATTCCAGACGGACTTCTGTTCGATGGCGAAGGCAATCCGACAAACGAACTTGATGTCGCCAAAACGATGTTACCGGCCGGGGGGCCTCTCGGTTTCGGACTTTCGATGTTCTGCTCCATCCTCGCCGGACCGCTCTGCAACGGGTGGATGCCGATTCACAAAATTCGACCGACTGATGCAGAAGATTCGCAGCACTTCTTTCTGGCGATTTCACCAGAGCGATTCTGCAACGTCGACAAGTTCGAAGCAGAAGTGATGTCGTCGCTGGAGAAGATCTCGGCATTGCCACCTGAAGATCCAGATGTCCCGGTGCGCATCCCCGGTGAGCGTGGCGATGCGGTTTATGAAGATTGCCAGAAGAACGGAATTCCGCTGCACCGTGAGATCGCTGAAGAGATCAAAGCACGGGCACAGGCGAAGAAGGTGGACGTCTGCTGGTAACCGTTCGGGCATGCCTTAAAAAATGAAAGCGGTCCAGATCAGAGGATCGGGACCGCTTTTTCATTGACTGGAATGAATTTATTCCGAGACCCGTTGAATCAGGCTGCTTCTTCCTGATCAGCGTCTTCTTCTTCAGCGTAGACCAACCCGAAGATGTTGTTGGCTGCTTCTTCAAGCAGGTGGCGAATGTTTTCGCTCTCGGTGCTGGCGATCAGGCTGTCGAGTCCGTCGAGGATGCGATCGACTTCTTCGCTGGTAATGACTTCGTACTCTTCGTCCGCACGCTCCATGGGTAACGTATTGTCCTTAAATTGCTCAGTGTTTTCTGTCATGAGTTCTGACCTCCCTGTCGTTGAACCAGCAAACAAAATTCGAAAGGCACTTTCGCGAGAAAGTGTCCGGGCTTCTTCTCCCGGAACTTTGAGTGGATCATGACGTGCTCACACGCCTGACATCCTTGCGATCGCACTCAAAGGTGTGATTTGGATCTTACGATTTTTTTCGAGGCGGGGACGGCTTTTTTTTCGACTGCGGAGTCTCTTTCTCAGTGGACTTCTTTTTTGCCGGCGTGGACTTGAAGACTCGATCCCAGCCGTCTCGAAACTTGTCGTTTGAACCCGTGTGAACTGTGTACCCGGTCATCGATGCCTCTCGTTTGATCTCTCCCGACAACGTCGCCGGAATTGAAGGAGAGAAAGGATAACAACCTCGATCCCCTTGTGACCAGAGAGTCTGCCTCAACAACCAGAATTGTTAAATGCCGGAATTCCGTTACGCGGCATCCTGCTCGCGCTGTCGGTGTTTCGAGGCTTTGCGACGGGCTCTGCGGTAGTAGGGCCCTTTCAGGATTTTGTCGGTGGACTGTTCAATCCGGATGATCCGTCCGCCCAGATGTTCGATCCGCTGAGAGACCTCGTGGGTCGTCTGCTGCATTCCTCCACCAACGAGCGTGACGATTCCGAGCAGGAGCAACATCTGACCCGCCGTAGCCACCAGCCAGCCGGTGGATGCGTAGCGTTCAATGTCGCCGAAATAGCCCCAGAGAACGAAGATGGTTCCGACAGTCAGCAGGCCGACACCCAGATAGGCCATCAGCTGTCCCCACATCGACTCCATGCGACCGGGGAAGGCATTCTTGCGAGGAGCATTCACGGCCGGATCAAAATGGGGGGGGCGTTCCGCCAAATTCTGTCTCGAGTCCAGTCGGACAATGCGACGAACAGGCGCGGCCTCGGCCTGTGGGGTCACCGGCGCGGGAGGGACCGTTGGTACCGGTGATGCTGGAGCCTCGGGGGGATTCTCGATTTCGTTCGTCACCTTCTCCAGACGCTGTGAACGTCGGGTGTGGTCCTGTCGTCCGGGCACATGGCCACCTGGGGCGATGTGCTCATTATCGACTCGCCAGCGGGTTTTCCCTTTGGCAGAAGAGTCATCGCTCGATGGACGGACCGGAGTAGCGTCGGAGAGATTCTGTTCAGGAGGCTTTGCTTCAGGGGCTTTCTGAGATGCAGCAGGTGTGATCGGGAATGCAGGCGCTGCTGGAGTTTCTGCAGGTTTCGCAGGGGTTTGATCGCCGCTGCGCTGCTGTTTCAGGGCCTGCTGTTCTCGTGCCCAGCGTTCGAGGAACTCGCGTGCCGACTTGGTCTCAGGGTGCAGACTGGGGGCGACGATCTTTTTCGCCGGTTGTCTGCAGGTCGTACAGAGCAGTGACTGCCCGTCGTCCGAGACCTCCGTGGCCACGTCAGTTTGACAATGTTCGCACCACATCCCTGTGATCCTGATCGACTAGTATGAAAAGCAAAACGTCGCGAAGTGCTCCCCGCGACAGGCCACTCTGATTCGGAACGACGTCTGGATGAACCTGTGCGACAAAGCACAGAGTGAAACGGCCGCCTGTCCGAGTTTCAGGTGAAAGCTGAACGGTCATCTTGACCGGTTCAGCGAATCGCGCAGATCTGCTGGAGGGGATCGGGACAATAGACAGCATTGCGAATCAGGGTCAATAGGAATGCAATGACCGTGGTTTTCCTGAGAAATAAGCGGAGACGAGCCCACTACGTCCGGCACCTGTGAGGCATGGATCAAGGCTTCAAAATGGCCTTGACCCTTTCATCCGGGCTGGCATACAAGCGGCCGGATTCATTGCCCGCCGCGCGACTGCGCGCAGGCTGAAGAGAATACTGTCTCCTGCTTTCCTGACTGAATCTGGACGATCTCCATGCCACACCCCGAGCGATCAAAGCCATGCATCATGCAGGTGATGGGCTCAAGTAACCCCAAGGGAGGGATGGAGCGTCACTTCTTCGATCTGTGCAACATTCTGAGCAGGGACTACGAAGTTGTCGCCGTCGGTTACCCGATGCAGGCACATGGACTTGCTCCGGGAGTTCACTTCGAATCTATCGGCAATAGCATGAGTCGGCGCAATCCGCTGACCTGGTTCCGTATGGTCAAGATTCTGCGAAAGTGGCGACCTGACATTATTCATGCTCATGCCAATCGGGCCGCTGAAATTGTGGGTCGAGTCCGCATGTTCTCCCGGGCACGCTGCATTGCGACTGTGCATAACGTCAAGCAGTGGCACTTTGCCTTTCAGGGATTCGATCAGCTGATTGCGGTCAGTCAGGGGGTCGCTGAGTCGGTCCCGATGAAGAACGTGTCGGTCGTTCACAACGGCATTCATCCCCACGCCCGAGAAGCCCGATTCTCAAGAGAGTTTCTCGCGAAAGAATTCAATCTGTCTGCAGAACGTCCCATCGCGGTCTCGGTTGGCCGACTGGTGCCACAGAAGGGCTATGACGTTCTGATCGAGGCCTGGAAGAAGATTCCGGATCAGCTGGTCATCGTCGGTGATGGACCTGAACGGGCGAACCTCGAGAGACAGATTGCTCAGGTCGGCTGCGGAGATCGCGTTCGCCTGGCGGGGTTCCGGACAGACGTCCCTGCCCTGCTCTGTTCCGCAGACCTGAAGATCATTGCTTCCCGCCGAGAGGGGTTCCCTTATACGCTCGTCGAATCGCTGATGTCGCGGGCGATTGTCGTCTCAACGGATGTTCCGGGTGCGACAGAAATGGTGCCCGCCGAGTTCTTGGCTCCCCGTGAGGACGTGTCTGCTCTGAGGGACTGCATTCTCAGAACCATGGCGGATCTAGACGGAGCCCGCTCCCGATACGAGTCCGTCTGGGAGACGGCAGCCCGGGAACTGACCGCAGAAGCGATGGTTCGCAAGACGATTGATGTCTATTTTCCGCCCGTCAGAAAAGTTGCCTAAGCAGTTCGTTTGCATGGCAAGGTCGTGGTAACAGGCAGCATGAATGCGGACCTGACGAGACCGTTCGAGAAGGAAGATCGAGATGCCCCGGCTGTCCGCCTTTGTCACGACATATAACGACGAAGAGACAATTGAAGCCTGTCTGGAAAGCCTGAAGTGGGCGGACGAGATCGTCGTGCTCGATTCTTTCAGCACTGATCGGACAGTGGAGATCTCCAGCCGGTACACGTCGCGTGTCCTTCAGCACCGCTTTTTGGGATACGGACGACAGAAGCAGCTGGCGATGGATCATTGCACCTGCGACTGGGTGTTGTTTCTCGACAGCGATGAAATCCTCTCCCCCCGGCTGCAGAAAGAGATTCAGCAGCTGATGAAGTCAGAGCCTCGGGCCGATGGCTATGAGATTGCCCGGTGCGAACAGATGTTCTGGAAGATGGCTCATCCCGGGACGCGCCATAACTTCTTCCTGCGACTCTTCCGGAAGGAGAAGACCTTCTTCAACACGGTCCCGGTCCATGCCGGTCCGGAGACGAAGGGGAAGATCGCGAAGCTCCGTGCTCCGTTCCTGCACTTCGGGGAACGATCGATTCACGAGAAGGTCGACAAGGTCAATCACTACTCGACCGGACTGGCGAGCTACCGCATCGAGGAAGGAAAGCTTTCTTCCCCATGGATGATGGTCTTTCATCCGCCGGTGACGTTTCTGCGTCAGTACTTCATGAAGCGTCAGTTCCTGAACGGCTGGGCCGGATTCATCACTGCTGTGACCATGGCGTTCTATGCTTTCATGAAGTGTGCGAAGACCTATGAGCATCTCTGTCGTCAGCGGTATGGTTCTGCCAAGCTGCCGCCGGAGTGCCCGCGTCTCGAAGCCCCGAAGACAAAGGAATCCAATTCGGTTCCTGTTGTGCCCGTCGTAGTCGCGACTTTGACTGATGCGAAGACCAGTGCAGCGAAGGCCGCATAGCGAGAGGCATTCGCTCAGATCAGAACACGAATCATCTCATCAACGCAGGTGATGCCATCGATCACTTTCTGACGGGCAGCGTCTTCAAGGGTGATCATTCCCAGCTGTTTCTGACAGGCTTCCGCAACGCTCCGACCCGACTTGCCTGCGAGGAGCAGATCTCCGGCGTTGGAGTCGATTGACATCACTTCGAAGATGCCTGTGCGGCCATAATATCCGGGGTGGCAGATGGCGTCAGATGGAATCCTCCGGGCGACCTTCAGGACTTCGCTTCTTCAGCGTTCAATCTCAGCAATTCAGTCGTTTCGGCGTCCGGAAAATCGAGTTCCCGGTCTGTCACGCAGACTTTTTCGCAGCAGCCACTCATTGTCGAAAAACAATCACCAGGATGAACGTGACGACGGCCAGCACCGTGATCGCACCGATTGAGTAATACAGCACGCGCAGCGAGGGTGAATTACCCGCGTCGCTGGGACCGCCTGCAGTCTGGCGGGCCTGACCGGGCGTGGAAACTCCCGTTTCATTTGCGGTGACGAGGGTGACGCCGAGTTTCTTTCTGGCAGTGCTGATGTCAGGGGCCAGGGTCCAAATCTTGTCGAGCCCGGCGAGTTTGATCACATCAATGACTGTGGGATGAGAACAGACGACAACCATCTTGCCACCGCGAAACTGGATCACTTTCCACAGTCGCACGATCAAGGCAACGATCGAACTCCCCATATATGTGAGAGGGGAGAGGTCGACGATGCAGATGGGAGAATCCCGTCGTTCGAGTTCTTCCCGGATCTGAGCACCGAACTCTTCGATATCAGCCCAGTTGGAATGCACGATGTCCGGTCGCAGGATGACTGTGACATGGTCCTTGAGCAAGACCATTTCGCACGGGAGCGTCGTTGTTGACACAGGTCATCCCATTCCACAAAGTGCAGGCGGAGCCGATCTGAAACAGGGCAAATCGGGTTGCAGAACAAGTCTTTCAGCGGCCAGCATCCTTAGGGTCCGGTCGTCGATTCTCCACTAATCCACCGATCCGTCGGAATCCGTCCCGCCGTTTCAAGGCTCGGATCCCCAGCCCAGTTCAATGAAACTTCGGCGGTATTGCACTAACATGGCAAGGCTTTGCAGCGGTTGGCATTTTTGAATTGAGAGGAAGTCATGGGGCGCATCGGACTGGCATTCCGAATCTTCTTTGACGTGCTGTTTCATGCAGACGTGGCAGAAGAAGTTCGTGAATTGAAATCGAAGTCAGAAACAGCGGCGATTCCCGGTCCGGAGGAAAAATCAGCTCCGGCTCCTGCTGCGCTCCCTGTTTCCCAGAGAAGTGATGCGCTGACTCTGCTTGAAAGCCTGCAGCGGGAAGCCCGCTTTCTCGACTTCATTCAGGAAGACATTTCTTCATACACAAATGATCAAGTCGGTGGTGCCGTGCGGGATGTCCATCGCGGCTGTCGGGCGTTGCTCGAACGTCAGTTTGAAATCACGCCTGTTTCTGACTTGCCAGAATCGAGCAAGCTGACCCTGAATGGAACGGAACCGGCCGCGCGCGTTCGACTCGTGGGCAAAGTTGTCGATCATCGCCCGGTGACAGGTGTCATCGTGCATCCCGGGTGGCAGGCTCAACGCTGCGATGTGCCGACGTGGTCAGGCAGTCCAGACATGAAACTGATTCTGGCTCCAATGGAAGTGGAACTGTCCTGAGTCTGTTCCCGGTGGACTCGAGAGTAAACTGCTCTCGAGGGGCCAGTTCGATCTTTTTGAATGGTTCAGATCGTTATGAATGCAGAGTATATTGTCGGAATCGATCTGGGCACGACCAACAGCGTTGTGAGCTATTGTCCCAGCAGTGCGGAGTTCCCGGAGCTTTCGATCCTGCCGATCCCTCAGCTTGTCGGCCCGGGAACGGTGGAATCACGTCAAAGTTTGCCGTCGTTCCTGTTTCTTTCAGGTCAGGACGATCCGGCCAATGGACTCCCGTGGTCCAACAAGCGGGATTTCGTCGTCGGGGAATGGGCGCGTCGTCAGGCCGCCGAGAACCCTGAGCGGACCGTTACTGGTGCCAAGTCGTGGCTGTGCCATAGTCGTATCGATCGACATCAGCCAATCCTGCCTTGGGGGGCTCCCTCGGAAGTCGGCAAGATCTCTCCGGTCACCGCCACGCAGAGATACCTTGAGCATCTGGTTGCCGCCTGGAATCATCAGTTTCCGCAGTCACCACTGGCTGAACAGCGAGTCGTTCTCACGGTTCCTGCATCATTCGATGCGAGTGCCCGTGAACTGACGCGCGAAGCCGCTCTGGCCGCCGGATTGCCGGAAGAGTTTATCCTTCTCGAAGAACCGCAGGCGGCGGTCTATTCGTGGCTCGCACAGGCAGGGGACCGCTGGCGGAAGCTCGTAAAAGTCGGCGACACCATTCTGGTCGTCGACATCGGAGGTGGCACGACCGACCTCACGCTGGTCAGCGTTGCTGAAGAACAGGGAGAACTCCAACTGCGTCGAGTCGCAGTGGGAGATCACCTTCTCGTCGGCGGCGACAACATGGATCTGGCTCTGGCACATTTCGCGGCAGCTCGATTTGCCGAAAAGGGAACCCAGCTAGACCCGTGGCAGTCGGTCTCGCTCTGGCACAGTTGCCGGCTCGCGAAAGAGGGACTGCTCGCTCAGGACTCCGCTGCCGACATCTATCCTATCACGGTTCAGGGACGTGGACGTAAACTCATTGGCGGTTCAGTCTCCATCGATCTGGATAAGGCGTCGACTCAGCAGTTGCTGCTCGACGGATTTCTCCCTGAGTGCGATCTCGGAGCGACCGTGCAGCGAAAACGGGCCTCAGGGTTCCAGCAGATCGGTCTGCCATTCGAAACCGAAACAGGCATCACCCGCCATGTGGCTGACTTCCTGAAACGTCATGCCGCACATGAGTCGGCTGTCTGTCCGACGGACGTTCTGGTCAACGGTGGAGTGTTCAAGTCCGATGTACTTCAGTCACGGCTGTTGAGCGTGATGGGGACATGGTTTCCCCATTCGCCGCCACGCGCCCTGGCGGGAGAGCGTGACCTCGATTTCGCCGTCGCCCGCGGAGCTGCATATTACGGTTGGGCGAAAGTTCACGGCGGTGTCCGGATTCGAGGCGGCACGGCCCAGTCTTATTATGTTGGTATCGAGACCTCGGGACTGGCGATCCCCGGGGCACCACGTCCGTTGCAGGCGTTGTGCGTTGTTCCGCGCGGGATGGAAGAAGGAACCGAAGTAGACGTCCCTTCCGCCGAGATCGGACTGGTCGTCGGAGAGCCGGCACAGTTCCGGTTCTTCAGTTCCCCGGTCCGGAAAGACGACCGGCCAGGCGATCTGCTGCGATCCTGGGAGCCCGATGAGCTCTCGGAAACCGCTCCACTGGAAGCAGCGTTGCCGGTCGAAGATGGAAATCTGGGGGGATACGTTCCGGTTCATTTTCAATCTGCAATCACCGAACTCGGGATCTTCGAACTGTGGTGTGTCAGCACCCAGACGGGGCGCAAGTGGAAGCTGGAATTCAGCGTGCGTGAGAATGACGAATAACGTCCGCTGAGATTTTGCGACGAACTTGAAACGAACGCGTAACCCGGAAGGTAAACTCCGACGGCGAAATTGCTTTTTCCGGAAAGGGGGCGGGCTCGTCGTGATCTGCTGCCTGCCATGTCGTGAGATCGGTTGCCGCATGCAGACCAAGAGCTGCCATCCCTTCGCCAAGTTGAGAGTGATATGAAGCGCTGGCGAACCTGGATTCTATTCCTCCTCATTACTCTGCTCTCGACAGCAGGGCGGCCCTGTGTCGCTCAGGGTGATGGTGAGGGAATCCCGGAGCCCTGGAATGTCATTTCGATCAAGAGTCTGGATCGGGGTCGGATTCTGCTGCGCGAACTTGCTACAGAATTCCCCTGGAAGCCGCTGCTCACGCTCCTTAAGCGGATGGATAAGGTCGCCGCACTCGAAGGAGTCGACCGGACCCGGCCGTTTCTCCTGCTGACCAGTGCGGACGGGAAGGAGTTGTCTCCTCCCCGAATGTTGATGGTGATTCCCGTCACGGATTCTCTGAAGTTTGTGGACTCTTGCGTCACACGTTTTCAGGTGGAAGCCATCAAGACCAGCGAGGGCCGGTGGGAAATCCCGAATAAGGATCGCAAGCTTACGGCTGTCGCAATCGCGGACAATGTCCTGCTGATGAATGATGAAACTTTGCTGCCGCAGGCTGCACTGGTTCAGAAAGAACTCGATGAAGTTGACCCGGCACATGATGTGACGGTCAGTTTTCGCCCCGCCGGAGTCCCGACTGAAGTGCAGCAGAAACTCAGAGAGAGTGTGCTGATTCCACTGAAGAACTGGCAGCGGGCACTCAGTGAACAGCCGGGGCCAGATTCAGCCATGCTACAGGCGATGACCACATTTCTTGAGGAATGGTGGGCGCGCTGGGAAGGCGGAACTCGTCGCTATGATCTGGGGGTGTGCCTCGATGAGCAATGGCGAATCAATGGGCACTGGCTCGCCGTGCCTGGGTCGAAGCTCGCGAAGGATCTAACCTCATTGAGGCTGAAGTCTGCCCGGTTTGCTCGACCGGCGTTGCATTCAAGTTCCGGCAACGCCGCCGAAGTCGCTCTTGCGATTGATGTCCCCAATCCAGTGAGGGGATTGCTGTCGCTCCTGTTTTCACGGGTGTGGGCACATGCCAGCAAAGAGATCGGACCCCTATTGCGGGTCGAAGATCTGCAGCCGGCGGACGGAGCGTTCGGTGCGATTGCCAGCACAATCTCGGCGGGGCGACTGGAAGCGCAGCTCTCGTTTGTTCCTGTCGGCAATCGCCGATTTGCCCTGCTTGGATCGATTGGGGTTCAGAAGGCTGATCGCATCGGCGAATCTCTGAACACGGTCCTCCCGTATGCCGCTCAATCGGACAAGATTCAGGAAGTGCGAATGGATGTTATTTCGCATGAGTCATTGAGAGTTCATCAGGTGCTGCTGAAGGAGCAACACAAGGATGAAGTTCTGCTGTATGGTCCTGATGCGTCGCTCTACATGGGAATGAGCTCTCATGCCTTTCTGTTTGCGAATGGGGGGCCGGCCACATTGAAACTGATGAAGCAGGTCAAGAGCGAGAAGGTTGACGACCCGGATCTGATGAGAATTGAACTCCGTCTCCGTCCATGGCTGACGCTCCTGAGTCAGGAAGCGCCCAACCGAAGGATCTTCGCGGACTGGCTGAAACTGTTCCCGGGAGGAGACCAGGGAGATTTAATTGAGCTGCACATCCAGTCCCGGCCGAATGAACTGCGTTCGCAACTCGAGATTGACCGCGATCTGCTGAAAGTGGTCGGAAGACTTCTTTTCCCCCCTGCCCTGCCTGAGAAGCAATAAAGCGGACAGCTCTCAGTCGAGACCGGGACAGTTTCATTCAAGCTCATTCAGGCATTCCGCAGGCGGGCAACCGCACGGGCGATGAGATCGACTGCCTGATCCATCTCCGCCATCGTATTCTCAATGCCGACACTGAAGCGGACGGCTGATGTATAGCGATCGCGTGGCAGTCCCATTGCCACCAGAACAGGGGAAGGCTCGATCGACCCACTGGCACAGGCGCTTCCCAGTGAACAGCAGATTCCCGCCAGATCGAGTGCGATCAAAAGCGAGTCACCGTCGCACCCGGGGAAGGAAATATTGGTCGTATTCGGGAGCCGGTGAAGGGTTGTCCCGTTGATGAACGCGGGAGCACATGCCTGAAGCAGCCCGGCTTCCAGTCGATTCCGCAGCGATGTCAGGTGGAGTTCTCGCTCAACTCGGTTTGTGTGCCACTGACGGAGTGCGGCGTTCATGCCGACGGCGAGCATGACAGGCTCGGTCCCCGCCCGACGTCCGGCTTCCTGATGTCCTCCCAGTACCTGCGACTGGAGTCGAACATCACTTCTCAGAATCAGGCCGCCGATCCCACGGGGACCGTAAAATTTGTGAGCACCGAATGACAGCGAAGTCGCTTGAAGTTTTCGAAAGCTGACCTCGATCTTTCCGACTGCTTGCACAGCGTCGATGTGAAAGCCGATTCCCCGATCGCGGCAACATTCACTGAGCGGAATAAGATCCTGAATGACACCGGTCTCGTTGTGGGCCAGCAGTGCGGTGGCAATCAGAACGCCGTCGTACAGGTTGGCATCGGTCAGGGCAGACTGGACCAGCAACCCCTCCTGATCGATGGGAATCTCCTGCCGGATCCATCCATTCGATGTCAGGCGGCGAACCGGTTCTTCGGTCGCAGGATGCTCTCCCGAGGGGAGCAGGATTTTTCCACAGCGACCTGCAGCCATCCCGAGAATGGCAAGATTGTTCGCTTCGGTTCCCCCCGATGTGAAGATCAGGTCCCGCGGATCGCAGTCCAGAATCTCAGCGATTGATTCCCGTGCGTCTTCCAGTGCCTGACGTGCCTTACGGCCCGCCCGATGTCGGCTGCCGGGGTTTCCTCCAGCATCTCGAGCGACTTTGGCCATCGCTTCGAGCGCGACTGGGTCCAGCGGGGTCGTGGCGTTATGGTCGAGATCAATCACAAATTTCTCTGCCCTTTCCGCCATGACTCGCCGCAGCCCTTCACTACGACGTCGTCAATAAGCCTGAATTAGCCTTTGAACTTCGAGAAGATCAGCGAAATGTTCTGACCACCAAAGCCAAAGCTGTTTGAGAGAGAGATGTCAGTTTTGGCTTCCCGCAGCTCGTTGGGAATGTAATCCAGATCGCAGTCAGGATCCGGGTTCTCGTAATTGATCGTCGGCGGAAGAATGCCGTCCCTCATGGCCAGCAGACAGACGATGGCTTCGGCGCTTCCGGCAGCGGCAATCAGGTGTCCCATCATGCTTTTGGTGCTGGAGACAGGGACCTGATAAGCCCGTTCTCCGAGCGCCTGTTTAATCGCGAGCGTTTCGACGCGATCATTCACGGCAGTACTGGTTCCGTGTGCGTTGACATAGCCGATCTGCTCGGGATTCACGCGAGCGTCTTTGACCGCCATCTTGATGCAGGCTGTCGCTCCCCGTCCTTCCGGGTGGATGTCGGTAATGCGGTAAGCATCAGCGGTCGAGCCATAACCGGCGATCTCGCCATAGATGGTGGCTCCACGACGTTTCGCGTGTTCGAGTTCTTCAAGAATGAGCATGCCGGCGCCTTCACCCAGAACGAAGCCATCGCGATCACGATCAAACGGCCGTGATGCTTTCTGGGGAGCCTCATTGGAGGTGGACAATGCTGTCAACAGATTGAAGCCTGTCACGCCGAATGGGTGAATCATGCTGTGAGCTCCGCCGGAGAGCATGATTTCCGCATCTCCCTGACGAATGATTTCGGTGGCTTCGCCAATCGCCTGACTCGACGCCGCGCAGGCGGTGAGACAGTTCAGGTTCGGACCCTGCGCGTTGAACAGGCTCGCCAGGTGGCCGGCGGGCATGTTCGGTTCCTGTTCCATTTCACAGCTGGGGTTCATCCGGGCGAGTCCGTCCCGGGTGAATTGATCCATATCGAATTCCCCGTTCTTCTGAGCGTCTGCAATCAAACGCATCATCAGAAAGAAATCCTGCGGACCTTCACCAGCCCCGAGGTAGATCCCAAAGCGGGTCGGGTCGAACTTCCCGTCTTCCAGCCCGGAATCTTTCATCGCCTGCATTCCGGCACCGATCGCGAAATGGATGTTTCGCCCGGCAAAGCGAAAGCGTTCGGGATTTTCGACATGTTTTGTCATGTCGAAATCCTTCACTTCCGCCGCGAACTTGGTCGGAAATTCGCGAGCATCGAAATGTGTGATGTAGTCGATCCCGCTCCGTCCGGACTTGATCGATTCCCACATGGACGGGACATCATTGCCGATGGGGGTAACACAACCGATACCGGTGACGACGACTCGCCTTCTCATATCCACGAATCCTGCTGCCAGGCCACAAATGTTTGAGCGTCTGTGGCGGAAACCCCGCTGGAAAGCCTTGGCTTCTTCCTTCTGATGCGACATAACGCCGCCGTGCCACCGGAGAGACCGGTCGCCGATTCTGAGAAGGGGAGTTGCGCCCGTTGTGGTCGAACCACTTTGACTTATATCGAGATAATTGCGCACACCGAAAGAGCCTGACCTCTCTTGTCGACGTGCTTTACCCCAAAAACCAAGGCTGACGCTGTCACAGTATAGGATGCTTGCCGTCAAACTGAGAAGCCTACTCTTGCACGGTCGAATGACGTGTGCAGAGCGATCGATTTTGTGAGACTTCCAGCGAAGTCACAGGAGAGAAGCGGTTTCAGACCGAGTTCTGTCCCGGCTGGACACTTTCCAATTCGAGGGAGAATCGGTTTGTGATGAATGCTCGGATGAAGCTCGGTTGTATCAATGGCACCAGTCGGTTTGAAAAGGAAGTTCTTTCCCAGCGTAGGGGGTAATTCTTTCCGCCGGTCAATTCTGCCGGTCGGATCCACTTTGAGCCGGTGGTGCTGAAGTCGTTCTGCTAATTCGAATTGCAGCGTCCCGCAATGCGATCTGACGGTTTTTCTTTGGAGGTGGTACGCGTTCTGCTTTACGGGTTTTTCCGTCACCAGAGACGCAACGGATTGCGTCCCTTCTGGCTGACAAATGGGAGGGAGCCCGCCGCCTTGTCGAGTGTCAATCACCCTTGGAACGCAGTGAGCGAGCCGGTCACAGGACGTGACCCCGCAACATCGGTGACGGCTTCCGTCACCGGGAAGCGTGCTCCGGGGGGCGAGCAGGCGTTAACTTTTCACGAGCCCTTCGCGAAGGTTCTTGGGACAGTCGAATCTCGTTTCCAAAGCGAGATGCTTCCAAAACAGTTGACCGCCGCGATTGATGCAGCTCCCATCTCTGGATGCAGTGCTCGGCGAGATGCGGACGCGACGACCGACCCTGAAACCGCTCCCCTCCCTCTTTTGTTGACGACTCAAGCCGTGATTCCGCCAATGACTTTGGCGGTTGATCCCGAAGTGGATCCGATGGCGGTCCGGGCGGTCTCAGAGGCTTTAGAGATCGTCAGTCACACGGCTGAAAGTGCATCTCCCGACGAGAGCACACCGACCGAAATCGCATTAGCTGTACCGCCAGTGAATCTTGCGAGCAACGTCGCTGCGATTGATCTGAGCGAGGGAGTATCCGAGCTGGATGCAGTTGAACTGGGAACGCTCGACGAGACCCAAGCTGCGATCAGCACTCTTAAGTCCTCTGAGGTTGAGACTTCTTCAGGCATCCGGAATCAGGCTGAGACGCCGACCAGTGTGAAGACATCCGCTGGCAAACAGGAAGCCGGTCAGGTTCTCTCCGGCATTGAGCAGGGACGTTCCGCCTCCGAAGAGACGATGGACGCGTCGGTGGAGTCGACGGACTCCACTGAGTCAGTGGGCGATTCGTCTGCGAAGAAATCGGAGCCCGAGACAACCATCGAACGCCGGAGTGCCGTCTCCCGGGCGACCGAGAATTATCGGCAGATCGCCCGAGCGGGGCAGGATCTCCCTACGGCCAACCTCGACGAACCCAAGGGAGCAGCGACGTCTGTTCAGGTCGGGGCTGTGTCGCTGGCGGCCGCAGATGAGAGCATGGCAGGACAGCAGTTCACATCATCCCAGCAAGACTTTTCCCAGAACCCCGGAACGCAGACAGCTCCTGCGGGTGAATGGGCGGTCCTTTCGCTGGAGGGTGTGACGGGAACCCGGGAAATACCGGAACAGGCAGCCGTGGTTCAAGCGAGAGGAGGCTGGAACCGTCTCGCCGATCTCGTCGCAAAGGAGTCAATTCAGGTGGAAGCTTCAGGGCCACAACGCCTGCAGCTCCGACTTGAACCATCCCACCTCGGTGAGATGGTGATCAACATCCAGAAGTCGGCGAACGGTCAATTTGAAATCCGCCTCGCCGTCAGTTCTTCCGACACACAAACGCTCCTGACAGATCGGGCTCACGACATCCGTCAGGCTCTGAAGGAACGGGGAGTCGACGTTCAGCAGATTGCTGTCGATCACTCACCTGCAGAAACCCGTCAGGAGAAGGGGTCCTTTGGAACCGGCTCTCACCAAAGTTCCTCGGGATCTTCGGGATCTGAAATGCCTGAGGGATCCGTCCGGCTTCCGGTTCATCGCCCGAAGGCGACCGACACCGACGTTCATGAGTTACATGAGGTCAATTTTCGAGCCTGATGGCAGCGGCCCACGTGCTCGGAATGAGAGAAACAGAGCGATTACGGCTTCACAAGGAATGGAATCCATGGCGACGGCATCGGTCTTTAATTCCCAACTCGGACAACAGCAGTTTCTCCAACTGCTGACTGCTCAGCTCGCGCACCAGAATCCGATGGAGCCGATGGAGCAGACCGACATGCTGTCGCAATTGGCACAGTTTTCGTCGCTGGGGGGCATCGAGAGCCTGAATCAGAACTTTTCTGAACTGTTCAAACTTCAATCCCTGACTCAGGGGGCGGGTCTGGTCGGAAAACAGGTCACTTATTACTCCGAAGTCACGCGCTCAGAGCAAACTGGTGTCGTCCAGTCGGCCAGCGCCGTCGACGGGAAACTGGTGCTGACCATCAACGGAGAGCGGATCGGCCTCGACAACATTTCAGCTGTCGGCATTGTCGATCCCGCCGCCAGCCGCTGATTGACTCATGACTGAATGCTGACTGACTGGCTGGCTGGTGATGATCGTCTTGCCTGGCGTTTTACTGAAGCAGCCGCTCCAGACAGTCAACGTGATCCTTTCGACAAGAACTCTAACCGACGCCGGACCTCTTGAACCTGCGTCATTCCCATAATCAACCCAATTCAAAACTTCCGCAGTAATAAAGGGGAACGTCCATGGCGAATGCAATGATGACCGGGATGACCGGGCTCCAATCTCACCAGAAGATGATTGAGGTGGTCGGGAACAATCTCGCCAACCTCAACACTGTTGGTTATCGCCAGAAAACAGCGGTCTTTTCGGACGTGATGTATGACACTTTGCGTGGCGGCTCCAGTGGCGTTCCGGGCGTTTCAGGGGGGACGAATCCGCTTCAGGTCGGAACAGGCAGTAAGCTCGCTGGCATTCGCACAAGCATGAACAGCGGAGGGATGCAGTCGACCGGAAATGAGCTGGATCTTGCTCTGGATGGCGACGGCTACTTCGTTCTGAACAACGGCACCCAGAATCTTTACACCCGCGCAGGCACATTCCAGATCGACAAGAATGGGATGCTGGTTGATACGGGAACCGGATATCCGGTACAGCGTTTCGGGGCCCTGGGCGAGAATAATGAAGGGGCTCCGTCCTTCCAGATTGGCGGGAACTCCAACATCAACATTCCGCTCGGAGCGAACGTTCCAGGACGGCAGACATCAACCGCCTTCATTTCAGGGAATCTCCCTGCGAATGGTCAGGTGCCAACGGCTCAGGTGATCTCAACCAATCCGTGGCTGGTCGGTGGAACCGCCGCGACAGGGACGACGTTAATCAACGATCTGGATTTTGTGACGACGGCTTATCAAGCCGGGGATTCGATCTCAATCAGCGGAACTAATGCGGACGGCAGCTCTCTTTCCGTTTCATTTCCTGTTGGACCGACCACGACTGTTTCGGACCTGCTAGCAGCGATCAACGGAGACCTGTCTGGTGCAACCGCATCTCTGGGTGCAGACGGAAAACTCGCCATCACCGCGGATAGCACCGGGAAATCGTTCCTCAGCCTGAGTATGACTGACGCCACTGGGAACGCCGGAGGTGCAACCTTCGGCAGCAACCGGTTCCTGGAGAGTCGGACAGGTGCTGCGGGTGTGATTGTTCGCGGTGGGGTGCCCATTTATGACGCCAGCGGCGGCGTGCATACCGTGAACTACGAGTTTCAAAGACAGGCCGACGGCACCTGGGACATGCGGGTAATTATTGATCCGGTCAACGGGACTGTCGTTGATGGAACCTACACTGGACTCACGTTCGGATCCGATGGTGCTTTCTCGCACAGCACTGGATCTGGAAGCGGGGATTCTACAATTAGTATCCGGTTCACCGGCCAGACTGAACCGACGACTTTTACGATTGACCTCACTGGCGGAAATACACCTGGCGCCGGGCTGTTCTCTTTCTCAGGAGACCCATCGACGTCTGCCGCTCAGGATGGATATGCCAACGGAATTCTCACATCAGTGCAGATTGAAACCTCCGGCATCATTCAGGGAATCGCGAGCAATGGCGCACAGTTTCCGATTGCTCAGCTCGCCATCGGGAACTTCCGGAATCCGCAGGGGCTCACCGCCATCGGTGACAACTTCTTTACATCCAGTCTCGCGAGCGGTGACGTGAAGCTGGGGGCCGGGGGAGCGAACGGGAACGCTCTCATCCGCGCCGGTCAGCTGGAGCAGTCCAACGTCGATATCGCGATCGAATTTACGCGACTGATTGTGGCCCAGCGAGGCTTCTCTGCGAACTCGCGAACCATCACGGTCTCGAACGATCTGCTGCAGGAACTGACGAATCTGATCCGATAGTGATTCGTGTGAAAATCTGAATTTTTAGAAGGCCTGCAGGGTTCGTCTCTGCAGGCCTCTTTTCGTTGCGACCTGCTCTGGGGAAACTGACATCGGCAGGACACACGCTCGAGGAATGCGATACAATGTCTTCGGAGTCGTTGGTCGTGTCAGAATCGATGAATAGGGAGAATTCCCATCCGCAACTTGTAGCGAGACGAAGGGGGTTCCCGTTTTCACTGGAGAGACCTTTGGTCTCATTCCGAGTGTTGGCAGCCGAATATTTTGATCGTCGTTGCAAGCCTTTTTGTTGTCGTTCCACGGGAAACGAAATGAGTAGGCCCGTGGAAGAGGTGTTTCTCACTGGTCACGATTTCATGTGCAAACTACCACTGAGTTACCTCAAGTCTTGGGATCTCGCTCTATCAGGGTGTCATTTATGATGACGGATCTTCAATCCGCCTTGTCGGCCTTTCAGCTCGCCATCGAACGACGGCGAACGGTGGAAGAGACGCTCCGACATCATCAGACGGATATTGATCGTCAGGAACGCGTACAACGCCAGCAGCTGAATGAAGCTCAGCAGGAACTGAATCAGGAACTCGCGACACTCCAGGCAGAAATCAGCAGGCAGTACGAAGCAATCACCGCCCGTTATGACGAGGAGCTGGAATCACTCGACCAGGAACATCGTCAAAATCTGAAACGGGTTGTCGATTGGGCGAATCGAGAGCTGCAAACGATTTCCCAGCAGAAGCATGACAGTACTTGGGTGGTCTCCTCTGTTCTAGATGACACAGCCGAGGACAGTCCGGCCCGTGAGTTTGAGCGGTTCCGTACTCTGATCCTGAAGAGTCGCGAAGTCCAGACAAACGAGTGGAATTCGCTCAGAGATCTCATTACCCCCATCCTTGAAAAGTTCGGTTTTACTGAGCCTGTCGAGACCGAATTTGAACGGGTTCAGCCGGACCGCGAAGCCATTGCGACTCGCTTTCGCACGGCCTCGAATCTGGTACGGAGTTCTCATCAGAAATTTAAGTCATTGATACTGCCTCGGCTCTTTGTCGGATTGAGGCCTTTCGTCCTGTTTCTCCTCCTGACCGCTCTGGTTGCGGGAGCAATTCACACATTTGTTGATCCGACCTGGATTGGGATTGCGCCCGATCAGCTTCAATCGACATGGACGATCATGACTGTGTCAGGGGGCGCCATTGTCAGCCTCCTGATTGTTCTCATTCTGCTGATGTTAGGCTCGTCCCGGCGGTCTGAGCTATTACGGCAGATGCAGGTTGGTCTCGCTGAAACGGAATGGCTGCACCAGCATTGGATGAAACTGACGGCTGATCAGCTCGCCCGACAGGAGCGAGAATTTGAAGCCAAGCAACGTGTTGTCGAGCGGGATCGAGAGCGGACGCTGAAACGGTTCGAGGCCGCTTATCGAGATCAATTGAGTCAGATCGAGAGTCAACGAGATACCCAGATCTCAGCTCTGGAGAAACGGCATCGAGAACGTCGAGACGAGATCGAAAGACGTCGCCTTGCCGAACAGACAGAACTCCAGAATCGATACGTCCAGCGGGATCAGGAGATTCGCGGCCGCTGGTCGAATCAGCTGCAGCGGCTGGAGTCATCACTCGAGGTCACAGTCTCGCAGCAGCGTCGAGTTCATCAGGATCATTGGACCGAGATGGTCCGTGATTGGAGACTGGCCGCTGGTCAACTTTCGCAAGAGATTCAGGAAGTCACTCAGTTTGATGCACAGGTCTCTCGTCCCTGGAATCAGCTGGTTCAATCGAACTGGAATCCGCCCTCTGGAATCCCACCTGTTCTGCGGATGGGCGTAACAGAGCTGGACCTGAAGCAATGGCCTGAAGCGCTGAGTGAACAGGCCGAACTGAAGATCGAGCAGACCCAATATGACGTGCCGGCACTGATTCCCTTTCCGCAGGGGGCGTCAGTGATGCTCACTTCCCATAATTCTCAGTCGCGGCAGCAGGCGATCGCGGGATTGCAGACGCTCATGCTGCGACTGCTGACGTCGCTTCCGCCCGGGAAGCTCCGCTTCACCATTATTGATCCTGTCGGGCTCGGGGAGAGCTTTGGCGGGTTCATGCATCTCGCCGACTATGATGAGATGCTGGTGACTAACCGGATCTGGACGGAAGCGAATCAGATCGAAGCCCGCCTGGCCGATCTGACGGAACACATGGAAAACGTGCTGCAGAAGTACCTGCGCAACGAGTTCCCGACGATCGAGGAATACAACGAATCCGCAGGTGAAGTGGCCGAGCCCTATCACTTTCTCGTGATCAGCGATTTTCCGTCGAAGTTCAGTGAAATCGCGGCCCGGAGGCTGGTCAGCATCGTCAACAGCGGTCCGCGGTGCGGTGTCTATACCCTGCTTCACCGCGATGCAGACAAAGAACTGCCTCACCAATTCCGGCTGAGTGATATTGAAGAGAAGATGACCCGTTTCGAATGGCGGGACAATGCCTATCGTGCGGTGGATTCGCAGTGGTCTCCATGGCCGTTGAAGATCGATTCACCTCCACCGAGTGACGTCTTCACCTCACTGGTTAAGATGGTTGGCAACGCGTCTAAGGACGCACGCAAGGTGGAAGTTTCTTTCGACCGAGTTCGCCCCGCGACAGACCGACTCTGGACGGACGACAGTCGATCCGAGATTACGATCCCGCTGGGCCGAGCCGGAGCAACTAAGCTGCAGATGTTGCGACTGGGCAAAGGGACGTCTCAGCACATGCTTGTCGCAGGAAAGACCGGCTCAGGAAAGTCGACGTTCCTGCATATTCTCATTACGAATCTCGCGTTGCGATACAGCCCGGACGAGGTCAACTTCTTCCTGATCGACTTCAAGAAAGGGGTCGAATTCAAGGACTATGCAACGCATCACTTGCCCCATGCGCAGGTGATTGCCGTTGAGAGTGATCGGGAGTTTGGAGTCAGCGCACTGCAGCGACTCAGTGACATCCTGCAGGAACGGGGAGAACTGTTCCGACGTCATGGAGTTCAGGATATCGCCGGTTATCGGAATGCAACTGACAAGCCGCTCCCCCGCATCTTGCTTGTGATTGACGAGTTTCAGGAGTTCTTTGTTGAAGACGACAAGATTGGTCAGGCAGCGGCTCTCCATCTCGATCGGCTCGTCCGTCAGGGCCGTGCTTTTGGAATTCATGTCATTCTGGGATCACAGACGCTGGGCGGAGCCTATTCGCTCGCCCGAAGCACTCTGGGACAAGTCGCCGTTCGCGTCGCACTTCAGTGCAGTGAGGCGGATGCTCACCTGATCCTCAGTGAAGATAACTCGGCAGCCCGACTGCTCACTCGTCCCGGTGAAGCGATCTACAATGACGCCAACGGTATGCCGGAAGGGAACCATCCGTTTCAGATTGCATGGATCACAGATCAGCAGCGAGAAGCGGCATTGAATCAGATGCAGCATGAGCTGCGCCGTCGGCTTCGAGGCGTTCCCGCCACGGTGGTTTTTGAAGGAAATATCCCCTCTGATCTGCGACGTAATCCGAACGTTGATGAACTTGCACGGGATTTCCAGAGCCGCTCCCAGCCCATTCTCTATCCCACCATCTGGCTGGGCGATGCGGTGGAGATCGCTCCGCCAACGGCGCTGACATTCCATCGTCAAAATGGAAATCACCTGCTGCTCGTCGGGCAGGACACGGAAGCGGCTCAAGGCTTAATGACTTCCGCTGCGGTCACGCTGGCTGCATCAATGTCGGCGGCGCAGGAAGATCAATCATTATTCGTGCTGGACGGCAGTCACCCCGGCTCGGATGAAGCTCAGGTCTGGGAGGAGCTCTGCCAGGAATATGAGAGCGAAATCCGGCTCGTGCGCCCGAATGAGACCGCCGGACTGTTGCAGGCAATTACGCTCCTGCTTGAGCAGCGGGAGAATGAACCACAGCCAGACGCACCGCCAGTCTTCCTGTTGGTCTTCAATCTCGCACGGTTCCGCGATCTCCGCAAAGTGGAAGATGACTTCGGCATGGGGAGCTTCGGACTTGGAGGGAGTGAAGCCAAACCTGTCGAGCCGGGTAAGCTGTTTTCCGACATTCTCCTGCGTGGACCGAGCGTCGGGATTCATACCGTGATCTGGTGTGATTCCAGCAACAACGTCGAGCGATGGTTCTCACGGCAAACTTTGAAGGAAATGGAACAGCGGGTTGCGTTTCAGATGAACGCCGCCGATTCCAGCAATTTCATTGATTCCCCTGCCGCCTCTCGACTGGGAACTCATCGTGCTCTGATCTATCGCGAAGAGACGGGGGCCGTCGAAAAGTTTCGGCCTTATGGCACCCCCCCCATCGACTGGTTACGCTCGCTGCACCAGCAGATGCAGTCCTCCCCTGAGAATGGTGAGAATGGGGCGGATGACATTCCCGATCTGGAACAGTTCACCATTCTGTGAGCATGGTTCCGTTGCAATGACTTCGCTCGGGATGAGTCGTCTCGATTTCGCCACTCTCTTCGACAGATGAATCGATCGAATCTCGCATGTCGGCTTTGAGTAATGCTGAGTCATCCCGGAATTCTGATGATCTTCCGGCCATTCTGGGTGGAACTCCCGTTGTGGCGGAAGGACCTCCCGACTGGCCTGTTCCCGACGAGGAGGTCACGGCTGCGATCCAGAACCTGATCGCAACACGGGATTGGGGACGTTATCACGCCGGCCATGTCGAAAGACTGGAAGCCGCATTGGCGGAAACTCACCGGTGCCGTCACGTCGTGCTCGTCAGTAGTGGCACCGCCGCCGTTGAATTGGCGCTCCGGGGGCTGAAAGTGAATCAGGATTCGGAAGTCATTCTGTCTGCTTATGACTTTAAGGCGAACCTCACGAACATCAGTCTGCTGGGGGCGAAGCCGGTTCTCGTCGATGTGGACTCAAGGACAGGGCAGATCGACCTCGGTCTCATTCCCGACGCAATCACTCCGAAGACACGAGCCATCGTGGTTTCTCATCTGCATGGCTCTGTGGTCGACATGCCCAAGCTGCGGGAACTGGCCGATCAGGCGGGGATTCCGGTCCTCGAAGATGCGTGTCAAATGACCGGCGCCGTCGTTGCGAATCGAATTGCTGGAACGTCAGGAGATGTGGGAGTTCTCAGCTTTGGCGGGTCAAAATTGGTGACGTCCGGTCGCGGGGGAGCGATTATGACCGACCGAGATGACATCGCACAGCGGATGCGGCTCTATCAACAACGCGGGAATCTGGCTTACCCGATCTCTGAGATGCAGGCCGCCGTACTGCTCCCGCAATGGCGACGTCTCCCTGCTGATCGACAACGGCGCTCACAGGCCGTTGAGGCCATTCGTCTCGGCCTGAGTCAGCGAATGGGGCTGATTCCGTTCGCAATGTCAGTGAAGAACTCTGAACCCGATTTCTACAAGGTTGGCTTTCTGTTCGATTCCTCTCGATTCGCCGGACTGACTCGGGATCAGTTTTGCCATGCAATGCGAGCAGAAGGAATCGCGCTGGACCTGGGGTTTCGTGCTCTTCACCGAATTCATGCGAGGGGAAGATACCGGGTGTCTGGTGAATTGAGCTTCGCGGAACAACTCGACGATGCGGTCGTCGTGCTGCATCATCCCCAGCTCTTGAAAGGGAAAGAGGCTGCTCTCCTGTTTCTGAAGGCGCTTGACAGAATTCAAGAGCACGCGACGATACTCAAGTCGCAGTGGCCGGCGGAATCTCTGAAGCAGCTTCATCAGTGATTCTCTCGGTCATGCAGACTGTTTCGCGTCGCCGACCGATCTGATTGATACTCCATCGGAGCCTGAGATGAACTTTGCCGCAGCCTTTGAAACGGCCCTTCCCTATCGCGAATTCCTGACGAAGTACGGTACTTCAGAACAGATTCGGCGTTGGGAAGACTTCGGAAATCAGGTATCGCTGACGGCAGAACAGGTCGAACTGCTCAAGAGCTTCACCCGCGAAATGAAAGTTCTCGTCCTCGCAGGAACCTGGTGCGGCGACTGCGTGAATCAGTGCCCGATCTTCGAACACTTTGCCGCTGCGGCTCCGGTGATCCAGATTCGATATGCCGACCGTGATGATGCTCCTGAACTGGCAGCAGCTCTGACAACGTGTGGCGGTGCACGGGTCCCCTGTGTTGTCTTCCTGAGTGAAGATGGTCAGTTCTGCGGACGTTATGGCGATCGAACTCTGTCGAAGTACCGGAGTGTCGTGCAGTCGCTCGCCGGAGCCAGCTGTCCGACAGGATTGGGCGCGGATCAGGATCTCACAAAGTCAGTGATTCAGGACTGGCTGAATGAGTTCGAGCGGATCCAGTGGATGCTGCGAACCTCAACAAGACTTCGCCAGCTGCATCAGGACTGAAACCGCTTGCATCTCCGATGCGCCATGCAAAGCGTTTGCGAGCGCTCGATTCGCTGCATGGGGCGTCGCGGACACGGCGCCTCTGGGTGACGCTTGTCAGGGGCGGTCTGGAAGAAGGTGTCTCGCACCCGGCAGTGCGCCTGAGGCACGCGGTATCACACGCATCGGACGGCAGTCGCACGTGGTATCTATCAGACTGGGTTTTTCAGCTTTGGGAGATCAGGGGGAGTCTGGTCACGTTCCGACTCGACCTGCATGTCTTCGCCATGAGCCACGAAGCTGAAGCCGCCATTGCTCGTGCGCTGCGTCGGCGAAAAGGTTCTGAGTTTTTCCGTTCGCTGCGACAACGGGGTAACCGGAATTGCCGGACCCAGATGAATGCGGAACTTCAGATTGGCGAAGCATAACTCGTCGCCGGGTAACAGGGCGCCTCGCATGACGCGCTGACCATTGACCTTTGTGCCATTCGTGCTGCCAAGGTCCCGAAAGAAGAGCAGGCCATCCGTCTTGGCGATCGCGCAATGCACCTTCGAGATGCTGTTGCTGTCGAGGATGACGTCGCAAATTTCTTTTTTGCGACCCACCAAAGTAACGTCACGAGTGATCGAGATTGGCGGAGAACCATCTACAGGAATAAGCTGAGCAATCATCTGGCCAATTTCAATTCAAGCGAAAAACGAGTAACTATCCTGTCAAACGTCTCCTCATCGAGAATTGATGCGGGCCTCCGCCTCAAGCATCAACTTCTGCTTTTTCCAATTGTCTCGCCAATTGGGGTGACCCTTCGTCCTTCATTTATTGAATGACGAGCGACACAGACTCGGTCTCTTAAGTTTGGACCCGTTTTTCAAGTCGTCAATAAGGGAATTCGCTTCCAATTGATTTTACTTTTTAATTTGCCCGTCTCCGTCAGGCTGAATTGAGTCTTTCAACAATTTCGACGCGCTGATTGAGCCCGAAGGAATACAAATTACTCTGATTTCTGCTTTATTCAGGCTGGTTCAGGTGATGAGGCGGCCCCGGCAATCTGCGGTGTCCGGCTTTCTGACAGAGCTTCAGAACGGGGACGATAAAGCAGAATAATTGGCAAAAAGAAGAGGGCACCGACTCCAAACAACAGATTATTCGGCAGTTTCCAAGTCTCGATGAGGGGATTGACCAAGCTATAAATCAAACCTGAGGAATAGATTCCAATCCAGTTCGCCAGATTCATTGCACCGATCACCCGTCCTTTATGTTCGACGGGAGCACGAGCCTGAATCACGACCTGAAGCGGAACATTATAGAGTCCCGCACAAATTCCGAGCCAGATCAACATTGCCGCGGACCCGGGAACCCCCAGCAATGTGCCGTGAAATGGACCCGGTGACGCGAGGGCGATTAATCCCAGGAACATTCCGAGGCTGCCGACGCGGATCAGTCGGGCATTAAAGAACCCGTTCGATAGAATCATTCCGAGGACACACCCTGCGGCGATGCCCAGCCCGGTCCCGGCGGCCATGAAACTGGTCTGTTGTTCAGTGAGCAGGTATTGCTGGCGTCCGAGCTTATTAATGGCGAGTGGGTAGACCAGTCCCCCGGTCGCCCAGAATCCTGATGTTGCCAGCAACGCTGAGAGCAACCGCTTGTCGGCCCAGATGAGTTTTCGGGTTTCCCGGTTCAGGATCAGGTCAGTCCAGTCAAACTTCAAGCCCGGCCTCGCAGCTGGCGTTTTGCGGATCAGCATCGCACAACAGATGCCGATCACCGCCAGAAGAATGCAGATGGCGGATGCGAGCCAGAGATGCTCCGTGACGCCGCCAGTGGGGAGAGCAGCACTTGGCTCTGACAGGGGAGCAAGATCGGGAGTCCCGGCGTCAGGAGTGATTCGGGACTCTGAGCTGATGACGGTTGTTTGCGTTGTGGAGGGGAGAGCGCGGAGCGATGTCATCACGACCCCGGCCAGAGAGAGACCGAGGATGATCGACATAAACATCGACATCTGGAAAAGACCGTTTACGCGAGGAAGCTGATTCTCGGTAAACAACTCCGGCAGGAGCCCGTACTTCGCAGGGGCGAAGAGAGCGCTATGGGCTCCCATCAGGAACAGGACGATCATCATCAGAGTGACATCGAGCTGCAGGAAAGCATACAGGCCGACCACCATGATGATGATCTCTGCGACCTTGGTGACGAGTACGATCGTCCGTTTACTGATGAGGTCTGACAGATAGCCGCAGATTCCGGAGAAGAGAATGAAGGGAAGTGAGAAGACGATCAGTGCCAGTCCCTGCAGGTCTCTGTAAGTCCCGCTTGCTGCGAGATCGAGGCAGATGAAGAGCACAATCTGCTTATAGAAGTTGTCATTAAAGACCGCGAAAAACTGCGTCAGGGTGATTCCCCAGAAGGAACGGTCCCGATAAATCGACGGGATCGCTATACCCGCGGCCTCAGGCTGTGACATTGATGGGGCTTTTCAAATCTTGAGAACAGGTCCGCACGACACTCCGTTTCATAAACGATTGTCGACGACAGGGAAATATAGATGTCCGGGCGGGAAATTTCCGCTGACTTAGGCGTCACTCCCGGAAGGACCCCACGACCTTTTCCTGGATTTCTGGCGGAAATCTTCAGGTTTCTCCTGCACTGCCCAATGGGGCGCCAGCAAGACTCCCTTTTGCAGACCGGTGGAAATGAAAATTGGATTGCCCTCCGTTCAGCCCGGCAGGCAATCCAATCGAAGAGCGAGTCAATCAGGACTTCGTGTGGTTCTGTCTCGATCAGGGAGCAAGCTGCGCCGTGAATTCCACCTTCTGAATCGAGCCAGTAAAGGGGAAGTCACCCTGATCGGCATATAACGGCGAGACGGAGGAGACAGAGTCGCGACCGACTTCGAATGGCTCGACGCCATGGCGGTGAGCGGATTTCCCGACGGCAACTTCCCCGAGCGATTGTCCATTCGCTGAAAACTTCATCGTGCCCCCCTGAGTCATGCCGGTTGCTGCATCGACACCGTTCGGGGTGAATTCCATCGTGATCTCAACAGGGGCTCCCTTCGGGAGTGGGCTGCTCGACAGGAAGTCAAACTTCTCGTATCCGAAAAAGTTATAGGTGTAGCCAAGACGGTCGTCCTTCACATAGACGCTCCAACCGCCGGAGCTCCCGCCTGCACACGCGATGACACCTGAGGCTCCCTCCGCAGGGATGGTGATATTCAACTTTCCGACGTGGGGCATTGCGGCCACAATCGGCCCCAGTGCTTCCGGGATGCGAATGGAGTTGCCGTGATAGACCCAGTTCGTACGAATGGCTCCCCCGGAACGCAGGCGAGGATCCAGTCGTTGTGAGAGTCGGTCGTCTAAAGGAAGCACTTGATACTTCACTGCTTCCTCCTGAAAGACTTTCTGCAGTTCCTTCAGCTTCATCGGATTTCGAGCCGCGATATCGCTGATCTGTGTGAAATCGGATCTCAGGTCGTACAACTCCCACTGGTCGAGCTCGAATCGCTTTGAGGTTCCGGTCGTGATCCAGGGAATACCATGGCGGGTGCAGGCGAACCAGCCGTCGTGATAGACGCCTCGATTTCCGAGCATTTCGAAGTACTGAGTCTTCTTCTGCTCCTTCGCAGTTCCGTCGTTGAAGGAGTAAACCATGCTGACCCCTTCCACAGGACGCTGCGGAATTCCGTTGACTTCCGTCGGAGCCTGAATGCCAGCCACTTCGAGGATCGTCGGAGTAATGTCAATCAAATGGTGGAACTGTGTCCGCATTTCCCCCTTGGATTTGATCCCTTTCGGCCAATGAACGACCAGAGGATTCCGGATCCCGCCGAAGTGGCTGGCGATTTGCTTTGCCCATTTGAACGGTGTGTTCATCGCCCAGGCCCAGCCGACCGGCACATGGGGTTCCGATTCTGGCTCACCGATGCGGTCCACCCGGTCGCCGAAACCGGCTCCCCCCGGGTTATAACCACTGAGCGAGGCGACCTCATTGAAGGTTCCTTCCGGCCCCCCTTCAGCGCTGGCGCCGTTATCCCCGACGATGTAGAAGATCAGCGTGTTATCAATCTGTTCGCTGTCTCGCAGCGACTGGATCAGGCGACCGACTTCGAAATCAGTGTGGGCCATGAAGCCGGCATAGTTCTCCATCAGCCGGGAAGCAATCTGTCGGTTCTCTGGGGAGAGGTCTTCCCACGCAGGAATTTCAGGCGGTCGAAGCGTCAGCACCGAATCCATCGGGATGATCTTTGACTGTCGCTGCCGGGCGAATGTCAACTTTCGCAATCGGTCCCAGCCGAATTCGAACTGACCTTTGAACTTCTCACGCCACTCTTTCGGCGCGTGATGCGGGGCGTGAACAGCACCGGGGGCGAAGTAGCAGAACCATGGGCGACCCGGGGCGGTCGATGCATTCTGAATCCACGAAATGGCTTCGTCGGTGATATCTGTCGTGAAGTGATACCCCTGCTCTGGCGACTTCGGCTGATCGACGGGAGTGGTGTTCCGATAGAGCACCGGGTGGTACTGATTGGTTTCACCCTGATTGAACCCGTAGAAAGTCCCGAAGCCGAGACCAGTGGGCCAGCGATCGAATGGTCCAGAAGGACCGATTTCACTCTCAGGCGTGTTGTGCCATTTGCCAAACGCTGCCGTCGAGTAGCCATTCCCCTGCAGGATCTGGGCGACGGTCGCTGCGGTTTTGGGAAGAATTCCGGTGTAGCCGGGATAGCCGGTTCCCATCTCAATGATGACCCCGGTTCCGACGGAGTGATGATTTCGTCCGGTCAGCAAAGCCGCGCGAGAGGGAGAGCACAGTGCCGTTGTATGGAACCGATTGTATTTCAACCCATTCTCAGCCAACTGGTCGAGCGCTGGAGTTGGAACCGGTCCGCCGAAAGTTCCTGTCATGCCGAATCCGACATCGTCCAGGAGAATAATCAGCACATTCGGGGCGTCTTTCGGAGCCAAAACCGGCCGAGGATAATCCGGCGTTGAGTTCTTGTAATCGGCCTCGATATGCCCTTTAAATGGAGGGTCGGGGACCGGGAGAATATTTGTTGGTGCGGACTGGGCAAACAGTGGGCTGCTCATAGTCAGTCCGAGGCATAAGATCGCCCTCATTCCAGTCAATACAAATCGAAGCCCGTAATCAGTCATTACCACAATCTATTCATTTCTGAGGTCAGGCATTCCACTGTTGGAACGGCGCAACCAAGGTGACGAGCCCATCGCAGTGCGAGTGCCTCAACTCTGAGTTGGTAGATTAAAGCGAATTCTGCTGATTGAATTCAAACAGACCTTGCCGAAAAGCGGGACCAATGCCGTTTTTCGACTGAATATTCGATTCAAGGCCCACGTCATGAGGGCGAAATAGCCTCCGATGCGAATGAATACGCTGTAACAGCTCCACTCGCTGAAAGGAGAACAGGCCGTCCTCGCTTTTGAAAATGAAATGCCGGCAAGGACCTTTTAAAGAGGGTTTCTCTTCTAAGGTCTCGCCGGGCAATTTTTTTGTATCAGGACAAGATTTTCACAATGTGGTCCCGGCGTGCTGCAGAATAAATGCAGGGTCAGGGAAGATTGTGTTCGGTCCACGGGAAGGCTAACGATGGCCGGACGCCAGAAGATCACGAATTTCGACAAGAAGTTCCTGATCCTTGGTGAGAGGAGTCGGTTTCTCGTCCTTTTTGCGGGAGGCCATGACCCAGCCGAGGAATTTCTTGATGAACAGGAAGAGGGCAAAAGCCACGATCAGAAAGTTGACGACATCACCGAGAAACAGCCCGTAGGGGACTTCCTTGCCATTGATATGGGCTTTCCAGTCCACATAGCTGGCTGTCCCGGGGGTGATGACAGCGATCAGCGGCATAATGATGTTTTTTACCAGCGAATTGACGATGCCGCCAAATGCTGTCCCGATAATCACCCCCACCGCGAGGTCGACCACATTGCCCTTGAAGGCGAAAGACTTGAATTCGTCCAGCAGGGACCATCCGGCAGCCGCGGGATTGAACTTGGAGAAACGGGAAGTTGAAGATTCTTCAGACATGGATGACCCTCTGGTTTGAAGGTGAAGGAGGTTCCGACAGATGCCGGAGCTTCTGGCAGCAATGCTTGACCCTGACGGCGGCGGTCATCCGCGAGACATTTGACTGCTGAGAATCACGATAATCTCTCCTTCCCGTGTCGACTATCCCTCGTGCCAGGATTTCTCTGGGTGTTTGCTCAGGCAGGATCCCTGAATCTCAAATGCCGTGTGAGAGTGGCGGGCTTGTGATTGTCTGCCGGGAGGAGTATTTTCGCTTCCCACCGGAGGAGTTTCTTCGCTTCGCAATCGATGCGATACACTCCTTCGCGAGCCTCCCAGGATGAGGTGACGAGTGGTCGTCAACCTCATCCACTTCCGGAAGGGAACCGGGCCGACGTTCACTGACGTTTGCTCTTCCTTTCCCCCTGCCCGTGAATCGGATGACGCCACTCCTTCAACAAGCCGATCTCCATGACCTCATCGCCTGACCCGAGTCCTCGCCCGCGCTGGACGCTGATTCATTCTCTCGTCTGTCTGACGGCAGCGATCGGATTCGCGTTTGATACCTATGAACTGCTGATGCTGCCGCTGATCGCGCCGGCCGCCATTCAGGAGCTGACCGGAGCGCCTCCGGGGTCTGATGCTTCACTGGCATGGATCCGGACGCTGTTCTTCGTTCCGGCATTTTTTGGAGCCATCTTCGGGTTGCTCGGAGGCTGGCTGACCGACCGGTTCGGACGTCGTCGAGTGCTGACAGGCAGTATCTTTCTGTATGCAATTGCCGCGTTCGTGTCGGGGTATTCGACCTCGATGAACATGCTGTTGATCTGCCGGTGTCTGGTGTTCGTCGGGGTTTGCGTTGAGTTCGTGGCCGCAGTGGCCTGGCTCGCTGAACTCTTTGACGATCCGAAACAACGTGAAAGGGTCATCGGTTACACACAGGCTTTCGCTTCTTTCGGCGGCTTGCTGGTCGCGTTCGTGAATCATGAACTGGCTGTCTGGGGTCAGGGCGGGCACTTGCCTCCGATCTACTTCCCGGAATGGGCGGCTTCGCTCGTGGGACCGTTGAAGAACCCGGATCTGGTTTGGCGCTATACCCTGATGTCAGGGTTGTTCCCCGCCATCCCGCTGCTGGTTGTCCGACCGTTTCTGCCTGAATCTCCGAAGTGGGCTGAAAAGAAGAAGGCTGGTCAGCTGAAGCGGCCATCGATTGCAGAACTCTTCACCCCTGAACTCCGTCGCGCAACCATTGTCTCGACACTGCTGGTCGGCTGCGGCTATGGTCTCGCATTCGGTGCGATTCAGCAGCTGCCGCAGATTGTCCGCGGACTTCCTCAGGTGAAGGAAAAGATTGTCGACATGCCGAAGAAAGAGGCCGCTGCCTATCAGCAAAAGCAGGCCGCTGTCTTCAGTGAGTTTCAGGAAGTCGGGGGATTGCTGGGTCGGTTCCTGCTGGCGTTCCTCGTGCTGCGAATTCTTAGCCGTCGTGCACTCCTTGGAACATTCGTCGTTCCAGCAATGTTCGTGATGCCGCTCTTCTTCCTTGCGATGGCGAGGGGGACGAACGTCTCCCTCTTCACGATCGCAGGTCTCGAAGTCACCGCACTGCACCTCGGGACAATGGTGGCCGGACTTGTGGTGATCGGCCAGTTCAGCTTCTGGGGGAACTATCTCCCTGCCGTCTTCCCACTGCACCTGCGTGGGACCGGCGAGAGTATGGCGGCCAACATTGGGGGGCGTCTGATCGGGACCAGCTTTGCCTGGGTGACCGCGACCATGGCGAAGAGCGCCTGGTTCCCGGGTGAACCGGGAACGGCAAAGATTGCCACGGCAGCAGCAAGTGTTTCACTCTTCCTGTGCGTTACCGCGCTGATTCTGCTGGTGTTCCTGCCCGAACCCAAGCCAGAGAATTCAGGGGATCACGCTTAAGGCTGGGCGATCCCTGCAGGGATTTACGACCCTTCATGGGTAGCGGTTGTAGCGATCAGGAAGTCCCGACCGGCGAGCTCATGATGGCATCTCCGTCATCATGGGCATTGCTGGATTTTTCGGTCAGTTCAACGGTTCGAAATTTCGAATTTCACAGACAGTGAGAAACTGCGGCTCCTGATGGGAGCCGGTTCCCATGGAACATCCGTGACATTCGAGGTTGAAACTTGAATTCCACTACCTGCGCTGGCTATGCGAAGGGAGCAAGGGCTCCGCGTCTGACTGCTGCAATTGAAACCGTGCCTCCGCTGGCGACTCGCCTGCGAGACCTGCATCTGCGGCGGCAGATGCTCGTTGCCGGATGCGACGTCCTCGACCTGGCGCTGAAATCCCATCAGCCACCGATGCCACCACGGTATGATTCAGACGGTTAGACCATTTTGCCTTTTGGTTCGCCCGTCCCTGCCACGCGGGATGCAGTGTCTTTTCTGCTGAAAGTCGCGCAGCGCGGACAGACGGTAGAGCAAACTGCTTTAGGATTGTCAGTTCCAGGCTCACTGCCGCGCGGTCCAGATGAGAGCGACAATTGAGGCGGGGCCGTGGCCTCGAATGGCAGGGACTGCCCGCTGATTTCTTCTGGATTGAACAGAGCGATGTCCCAATTCGACGCGGCTTCTGAAAATTCGCATGCACGGATCGGGACGGTCCTGTGTATCGTGGCAGCGATCGGCTTTCTGGTGGTCGCGATGGGGGCAATGGGCGGCCTCCCTCAACGATGGGATCTGACGATCCGTCAGAATTTTCCGATCCTGTTCGTTGGTTGTCTCGGTCTGCAACTCCTCGGCCTGCGTGAACTGCTGCTGGCACGACGTGACCTGCCGGACTGGTCTCCCCAACGCCCGGGAGTCCGATTCAATTCGCTTGTTGTCTACACCCGGCCTGATTGTCCGTTGTGTGAAGAGGCGGTTGAACTTCTGGAGCGGTATCGCGAATGGTTGCCGCCAGCGACAGAGGTCAATATCGAGGACGATCCGATTCTCCTGGCACGTTTTGGGGAATCGATTCCTGTCGTGGAATTCGACCACCGGATCCGCTTTCGCGGAATCCTCAGCGAGGTGCTGTTGCGCCGTCTGATTGAAGGGACTCGTCCGCAGCCCCGGTTACGTCGTCGCTGAACTCGACAACTGCGAGTGCTGCGGCGACACTAAAAGAAACATGTCACAGCATGGGAGTTCTCCCTTTGCTGGAAGACGGTCCTTGAAGTGACGGCGCTCCTTCTAACGGAACTTGCCTGTGAATCTGCCCACTGTGCTCTCATTTGACCTTTCCGACTGGACTCAGATCGAGCTCGCCGGAGCGGGTGCTCGCCAGTATCTCCACAACTTCTGCACGAACGACATCAAAAAACTCGCGGCAGGCAGCAGCTGTGAAGCCTTTGTCTGTGACATCAAAGGCCGGATTCTCGCGCACCTTCTGGTCTGCGGGGAGGATCAGCGTTTCTGGTTGATCTCTGCTCCCGGGCAGGGGGCGGTCGTGTTGCCGCACTTGCGAAAATACCTTCTGGATGCCGATGTTTCGATCAACGATCGCTCAGCCGATTTCGGTCTGCTTTGCTTATATGGAGAAGGTTTGAGCGAGGCACTGCCCAAACTTTTCGACACCGCGGTTGTGTTTGAAACCGGAAAAGTGACCTCCACGTTCTGTGAGAGTCGACAGTTTCTGGTTGTCAGCACCGACATGCTGGGAGGGCCGGCCGTTCTGGTTTCGGGGCTTCGTGGAGATCTGGCTGACTGGCGTGAGCGGATTCCGGATGAAGTCGTTGCCATCGGCGAACAGAATCTCTTTGAGACGCTACGAATTCAGGCAGGGTTTCCCAAAGGGGGAGTCGACATCGGTCCTGAGAACATCGCTCAGGAAGCAGCACGCACGGCGAAAGCCATCAGCTTCACGAAGGGCTGCTATCTTGGTCAGGAACCGATTGCCAGACTGGATGCGATGGGGCATACCAACAAGGAACTCCGCCTGTTCCGTATCAATTCCATGGATGCGAAGCCGGGGCAGGCAATCGTTGTCGATGGGCAGACCGTCGGCACGTTGACATCGGTCGCCGTTGCATTCGAGGCGGACCAGCAACTCGCATTGGGAATCATGCGTGTGCGTCACGCAGCTCCGGGGACGGAGGTGCAAATTCGCACAGAGTCAGGTGACGTTCCGGCAGTTGTATCGACGCCGGTTGACTCCGACTCGGCGCAGAGTTGAGACGGACGGATCACGAAATCGAATTGCAACGGGCGCGCCCCAGCCCTTTGCATGCTCACTGCCTGATTGAGGAGTGGTCGTGAAGCACGCCAAGCCGGTAAGATCAGGGAGTGGAATCCCCACCCGTCGTACCAAAGGCCGGCAGCGGAGTCACGGGAGCTGTCGACGCAGCGGGTCGATGAGCGCCTGCCGGTTCGAGCCAGTGAATTCCCCAGGCGACAGCGATTCCCAGCAGCAGAGCGATGCTCAGCGGAATCCGGTGGTGGGAGTGAAATTCCATCTCCGGCAGCAGATCACTTAGGGAGATGCACAGGAATACCCCGGCAGAGAAGGCGAGCATTGAACCGATCAGAAGCGATTGCTGGTCAATGAGCCAATTCGCCGTGAGGACAAAAAGAATGGCTCCGAGTGGACACATCATGGCGAAGCCGCCATTCACGATTGTTTGAGCCCGTGGGCTCCAGTTCGCGGCCTGCATCAGCGATGTGATCGATAACGCATCCAAAGGCTTGTGAAGCAGAATCGCCAGAAATGTTCCGAGCCCGAGGATCCAGGCATTTTGCTGGTGCAATGCGTCCCCTTGCAGGCTGGCACCTAACGCCAGACCGTCAATCAGGGTGTGGACAGACAACCCGAGAAAGACTCCCAGCCAATCCATTTCAGCGGCGATCGGTGCAACTCGCTCGCCCCCCTTGTGACAGGGGAGTTCGGATGGCATCAGAAAGTGAGCGAGCCCGTGGTCGTGATCATGTGAATGGTCGTGCTGATGTCCCCCCTCTTCGTCATCAGGGAGATGCTTTGCATGGTGCGGGTCGTGGTGGTGGAAATGAAATGCTCGCAACAGGAAAAACATCACGAGCAGTCCCAGCATGACGCAGGCGCTAACTCGATTGAGTTCACTCATTCCCAATGCAGAAATGGCATGCGGCAGCATGTGGAAGATGGCGATTCCCAGCATCAGCCCGCCGACAAAGCTGATCAGCAACTGCATTCGCTTGTGAGTGAGATTGATCAGAGACGGCAGCCGACCTCCCAGCAGTGATGCGGCGACGATCAGTGAGCAATACACGAACAGGACCAGCCAGGTCGACATCATGGGACAGTCAGCACGTCAGAGGCAGCACGTCAGCAAACGGGGAAAACAAGCGGGCGATGATATCTGATTCTTCGGCAGTTGTCTTGCACACGCCATTGAATTGCTTTTCCGTTCGGGTTCCGTCTGGGACAAAAATGCAACTCCTCCCTGTGAAACCCGGTCTCAAACTTGACATTCGCCCAAGTGTCGGGCCAAGATGCCGATCAAGATTTCCCGTCTCGCAAATGGATACCATTCGGGACTTTTCGTCCAGCTTCGGCAACCGGAGGTGATCTGTCGAAGCGAAGCAGAGCCCCCTCTGCTGGCGACAAATCTCGACTGCATTTCGAATCACGTCCGCGCGGTCACGGCCGCGTCTGTCCCGTCACTCTTAACCTGACATTACAGGTTTGAAGCGATCAGAATGAACCGGCGATCCAGTGGATTCACGCTTGTCGAACTGCTCGTCGTCCTCGGAATTGCGGGATTGCTGATCGCCATCGGATTGCCGGTTCTGCAGAATGCCCGCGAAACCGCCCGACGTAATCAATGCAGCCAGAATCTGCGTCAGCTAGGCCTGGCTCTTTTGCAGTATCACGACTCGCATAAGTGCTTTCCGGCCGGACAGTCTAATGTGCAATTCGGGGCCGACACGCTCGGTCGCTTTGCAGAACCACAGGAGGCAAAGCAGCAGGTCTCCGGGGCAAAACCTCCGCGACCTGTGCCTCAGGGACAAAGCTGGATTGTGGCCATTCTTCCGGAATTGAATCAGGCGGAGCTCGCGCAGCGTTGGAACTTCACGACGAATGTCCGCGGAAACGGGGACGGCAATGGGCCCGCAGTGACCGAGATTCCCGGTCTTTATTGTCCTTCCCGACGAAGCACAATGCAGGCGACGGGGCAGTTCTCACACTGCGAACGAGTCGATTCCGGCTGGACATCCGGTGGAAATGACTATGCCGCATGCAGTGGGTCCGGAATCTCATTCAAGGATGATGACCCGGAGAAACGTCAGACCTACTGGCTCACTCCCAATCAGTTCTCTCTGACCCTGAATGTGAGTGCCGCTGGATCACCATATTCTCAGGCCCCATTGCATCAGGGGGCTTTCGGCGTCAACAGTCGAACGACCCTCGGGGAGATTCAGGACGGACTTTCCTCAACGGTACTGCTCTCCGAACGTCGCGTCTTTTCAAATGCATCTGCTGGTTCAAAGGCTCCTCTCGCGAATGCCGCGACAGAGAATCAGCGACGCAGTAGCGACGGCTGGGCGTTCGGCGGTCCTGCGACCCTGTTCACGACCCGCTTGCCGCCTCAATTACCGGGGCCACAATTTGGTCGGCACTTCGATGAAGCGGGCAGCGAGCACCAACTCGGCTTCAATGTCTTTCGCGCCGACGGAAGTATCCGCTTCGTCAGTTACAATATTGATCTCCGTACCTGGAATAATCTGGGTAACATTAATAACGGGGCGGCGTCCCAGTTCTAGGCTGTTGACCGGCTCCAGCGAGTGACCTCGTGATACAATTGGAGTCTTTTTAACTGGCAGAATCATCGCACTTCCGGACATCTCATCTGCACGTCTAATTCCTGATTCACCGCCGCCTGACCATTGCATGGATTGGAAAAGAGAATCCCATGTCCATTCGTTATCGTTGCGAAACATGCGGAGCCGCCTTCAAGATTCGGGATTCTCAGGCCGGCACTCGGGCACGCTGTCCGGGGTGTAAAATCAAGTTCACTGTTCCACTCGAATCGACGCTGACTGTCGAAGAATACGAGGTCGCTGAGCGGGAACAGAAGAATGCGATTGGATCTTCTCCCAATCTTCAGGAGCAGAAGTCGGACATCGTTGCCGAGTCCCCGTCTGCCCCGAGTCTGCCTCCGCCGGTCAATCACAAGTCTTCGACCCGTCTGAGTTCTCCTGCGGGGAAAGAGCCACTTTCCTCACCGTCGTTGAAGAAAACCCCTGCTCCTCCGCGGCCGGAGGAAACGGTCCCGGAACCGGCAGAAGCGAAACCCGTCGAAGCAGTGCCCGAACCTGAACTGGAAGCTGAACCGGAGGCTGAGCCTGAGTTTGATGCAGAAGCTTTTCTGCTGGACAGTAATAATGATGCGGCCAAGAAATCCGCAGGACTGACGACTCAGCAGGCTCCCACAGATAATCGTCCTCCTACCGATGCACTTGGGCGTCGCTATTTTGGAGCGGGTCCCAAGGCCGCAAAAGAAGACGTTCCGGCTGATGCCATGGGCGCGAGCGTCGTTACGACGGCTCAACTCCCGCCCGGGAAAGAACGCAAGAAGATCGACTGGAAGGAGACCAGAAAGCAGCTCGTCCGACGCTCTCCATATATTGGAGCCGGACTGGCGGTGATTCTCGCCGCTTATTTCATTTCCGCCCGATATCTCTCGGCCCGGCTACCGTTCCCTTTGATGGCAGAAGTCACTGGGAGAGTTGAAGTTGATGGCAAACCTCTGTCGGGGGTCATCGTCCATTTCACTCCGCTGGACGCCACGCAGGCGCGAAGTGCCTCAAACGAGGTGATTCGACTGACTGATGCCGTTGGATTGACCGATGTCGATGGACGATTTCAGCTGAGCTATCTCGATCGGAGTGGGGCTCCGCTCGGAAAGGGACGTATCTGGCTCGAGCCATTGACCCCGGCCGACTATTCACGAATTCCCGTCGCGTATCAAACAGCGGGGGGCGACATTCGGAATGTTCGCGAGGCGGGTAACGAGGGGAAATTTGATCTGAAATTGAAGTAGAGCCGTCTCCCATGTGGGGAATCTGGGAAGACTGAGAGTGATTTTTTGATGAAAACAGCGCCCGACGATCAGGAAGACCGGGTGAATCATTGACGACGTCCGATCAGGTCATGTCCAATGGTGACTGTATCACTCCAATTCACCAATTTCTCTCAAGGGATTGCCTCTCGCCGCTCTGGCTCACCCCATTCTGGAACGACACCGGTCCACAACATAGGGGAGTCTGTGCCAGTGAGGGAACTGTCCCGTTCTGCTGTGTGCGACAATTTCATGGCTCGAGAAATAAATCTGTCCAGCCACCTTGCTGCGTTGCGACAGCGGATTGAAGACCGGCTGCAGAAGGATTCGTGTTTCTCGGACGACTGTCCCCCCAGACTCGGTGAAGCGATTCGCTATAGCCTGCTGGCCCCAGGCAAACGGGTTCGGCCCTGTCTGGTGCTGATGGCCTGCTCCGCGTGCGGGGGGGACTGCGAGTCGGCTCTCCCGGCCGCGACCGCGCTCGAAATGGTGCATTGCTATTCGTTGATTCATGACGACTTACCGGCGATGGATGATGACGATCTCCGCCGGGGTCGGCCCACAAATCACAAGCAGTTTGACGAGGCGACCGCCATCCTCGCCGGCGACGGATTACTGACGGAAGCCTTTGCGGTGCTGGCCCGTGAGATTCGCCCGCTGGAGATCGTGGCCGACTGTGTATTGGATCTCGCGACGGCTGCAGGTGTCTGCGGAATGGTCGGCGGACAACAGGCCGACCTCGAAGCCGAGTCTCAAACCTCGATCACCATCGATCAACTGGAAGCAATTCATCGCCGCAAAACGGGGCGATTACTGGCGGCTTCCTTACGACTCGGTGGCCGTATTGGCGGCGGTGATCCGCAAGCTTTACGCAGGTTGACTCTTTACGGGGAATCCATCGGTCTCGCATTTCAAATCGCCGACGATCTCTTGGATGTTGTCGGGGCAGAAGAGAAGATGGGAAAAGGTGTCCGGAAGGATGCCAATCTCGGTAAACAAACATATCCTTCGCTGCTCGGCGTCGAGGAAAGTCGCCGCAGGGCGGAGCAATTGATTGATCAGGCGTGTGAAGCCATCTCTCCTTTCGGAGAAAACGGCCTTCCACTGACGGCGCTCGCCCGATATCTCATTGAACGGGATCACTAATGGACTATCAGTTACTTCCGCTCATCGGATCCCCCCGAGAATTGCGGAGTCTGACAAATGATCAGCTCTTGCAGCTGACTGACGAAATCCGCGAATCGCTGTGCGAGGTCGTGTCCGATCGACCTGCGCACTTTGCCAGCAATCTGGGCGTCGTCGAGCTCTGCCTGGCCCTGCACCTGGTCTTCGATTTCTCTCAGGATCGCCTGATCTGGGACACCGGACATCAGGTCTATCCGCATAAGTTGATCACAGGGCGGTTCCATCAGTTCAAGTCCATCCGCCGCAAGGGGGGACTGATGGGATATCCCAATCCGGAAGAGAGTGATTATGACCTGTTCATGACGGGGCATGCCGGGTCGAGTGTCTCAACGGCGTTGGGACTGAAGGCCGGGGATGACCTGATGCATCCGGAACAGAACCGGAAGTCGGTCGCAGTCATCGGCGATGGTGCCCTCCCCAGCGGCGTCGTCTTCGAAGCGTTCAACAACGCCGCGGGCATGAACAAAGACATGCTGGTCATTCTCAACGACAACAAGATGGGCATCTGCCCTCGCGTCGGCGGGATGGCGACTTATCTCGACAAGGCCCGCGTCGCTCCGTTCTATAACGGACTGAAACGCGATGTTTCCTGGCTGCTGAATAAAGTTCCGCTCGTCGGCGGAAGTGCTGCCGAAGCCATTGGGCACTTCAAGGATGCGGTCAAGAACTTCCTGCATGGCGGTGTTCTGTTTGAAGAAATGGGTTTCCGGTACATGGGACCCGTGGATGGGCATGACCTGTTCGCACTGCGTCGCTCACTGGAAATGGTGAAGGAAATTCGGGGACCGGTGTTGCTGCATGTCTTTACTGAAAAAGGACATGGTTTTGCTCCCGCCCGCGAGAACCCGGTGAAGTTCCATACGCCGTCGCCGTTCTGTCGGACGGACGACGAGAGCGAAGTCGTCTTCGTGAAGAAGCCGTCTCTCCCCGCGTACACGAATGTCGTGAGTGCGGCGATTCATCGTGCGATGTCGACAGATCCCCGCGTCTGCGTTCTGACAGCAGCGATGTGCGAAGGAAACAATCTCGGACAGATCCGTGATGATTTCCCGGACCGCTTCTTCGACACCGGCATCTGCGAGGCTCATGCCGTGGCCTTCGCCGGCGGGATGGCCAAGGTCGGCATGCGGCCGATCGTGGACATTTACAGTACCTTCCTGCAGCGCAGCTTTGACCACATTTTCCAGGAAGTCGCACTCCAGAATCTGCCTGTCACGTTCTGCCTCGACCGCGCTGGTCTGGTCGGTGCCGACGGACCGACACATCACGGTGCCTATGACAATACCTACATGCGGGTCTTCCCGAATGTGACAGTCATGGCTCCCGGGGATGAGTCCGACGTCGAACCGATGCTGAAGTTCTCATTGAACCATGACGGTCCAACCTCGATTCGCTATCCGAAAACAAACGCGGAAACCGTTCCCCGTGCGGTGGCTCCGCTGGAGTTGGGGAAAGCCGAAGTGTATCGCTGGGGCGAAGACGGAACGTTCATCGCCTTCGGGACTCTGTTCTCAAGCTGTGTCGCAGCTGCAGAGCGACTGGCGAAGGACGGTCTGGATGTTGGCGTGATCAACGCTCGCTTCCTGCGTCCGCTTGATACGACTCAGATCTTCAAGGCGATTGAGTCCGGCTTCGTGATCACGGTCGAAGAGAGCACGCTCAACGGCGGCTTTGGCAGTGCGGTACTCGAAGCTGCGAACGACGCCGGTCTGCCCACCCATCAGATTCGTCGACTCGGCTTGCCGGATCGCTATATCCAGCATGGTGAGCGAAACGAGCAGCTGGCAGAAGTGGGACTGGATGTGCCGGCTCTGATGGCGGCTGCCCATCAGCTCGCACGTAAGAAGGCGATGTTGACGGACTGACGTGATGAACCCATCCATGGACAGAGCCGACCAGCTTCCGCCGACAGTCATCGTCGTTCATCCCCGAGAAAACCGAGCGAAGTGCTCAGTTGAACCCCTGCGCAAGCAGGCTGGTTTCGATTTCTGGACATTTCCCGATCGGGGACGAACGGATCTGAGCGACTATGTCCGTCTGGATCTCGGCGGGCCGTTGCTCACCTCGGCCGATCTGCCGCGCGGGCTCCTATTGCTGGATGGAACGTGGAGACTCGCAGCCAAGATGGTTCCGAGTTTCTTGAAGCACCCAGTACGCAGTCTGCTTCCGTGGCAGACTGCGTATCCACGCGTCTCCAAGAACTTCCCTGATCCTGGTGACGGCCTGGCGACAGTGGAAGCTCTGTTCGCGGCCCATGCTCAGATGGGCCGCACCGTTGAAGGTCTGCTTGAAAGTTACCGCTGGAAGGACGAGTTCCTGGCGAAGAACGCAGACCTGCTTCAGCGCTGCGGCTTGCGAGGTCTTCCTGCTGAAGAGGGAATGCAGGAACAGGCCCAGCCGACCGCAGAATAGCACCGACGATCTTGGTGATCTGACGCTCAACTTGATCTGGTGCCAGTGTCATCGCCCGCTGAAGCCGCCAGCTGAACGTCTTCAACTCGGCTGACCAAGTCAGCTGACCAAGGCGGGAATTGACCGCCACCTTGTTGGATTTCTTCCTCTTATTTCCCTTGATGATGCAGGGAATCGCAAGAGTGAGATTGGTTCTGTCGTGTACGACAGAGTGGCATCTGTGTAATTTGATGTGTTGACGGAGCAAATCGGCGACGTTTAATATCAGTGGTTGCTTTTTTGAGGGGCCTGTCTCGTGCTCCTCGGTCGCTCGACATCGCGTGAAATTCGTTCCGATCTTCTCTCCAGCACGCTGGGCCAGAACTATGTTTCTCCGTTGCAGTCCATTGCAAGTGAACTTGCCTTCGCCTCGGTCACTTCGACCTCAAGCCGTTTTGTCTCCTGCTCGGAGACGATTTCAGGCCTTCACGCTGATCGAGCTTCTGGTGGTGATTGCAATTATCGCAGTCCTGATCGCGCTTCTGCTGCCCGCAGTGCAACAAGCCCGGGAGTCAGCCCGCCGTACACAGTGCAAGAACAATATGAAGCAACTGGTTCTGGCACTGCATAACTATCACGACGTTTGCAAGATGTTCCCGCCGGGAGCGATCATCCAAGGGGTCTCAACATCGAGCCCCGCTGGAAGCTGGTGTTCATCGACGACTTTTTCGCCGCGCGCAAACTGGGCGGTGATGCTGCTTCCATATCTGGACGAAATGCCCCGCTATAACAAGTTCCGCTTTGATCTTCCGTTCATGACAAACACCAATGTCATGGGGCATGGAATTAATAACACCGAATGTGCCATTCCGTTGCCAAAGATGCAGTGTCCATCAGATCCTAATTCCGGGGCAAGTGTCGCGAATTCGAACTACTACGCAGTGATGGGTGGCGGCTTGGCCCCTGTGGATTCCAGCGATCCTTATTACCCGTTCTACTGTTCGGCAGTGAGTAACCGGGTGTTCTGGACGAACGGACTGATGTACGTTAATTCAAAAATCAGCACTGCCAATTGCACGGACGGAACCTCGAATATCTTTATCCTGGGGGAAACGAAGTACAACCTGTTGATGACCAGCAGACCGAGTGATAACGCTCGCACATACTGGGCGTCCGGTTCGTCCTTCGGAACCAGCGGAACGGCTTATCAAATGGCCGGAACGATGAATCCGATTAATGGCTCCAAAGATGACCCCGCTGTGAAAGATACGCTTTCTATTATCACTCGGTTCTTCGGCAGTACGCATCCGACAGGAGCCCACTTCGCAATGGCTGACGGGTCGGTTCACTTTGTGAGTGAAAACATGGATTCCGCAACATTCAGAAGCGTTGGGATCCGGGATGATGGACTCCCTTCAACTGGATTCACCCCTTAGGCGGCTGACCGTCCCCTTCCGTTCAATTTCATGACGGGTCAATCATTCATGTTCAATCGACTCAGATGCCGTCTTCTCAGCCCGAGCCTTCTCCTGATCGCAATACTTTCAGTCGGATGCGGAGCGGCGGAGACCGGCCCGAAACGTTATGACTTCTCCGGCAAGGTGACCTACGGGGGGAAACCGGTTCCCCGAGGGAGCATTACCTTTGATCCAGATCGGGCGAAAAACAATTCAGGCCCCAGCAGCGTGGTACCTATTGTGAATGGGGCATTCAAGACGGAACACGGTGCAGGGTTACTTGGCGGATCATATGTTGCCCGCATCGATGGTTATGACGGAGTCGTTCAGAAACTCGATGACGGCACCGAGAACCCGGACGGATCACCGTTATTCAAACTGACCGTCATCGAGTTCGAGATGCCGAAGGAAACGTCCAGCAAGGACTTCGATGTGCCAGTCGCTGAAGCGAAGAAAAAGAGGTAGGCCCGCTGCTCGGCCCCGCTGAGACTCATTTGCTTCAGGGCTCTATTCTGAAGCGGGCCGGAAGGTCAGCGAGACCGAATTAATGCAGAATCTCTCGCCGGTCGGGGTCTGCGGGGCGTCCGGGAAGACGTGTCCCAGGTGGGAGTCGCAGCGTGAACAGAGCACTTCGACTCTTCGCATTCCGTGCGAGTTGTCAGCCAGAAGCGTGACGCTGTCACCTGCTTTTGCGGCGTAGAAAGCCGGCCAGCCACATCCTGAGTTGAACTTGGTCTCTGAGTCAAACAATTCGGCGCCGCACGCGGCGCAGCAGTAGGTTCCGGGTTCGAAATGCTCGTCGAACTCATTCTGGTAGGGACGTTCTGTTCCCTTCTGACGCAGGACGCGAAATTGCTCGGGCGTCAGGGCATTCTTCCATTCAGCGTCCGTCCGTGTGATTTTGTCCGCCATTGAGGGACTCCTTGTCGTGTCGTTCGAATCTCTGAAGTGCAACGGTGGTCTTCGCGAGATTAGGCCGATTTTCCGTCGTCTGGTAGCGGCTCACCATCAAGTTCGCACAGAGCATGGTGTGCGGCTCGTTGTTCCGCCAGCTTCTTGCTGTGGCCCCAGGCGGGCGGAAACTTGCGTTCTCCCACGATAGCGGTGATCTGGAAGCATTTGCTGTGATCGGGACCCCGTTCTTCCAGGACACGATAGATGGGAGTTTCCCCACAGACTCGCTGCATGCGCTGCTGGAACAGACTTTTGTAGTTCACACCGATTGCTGATTCCGCTGCGTCAGTGACGTCCGTTTCAATCACTCTGCGAATGAAGTTTCGGGCCTGATCATATCCCCCATCGAGATAGATCCCCCCAATGAGGGCTTCAAATGCGGTTGCCAGAATCGAGCCGGGGACGTTCAGGTGCGTCGAAATACCTTTCCCGAGAATCAAGAACGGAGTGAGCCGGAGGTCCTGCACGATTCGTGCACAGTGAGTCCGGCTGACAACTACCGATTTGATTCGTGTGAGTTCCCCTTCGGAGCTGGAGGGAAACATCTCGTAAAGCATTTCACAGACAACGGCTCCCAGAATGGCGTCACCGAGAAATTCGAGACGTTCATTGGAATCCAGGCGGGTCCGGGCGGCCGAAGCATGGGTGAGACAGCGCAGCAGCAACTCCCGGTCTCGGAAGCGATACTGCAGGATCTCTTCGCACTCGGGTGACAGGCCTGAACAATCCGGTAAGGCGGGCGACTGGGTGAGTTGTGGTAATGGTTCAGACAATACAGCTTCCCTCCAAATTCTGCGCAGGGAAAGTGGTCACGGTTTCCGCGAGTCGATGGGGATCAAACTCAGGAACAATGCCTCAGCTTGTCAGATCTGGAAGGGCAAGACTCCGAACGAGACTCGTGCAGCACTTCGTTCTGTTCTATAGCTGTCATGACAGCCGGGAACAAAACGGTACGGGACTCATACGGAGCGTTGGCCTGGCACAGATTTTTCCCTAATGGGTGACCGTCCGCACTTTCAGGTTCAATATAAACGGAATGATTGCTCTGGAGCTGAGCTCCACTTTCAGAGGGAATACCGAATGTAGGGATTCCCCCTGTCGTGGATTATTCCTGATTGGAGATGGGTGCTGCAAGCAGAAGTGAGGTCGGATTCCCCGGGGAGGGCAACATCGGCAAATAGAGATCTGCTGCAGGCATCGCGACGGAAGACATCCTGAAAGGGACGATCTCTTCATTCTGTCAGCGCAGCCAAGGATGGACGGGGCATTCCACTTCTGCGAAGAGAATCAGCCTTGAACGATCATCCCCGTCTTCCAGTACCCTTTTAACTTTCCGACAAGGGACATGAACTGGTCGAGGTTGACCGGCTTCATCAACACGCCTTGAACGTCCAGTGACTGGATTTCAGCGAGCTCCGATTCTTCGATCGTTCCGGTCATGATGACGGTGGGAACATGCCGGAGCATCGGGCGCTGCCGCAATTCTCGCAGCAGCGTTTTCCCGTCGACTTCCGGCAAATGAAGATCCAGCAGAATGAGGTCAGGATGGGGAGCCCGACTGTACTTTCCGGTCTGGAGGAGGAACTGTCGGGCTTCTTCGCCGTCGCTCAGCCAAGTGAGTCGGTGATCGATCTTGCTGCGAGCCAAGGCACCTGTCGTCATCCGGGCAGCCACCAGACTGTCCTCGACTAACAGGATCTCCATTGGTCTCCCAATGGCATCAAGCGGCATGGCATTACCCGTCATTCCTGCGGTCAGCACGCCTGGTAACCGACCTGACCCCCGTGGACTCCCATTGAACCTGTTTCACCGGTGAACGAAACCGGGAATCAGGTCAGTTCCGCTAAAATATCATCCCAGCCTGAATCTTCTTCCTGACGCATCTGAAAGAATTCGTCGTCATTAACGGTCTGAACTTCGCGCGACTCGAAGGCATCGAATTTATCGATCGCATAGTGCTGCAGCAAAGTGTTGATCCGCATTTCAATTCGAGTCAACTCTTCACCCTGCTCCGGGGTGACGAAGGTGATGGCTCGACCATCAGAATGCGATGACATTCGACCGGTGCGGCCGACCCGATGCACATAGTCATCGGAGCTTTGCGGAATGTCATAGTTAATGATGTGGGAAATCCCGCTGATGTCGATACCGCGTCCGACGATATCGGTCGCCAGAACGAGCCGGGCCTGCCCATCTCGCAGTCTCTTAATCACCTTATCTCGTTGACGCTGCTGGAGGTCGCCATGAATGGCGGTCACCTCTGGCAAACGACGGGAGAGTCGCTCATACAGCTGATGAGCCCGACGCTTGGTACGGCAGAACACCAGTGCCTGTGCCGGACGTTCGTTCAGGAGCACGCGAATCAGCAGTGCAAACTTTTTGTGTTCTTCCACCGTGCAGTAGTACTGCTCGATGGTGTTGACCACGACGTGATCTTCCGAAAGGTCGACACGCTGCGGTGACTTCATGAACCGATGAGCCAGTCGCTCGACTTCGGTGTCCATTGTCGCCGACAGCAGCAAGGTCTGACGGTTCTCAGAGCAGACGCTCAGGATCCGTTCAATATCCTTGCGGAAACCGATGTCGAGCATCCGATCCGCCTCATCGAGGACGACGAAGCGGACGTTGCGGAGATCGAGTGACTTCCGCTGGATCAGGTCGATCACCCGACCGGGAGTACCGATTACGACGTTGGCGCCCTGTTGCAGGCTGCGGATCTGCGGGCCGACAGGTCGTCCACCGACGACCAGCACGGTTTCGATTCGTGAACCTTCGCAGAGGAGCTGGAATTCCTGATCGACCTGTTCGCTCAATTCGCGGGTCGGGCAAAGAATCAGAGCTTGAACGCTCTCCTGCATCAGATCGAGCTGCTGAATGATGGGCAATGCGAACGAAGCAGTTTTGCCTGTTCCGGTTCGAGCCTGCCCAATGCAATCGATTCCCTTGAGAGCAACGGGAATCAGTGCCGCCTGGATGGGTGTCGGCTTGGAGAAGCCGATTTGATGAAGAACTTTCAGTACACGGGGATTCAGCCCCAAGTCCTCAAATGTCTGTGGACTATCAATAATTTCCATTTGTTCCGTATTTTCGATGACAACATGCCTGATGAGTGAACGGCGGATCGATCCATTGCCGGCGAGAAGGACGACTGATTTTCAACGTTCTCTTCTCCGCTAAAATATTCTGACAACTTCAAGTCTACCAGATACTTGATTGCAGACTTACTCGATTCTGTTCCCAGACTTTGAATCGATTCAGACGCAGAATGCGTCTGTCCAGACAAACCTAAGTCGAGAGGGCGTCCGCGCGGCCACAATCACCGAAAAAGGGAAGGAAGGTGGCGGACTTCAGTGTAAACTGACGAGTAAGGCTATGAGACACCATAGTTTACATCAATAATGGCCAGTTCGTCAAGAAACTTTCTCTGCGCCGCTTCCAATAAGGTAGGTTCCAGAGTCGCATTCCGCGCTCCGGACTTCTCGGCTTGGCCCTCAAATTTCGTCGCGTTCCATGAATCTCGAAACGTCTTCGGCAGAACAGGACGCAAGTGTCGCTCAGGAGCGATTGTTCCAACTCCTCCAGTCCGTGCGCCTCGATCGAGTTTCTCCTGCTCTAAGTGAAACCCCGCAGCCGTCAGCCTGTCCAAAATGCGGACACCAGTCTTTCGAAGAACATCGCACTTGGTGTGCGGAGTGTCATTATTCGCCGCAGCTCGGACGGAAGATTACGAAATCGGAGATCTTTCGGAGTCACTCCCCCAAGATTCCTCCCCGCGTCAAAATCTTGGGACCCGTTCTGTGCGGTGTGGTGAGCGGGTGCGGAGTCCTCACACTCGGGGCGATGGCGTGTCGGTCGTTCTTTCCTCTCGAATGTGATCAGGGAAACTGGGGCCGCCTGCTGTTCTTCGTCGGATTGCTTATGGTGTCCGCGGCGCATGCCCGGGCTTATCTGATTCGATTTCGCGCGCATTATCTCCAGGCAGCGAATGCGTCCCGCATGGTCTCGCTGTTTAATCTCGTGGGGATCTGGGCGCCGCTCCTTCGGTCCGAGAACGCTCCTCGACTGGTGGTTTATGGCGGTGCCTGGGGACTGGCTGCCATGGTGTTGAGCGTGACCGTCGTTGGCGTGGGCGTTCAAAACCTCGCATCCCACTTGCAGAAGCTTGAAGATTCCCCACATGCCGGGACTGTGATGGCAGGCACATCAGTGACGAGGACTGCGGATGAGATTGACGCAAGCGATGCCGACCCCATGCCTCCCAGCCCTGCGATTGCGGCTCTCTCCACCGACCCCGGAACCCAACTGGCAGCTTTGACTCCGAATCGCAATCCGAATCCCGATGAGGTCGAGCAACCTGCCAGACAACCTGCCAGAGAGCCTGCGGCAGAAGATTTGTCGAATGTTCCGCTGGCTCATTCGGGAGAGAAAAGAACCAAGGCGGCCGACTGCCTGATACTTGGCTATACAACAAATGCCCAAGGTCAGATTCGTTCGATTCTCATTGCGGAAGCGACCCCTCGCGGCAGCCAGTTCGTCGGTCGCGTCCGTCTGGATCAGATTGATCCAAACAAGGCCACTTCTCTACAGCAATTGCTCGACCGTCACCGCACAACGAGTCAGTGGCTGAAGCTGGGCTATCAGGCCCGTTGGGTGATGCCCGTCGTGAGATGCAGAATCGCTTACGTCAACCGAACGCGAGAAGGGATGATCCGCGATGGATACCTGCTCGGGTTCGGCGACGATCAGACTCCAGAGTCCTCTGAACCGCGATCCGATTCTGAATCTAGTTCTTCGTGACCGTAGGGGCTTTTGCCTTCAAAGAGACGAGTCGGCCGAATCCCTTCAGGTACATCCGGCCATTCGCGATGGCGGGCGTACTGTAGGAATCGTCTCCGAGTTTGCCCCCTTTGTGCTGTTTGAAGTCCGGGCTGGCATCAATCACCTTGACGTCTCCTTCTTCTGAGACGCAATAAATCTTCCCGTCGACGAGGATCGGGGAACTGCTGTAGTTCCCGCCGACTCGTTCGCGCCAGACTTCCTCTGTAAAATCTCCGTGCATGTCCAGGCAGCAGACTGTGCCGTCATCATTCCAGAAATAAACATACTGGTCGTGGACGATCGGAGTCGGAACGTAGGGGAGCATCTTTTTACGTTCAGCTTTCACAGCAGGTCGGTTCTCACCTGGAGCGCGCGGATCGACCGCCACCATGAACTTACCGCGGCCACCTGATCCACAGGTCGCCAGCAGCAGACCATTTCCATAAACAGGGGAAGCCACCGTTCGTTCCGGTAGTTTGCCCGATTCCCAGAGTTGTTCACCCGACAAAGGATTGAGGCCGGCAATCCCTGTCGCCCCACTGAGCACGATGAGCAGGTCCTGTCCATTGAGGTTCAGAATCATCGGCGTGGCATAAGAGGCCGTGTTCGCTTTGCGAGTTGATGTCCAGATCGTCTCTCCTGTCTTGGCGTCAAGAGACACGATTTCTGCTGACCCATCCTGATCATAAGGAATAATCAGCTGTTCCTGATAAAGCATGGGTGATGGTCCGAAGCCATGCTGGCTGACGAACGGCCCCAGGTCCCGTTTCCAGACTTCTTTTCCTGTCATCGTGTAGGCATGAATCAGGAAATGCTGCTGATCGGCTTCAGCAGTATAGACCAGTTCTCCGTCAGTCGTGGGGGACGAAGAACAGTAACTGTTCTTCTTGTGGAGATGGTTCGGATCGAGCTTGATCGTGCGATCCCATTTCTTTTGCCCCGTGAGAGCGTCAAGGCAAATGAGGCTGCGGCGACCGTCATCGAATCCACTGGTGACGAAAAGCGTGTCTCCGTAAATGACGGGGGATGAGTGGCCTTTACCGTCGAGTGTGACGCTCCACTCATAGTCAGAGTCGGTCCACTCCGTCGGTAGCCCTTTCAGGTCGCTGATACCGGTTCCGTTTGGCCCTCGAAATCGGGTCCAGTTCTCTTCGGCAGAGACGGAAGTGACTGACCCGAAGACCAGAAGACCAATCGCTGCAGTGATGAAGAGATTCCGGTGGGGCCGGAACCCGCAAAGATGGCGCATCTGGATTGAAGGATATTGCATATCGAGATCCCGTCTTGCGAATATGGAGGGCGGTTCTGCAGGCTCACGAACCCGGCGGCAGGCGACTCCCGGAAGAGGTTTCCGGAAGCGGGAAGGTGATTTGGGACACCGCACCGCTGGCAGAACTCAGCATCCCGAAAGTCGATTGGACTTTCAACACTATGGTGCCAGTTCAGCTCCTTTGCGGCAATTCCGAAATGCAGTGGAATTACGGAAGACGGAGGAGTGGTCGCTGGCCGGAAAATCGATGTTCTCTTTTCAGAACGTATCTGACGCCAGTCTTTCCGGCGAAGTTCCAAGAAGGCTGGCGGAAATGTGGAGTTCCGCGGAACCCTTCGCGAGGATCGGTGTTTGAATCCAGTAAGGGATCTCAACAATTCTGGTTCGGTCTTCTGACCACAAACCAATTCGATCGCCTTCGAGGCTCAATCAGATCAAGGGGAGTTTTTTATGTTGCGACTGACAAAGTGGTTCGCTCTTGCCGCAATGCTGATGGCTGTCACTCCGACATTTGCTCAGGGCCCCGGTGGTGGGGGACGACCAGGTGGAGGATTCGGTGCTTTCGGAATGTTTGGAGGCCGACCTTCTGCAGTGGGGAAGTATCAGTTGCTTTCTAACCCAGCGGTCCAGAATGAACTGGGATTGAGCGGCGAGCAGAAGGCGAGAATCACCGAACTGCATGGCAGCCTGAACGCCGCTCTCCAAGCTTCCGTCAACCGGGAAGCATTCGAGGCCCTGCGTGATCTGCCTGCAGAAGAGCGTCGTGAAAAAAGCAACGCCCTGATGCAGCAACGGCTTGAGCATTCCCAGAAAGTTGGTGAAGAATACGCGCCGAAGTTCACCGAGGCTCTTGAAGAGTCCCAGCACACTCGCCTGCAGCAGATCTACTGGCAGTCACTGCGTGAGAACGTGGTCCACGATCCAGAAGTGCAGACTCATCTGAATCTCACTGCTGAACAGAAGGACAAACTCGCCGCTCTGAATACTGGTGCTGCTCTTGGCCCAGGTCGTGAACGTGGTCCAGGCGGGCGCGGTCCCGGTGAAGGCCGTCCAGAAGGTCGCCCAGAAGGCCGTGGCGAGCGCGGACCTGGCGGCGATTTCGGAGCTCAATTCCGTGAACGCCAGGAACAGCGACAGGCAGCCATCGCAGAAATTCTGACTGACGATCAAAAGGCTAAACTGCAGCAGTTAAAAGGGGCTGAGTTCGACCTGAGTCAGCTTCGCCCACGCCGTCCTGAAGGCGGCGAAGGCCGACCAGGTGGTCGCGGACCACGTCAGAACAGCAACTGATCTGTTCCCTGAGAGCGAAGGCTCTTTGCTTCAATCGCATTGACCCGCTGCCAGACCAATCAGGTCAGGCAGCGGGTTTCTTTTTTTGTGCCTTCGCCGCGGTCCACTTCGGAAGCCAGGTCTGTGGACTTTTCTATCTGGCGCTTATTTCCCGAGACGAAAAACGACTATGGTGCTGGCTGCGTTTTCGGGGCATTCGTCATCGGCTCTGGAAGCAGGCGCTTGGCGAGCGTTGGTTCTGCAGACGGAAGCTCAGATGCGACCAGTCCGGCAACCAACTGAGCCCCTTTCCGGGAGAAATGCGTGTGGTCGATCGGTTTCGGGTTCAGGTCCTGACCGGCGGGCTCTCCGATTTTCTCGAATGCTTCGACTGAGAGCTTGTGCAGATCGATGACAGGAGTTTCTGTTTCTTTGGCGACGATTAGTGTCGCTTCAACATAGGGTTGAAGAGAGTCAACCACCTTCCCCTCTTTCAGCGACCGCACAGCGACGGGAGTAATGAGGATTGGCTTCGCTCCTGCGTCGCGGCTCTCCTGAACATACTCCTTCAGATGCGTCCGGAAGTCGGTCTCCGGATCAGAGAATCGTTCCTTCTGAGATGCCCGGTCGTTATGACCGAACTGAATGAAGATATAGTCCGGTTTGCGGTCCAATGCTTTCTGCCAGTGTCCTTCAGTTCGAAAGTTTCGGGAGCTGCGTCCGCTGACGGCATGGTTAAAGATCTGCACGTCGCCGTCGAAGAATTCCCCAAAGACCTGGCCCCAGCCTGTGAGGTCTGGACGGTCTTCAGGTGGCTTGGAATAGGACGCCATCGTCGAATCCCCGACCATTACGATGCGAACCGGTTCTCCGGCCGAAATGTGGTTCTCTGAGAACCACTGCATCCCAGTGCCAGCGATAAATAGCGAGAGCAGTGCGGAACGGAAAATCGTATGCAACGGAGGGACTCCTGTCGGTAGGGCTTCGCACGTGGGAAGGGAATTCAGGTCCTCGAGACGGGCTGATCAAAGACATAATGTTTACGAATTTAATCGCAAGTCCGTAATGCTTGCAGAGTATCACTCGTGAAATCACGGAATGCAATCAGCGCAATTGAGTGTCGAAAAGCAACCCGCTAAGTTGAGAGCAAAGGGATTGCTGGAAGCTGTCTGAACTTACAAATTCGTCCGTCGGCGATCGATCATTGGACGTGACTCCGGGTTCAGGAGACGACTCTTGAGTTCCTCGATTCGCTTCTGGTCGGCCTCGTCCGGATGACAGTGCTGCATGGCATGGTCCAGAGCGTCGATCGCTTCATGTCGTTCGCCCAACTCTTCCAGTGCGAGTGCCCATTGCACATGCACGACAGTCAGTGACGGCGTCTTCGATCGGGCATCATTCCAGAGTGAAATAGGATCGCGCCAGACCGGGAGATAGTGATGCGTTGCCACGCTAAGGGCGCCCGCCACTGCGAATGTGACAGTGCAGGCGGCGACCCGGGTCAGGACACGGTTTGAAGAAAGACGGGGGAGAAACTGCCATCCTTGTCGCAGCATTGCCGCAAAAATTGCGAAAACAGGAATGCAGGTGAGATAGAGATAGCGGTCATTCATCAGCGTTGTGAGTGGAAACAGATTCAGCATCGGAATCATGATCAGCAGTGCAGAGATTCCGGCGAATGTCACAAGTGGCTGCGTCTTACGGATTCGCCAGAGGACCGCGGTCACTAGTCCCCAACCGACGGCAGACAGGAATACCAGCGGCCCGATCCCATTCGTTGGCGGGTCGTATAACACACACAGACCGGTGGGCCAGATCAACATAAAGACGTACCGCCAGAGCAGCGTCAAATTCACAGCAAAGAGCTGCAGCTTGCTCATTCCGATATGCCCACGAACTCCGCCGACAATCGTCACCTGCGCCTGCATCGTGCTCAGGATTAGAATCAGACAGAAGAAGATCGGAATGAACTGCCGTGAGAGTGCGTCAGACACTTTGCGTCGGGCGACCAGCACGTCATACGCGATGACAATCGCTGGGATGACGACACAGCTCGCCTTCGCCAGCAGTCCCAGCAGCAGCCACAAGATTCCCCAGGCCTCCTGCCGTGCGGTACGTTCCGGTCGGAGCCAGCAGATGAAGCTGGCAAGCATGAACGTTGAGGAGAGAAGCGTCTTCCGTGAGGAGATCCATGCAACTGATTCGACCTGAACCGGATGAACGGCAAACAGCAGTGCAACGCTAAAGCTCAGCCAGTCGTTACGCGTCAGCTGCCGCAACAGATGGAACACGAGAGCGGTATTCAGGGCATGCAGCAGAATGTTGGTCGCATGATACCCGGCCGGGTTCATTCCCCAGAGTGTGTGCTCCACCAGAAACGTGAAGATCGTGGCCGGAGCATAATTTCGGGCAACAAACTCCGTCGCGACCTTCCACAGGTTGGCTGGATGCCATGACCAGATCAGCTCATTCCGGTGCAGATACCAGTAATCGTCCCAGTTGAGAAAGTCGAATGAAAGGGCCGGGAAATACAGGAGCACGACTGTCAGAACCAGTGCGACGATCTGTAGTGATTCGCATTTCCACTCCTTGCGAGAGAGACCGATCCTAGCAGGAGTTGAGTGACAACTCTGCGGGTTCGGCAGCTCGGTTGAAGGGGATTCGGTCATGACACTCAGGCACAGAGAAGATGCGGTGCGAAACCCTATCTTCCTGGTGAGTGATGTCAAAAAGCATCACGGAAGTGCTACCAGTTCAATCCTTCATCGTTCTGGTTCTGCGGCCTGTAAGGGCTGGCAAAGGGGCATCAAATGAAAATCCTCCTCCCCTGAGCAACCCTGTCAGGAGAGGAGGACTTGATTCGAGCAGTTCTCCCGATTGAAACAGTCTTCTATGGAATGTCGAAGGAGAATTCGTTGGGCCCAGCGACGACATTGACCTTCAGGTCCTGCTCAACAAGGACTGGTGCGTCTGCCGGATACGGAGCTGGCGGGCTGAAGGCATAAATCGTGACTTTGTTCTCACCGAGTACTGGGCCATCTGCGGTTGAGAACGAAAACTTGCCGTTGCCAATTGTCGACCAGCTCGTCGCGGCGTATTGATCGTCGACGCTGTTGAAAGCAATCGTCCCCCGGGCCAGCGGCTGGCCTTTAAAACTGACGCTCCCCTTCACGGCCGCGTGTTCTTTCACCGAGAGAATTCCATTGACCTTCAGCCAGTCTTCCAAGCGGTCTTTCCATGTGTTCAGAACTGGATCACCGGTCGCGAGACCGACCCCGTGCCGTCCCTTCTGATAGACATGTAATTCGGCCGGGACACCGTGTGCCACGCACGCCTGATAATAGACGAGTGCGTTCTGAACCGGCACGGCCTTGTCTTCTGTTGTGTGGAAGATGAATGTCGGAGGGGTCTCTTTGTTCACCTGAGTCTCGTTGGAAAGTTTCTCAACGAGGGCCTGATCCGGGGTCTCTCCGAGTAAGTTCTTCTTCGAGCCCCCATGAGTGAATGATGACTTCAGGCTGATCACCGGGTAGCACAGAACACTGAAGTCAGGGCGGGAACTCTGCTGTGCGATTGGATCGCTGCTTGAAGAATCTCCCTTGTCGAAATGAGTGGAGACTGTTGAGGCAAGGTGACCGCCTGCCGAGAAGCCCAGGACACCAATTCGGTTTGGATCGATCTTCAGTTCTTTCGCATGGGCTCGCAGATAACGGATGCCCCGCTGAGCGTCCTGCAGCGGAGCAGGATGGCGATAACGGGGACCAAGTCGATAGGTCACGACAGCTGCCGAGACACCGATCGAATTCAGCCAGGTTGCGATTTGATGTCCTTCGTGATCGGTGGCAAGATGGGCATATCCGCCGCCGGGGAGAACTTCGATACAGGCGCCAGTCGCGATCTTCGGATCAGCAGGATAGAACCGGAGCTGGGGGATATCAGCAGGCTCGGTTCCCACAGCGCCGGGTGCCCCTGCTGGCCAAAGCGGTATCGGATCCGGTCCGGCTGCACTGAGTTTTCCCAGACTGCTGTTCAGCAAGCCGATTGTCAGACAGAACGCGAGCAGACGTCTCATTAGCATCTCCACGGAGAGAGTTCATCGAAGCGGTTTCAGCGGCGTGATGCTGGAACATCCCTTGTTTTGCAGGAAGGTGCAAGCCTGCAGCAACGCGGGATGACACCGGCTTCTTTCATGTGAATTGAGTGGGTGCCCTGCCATTGCGGGCTGACTCAGGACAGCAGTTCCGGGATCACGCGAGCGGGAAGGACTCCGGTCAGTTTCTGATCGAGTCCCTGAAACTTGAACGAAAGACGTTCGTGATCGTACCCCAGCAGTTTCAGGACTGTCGCATGGAAGTCCCGGACATGCACCGGGTCCTTCACAATGTTGTAGGAAAAGTCGTCGGTCTCACCATAGATCATGCCGCCGTTCGTGCCGCCACCGGCCATCCACATGGTGAAGCAACGGGGATGATGGTCGCGCCCGTAGTTCTGTTTAGACAGTCCCCCTTGTGAATAAATCGTTCGTCCGAACTCGCCGCCCCAGATGATGAGCGTTTCATCGAGAAGCCCACGTTGCTCCAGATCCTGAATCAGGGCATGGCACGGCTGGTCGACATCAAGGCATTGTGACGGAAGTCGCCCAGCTACGTTCCCGTGATTGTCCCAGTTGTTGTGGTAGACCTGCACGAAGCGGACTCCTCGTTCGACCATCCGTCGGGCGAGGAGTGCTGTCTGTGCGAAACTTCCAGGGCGTTTAATGTCAGGCCCATACATGTTCAGCGTCGCTTCGGTCTCCTGAGAAAAATCAGCGAGTTCAGGCACACTGGACTGCATGCGATAAGCCAGCTCGTACTGCTGAATCCGGGTGCGTGTTTCCGGATCGCCGATGGCGTCGAACGTCATTTCGTTTAATGCCCGAATCCCGTCGAGCGTCTTTCGGCGAACCGCAGATGGAACCCCGGCCGGGTTGTTGATGTACAGGATCGGATCGCCACTGGTCCGGAAGCTGGTGGCCGCATGTTCGCCCGGCAGAAATCCTGATGACCAGAGTCGCCCTGAGATTGCCTGTTCCTGTTCCCGATTACTGGGAATTGCGACCATCACCACAAATGTCGGGAGATTGTCATTCAGGCTCCCGAGACCATACGAGGTCCACGATCCCAGACAGGGGCGGCCGCTCACCTGATTGCCGGTCTGCATCAGACTGATTGCCGGTTCGTGGTTGATCGCCTCGGTATGCATGCTGCGAATGAAGCAGATCTTGTCCGTCATCGACTGCATGTAAGGAAGATTGTCGGTCACCCACATTCCGTTCTCGCCGCACTGCTTGAACTTGAACATGGTCGGCGCAATCGGAAAACGGGCCTGACCTGACGTCATGGTCGTCAGTCGCTGTCCATTGCGGACGGACTCGGGAAGGTCTTTGTCGTACCATTCCTCCATCATGGGCTTATAGTCATACAGATCGAGCTGTGACGGCCCGCCGACCATATGCAGATAAATGACATGTTTCACGCGGGCAGGAAAATGCGTCGGAATGTTCCCGGCCTGCTGCAATTGGCCTGACTGCCCTGCTGGTGCGGCTTTGACGTTTTGCCCCAGTAGCGAGGCGAGAGCCGCTGAACCGAGAAGATTGGTCCCCTGTCCAAAGAAATGACGCCGGGTCACATTCAGTCGGAATTCATCGAGAAGAGACATCCCGGCTATCCTCTTTTTTGAGATCGCGGAGCACTGCTGCTTATCAGCCACTGCGCGAGTTCACTGGAATTCATACGCGGCCACAAAGTCGGCCCGTTATTTGTTCAGGACTTCGTCAAGATTCATGACTTCATTGCAGAGCATTGTCCATGCGGCCAGTTCGTTGGCCGGAATCCCCGCGTCAGGGGTCGATTCACCGACCTCGATCAGCTTCCCGGCGTCGTCCGGATGCTGGTCATAGTGAGCCTGAAGTGCGCTGAGTGATGCGAGGAGAACTTCTCGTTCTTCCGCACGGAAGTCACGGGCGAGAAGTCGTTCGCCCAAGACCTTCAGCCGTGCTGAAGTATCGGCTCCTGCCTGGCGAATGACGTTTTGTGCCATGATCCGGGCCGCCTCAACAAACTGTTCATCGTTCAATGTCACAAGTGCCTGTGACGGCGTATTGGTGCGTTCCCGACGGACGACGCAAAACTCGCGATTTGGTGAATTGAAGATCTCCAGGGACGGCGGAGGAGCCATGCGTTTGACGAACGTATACATGCTCCGTCGGTACAGGGATTCGCCGGAATCCTGCTTGTAATTCCGAGTCGTACTGCCGGGCATGCCGACGATTTCCCAGATTCCTTCAGGCTGATACGGCTTCACACTCGGACCGCCGATCTGACGGACCAGTGCCCCGCTGGAAGCGAGTGCGTAATCCCGAACCATTTCTGCATCCATCCGGAAGCGAGGCCCACGGGCGAGGAGACGATTTTCCGGATCGCGATCCCATTTTGCCTGTGGCGCGGCAGAGGACTGCCGATAGGTTGCAGACCTGACAATCTGTTTGAAGAACCGCTTCACATCCCAGCCGTGCTCGACAAAGTCCAGTGCGAGCCAGTCCAGCAGCTCGGGATGAGAAGGAAGTTCGCCCATCACCCCGAAATCACCGGAGGTTTTTACGAGCCCGGTTCCAAAGATTTCCTGCCAGAACCGGTTCACGGTCACGCGGGCTGTCAACGGCTGGTCAGGCTGAAGCAGCCATTTTGCAAACGTCAGTCGATTGCGGGGAACATCCTTCGGAAATGGAGGCAGAATCGCAGGGGTATTCGGAGTCACCTGATTCAGTCGCTGGTCGTATTCTCCGCGATTCAAAATGAAGGCCATTGCCGGATCCGGCTTCTCCTGCATGATGTGAGCGATTGTTCCTCGTCCACGGATTTCTGACTCTTCCTTTTGCAGGAGACTCAGCCGCTGAGTCAGCTCCATCGAACGAGCGTCGTGCGTCTGCAGCCACCACTCCAGCAGCTCTTCCATTGTCTTTGCATCACGCTTCTCGGCAGGAAGCTTCAGCTGTGCAGCAAACGCACGGGCTTTGCTCTCGACGAGGATGACTTCGGGAGTCAGTCGCTTTTCGTAAAGACGCAGATCCTGAATTGCGACCCCGGTCGCGACGGCCCCTGTGTTTCGCTGACCAATCTTGAGGGGGACGGGAGTTTTCGTGGTCTCCGTCAGTTTATCGGCGGAGACCAGAACCTGATCCTGAAGCTGCCCGTTGAAGAAAATCTTGACTCCCACGGCCTTCTTCGACCCGTCATAGGAAACGGCGACATGCGTCCATTTGTTGGCCGGGATCTGCTTTCTCGTGACAACCTTGATCGCATTCTCAGGCCAGCTGTGAATGATGTGGGTGCCCAAGCGGCGCCCTTCGATCCACAGATCCCAGCCGCGATGCTCGTTCTTCGGATCCATTCTCGCGACGAGTGCGCCGGAATTGTCATTTGCCGGAGCTTTGACCCAGGCGGAGATTGTGAAAGGCTGGTCAGAATCGAAATCGCCGATCTCCGGAAGTTCAATCGCTCCAGTCTTGGAGATACGCACAGCCTGCTGCTTGTCTGGACCGGCTTCCCATTCCGCATTTTCAGCGACAGGAAGTTCTCTCTGCTGACCAGCCACTGTCACGGCGGCCGTTTTTCCCTCGACGTTAAACGGAGCATGCAACGCAAGAGCGTCTGAATGCGGAGTCGTGAAGACGGTCGCTGAATCCTCAACCGCCCACTTCTCAAACTCCGGCAGCGCTGCTTGCTTACGGGTGAGTTTGTCTCGCTTTGTGGCGGCGATTTCCTCGGTCAAAGCCTGCCAGCGAATTTCATCAGCTGGCGAAGGGACCATGATGACAGGAGGCGTGTCCGGGATGTTGCCATCTTTCGCTGCTTGTGTCGTGTTATTGAAGAAGGCGGCCAGCTCGTAGAATTCCTGATGCGAGATGGGGTCGAACTTGTGCGTGTGGCAGACAGCACAACCAGCGGTCAGTCCCATCCAGACCTGCGCTGTTGTTTCAGTTCGATCCCGGGTGTAGAGCACCAGATATTCTTCGTCGATGATCCCGCCTTCGTTCGTCGTCATATTGCAGCGGTTGAAGCCGGATGCAATCTTCTGTTCGAGCGTTGCGTTGGGGAGCAGATCACCTGCCAGATTTTCGATCGTGAACTGATCGAAGGGCATGTTGCGATTGAAGGCACTGATGACCCAGTCACGATAGGACCACATCTCGCGATAATTGTCGAAATGGATCCCGTGAGTGTCGGCAAATCGGGCGTAGTCGAGCCAGTAACGGCCACGATGTTCGCCCCAGTCCGTCGATGCGAGAAAGCGGTCGACCAGTTTCTCATAGGCATCGGCGTTCTTGTCATTCACGAACTCTTCAACCACCTCAGGAGCCGGAGGCAGGCCGGTGAGATCCAGACTCAATCGACGAGCCAGAGTGCGCCGGTCGGCCTCGGTACTGGGAGTCATCTGCTCCTGTTCGAGGCGGGCACGAATAAATCGGTCAATTGGATTCTGTGACCAGCGTGGATCAGCGATTTCCGGCAGCACCGGTTTCTTCGGTGTGATGAAGGACCAATGCAGCTGATACTCCGCTCCCTGCTGGATCCAATCCTTCAGGGTCTGTTTCTGTTCCTCAGTCAGGACCTTCTTCGTTTCAGGCGGCGGCATCTGTTCATGCTCGTCGTCTGTGAGGATCCGCTTCAGAAGTTCACTCGCCGCAGGGTCTCCGGGGGAGATCGCCTTCATGTCAATGGCGTTCTCGCGCAGATCCAGTCTGAGGTCTGCCTTGCGGGCGGCACTGTCAGGGCCGTGGCACGCGAAGCAGGCGTCCGCGAGGATCGGGCGGATGTCCCGGTTGTACTCAAGACGCTTTTCCTGCGCTGAGCACCAGCCGGCAGTCCCGGTGACGAGGAAGATCGTCAGGAGCCGCAGGGTTAAGAACGCGGGACGGACGGAAAAAGAAAAGCAACGGGGCCGAATCGAGACAGATCGCTGCATGTCTCACGATTCCTTCACGGATGCGAATGTCGGCGACAGCGGAACAACGCGATCAGAGCAGAGAGAAGTCTCGACAAAGCCAAACGAAACCGTCTTGCGACACCTTCGTGACATGACTGTTGTCTGACCTCCACCGGGGAAGGTGGAATCCGTCCTCTCGCGGTGTCAGAAATCGCGGGATCGCCCGAAACTCCTGAACGCCATCGTCAGCAGGACATCACATTGGAGCGGGGTGGGACTCAGTGCTCATCCCAGACCCGATTTGGAGGGCACAATGCGGCACGAAGTGAACTGATCGGAAGTTCCACTTGCAACTCAGATCAGCCATCATTGCAATATATCGTTCCGTTGATTCGAATGTCCACTCTCTTTTCGACTCGCGGACGGTCAGGAACCGCTGCCGCAAGCAGATTGTGGAACATTGGTTCTGGGAATTCCCGTTTCGCTTCGACCTCTCTTTCGGGATCCTGTCTGATTCCATACAGTCAGGGGCCGCACTCCTGTCGCCAACATCCGGCGTCAGTCCGGAGTGGCGTCCGAATTTCTTTCCAGTGAACGATTCAAAGATGTCCAGCAGTCGCCGCAAGGATGCCACCGCAGTGGAGGTGGAACAACGCACACAGCAGATCGGGCTCGATCTCTGGACACGGCTCAACCGCCGCAAACCGACAGTTTTCGAACGCCGCTGGTGGCTCGACCACATTCTCGAATGGGCGATGCAGGACGAATCGGTCAAAGTTCAGATGTTCCGGTTTGTGGACGTCCTGCCGACGCTGAAATCCAGCTCGTCGGTTGCTCAGCATCTGCAGGAATACTTTGACGAAGTCCGTTCGCACCTCCCCGCCGCTGTCCGGATGGGGCTCGATGTCGCCCAACCCGATTCACTTCTGGGGAAAGCGCTGGCGGTCAACGCGCGGACCAACGCCCGCAAGATGGCAGAACGATTCATTGCCGGAACTACCGGAGAGGAACTGTTCCGCAGTGTCTCGCGATTGCGGAAGAATGGACTGGCTTTCACGCTCGATCTGCTCGGAGAAGCGGTCATCAGCGAGCCGGAAGCAGTCCACTATCAGCAGGCCTACATGGAACTGCTTGAAGAGCTCGCTCCGCAGGTCAATGCCTGGCCGGAAGACATCGTTCTGGACCGGGACTCACGGGGCTTCCTGCCGCGATGTAATATCTCTTTGAAACTCTCGGCGCTCACCAGTCACTTCCGTCCGGTCGATCCCGTCGGAACAGCCAAACGCGTGAAGCAGCGACTGCGACCGATTCTGAAACTGGCTCGCGAGCAGGATGCTTTCGTCAATATCGACATGGAGCACTACGCCTATAAAGATCTCACGCTGGAGATCTTTCAGCAGATCGCAATGGAAGAAGAGTTTCGCGACTGGCCGCACTTGGGCATCGTGATTCAGGCCTATCTCACCGATTCAGGGGATGACCTTCGCAAGCTGCGAGCATTTGCCGAAGAACGGGGAACGCCGTTCTGGGTGCGTCTGGTGAAAGGTGCTTACTGGGATCACGAGACCATCACTGCTGCTTATCAGGGATGGCCCTGCCCGGTCTATTGCGAGAAGTGGCAGACGGACGAGAACTTCGAGGAGCAGACCCGGTTTCTCTTTGAAAACTCTGACTGGCTGCGTCCGGCAATTGCCTCCCACAATCTGCGGAGCCTGTCACACGCAATTGCTGTGGCCGACGCTCTCAACATTCCTCAGAATGCCTGGGAAATCCAGATGCTCTATGGGATGGCGGACGAAACGAAGCAGCTGTTGAGCGAGCAAGAGTTGCGGGTGCGTGTCTATGCACCATTCGGTGAACTCCTGCCGGGCATGTCCTATCTGGTGCGACGGCTGTTGGAAAATACCTCCAACGAGTCGTTTCTGCGGAATGCTCATCAGGCGAATATCAGCATTGAAGAACTGCTTCGCTCTCCTGCCGAGATCGGGAAACTCCAGCAGCCCGCTGTCGAAGCCCATTAAACGAATTGGCTTTGGGGTCTGCCCGTCATGCCATGCGGCAAGTTGTGTTTGTCTCCAGGAAATCCAAAGTTCAATGCACTAAATTCGAAACGAATGCGAAAACGGGACCACCAAGAGATGCATGCGGTTTGAGAGTTTTGAATTTAGCTTGTTCTGGTCTGTTTCGAATTTCTGATTGATAGCTTCGGGTTTCTTTTTCGGAAGACCATTCGGCAACGGGTTGCGCTCCCTAATTTCGATTATTTCGTTGAGCGTCGATCAGCTGGCGCGTCTCCTGCGCGAGTTGCTTCCAGCTGCCTGTCAGCAGCTGGTTAAATTCCTCGCTATTCGCCTGCATCGTGGTGCGAGCGCGAGGAATGTTGTTGTTGATGGCATCGAGATACGCTTCTCCGACCCGGGCTTCAGCCACCAGGTAACGATTGCCGGGATCGACCTTGGTTTTGAGTTCTTCGAGCTGAGCCCGAGCGTCAGCTTCCCGACGACGGTCTTTGAGAAGCAGCAGGGCGAGCTGTTCATGGGCCTGCCGAGTCCAAGTCTTGTTGTCTCGCCCATCAAACCGTGAGATCACAGCACGAAATGCGTCTTCGTTGTCGATCTGAAACATCGCATAGAGATACTGGTCTTTTGCATTCGTGAGGGCCGGAACGTCGGCGAGTGCGTTCTTGTTGACGGGAGGCAATCGGACCCGTGACGCCCAGCCGATACCCGCAGCCATAAGAAAGATCAGTGCGCACAATGAGCCCGCGACCAGCCCCGGCCGACGAATCGCCGGCATGGCTGCGGTCTGGTCACTGCTGAGTTCTTCGACGCTCTCCCCGGTTCGCATGGCCTTTGCGAGTTTTCGAACGTCATTCGCAATGACGCCTGCATCCCGATAGCGATCTTCAGGCCGCTTGGCGATCATCCGCTCGATCATCTGGCAGACAGCCGGCGGAAGGTCAGGTCGCATGTCGCCGACAGGATTCGGAACTTCATGCAGATGTTTGACGGCAACGCTTACGGCATTTTCTCCCCGGAATGGAGGAACTCCGCACAACATGTGATAGCAGGTGATTCCAAAGGAATAGATGTCGCTGCGATGGTCGAGCTTTCCGCCGCTGACCTGTTCTGGGCTCATGTAGAGAGGGGTTCCCATCGTGATCCCCTCCTGCGTGAGATTCAGTCGCTCTCCCCCCTGCAGCTGCGCCAGGCCGAAGTCGGCGACTTTGACCTCCCCTTTACGGGTGATCATGATGTTCTCAGGTTTGATATCGCGATGGACAATTCCTCGCTCACCAGCAGCGAAGAGGGCTGCTGCGACCTGTCGCATGATCATGAGTGCGACGGAGAGTTCGAGTGGTCCCCGCTTCTGGAGCAATGCCTTGAGTGTCTGGCCGTGGACATATTCCTGTGCGATGTAGTGCTGACCGTTCTCGCACCCCACAGTGTAGACCTGCACAATATTAGAGTGATTAAGTCCTGCCGCCGCCTTCGCTTCAGTCTGGAAGCGTTTTACGGCGTTTTCGTCTTCCATCAGGTCCGAGCGCAGCAGCTTCAGCGCGACGTTCCGCTTGAGCGAGGTCTGTTCAGCCAGCCAGACTTCGGCCATGCCCCCTTTGCCCAGTCTGCGCAGCAGGACAAACTCTCCCAGTTTTGTCCCGACGGTGCGATGAGTCGACAGCGGTCCCCCCACGATGGCTTGCTGGCCTGTGGGGGTTGTCTGGTTCTCAGAAGCCGCATCCCGATCATCCGACATGTCGATTCCTCATCAACGGGCAGTCAGCTCGTGTCGTAAAAGGGAGAGAATCGGTGAGGCAAACTTGCAGAAGTGGTGAATCTGGGGCCTTGTAGCCCCCGTGGCATTTGTGAAACAACCTGAATCCACTATCTCAGATGTCAGGGTCGGCTGCAAATTGACCGATGGGGTTGCCTTGCGACTGACGCCTGGAATAGATACGCTGTTCGGCTCTCAATTCACGAGCATCCCGGCCAAAGTTTTTAACTTGGTTGTGGATTAGGAGTTACAAAGATGGTATTACGTCCCCGCACAAAAGCCAAGATTGCCCGCCGCACAAAGCGCTGCACCAAGTGCAATGGAATGATCGGGAAAAAAGGCAAGCGAGTTCGCTGTAAGCGTTGCGCAAAGCCTGCTGCCTAGTCGACTTTCCGCGATTCCGGTTCCTCGGTGACCGCTCTGGCCTGCACGTCGGGGCGTCCCTGGAGGATCAGACTTTTCCTCTGGGGTCATTTAGGAACTTGATTCCTTTCTGCTCCGCACACAGCTTGCGAAGTGCTGATGCTCGATCTCTTCGATAAAATTGAACAGGTCTGTCAGAAAATCCGGTCGCGCTGGAATCAGGTTCCTCATGCAGGGATCATTCTGGGGACTGGTCTGGGAGGCCTGACGGCTGAGATTAAGGTCGAAGCTGAATTCGAATACGAAGAGATCCCGCATTTTGACAAGTCGACCGCCACAAGTCACCGTGGACGGCTGGTTTGCGGTAAATTAGAGGGTGTTCCGGTTATCGCCATGGAAGGCCGGCACCACATGTATGAAGGCTATCCCCTGAAGCAACTGACGCTTCCGGTACGAGTCTTCAAGGCATTAGGAGCGAAGCTGCTGGTGGTGTCAAATGCCTCCGGCGGAATGAATCCAAACTACGCTTGCGGCGACATTGTCGTCATTGACGACCACATCAACCTGATGGGTGATAATCCTCTCATCGGGATCAATGACGAGCGCCTCGGTCCCCGTTTTCCTGATATGTGTGCTCCGTACGATCGTGAGCTAGGCGATTTCGCATTGCAGATCGCCCGTCGGGAAAACTTCGCTGCTCATCGCGGCGTCATGGTAGCGGTCTCCGGGCCGAACCTCGAAACGCGAGCAGAATATCGCTTCCTGCGTCAGATTGGCGCTGACATCGTCGGGATGTCTACGATTCCCGAAGTCATTGTCGCTGTGCATGCCGGGCTGCGGACGATTGGTCTCTCGATTGTGACCGATTTGTGTCTGCCAGACGCCTTGAAACCAGCCGTTGTCAGTGAGATCATCGAAATCGCCAACAATGCTGAGCCGAAGCTTCGCACGCTGGTGAAAGAGATTCTGACTCACGACGCAGCGAATGCATGAAAGTAGTCAACTCGACCGGCAGTTCGACAATTGCATCGTGTTGATGTTCGTGTTTGGTTCCGGCTTCCGACCTGCCCATTTCAATTCGTCCTCCTGCGCCCTGGTTTCTGATTGCAAGCCGTGCAGTGATTACGGAGAACTGGAGATCGGGAAGAATCGCCGGAAGTTCGCGAGACCGTTTTAGTTGTTTGTTTGCCCAGTCTCGCGCCGCTGAGCAGAGTTCTTCCAGTACTCGAGACGCACCACGGAAGCCCTCGACGGAGCAAGCTGCTCTCTTAAAGCGGGACGGACTGATGCAGGTGAACTTCCTGGGAACGGGTGGCTACTTTGCCAATGACCGGCGCCAGACGGCTTGCCTGTTCGTGCCGGAATTGGATCTCGTTTTCGATGCAGGCTCGGCGCTCTATCGGATCTCAAATCATCTGCGCGGCACTCGACTCAGAATCTTTCTGACTCATGCCCATCTGGATCACATTGTCGGATTACCGACTCTGCTCGTCCCCCTGCTGACGGGGAAGCTCAAACAGGTTTCGATCCATGGCACGCGAGAAACGCTGAATGCGATTCGGCAGAACCTGTTTGCTGAGCCGGTCTTTCCAGTCCAGCTGGCAGTTGAGTGGATCGAGATACCCGAACAGGGAGACATGGATCTCGGAGACGGCGTCACCCTCCGTTGGCAACGGCTCCCCAGTCATCCCGGAGGGAGTTTGGCTTTCCGGATTGATCAGAAGTCCGGGGCGAAGAGATGCTCCGTGGCCTATGTCACCGACACTTGCGTAGATGGGACCTACAGCGAGCTGATCCATGGAGCTGAACTGCTGATTCACGAGTGTTATTTCAGGGACACGAACGCCGAGATGGCGAAGAGGACGGGACACAGCTTCTCGTCTGAGGTGGCCCGGCTGGCCGTAGAGACTCAGGTCGGTCGCCTCATCCTTGTGCATGTTGACCCGCTTTGTCACTTGGTCGATCCGATCGGACTTCCTGAGATGCAGCGGATCTTCCCTGCGACGGAACTGGCAGAAGATGGTCTGCAAGTGGAGCTGGAACTGAAGTGACGGGCTGGACAGAAGCAAACAGTGAGTCCTCGATCTGCGGAACCTCGGCATGCGTCCTTGTGAGAACCCCTTTCGCGTGGAGCGTCTTCAGGGATTGCCGTTCCGGTTCGGGGATGCCTCTTTGGAAGAGCTACTCGGAACATTAAAGGCTCGCCAGTATCAGGGCGCCATCGTTGGGCCGCATGGACACGGCAAGTCCACACTTCTCGAACTGCTGCGACAGGAACTGAATGCTCAGGGGCAGGTGACCTCGTTTCTCCAACTGACGGAGTCCACTCAGCGCACTCAGTCTGTGCTGTTGCGAAACTGGCTGGCTTTAGCTGTTGAAGAGACCATCCTGATGTTGGACGGAGCGGAGCGGCTTTCCTGGTGGAACTGGCGGAAACTGAAGTCGGTCCGGAAACGCGGTCTGATTCTGACAACGCATCGGCCGGGGTATCTTGAGACGCTCTATGAATGTCGCACCTCCCCGGAACTTCTCGAAGATCTCGTGGAAGAACTGACGCTGGGTGTTCCTGGAGTCGTGACCCGGAATCTCAGGCAACTGTATTCTGCCTGCAATGGCAACGTTCGGGAGTGCCTGCGAACGCTCTACGATGACGCCGCAACTGCTCGCGGATTGGGGCAGAACAAGGCCAGATCTCAGGAACGAGTCTCCCCGCTCCCGCCAAGACCCCGAGAGTAGAATGCCGGGAGCGGCCGACCGTAGAAGGCTTCTGGTCCTGGTATTCGGCCTCCTCTCATTTTGAGCTGCTTGCGGAAAGCCGGTTCGAGCATTCAAATGCGATCGGGCGTTTTTCTGTTTGATCTCCTCGGGCTCGCCACTCGAAATTGACTCGTTTATCAATGGAAACCGCTCTTCGCGGGTCTTGGAAAGAGCAGCCTGCTCGATGAATTCCGACAATGAGAAGGCTCAAGCGCAGAAGGCGCTTGTGATGCTGTTGCTGGGCGGCCTCGCGATTGGTTTCGCCCCGATCCTCGCACGGATGTCGGAAGTTGGGCCGATCTCGACTGCATTCTGGCGCGGTGTCTTTGCCCTCTTTCTTCTCGCAGGAATTCATCGCGCTCGCATGCCCCGTACTCGGCAGGGAAATGGGTCCGGCTGGGAGGTGCTTCTTCAGGCGGGGCTGCCGGGCGTTCTGCTCGCGGGAGATCTCGCAACCTGGCACCTTTCGCTGACGATGACCTCCGTGGCAAATGCGACTCTGCTCGTCAATATCAGTCCCATCTTCGTGGCGATCGCGAGTTGGGCAATCCTGCGTCAGCCCGTTCACAGAAATGTGCTCTGGGGGCTGGTGACCGCGATCACTGGAATCATCGTCCTCAAAGGGGGACTGGCCGGGCTCGCTGACGGCGACCAATGGAAAGGGGATGCCGTTGCGCTAACGGCCGCGCTCTTCCTGTCCGGCTATATGATTCTGATGACTCAGGTGCGGGGAAAGTATTCGACTCTCACGGTGATGCTGGCCAGTACCATCACGATGACTTGCGTGCTGCTCCCGCTGGCATGGTTCATCGAGCCCGACTTCCTGCCGCGCACGTGGTACGGCTGGATGATTGTTGCCGTGATGGGAGTCCTCTGCCACGTCATTGGGCAGGGATTCATCGCTTACTCGTTGGCCTTCCTGCCAGCGGCGTTCTCATCACTCACGCTGCTGATTCAGCCGGTCATCGCGGCGATTCTCGCCTGGATCATTCTGCATGAACCCGTTTCGGTCCTGCAGGCGTGTGGAGGAATCCTGGTCCTCTTCGGAATTGTCATCGCGCGTCGACAGCCTGTAATTCAGCCGCAGGAAAAACGTCGGACTGACTCGCTGACGGATTCAACGGATCAGGGAGCGGATTGAATTGTCAGTTCATCAACCCAGAGCTTTCCAGTCGCACCGCACAACCCGACCTGAACGATCGCTTCTCGGGCTCCCGTGGGGACGGCGATGGTCTCGTGGATGACTTTCCAGTCAGGCAGACTTTCGCGGAATGGGCCGATCACCACTCGGTCCACCGGGACGCGCTGAGCGTCATAGAAGTAGATAATGATCGACGGGAGTTCGGTCGCAAGTCGGCCTTCCACGATCTCTTCCGACTTGATGGCACATGAAACGCTCAGTTTCCGAACTTTTGTTCCGTCAATCGCCATTGCCTGCAGCAGGTGAGACATCCGGCCTGGCTCGTTCGTTTCAAACAAGATTGCCCGATTGCCTCGATATGCCTCCGGCACCAGCGTGGCGCGGCGCTGATAGTGCCAGTGATCCGGCAGCGAGTCCTCGTTCTCGTCCACCTCGAAGCTCCCGTTGAGCAGTTGAGGGCGCGATGGGTCCGGAAGTTTCTGGCGCATTTCTTCCATCTTGCCTGTCATCGGGACGAAGAGCGTCGGAATCAGTTTTTGTTTGACGAGTTCGCCGTTCTTCTTTTCCAGAAGATAGAAGACCTGCTGGTAACGTTCTCCGAGAGGGATGATCATTCGTCCTCCCTCTTTCAGTTGGTCAACGAGCGGCTTCGGAATGTCTTCCGGCGAGCAGGTCACAATGATCTTGTCGAACGGCGCGGCCTCAGGCCAGCCGAGATAGCCGTCGCCGACCTTACAGTGCACGTTGTTGTAGTTGAGTCGTTTGAGGACTCCGGCTGCACGTTTGCCCAACGGCTCGACGATCTCAATTGTGTAGACATCTTTCACAAGCCCTGACAGGACGGCCGCCTGATAGCCGCTCCCTGTGCCGATTTCTAGGACGCGGTCTTCCGGTTGAGGATCCAGTGACTCTGTCATATAGGCCACAATGAAAGGTGGCGAGATGGTCTGCTTGAATCCGATGGAGATGGCCTGATCGTAGTACGCAAGATTCCGAGTATCTGGTCGGACGAACTCATGTCGGGGAACCGTCCGCATCGACTCGACGACACGGGGATTGGTGACACCTTCTGACACAATGAAGTCATCAACCATTCGTTGACGAAGCGCGGTGAATGCATCCCGATTCTGCTGGGCGCTTGCCTGAAGCGACAGGAGCAGGATCAGAAGGGCTGGAGCAAGGGTACGGAACGATCCTCGGGTGATCAGAGAACTTAATCGAGTCACGACGTTGACCGGCTCCATGCTGATTCCTTTCCTTGCACGCCATGGCAAGCGCTGCAAGACAGCTGCCTCGATGCGGTTGGCCCCATAAAAAGGCCGTAGATCATGTCACTGCAGCGGCGATTCTGTTTCTTCGTGGAAATTCATGCAAGGCCGGTCTGATTCTCCAGCGGCACTCAGTCGGTTCCCGGCGTCGCGGGTTTTGTGGGGTCAGTGCCGGGACGCGGCGTCCCTTTTCCCGCACGGATGTATGCGGCGCGTCCGGCAGCGTACTCCTCAGCAGTCAGTTCTGCCTCAGTCTGGCTTGTCGCTGGATCGTGCTGGCGGAAGCACTTCTGCAAATAGGGGACACACCAGCCGCACCCGGTCCCTGCTCCACCGCATTCGCTCAACTGGCTCGCGCGGCGGGGTTGATGCACACGAAGGTAATTCAGGATCTTGCGCTTCGTGACATGGAAGCAATAACAGAGGAGGTCGTCGGGTTTCATGATCCGTCGTGCTACCTTCAATTCGCGATTCGAACCCCCTGCTGTGCGATAAAGAGCGGGAGAGCGAAATTTATTTCTGACACCGAAGACACAAAAAGGTCGATCGCTGCGCCTGGACGATCCGATCAATGATTCCCTTTGTGCAGGTTGGGCAGGTCTCGCCCTCTCGCGCGTACACCCGATGCTGATTCTGATAACTGCCGTCCTGATTCAGGACATTGCGATAGGTGCCATCCCCGAGTGTCGATCCCTCGTACATGATGGCCTCGTTGAGGACGGAGAGAATGGCGTCGAGCAATCGGGTCAGGCGAGGGTTCCTAATTCGGTCAGCGGGAGTCTCGGGGTGAATCCCTGACAGATGCAGAATTTCACTCGCATAGAGATTTCCGATCCCGGCGATCAGTTTCTGGTCGAGGAGGGCCACCTTGATCGGTCGACTCGTGCGGCCGAGTCGTTCCTTCAGGGTATCTACTGTCAGTTCGAGAGCATCGGGACCAAGGCGTGTTCCGCCGAGTCGTTCGTTCATCTGCTCAGATGTCATCAGCCGGAGGGTTCCAAGCCCACGCCGGTCCCAGAACCACACGGAATGCCGTTTTCGTCCCGAGGCCAGACGCCATTCGAAGCGGAGGTGTTCGCGGCTGGGGGGATCGCTGACGAGCATGAGGCCTGTCATTCGCGGCTCGACAACGAAAGCAGTCTGGTTGTCGAGCTGGATGACGACCCGCTTTGCCCGGCGGACCACGTCAACAACCTGACGCCCTCGACATTGTGCCTGCAGAACCGGAAACTCCGGCTCAATCAGAATGGGCCGGCGATCGCAATCCGGCAGCAGAACGTCCTCGATCCGAGATCCTTTAAAGGCGTCTCGAATCCCGCGCACCATCGTCTCGACTTCTGGCAGTTCAGGCATCTGGGGAGGAGCTGCCTGGCTGGCAGGCGAAGAAAGAGGAGGAAGTTGACGTTGCGGCCGGTTTACGACCAGAGGGCTGAAGGGCTCTTGCAACCTGATTAACCATTGCAGGCGGTTGAATCAGATTGTTTTATTGTACCGTCTGTTCTCATTCTTTCGACTGCCGCCCCCATCGTCCGGCCCTACGCAAGTCTTTTCCAGCGAAACTTCTTGACGCTGGAAGTCGGGAAGACGATTCTAAGAGGTGCGGTCCGGGCTCACAATCAGGCCTCGGTTCGATCAATGATGTTCGTCGACACACAGGCCGGTTGCCGGACTGTTGCCAGTCGGTTCGATTCATTTCCTGCGGTCCATCGGGGCGCGTGCCACCATCGGATCGTCTAAATCTCCTTCGCCAGAATCTGGCGTTGGCGGAGCAAATCATGATGACGCGCGCAGCATGCTTGAGTGCCGTTTCGGAACATCAGAAGTCGCGTTTCCGCATGGCACTGGCTGCCGGAGCGACAACGCTCACCCTTTTCGCTACCGCCATCGGCCAGAATGCCTTTGGTGCTGAGATCTCAATCGACCCCGCCCTGCAGATCGACGCCCTCCTGAATTCAGGTGAGTTCGGAGCCGCTGCGGAACTGGTCGGCCAGCAGCCAGAAGAAGCCCGAAAAGATCTCGCCCTCAAGGTGGCAAACGCTCAGTTGCAGTCCGGAAATACGGATGCAGCTTGGGCCGTTCTTCCGCGAGTCCAGAATCGACGTGACCGCGTCGAAACCGGGGCTGAAATCTCCCGCGAACTCGTGAATAACGGTGGCGCGAGCTTCATGGAACTGATGTATCTGATCCAGGCCGTGACCGGCGGAGAAGATTCCTGGGACAACACTCAGCCGGGCGGCGGAACTGTCATGCCCTCGTTCAGCGGGGTTCATGTTGCTCCGAACGGTGTGCTGAGCCGTCAGACTCGTGAAGATGCCCGAAATCAGCTCAGTGGAGTCAGTCAGCGGGCTCGCCACGCCATGCTGAACACTGATCTAGAAACTCCTTCCCAGTTGCGACTCGTTTCGCTGACTCGGCTGGAAAAAGAAGTGGCTCAGCGTCTGGCATCCGGAAAGCCGGTTGTCGACTCGATGCGAAATCTTGCCGGACTGTCCGAAATTCAGTTCGTCCTGCTTTATCCTGAGCAGAATGAAATCGTACTCGGTGGACCGGCCGAAGGCTGGAAGTACAACGAACACGGCCGGGCACTGGGATCAAATTCCCAGCGACCGACGCTGCAGCTCGACGACCTGGTCACGGTGATGCGAACTTTCAACGGCGAAGCCAATGCTTCGTTCGGATGCTCCATCGATCCACGACCTGAAAACCTGAAGAAGGTCAACGACTTCGTTGTGTCATCTCAGGCCAAAGGTCCGCTCTCCCCAGCCGGAGTTCGACGCTGGGCGAATCAGATTGCCGGTATTCTGGGAACTCAGGACATCACCGTCATGGGAGTTCCGACCGACAGCCGTGTCGCTCGCGTGATGGTGGAAGCTGACTATCGAATGAAGCTGATCGGCATCGGCCAGCTGAAGACCAATGCCCAGATTCCAGACTACTTCCAGCTGCTGGCGAAAGAATCATCCCTGGCTTCCGGAAATCTGGATGCCCTTCGCTGGTGGATGACTCTGCAGTGCGAGGCCATTGTTCACTCTCCCGAAGGCGATGCCTTTGAGATTCGCGGAACCGGAGTGAAGTGCCTGTCTGAGAACGAGTTCCTGACTTCGACCGGAGCACGCGTCTCGACCGGGAAAGCAGAAGCGGTGAACCGTAAGTTTGCTGAAACCTTTACTGCGAAGTATGACGAACTTGCGAAAGCGGATCCGGTCTTCGCTGACCTGCAGGGGATCTTTGATCTGGCCATGGTGGCGGCTCTGATTCAGAATCACCAGATGGATCGACAGGTCAACTGGGATCGTGGAGTGTTCGCTGCTGACGGAACTTATCAACCCGCTCGATTGGAAGCACCGACTCAGACAGAATCCTTGGTGAATTACCGTGTCTATCATGGGACAGACGTGGTGCTTCAGGTCGCCGGTGGTGTTCGGGGTGATGTCCAGTCGATCCTGAATGACGCCGCCATTCAGCAGGAATCTCCTCGCCTGGGTGCGGTGACAGAGAAATCCAAGGCTCCTGAACTCCCAGCCAATCGCTGGTGGTGGGACGCCCAGAAATAGTTTTCCAGCTGACGCTGGAGAACAACCGTCGCAAGGGGAAGGATCCCTGACATGACATTTCGAACAACGGGGGAGTTCATTCCCCCGTTTGCTGTTTTCATCGGTCTCCTGTTCGCTTGTCGCGCCGCGAATCTGCAGGCAGGCGAGGCCGCGCCGGGGGCCGCAGCTCAAACAGTTCAGCTCTCTCTCCCTGCGACTGCTCCCCCCATTTCTGGGAAGCCGCCGGAATCACTGGGCGATATTCTGAAGCTCTGCCTGCAGCAGGCGCTCACCGAGGAATACGTCGACGATCGGAAGTGGGGACGCACTACCGAGCGATTCGACGGCTTCCGGGTGAAAGGTCTCCGCGTTTCGAAGCGCGAGCGTGAAGTCAATCACGGCTTCTGGCAGCGGTACTCCGCTCGTCTCGTTCGCCCTGCAGAGACATTGCAGGTGCAAATCCAACAGTTGCCCGGTGATGGACCGACTGTTCGATTCCAGTTGTTACTGACCTTGCGCGCTCACTGCGAGGTGACATTCGCCTGGTGGAACTATGGCGTGAAAGGCTGGAACGGGACAGCCGAGTCGGATGCCACCATTCAACTAAGACTGGTGCTCGAAACCCGCCCGGAACTGAAGTTTTCACTTGAAACGCCACTTCCTCGCGTCTCGCTCGATCCCAAAGTCGCTGAGCTGGACCTCAAAATTAAAGACATCGATCTCCGCAGAATCGGGGTTCTCGAAGGCCCCGGCGTAACATTGCTGGGAGACGGCTCCCGTAAGGCAATTGAAGAACTGGTTCAGCAGCAGTCTGTTCGCTTGAAAGCTCAACTGCAGAAGAAAATCGACGACGCCGTCGGGAGCCCTTAACAGCAGTCGCATTCTGCATGGAGTCTGGCGCGGAGCAATCCCGGGATTGAAGCGGGCACGGGGATGACGGATCACGTCTGAGATCGCTATTCTGAGATCCAAACAATCAACGGCCGGAATTGCTCTGCTCAGTGACGTTGAGCAGTGCCATTGAGCGATGAGATGAAATTGTGGATCCCCGGGAACGTCGGACCCGATGTCAGGGGGGCACACGTCAGAATGGAATTGAAGTGCGACTATGCTGTGCCCGTTTTGTCGACAAGGCGAAAGTAAAGTCGTGGATTCCCGCGGGAGCCAGGAATTCGTGATCCGCAGGCGACGTGAGTGCCTGCAGTGTGGTCGACGATTCACGACCTATGAGAAAATGGAAGAGTCACCTTTAAAGGTGATTAAGAAAGACGGTTCGCGAATCCCGTTCGAACGTGAACGGATTCGACTGGGGATCGAGAAGGCCTGTTATAAACGCCCGATCAGCCCTGATCAGATTGAGAACATCATCAATCACGTCGAGCATTCCGTGTATGAGACGTTTGAACGGGAAGTTCCGTCTCGCTACATCGGAGAGAAAGTCTGCGAAGAACTGCGTCGGATCGATCAGGTTGCCTTCGTTCGGTTTGCGTCGGTCTATCGGTCTTTCCAGGACGTCAATGACTTCGTGGAGGAACTGCAGACCCTGCGTCAACGAAACCAGCAGCACGATGGCTGACGTCATAGTAGACTCCCTCGTGCTGATCGGCAGAACTTCCGGAATGGAAGATGTGGTTCAGCTGGCCCAGTTGAATGCCGGGGCAGTTGCCTCATTTAGAACGATTCCTGAAGCCTTGTCGATTGCTGCACAGAGTCCGCTGATTATTGTCTTGCAGCATGAACCGGATGAATTCTCCCCCGAGGAGATTTCTGAGTTGTTGAACGCGGCGCCGCTCAGTCGTCTGATGGTTTGTCAGGGGGCATGGTGTGCCTCCTTCGGCAGAACACGGCAGTGTTGGCCGGCGGCGGTCTGTGTTGATGAAACTCGCTGGCTGCGAAGACTGAAAAGTGAGTTCACGGTCCTTCAGGGGTCCACTAGTCCCTTGCCTTGGACAGCGGGACTGGATGAAATCTTTGCATTCGATTACGGCCCGAAGTCGGTCGACGATGCCGACGACGCGCCTCAAGAAGCCGACTGAAGGCGACAATACTGATGGCCGGCAGATTGATTAGAATCAACTTGATCAGTATCAACCCGTCAGCCTTGTCATATTCCTCTGTTACGACGAAGAACCTATAAGATGCGAGTCGGGCTGTTCATCCCCTGTTACGTCGATCAGATGTATCCCGATGTCGGGATGGCGACTCTGGAGCTCCTCGAAAAACTAGGCTGTGATGTCGAGTTTCCTGAGGCACAGACCTGTTGCGGGCAGCCGATGGCGAATACCGGGTGCCGGGACGATGCGGTTCCCCTCGCCCGTCGTTTCGTTGAAATCTTCACTCCATACGATGCGGTTGTCTGCCCCTCTGGAAGTTGCGTAGCGATGGTCACCCATCACTATGAGACATTCTTCCGCCAGGGCGATCCGGCCTATCACGCCATTCAGAACAAGACCTTCGAGCTCACCCAATTTCTCGTCGATGTCATGAAGGTCACGGCATTCGACGTCACGTTTCCCTATCGAGTTGGATTGCACAACAGCTGCCACGGGTTGCGGGAGCTTCGACTGGGGCCCTCTTCGGAGCGAATGGTCACGCTTGAGAACAAAGCGGAAACCTTGTTGAAGCAGGTGGGGGGACTGACCCTTGTCGATCTCCAGCGACGAGATGAATGCTGTGGCTTCGGTGGGACATTTGCCGTCGCCGAAGAAGCGGTTTCCTGCATGATGGGGAATGATCGCATTGCGGACCATCAGCAGGCAGGGGCTCAGGTCATCACGGCAGGAGACATGTCCTGTCTGATGCATTTGGAAGGACTGCTCCGGCGCCAGAAGAAGCCCATCGCAGTCATGCACCTTGCCCAGATTCTCGCCGGGCGCAAACCACAGTTTGCGACAAACTGATAGTCGTCAACTGTTTAGGTCACTTCTTCACCGCGTCGGCTTCAGTGCGCTCTCGACGCTCGAGATGAACGCTCCGGGAACAACGTTCTTTCAGGTTGTTCCGGATGTGGGGCACGCGTGGTAACTGCCTTATAAATCTCGCATGCTCCATCTCATTTCGGCTCAAGGGATTGTGCACGGCGCAGGGAGTTCTTCTCCCCGTCCTTCTCCCGAGATACGGCTATTGGCATCGGTTTCGCAGAACAGTCTCTGCGTTTTAACCTACAACAGCCTGATGGAGCGTTTCACCATGAGTAAACATCCAAAACCTGATAATAAACGCGGGCAAGCGGAACGAGTTCCAGTGGATAAAAATGAAGATCCACTGAGCGGCGAACACGGAGCACACCCAATTGGCGTCGGAATCGGCGCAGCCGTGACGGGTGCAGCAGCAGGGGCAGCAGGGGGAGCTTTGGGCGGACCAGTTGGTGCAGCCGTCGGAGCCGTCGTCGGTGCAGTCGCTGGCGGTTACGGCGGTAAAGCCGTTGCTGAAGAAATCGACCCAACGGTCGAAGTCGAGCACTGGCGCACAAACTACGAAAATCGTCCTTACTTCAAGAAGGACGTCCCGTTTGACACGATGGCTCCTGCCTATCGATATGGAGTTGAACGCCGTCAACAGCATGCCGGGAAAACGTTTGATTCTGTCGAGAAGGATCTCGAACGAGATTGGAATCAGGTCAAACACGACACCCGATTGAGTTGGCAGGAAGCACGAAATGCTGCTCGTGATGCCTGGTGTCGACTTGATGATCGCTGCCAACAAAACACTAATCAGTCTTGCGATCCCAACAGGCGCTAGGTGAGAGTTGACCAGCTTCGCGAGAAGACGGAGTCGCTTCGCCGCGTGACATAATTCGACAAAACGAAAACAGCCGCGTACTTGCAAATGCGAGTACGCGGCTGTTGCTTTTTAATAAGATCGATTCCCGTTACGCCAAAGGAGACAAGTCAGGAGAATTGTTGACTGATTCCGAGCGCCGATTTGGGCTATCGTCAGGTCCCAAGGGCTCGTCCGAAGGAAGAACCTGGGCAACATCCACCCGGTTCTCATCTCCGCCGAAGGCACAGAGATAACCCAGGATTTCTTGATAATTCCCATATACTCTGAGTGAGTCATAACGGGTAATAAACCGGGTGCGGTCACGACTGTTAAGCCGAGTCCAGGCAACGATCGCTTTATCAATCGCTCCCAGCAGAACGAGTGCGTTCGTGCTTCGCAACTTGATCTGGGACATCAGTGGAATGTCAGGATCACTTCCATCGAGTGCGAATGGAAGGTCAATCAGTCCGCCGGACTGATTCTGAATGTCGTCTCCTCCGAATGGATTCTGGCCGATCGAGACGATGCCGTTCGGATCGATTGCCCTTTCAATTTTGTCACCCAGATCTGCTTGATCTGGATTATGGGTGACGCGGCGCCGCCAGCGGTCGCAATTGACGAGTAGTGCTTTCAGATGCTGCTGAGTCGGCGTATCAAACCCGCCTCGATCAGAAAGTTCATCATTCGCCAGCAGTTCAGACCGCAAAGTGAAAAGCGGCGACAATGCGGCCACGATGTGCAGGTTCCTTAGCGAGACGATCGCTCGGCGGAACTGTTCACGGGCGGGATCTCCAATAGGCATAATGTTCTCCCTCGATGGCAGAGTTGAAGTGAGCGATTCTGGAAATTGATTGGTGCGGATCTCGCGTTATGGTCCAGCGTGTGACACCGGATCAGGCGTCGACGCTTAACGGAGCCACTTCTGAAACACGGAGATCAATCGCCTTGCGGAGCGAACCGGCAAACGCGGCTTCTGGTGATTCCGGCCTCTGTTCAAATCTCTCGAGCTCGTCGTCGAGAAAAAGTCCGCGGAGTGCATCAAGTACCGCCACACGTCCCTCTGATTGTCGGAGCGCAAGTAACTGACGCGCCTCCTCCAGTTCACGGGGAAAGGGGATCGGCCCATCAGCCGCTCCTCCTTCGCTGGCCGTGGACACTGTCCGGGCAGAGCGAAGCTGTCGAACTTTCGTCAGTCCGGAGAGGAACGAAAGCGAGAGTCCCAGTAGCCCCCCCGTCGCAACGCTTCCTCCGATCACCCCCGTCCATTGCAGGACAGTCAGAGTAACTGGGATGGCCTCAATGATGCTCTCTGCCAGCTCGCTGGGGCTTGGAGTAACGGGTGAGCGAGTCTCCTCTGTACGATCAACTTCTGACGAGATCAGTGGAGGGTCCGCTTGATCACTGCTTGTCAGTGATTCCTTTTCCTTCCCCCGTGTCCGGATTGGCGGGTGGGGCAAGTCCCCTGGTTCATTCGCTGGAATGACAGATGCATCATTGTTGGATGGAGTGTCTCGCAGGTCCGCTGAATCGTTTGAATGCGTCGGGGCAACTCCCCGTGGATCGGTCACTCCAAGATTTAGAAGGAGATCCTCCGGGCCGCGATACCCTTCGATCTTCAGTGATCCCGTCTTGAAGGTCGGAACTTTGAGTGTGGCGTTGGAACTCAGAGACGGCTCTGCCGGCACCGGTCTCCAGTCCAGTGAGAAGGCGGTTTCGAGCTGACGACGAAATTCCGGCAGGCGATGAAAGTCGCGATGAAACTGCTGACAGGGCCCGCACCAACTGGCGGTCCAGATTATGAGCGTCGGCTTGATCGCTTGGGGCTGAATTGCAGATGGGACCGGTGCAGAAAACGGGGCCAAAAGGCTGTCGGGCAGATTCGCTGGAAGACTACGTGGGAAATGGAGCGGACATCTGACCCCAGCGCAATCACAGGCACCATTTGTCGACCGCCACTGGCTCCAGTCCTGCAGCAGTCGCTCGGGGGTGATTCCATAGTTCCGTTCCAGTCGAGTTCGCAGAGATCCCGGTTCCTGCTGCAGACGCAATAGGCAGTCCGGTGGCGCTCGCGTCAGGAGGTATTCCACCATCGAGAAGCCAGCCGCGTAAACCTGGTTCATCTCATCACTGCGTGCCGGGTACTCCAGCTGTTCGAGCCAGTGTGGCGTGAAGAAACAAGCTGGCAGTAACATCGCTCGGCGTCGAAGTTCAAAGTGAGCCCCCTCCGATTCCATGAGCGAGGCGCAACCTTCATCCAGCCACCGCTCGATCGGACGCCGGATGAGTGACACCCGCACCATGTGATCGACTTCATGAGGAATCACTTCGCGGATGATCTCCTCCCGTGTTCCGGAGACGGACATCCTCCAGTCAAAAACTTCACCTTGTTCGATTCGAAAGCTGGTCGCTCCGCTCCCATTTCGGGAGTTGAGGTCGATCCGAATCGGACACGCTTTTGACCACCTTCCGGGGAGCACAGCCCCTGACCAGAACTGCGCCGAGCGAACTCTCGCCTGCTCGGCGGCAACGACAAACTCGGCATCTGAGGACACAAAGTTCCCCACCTGAGCCCAACCGGATGCAGAGAGCGCAAACACGATGAAGACCGCTGTGAGAAATGCTCGCATCATGCCGGGCGATGGAAACGTTCTCATTGTCGGGGGCCTCTCTTCTGATGTAGATGCACGCCGGTGCCATCGAAGGTGGCAACCCGGCGATAGATGCCTGACCTGACGAGTTCCCGCAGCAGACGGGCCGGGTGATAGCGTGACGGATTTCCCTGATTCATCCGGTTCAGTCGCATCGCAAATGCCGCGACCAACTCTGAGCAGAACAGTTCGTCCAGATTCGCGCCGGGGAAGAAGCTGGAAATCTGATAAAGGCGAGTTCCAGATCGCAGGGCTCCCTTCAGGTCATAGCGCACGGGCTGGTCAAGAAACTCGTTCATGAACAGCCGGGTCAGCAACCGTGACTCGTCTGGGACAAGCCGGAAGATCGGAGTCAGTCGATAAATGTCGACATGCCCCCCGGCATCGACGTAGTCGGCAATGCGGTCTGCTGGAATATGGCATTGAGCACCTGAAACCGGTTCACCTCGGATCAGGCAGGGGCGCGGGCACAGTGTTGTGGATTCCCCCCAGCAGACAGAATCTCGCCAGCGATAAAGAATGGCGACATGCGAGGGACCGACCCGCAGGTCAGCAGGGGGAAAGATCGAGAATGTGCCCCAGCGAATCAATCGACTGGTCCAGTCAGTCCCATGACAGGCTGCAATGTCACCCGGTTCGAAATCCATGGTCGCCTGTGAAGCACGTGAGTATCAGGAACGAACACAGGGGATCTTTGTGAAGCGGTGGCGTTCTGCGTTTGATCAGACCGAGCCTCTTCACAGTGTCTTCCCTACAATCGTTCAAGACATGGTCGCGCGCACTGCGACACAAATTTCACTGGACACGCGCGAGCGCAACCGGCACAATTTGAGGCGTCGGGGGCTGTAGCTCAGTTGGGAGAGCGCTGCGTTCGCAATGCAGAGGCCGTGGGTTCGACTCCCATCAGCTCCACTTTCCTCACGCCGATGGGGCTTCTTTCAGGCGAGTTCTCTGATCGCCGCGCGTTCCTCAAGCCGATTCTGATGATGAGTTATCATTATCGTGGAGCGTAGATGAACCTGCCTTCGATGTGCCCATCAGGACCTCTTTCGCGTCGGGCCCCATGATGAAAGGGAAGCTGGCAGTTTCTCCACCGGGCTCTGCAGTCACCTCGATCGACCAGAGAATGGAAAGCAGTTTGCCAGAGTAACTGTAAGGTCCCCAGGGGAGTCGAATCTTGACGTCCTCGGACCCTTGAGACTTAGTGGTGGAAATCCGCTTCGTGGAGACCTGTCCGACATCCTGAGTTCCCTTCCCCTCTGTGGTCCAGAGCAAACGGAACAGGAACCCCGTCGGCGGTTCACTGAAGTGCCAAGTGACCGTGGCAACAAGATCTGTGCCGGGATAGTACGCGTCGTAATCGGTCTGCAGACGGATCTCGTTCATTCGTGTGGCACCACGCGGATCGGGAAAATCTCGTTCACATCAGGCCAGAAGCGAAGGCTCCCGTGGACCTTGAGTCTCCAGACAATCTTGTTGTTCAGAGCCTCGAAAGAATGCATGGCGTCAGTGGGGATCTCGACTGTGATTTCTCCCCGTTCGATTTCGGAAGGCTCCATGGATTCATACAGGACATTCTCCAGCAGCTTGTGGTCTTCGGTGCTGGTGTTCGTACCGCGAACGTATGTGACACGTTCGATCGACTCCAGCGAGATCTTGAAATCGTGAAGTGATCGTGTCGACCCCCGGAACGTCCATCTGACTGTTCCCGTTCCTCCGAGTGGAAGTTGAGTCCGTTCGAGGACGAGAACCGGAATCGGATTGAACAGCTTCAGGAAGCTATAGATCGCTCCTACGAGCAACGCGAGACCAACCAGACCAAATCCGCTAACAAAAAGGCCCAGTATCCAGGGATGGTCGCCTTTCCGAATGTCTCCGACCATCTGGAAGGCGAAGATGCTAACGATTGCGTTCCAGATCAGTCCGAGTACCAGCAGCGCGACAAAAGCCCCTAGCCTCCCTGACTCAGGTTTAAGCGTGATCGGCCCAGGTTCTTCGTGCAGTGCGTGATGAGTGAATGCTTCATCATGCATCGTGATGTCGTCCCGCATGGCCGAAACCTTCTCACTGTCTGTATCGATTTCGGTCTCGGCCTGATGCTTCTTCCGTCTCTGAGACATCAGGGCATGGCAACCCCCCGCTCCAACCGCGGCAAAGGGAATGCCGACCAGTCCAACGAGCATCGCCCACTGAAAGTTTCGGTTGATGACTGATTCCGAAACGTTGTTCGGATTGACATAACAGACGGTCTGCTTCCCAACCGGATACTGATCCACGACTTTCTGTTTGCTGTCGCGGCCACTGGTGGATCCTGTGACGAAAGAGTAGCGACTGCCTTCCCTGCGGACCTGCCCAGTTTCGTATTCGTAGTGAATCGCGACTCGATAGGTTTTTCGGCCTTCGACCGCACTCGAGAGAATCGTACAGGGAACCTCTTCCCAGAATTGGGCCCGGACCACATTGACCAGTGGTTCTCCAAGTCCGATCCAGAGGACTCCCATCCCAGCTGCAAAGAACACGAAGCAGAACACCAGAAACACCGGCGTCGTGAGACACCCGACGCGTTTCTGCTTGTTGACTCTGACGTGCGCTCTCACCGGCTCGGCCCGATTCGGTTCACTTGAGAATTGAAGCCCCGGAGTGTGGGGTGCCTGGCTTTCGACGTTCCATCACTTCTGGTCCGTTGCCGATCCGGTGGGACTCTTCTCGGAAGTGGGGGCTGGCGAAGCAACGGAGCGCGTCACTTTACCCCAGAGCTGCCCGCCCGCTTTTCCATGCTGCCATGTTCCGGCATAGCGTCCCTGATAGAACAACACGCGGGCGTAAAACCCTTCCCCGAGCAGTGGAATTGCGAGGTCTGTTACCTGCAGAACAGGCGTATCACCCGCCCAGTAAACCTGAACGGGAATCGGGATGGGAACTTCGATGGTCTTGTAAGTCATTTTGGCCTGAATGACCCACCGCTCGCCTTCGATCTTCGATGCAGAGAGGATGGAATAGCCTTCCGGTTTCGGAACGGCGGCCGGGGCCAGGTCTGTACTGAACGCTCCTTCAAGGACAGCACCTGTCAGCAGTTCGGCGAACTGGCGTTCCGCATCGGTCATCTCGACCGACTTCGCAGCAGGTGACTCCGGCTGCGCGGCTTGAATTGCGATGACTGGCACACAGAACCAGATCAGTGCCAGCAAACGACCGATTCGCAGCATTGAAGTGCCCTCTCTCTTCGCTTCGGCAGGCTTCGTTCAATCAATATCTCCGTCAATTTCTAATCGACGGCCGCCTCTGTGATACCCGCAATGGGATCGAAATGGAAATGAGATGGACTGCAAAGAACGATCCAGCCACTACGAAAGGCTGATGGGTAGCGAGTAAGCGTTCACTCGGAGGAGGCGCAAAGAAACAGCCCGCGAGATCACTGGCTTCGTCTGGCAGTGAATCTCGCGGACCCGAATGTATTACATCCACAGTGTGATCTGCGGGCTGGTTATGAATTATCCCTTAGCGAGTTCGTCGTCCCACTCATCCAGCAGTGGCCAGTCGACAGCACAGGTTCCGAAGTCGGCCATGTGCTGATAGACCTCGAGTCGGTCGATGGTCTTCTGCAGCATGGCGTCGTCTTTCTTGAAGACAGGGCCATGGCTTGGCAGCAGCCATTCGACGTCACTCGCCTGAATCCGCTTCAGTGACTGAATGAATGCCGGGATGTCGGATCCGTGATGGGCATCGATGTTGCCGACGCAGCCATCGCGATAAATGTTGTCGCCGGAGAACAGCAGATTCCCCAGACGGAATGACAACTGGGCAACCGCGTGACCCGGCGTGTGCCAGACATCGAGCGTCAGTCCGCCGATCTGGAGCTTGCTTCCCTCGTCAATCGTCTGATCGAAATTGACGGCAGGCAGGTCGATTGAAATTCCCTGTGCCGAAATCTCGGCATAGGTCATGATTCGTTCGCCTTCCGCGAGGAGCTTGGCTGCGCTGGGGTGGCCCACAACGAGAGCCTGCGGCATCAGCTCTTTGGCTCGCTTTAGTCCCTGCGTGTGATCCACGTCAGCATGGGTGGCGACCAGATACTTGCACTGAGACAGCGGGAAGTCCATCTGTCGAATCAACTCGACGATGTCCTCCAGGGTGTCTTCATACCCGATGTCAATCAGCGCCCATTCGTTTGCGTCGTACACGAGATAAACACAGCAGCCAAGTCGTCGCCGGGCCTGCAGGTTCATTTCAATGACGTGAGGGAAAATGTCACGTCGCGCTTTCATACCCCATCCTTCTCGCTTGCTGTGCCGTGCGGAAATGACTGATGCGATCTCAACGGCCTCTCGTCGCCTGTTTCCGTACAGCTTTTTCACTGCCACATTCGTCAAACCGAGAAATAGTCATGGCCTCGGACAAGGCTACTGAAGATCGGAATGATGATGGGAAACCGATTTGACGGCAGAGACTGCGGAATCAGATGTGATTTCGCCATTTTCGCAGAATTTCCGCCCGGAGCGTGCGCGTTCAGTTCTGCTCGATCTCTGGAAGTATAGGCCGTCAGCGAGCCGCGTTCCATTCATTCAGGCACATTGAGATTCAGTCCGAACAAGTGGCGAAGTCTTCGCAACCGCCTGTTTTTAGCATCGTGCAGCTGTCTCGCTCTCATCGGGAGACCGACGACTCGTCGGCCCCGGGAGAGTACAAATTCAATTCAATGAAGGCTTATGGTAGGATCTTCGCGACCCAGCCGTCAGAACCATCTCCCACGGGCCGGAGATGGAAGTGGCCACCTTTCGAATGGGCAGAGAAGGCAGTCCATGTCAAATACGGGCTATTTTACTCCGTGGGTCAATCTGATTGGGGAAGCAACACCTTGGGCTTGGCGAATTGCCGTCCTGCTGTTCGCTTTGACCTTGTCGATGATTCTGGCGCGGATTCTTCGGACTCCCCAGAGTGCACGGGACCGTTGGTCTTTCTGGGAAGTGCTTCTTGTTCTGGTCGGATTCGGGGGGCTGATGATCTTGCGGGTCCCTTCCATGGCAACAATGGGAGGGAGCTTTGATGAAGACCTCTGGCTGGCGGGCGCGATCACATTGAAGACCGATCCCCGGTTCTGGATCGCCTTTGACGGAACGACTTCTGGTCCTTTGACTGTCTATCCCCTCATGCTGCCTTATTTGTGGGGTGGGGTGGCGAACTATGGGCTCTCCCGGCTTTTGACCGCCCTCTTCTGGGGCGGGAACGCATGTCTCTTCTTTGCCTCGCTTCGGCATCTGGTGAACCACAAAATCGCCGCAATCACAGCCACATCCCTGTTTTCTTTTCTCGGGGCTTGTAACGTCGCTGACTATGTGATGTTCAATGGAGAACATGTCCCGATTTTCTGCATGTCGCTGGCGTTCTGGATGATCAGCCGACATGCCCATTCGAACTCGGCACCATTCTGGCAATGCCTGATCATCGGCCTGCTGCTTGGGGCGGCACCGTTCGGAAAACTTCAGGCCGGACCCTTGGCATTCGCGCTTGGCATCTTCGCTGTCTTGAAGTTTCGAACAGGAAACGCGCGCAGCGGATTAATCATCGGAGCGGTATTACCTCTTTTAGGTGTTCTGATATATGCCTGTCAGGAGGAATGCCTCTACGAAGTCTGGCGCCTCTATGTCATTTCAACTCTGAAGTATGCTGCCAGTACCTCAGGACAGCCATGGATCGTTCGGGCGTTGGCGTTTCCTTCAGCGATCTTTAACTGCATTGATTCCCGTTTGTTTTTTATGGTGCAAGTGCTGGTGGCGATCGGAGGGATGGTGGGGCTTCTCGAAACCGCAAGACGTGGTCTGCAGATCCAATGGGGCCTGACATTCAGTTTTATCTGGCTGTTAATTGCTGTGATGTCAATTATCCAGACAGGTCAGTTTTTTCATCACTATTTTCTCTTTCTGCTGACGCCCCTGCTGCTCTGGAATTCTCTCTCTTGGAATGAAGTGGTTCAGCGCCTCCCGGATGTGCAACAAGGGATCGCCGCGCCGTGGAAAGCGAGACATGCCGCGTATTGCTGTTTTCTCGCTGCGATCATGCCAGTCGTTCCGGCAGTCCGATTTGGGCATGCATCAATCCCGAGGGGGCATTTTCCGCTTCCCTTGTCCTGGACCGATCCCTTCAGCGATGAAATTCAACGATGGGCGACTCCTCAATCTTACCTCGTCGTCTGGGGCCATCGGCCTGAAATCTATGTTCAGACCAATCTTCCATCCGGAACCCGTTATGCCTACCCACACTTGATGCACGTCTCCTGGGCTGACGCAGATTTTCATCTCCAGTTGTTTCTGCGAGATCTCAAGCGACATTCACAATTGATTTTTGTCGAAGTTCCGGCGGATCCGAATTCCCAGATTCCGGTGCCTCCTGTGGAGACAATCCCTCAACTCGCGGCCGAACTCGCGACTCGCTTTCACCATGTTGCGACCGTCGGTGAATGCCGTATCTGGCAGACTCGCCCCGCACCTGCAACAGATTGATTTTCTTCGAAGAAAGATCCGACGTGAGCGAATATCAAACTCCCTCGGCCTGATTTGAGGTTTTACCAGTGCATTGATAGGCTGCTCGATATTCTGGTATCAATTGGAATGTCAGATTGTCGAGGAACTGTCCCGCCTCTGTTGCCTGCCTGAAAATGCCTGGAGTTCTTTTATGTCGAAAAGTCGTGGGTTCACGCTGATCGAGTTACTCGTGGTAATTGCGATCATCGCAGTATTAATTGCCCTGCTTCTGCCTGCGGTTCAACAAGCCCGTGAAGCGGCCAGACGTACGCAGTGCAAGAACAATCTCAAGCAGATTGGGCTCGCGATGCACAATTACGAAAGCACAATGAATGCCTTTCCGCCGGCGAGTACTTCAATTCCCGGAGCTCCGTCGCCAAATGTTGGAGTCTGGGCCTTCACGAACTCCGCTGCCGACAACACGACGAATCATCTCCATAGTTTCGCGTCCTTGATCCTTCCCTACCTTGATCAGGGGACGATGTACAATCAGTTGAATTACAACCTCTCTTCGCTGCATGCGACAAACCGTCCGGTGGCCGAAAAAGTCATCCCGGCTTATCGCTGCCCGAGTTTTAATGGTCAGGATTATACATCTGCGTCGGTGTACACTGGGCTCGCGACCCCGGCGCCGCGTTATGCCATTCGCAATTATGCCGCGATGGCCGCGACTGACACGATGAAGTTGAGTCCTTCCAACCCGATGGGAGGCTTCAGTCCGAACGGCGCCATTTATCCAGGTCGCAGCACGAAAATTCGTGACATTACCGACGGAACGTCCAATACGCTGATGGTCGCCGAATCGCGCGAACAGGATGCCAGCGTCTGGATTGACGGCAGCACGGCGAGCTTCGTGTCATCATGGTTTAATGTCATGAACTGTTCTTCCGCCCCGTACGACTGTGCCGGGAACTCTTCTGCGATCAATCACCAGAACTATGCAATGACATCTCAGATGGGAGTCACGACGCTCGATTCTGTCTGGGGACCCTCAAGTCTGCACACGGGCGGTGCGCAGCATCTCCTGTGTGATGGGGCCGTCGTCTTCCTCTCCGAGAATATGGCTCTGCAGGTCTATCGCGCATTGACGACCCGGGCCGGTGATGATGTCGTCGGGGAGTTCTAAGAGTCATACAGACGAGCATCGCTGTTTGCGCAATTTGGGAATCGCTTCGTTCCGCAGAGCAAACCGCCCTTCACTGATTCAGGCGAATCCGAGGCCTTCGAGCGGCATCTCTGGAATTGGTTCCCTGATGCCTTCGCTGAGGGCGGCGACAAGTTGATCGGGCCTTCTCTCTCTGCGATTTCATATGTGTTCGGATGACATCCGGAGAGACGACGGGCTGAACGCCGAGGGGCGGCGGTGGGGGGGGGGGTGGGGGGG